>NZ_JBHSBC010000032.1:149718-542701 GCF_042650425.1 Streptosporangium jomthongense | reverse complement strand
GGGGCGCCGATGGCGGCCGTCCGGGTCGGGCGGCCGCCATCGCTGTGGTCCGTGGACCAGTTCGTGAGAGGGACTAGGGAATCCAGTTGAAGGTGTCCGGGTCGGGGCCGACCCGCTCGCCGCGGTTGAGGGCGGAGATCGTGTTCATCTCCTCCTCGGAGAGCTCGAAGTCGAAGATGTCGAAGTTCTCCTGCATGCGCTCGCGCCTGAGCGACTTGGGGAAGACGATGTCGCCCCGCTGGATGTGCCAGCGCAGCGTCACCTGGGCGGGTGTCCTGCCGTGTCGTTCGGCGATCCGTACGATCGTCGGGTCGGTGAGCACCTTGCCCTGCGCGATCGGCGACCACGCCTCGGTGGCGATGTCGTGCTCGGCGTCGAACGCCCTGATGTCGTCCTGGGTGAGGTACGGATGCGCCTCGATCTGGTTGACCGCGGGCACGGTCTCGGTCTCCTCCAGGACCCTGCGCAGGTGGCTCACGTGGAAGTTGGAGACGCCGATGGCCCTGACACGCTCCGAACGGTAGATCTCCTCCAGGGCCCTCCAGGTCTCCACGAAGTCACCGACGGCGGGCAGCGGCCAGTGGATGAGGAACAGGTCCAGGTAGTCGAACCCCAGCTCCTCCAGCGTCCGGTCGAACGCCTTCAGGGCGTCGTCGTGGGCGTGGAAGCCGTTGTTCAGCTTGCTCGTGACGAACACCTCGCCCCGGTCGAGACCGGACGCCCTGACCGCCTCGCCGACCTGTGCCTCGTTGCCGTACATCTCGGCGGTGTCGATGTGCCGGAAGCCGACTTCGAGCGCGGACAGCACCGCCGCCTTCGTCTCGCCAGGTTTGATCTGGTAGGTCCCGAATCCCAGCTGCGGGATCTCGACGCCGTTGTTCAACCTGATGATGGGTACCGAAGTCATCCGATTTCCCCTTGATGTCTGTGTGTTGAGCCCCAAGCATGCCGGTACCCGGCTTTGTGCCGTTTAACAGGTACCCCCTCGACATCGCCGACCGGCATCGTGACCCCGCTGACCTGGAGAGAAGGGACAAATTTCCCTTATGTGGTGATAAGTGGTGAGAAGCGGGAAGGGGTGCGGCACCCAAGGGCGGGGAAGAGCCCCCGGGCTGCAAGGTCCGCCGAAGCCGTACGAGGGCGGCGCCGGTGGTCGTCCGGCCCGGGGGTTCCGCGCGCTTCGCGGCCTCTCCGGGGTTCACGCGGCGGCGTCTGCGGGCTCCAGGTCGGAACTGGGAGACGGGAGGGGGCCGGAGGGCTCGGGAAGCCTCAGCGTGATCAGGACGGCCACGGCCAGGACCGCGACGAGGCAGACCAGCACGGTGCGCACCCCCCAGGCGTCGGCCAGGGCGCCGAAGGCGGGGGAGAGCAGGCCGCCGACCGACAGGGTCAGCCCCAGGGTGAGCCCGCTGGCCGTTCCCACCCGGTTGGGAAGGTAGTCCTGAGCCAGGGTGACCTGGGCGGCGAAGGGCACGAACAGGGCGGTGCCGAACAGCGCCGTACAGCACAGCACCCCCGCCAGACCGGGTGAGAACACGACGCCCGCCACCGCGAGCGCGGCCGTCAGATAACCGAGGCGGATCGTGCTCAGCCGTCCCCGTCGTTCGGCGAGCCATCCGCCCGCGAGGGTGCCGACCACGCCGCCCGCGGTGAAGACGGTGAGCGTGGCCGTCCCGGTGGCGGTCGAGACGTGGAAGCGGCCGATGACGTTCAGGGCGGCGAAGGAGCCCATGACGACATAGGGGATCGACCAGAAGACCGCCAGGGCCGACAGCCGGGCGAACGCCCGCCAGTCGTCGCGCCCCGTGGCCCCCTCCGCGCTCGCCGGGGCGGTCGCGGTTGCCGGGCCGGAGTCGGAGACACGCCGGGCCAGGAGGTAGCCGACTCCGGCCACCACGGCGGGCACGGCAAGCAGCCAGGTGCCCCGGGTTCCGGCGGCGTTGAGGACGAGGGCGACGAACAGCGGGGCGAGCGCGCCTCCCACGTTGCCGCCGACGGAGAAGACGCCCATCGAACGCGCGGAGCCGCCGCCGGCGACCCGTGCGGCCTTGGCCGCCGCGGGATGGTAGGCGGCGACGCCCAGGCCGGAGACCGCGATGGCGAGCCACGTCCACGCGTAGTCGTCGACCAGGCCGGACAGGCCGACCCCGACGCCGGCCGCGATCATGCCCACGGCGACCAGCCAGCTCATCCGGCGGCGGTCCACGGCCACGCCGAACAGCGGCTGCACGACGCTGGACAGCCCCGTGGCGGCCACGACGATCCCCGTGGCCAGCGCGTAGCTGTAGCCGCGCTCGGCCACCAGGAAGGGGAGCAGGGCGGGGACGGCGCCCTGGTACATGTCGTTGACCCCGTGGGTGACCGTGAGCAGCCCCAGGGCCCTGCGGTTCTTCACTCTCTCGTGCGTCCTTCTCGTGAAAGTCTGAGGACTGTCCTCAGACCTCAGACAACATAAGGTGTCGATCTTCCCTGGAGTTCCGGAACTCCAGGGAAGAGGTCAGGGGGTCGCCAGCAGGGTGGCGGCCTTGGCGCTCCAGCGGCCCTCGCTGCGGGTGATCCGCACCGGGTGGTCGAAGCACGCGCTGATCAGGTCGGTGGTCAGGACGTCGTCAACCGGGCCGGAGGCCAGGCAGTGGCCCTTCCTGAGCAGCATCGCGTGAGTGGTGCTCGCGGGAAGCTCCTCCAGGTGGTGGGTGACCAGGACCGTGGCCAGCGAGGGATGCTCGTGCCTGAGCAGGTCGATGCTGCCGAGGAGCTGCTCTCGGGCGGCCAGGTCAAGGCCCGTCGCCGGCTCGTCGAACAGCAACAGCCGTGGCCGGGGCATCAGCGCCCTGGCGATCAGGGCCCGGCCACGCTCGCCCTGCGACAGCGTGGGCCAGCGCGCCTCGCCTCTGGCGCCCATGCCCAGCAGCTCGATCAGGTGGTCGGCGCGCTGGGTCTCCTCGGCGGTGGGCGCCCAGCGGGGCACGAGCGCGATGGTGTTCGTCAGGCCGGTCAGGACGACCTCCCTGACCCGCAGCGGGGAGTCGGGGGCGTGACGCGGGTCGACGTGACCCAGGTAGGAGCGCAGCTCCCGCATGTCGACCCGGCCCAGCCTGCGCCCGAGCACCTCGACGACGCCGCGGGTGGGGTGGGTGACCGCGCCCAGCAGGTTGAGCAGCGTGCTCTTGCCCGCGCCGTTGGCGCCGAGCAGGGCCCAGTGCTCACCCCGGTGCACGGTCAGGGAGATCTGCCGCAGCAGGTGGTTGCCGTCGCGCACGACGTCGACCTCCTGCGCGTGCAGGACGGGCCCGGTTTCCGAGGGCTGGGAGACGATCATCGGTCGGCCATCTCCGCCCTGATGAACGCCATGGTGCCCTCCAGGTTGTCGGCCGTGGCGGCCACCGCGGCCTCGGCGTCGCCGCGCGCCAGCGCCTCAAGCACGTCGGCGTGGGCGCACGAGACGTCGGGCAGGGCGGCCTCGTGGGTGACCATCTCGATCAGCGCCGCGCGCAGCACGGGGCGCACCACGTCGAACAGGCCGACGAGCACGGCGTTGCCGGACAGCTCCACGATCGCGTGGTGGAAGTCGAGGTCGGCGTCGACGAAGGCGGCAGGGTCACCGCCGACCCGCTCCTGGCGCTCGCGCAGCCTCGCCCTCAGCCGCTCGACGTCTTCGGGGCGGATGCGCCGCGCGGTGAGCCTGGCGGCCTCGACCTCAAGGGCCCTGCGCACCTCGTAGGCCTCAAGCAGCCGGGCCCGGCGCAGGAGCTGGCGCACGTCCGGCCCCTCGTGGGGGATCGCGGACAGGTCGGTGACGAACGTGCCCGAGCCGTGCCGTACGTCGACCAGACCGTCACGGGCCAGCAGGCGGATGGCCTCGCGCACCGAGGAACGGCCGACGCCGAGCTCCTCGGCGAGCCGCACCTCGCTGGGCAGCCGTTCACCGGCCTTCCAGCGCTGCTCCCTGAGCAGCTCGCGCAGCAGGCTCTCCAGTTGCGGCACGACGGGTCCGTGCCGCAGGCCGGGTGACTCGGCCATCTCCCACCTCCCATGGGCTCTCCTCGATGCGAGAACCCTAACAGGTCCTCAGACCTCTGAAGACCGACGAAGGTCCTCCGGGAGCACATGAAGGCACCCGGGACCATAAGGCTCCGATAGCCCGGGAAGGCCTTCCTGGCGAAGGCTCCCAGCACCCCTGGAGGTCAGAGCACGCGGAGATCACCGGCCGGTTGCTGTTGTGCTCCCTGGGGAGAGCGGGACGGGGAGAATCGCTAGAGTTCGAAAATCCGAACATGGCTCCATCGGCGTCCTACGGCGCCGCGAAAGGTTCCGGCGTGGACGTCTACACCCTCGGCGAGGCCTTCGCCATCGTCAGCAGCAGCCGGATCCGTCACGAGAACGAGGTCAGGCTGGACGTCACGGGATCGGAGTTCACCGTCGCGGTCGGCCTGGCCAGGCTCGGCCACAAGGTCGCGTGGCTGGGCAAGGTGGGAGCGGACGAGCTGGGCCAGCGGGTGCTCACCGCGCTGCGCGGCGAGGGAGTGGACGTCTCCGACGCCAGGACCGAGGACGGCTCGGCGACCGGGATGATCCTGCGGGAGACCAGACCGGGGCAGGCGGCCAAGGTCACCCACTATCGGGCAGGCACCCGGCTCGCCCAGGGGAACGTTCCCATAGACCGCATCGCGGCCGTGCGCATCCTGCACGTCAGCGGGGTCACCGCCGCGCTGAGCGCGCGCGACGCCGTGCAGGCCGCGGTACGGGCGGCGCAGGCGGCGGGGGTCGTCGTCTCGGTGGCAGTGGACTACCACGACCGGCTCTGGCCCGACCTGCGGGAGGCGGAGGAGGTCCTCGGCGCCCTGGCAGGCTCGGCCGACCTGCTGTTCGTACGGCAGAGCGAACTCGACCTGGTCAAACCCGCCCTCGGCGGCGGCAGGCAGGTCGTGGTGCTCAGGGGGACCAGGGGGGCGAGCGTGCGGGTGGACGGCGTCCGCCACGACGCCCCGGGCATCGTGGCGCCCGTGGTCGACCCCGGAGGGTGCGAGAACGCCTTCGTCGCGGGCTATCTCAGCGCCCTGCTCGACCGGCTGCACCCGACGGACAGGCTGCGCAGGGGCGCCCAGCTCGCGGCCTTCGCCGCGTCGAGCCCCAGCGACTGGCAGGGCCTGCCGACCCGCGCCGAACTGCCGCTCCTCGAACTGGAGGGCTGACCTACAGCTGCTTGGCCTCGCCGAGCGTCATGGCCAGGTGGGAGACCGTACCGGTCAGCACCGCGCGCCTGGGCAGGCCGAGCTCGCTCAGCTCCTTGGCGATCGGGTGGTTGCCCAGGCGGATCAGCGCCCCGCCGAGGCGGGCCCGGACTCCGCGCAGGGTGGCCGACCAGGGGACACGGCGGGTGACACCGTCGAGCTGGCCGTAGGCCCTCGGCGGCGTGACCCTGCCCACGAAGGGGACGGCCGCCCCCGGCTTGACGAGCAGGTCGAGCACCAGGCGGCCGTCCCTGCGCACCACGCACCGCTTGTACGGCGAGGCCATCCGCAGGTCGATGTCGGCGACCTCCCGGGGGAAGCCCCAGATGGCGCGTCCCGCCTCCGCGGCGAATTCCCGGTCGGACGGCAGCCAGTGGACGAACGACCCCGCCCCGGCCCGGCGCAGCTCGGCGAGGTTGGCCCGCAGGCCACGAGCCCTGGGCGGCGGCCCGGCGTCGGGCGGCCTGGTCAGGAAGGAGACGGCGAACTCCCGGCAGGCCTCCAGGTCACCGTCGGCGTGCTCGGCGAACGCCAGTGTGCACAGGGCCCTGCCCGGCAGCACCTCGGCGACGTCGAACCCCGAGTAGGCGATCACGGCCCGGGCGGCGTCCGCTCTGACGAGATAGGAGGCCGCGCACGCCACCGCGTCGCGGACGCGGACGGGGGTGGATATCTCACGTCCCTGGATCAGATGGCGTGCCATGCCTCCAGTACACCAATCTCCACGGCGGACGTCACCGGTTTGCCGGCCCATTCCTCAAGGCGGCCGACGAACTCACCCGCGTGGTCGGGCCAGTGGTGCTCGTTCAGCGCCTGCTCGTACCCGCGCTTGCCCATCGCCGTGGCCCCGCCGGGGTCGTCCCGCAGCCCGAGCACGGCGTGCAGCGCCGCGTCCACGTCCCCGAACGGCACGACGACGCCGCAACCGACCCGCTCGACCATCGAGGCGGCGGCGGGCAACGGCGTCGTCACCACCGGGACCCCCCTGGCCATGTACTCCACGACCTTGGTCGGCATCGACTGCCGGTAGTTGGGCACGTCGTGCAGCAGGGAGAGCCCGGCGATCGCCCCCTCGGCCATCCGCAGCGCGTGCTGGTTGGGCACGTAGCCGTACCAGTCGAGCACGCCCTCCCGCTGCGCGTCCCGCAGCAGCGGCCTGATCTCCTGGTCGGCCGCCCCGACCAGATCGGTCCTGATCCCGTGCGGCAGCAGCCGCCTGGCCAGCTCGACCAGCTCGACGGCCCCCCTGGCCGCCGACAGCTGGCCGACGTAGATCACCCGGTTCCCCCCGGGCGGGGCGGGCGGGCGCCGGGGCACGTAGGTGGTGTTGAGCACCACGGGATGGGGCCTGGAGAAGCGCTCCTGGTAGGCCTCCTCGGCCAGGATCAGGTGCATGCGCCGCTCGGCCCTGGCCTCGACCCCGCGCACCAGCGACGGCAGCGTACGGCGCAGCACCTCGGGCAGGTACGGCTTGGCCTCAAGGGCGGCGGCCGTGTCCTCGTGCACGTCCCACACGGTCGCGGGCCTGCGCCTGGGCAGCCGGAACAGCAACTCGATGTCGTGGACGATCAGCAGGTCGGCGCCCTCGATCCCGCGTTTGAGTGCCTTCCTGGCCGCCTTGAGCGCGCGCCAGCGGCGCCGCCCGGTCGCGCGGGGAACGTCGATCGCCCTGATCCCGGGATCGGGCGTGACGTTGCAGTCGGTGAAGGGCGCGACATAGGTGATGTCATGCCCGGCGTCGAGGAGCGCCCGGATCTGCCGATGCATGATCCGGGCGTCTTCGGGGTGATGGACGATCGTCCCGACACATACCCGCATATGCCGATGCTGAGTGCCGGTTCCGTCCGCACCGGATGCGTTGAGTGAACTACCGGGGAACGGCGGCTGAACTCTCCTTCGAGGAGGGCCTGCGGTACAGCCAGACCAGGCGGGGTTCGAGCAGCCATTTGAAGAGCGTGCGGGTCTGCGGCAGGCTCAGGATGATCGCCAGTACGAGCGAGCTCGACGCGATCGCCAGCACGCCGAGCGGGCCGTACAGCCAGGGGAGGCTCAGCCACTTCTGGTCCTTGGCGATGAGCACGACGACACCGTGCAGCAGGTAGGTGTAGAGCGTGCGGGTGCCCAGGTCGGAGAACCAGGTCTCGCGCCTCGGCACGAGCGCCAGCAGCGCGACCGAGAGCGCCAGGCCCGCCAGCAGCATGGCCGCGCGCACGCTCAGGCCCATCCACCAGCTGAGGTGCATGTACTTGAAGCTGTAGCGGTAGTAGACCGGGTCGAGGCCGACCCTGGGGGCGAGGTAGACGGCCACCGCGACGCCTCCGGCGACGACGAACCCGGCGGCGATCCGCACCCAGAACGGCTTGAGCAGGTCGAAGTGCTCGGGCTTGAGCAGCAGGCCGAGCACGTAGAACGGCAGCAGGCCGAAGAACCGGTCGAGGCTGAAGTCGCCGGATATCTCGGAGAAACCGGCCACCATGTATATGGTCACCGCGACCAGCAACGGCTGGCGCATCCGCGTCCAGATGGGGGTGGAGATCCGCCAGAGCACCAGCGCGACGAGATACCAGTTCAGCCAGGCCGGGTCGATGATCGTCAGGGTCCACTTCTGGCCGAGCGCGTAACGCAGCAGGGCGTAACCGATCTCGATGAACGCGTACGGCACCAGCATGGTGTCGACCAGCTTGTTGATCTTCGCGTTCGAGTTCCAGAAGTTGCGTCCCAGATAGCCGCTGATCAGCACGAACGCCGGCATGTGGAACGTGTAGATGAACAGGTAGGCGGCCCTGGAGGAGTGCGCGGCCAGGGTCGGCACCAGCGAGTGCCCGATGACCACCATGACGATCAGGACGAACTTGACGTTGTCGAGGTACGGCTCGCGCTTCTTCTTCGCCGGGGGAGCGGCGGGCTCCTCCTCGGCGTAGGCCCGCTGCTCCCACTCCAGGGCCGCCGGACCTCCGACGGACGAGGGGGCGACGGCCGGTCCCGCGGCGTGCGCGCCGACGGGAACCGGGGCCCTCTGCTGCTCGGTGACCTGGGGGTGTTCGTCCAGGTAGGCAGGGATTCTGGGCCGGGCGTTCAGGTGCGAGGCCGCCCGTGAGCCCCGGCGGCGCGGCGTGGTCCGCTCGGGGAGCTCGGCGGGAGCCGGTGCGGTGTACCCGGCCTGCTCGGCGGGCGCGGGGGGTTCCTGAGACGGGACGGGGTGGGCCTGCTCCCAGGGGGAGACGGTCGCCTCTCCCCACGCGGAGGGCCGACGGTCGGCCTCCTGGGGCTCGGGCTGCTGCGGGGCGGAGTTCTCCCAGTAGGAGAAGGTCTCCGAGGAGGGGGGCTCGGACGGGGTGCCCGAGGTCCACGCCCGTGCCTGGGCCGCGCCGAACTCCTGAGCCCACCGTGCGTCCCGCTCCCGGGATCCCGGCCTCTGGGGCAGGGGCTCCCGGGCCTCCGGCCTCTGAGAGGCGGGTTCCTGGGACGCGGTGGTGTGCGGGGGGTCGTGAGGGCTGGGGTAGGGGCTGCGCGCCTGCCGTGCGGCGGACGGCGCCGCGCCCGCCCCGGAGGTCTCCTCACTCCCGAAAGCGGAGGACCCCTCCCAGTACGGCGTGCTCGTCTCCCCGCCGGGCGCGTTCTCCGGCTCCCGGTAGGCGGGGTAGCCCCACGCGGTCACCTCGCCCGCCCCCTCCGCAGGGTCGGGGGCCGGAGGCTGGGGCCACGGCGCCGCCCTTCCGTCCTGTCCGCCGGTTTGCCCGCCGCCTCCGGCGCCACTGGCGCCGTCGTCCCATGGGGCCGGTACCGGGGAAGAGGGTCGGGTGTCGCTCACGAGGAAAACGCTCAGCTATCTGTCGGAGACGGGGAAGCGGACCGGCGAGATCGCCCGGGACACGGACGGATGACGGAGTCGTCCACCGGTCGGACCACCATAAACGCTCTTGGACGCCCTGTCGCACGAGCTCGCCGCGTTTCACGGGGTTTCGTGACCGTCGGGGCGGCCCGGAGCTGGGAGAACGGCCCCGTTCCCGGAGGAACGGGGCGCGGGTGGCACCAGCGGGAGGGGCTCAGAGACAGGGGTTGGTGTTGGCGTCGACCACGTCGCCCTTGATGCTGTCCGGGATCTTGATGGGGGCGGCGACACCCTGCCAGTCGGCGCCGATGACCAGCTGGATCACCGGGCCCTGGCCGTCCGTCGTGGTGGCCGGGGCGCTCGCCGTCGGCGTCGCGGTGGGCGCGGTCGAGGCCGTTCCCGTGGCCGACGGGACGTACGGCTCGCTGCCGCCCGGCTTGAGCTTGCCGCCCTCCGGCTTGACCTTCTCCTTGTTGAGGAGCTTGGCGGCCACCGGGGCGGCGTAGTCGGCGCCGTCCTGGGCGTTCCTGGCGTACAGGATGCGTGTCTTCGGCTGGTCGGCGCCGCTGGGCAGCCGCGCGTTGCCGACCTCGGTCACCGTGAAGCCCTGGGCGGCCAGCGCGTCGGCCACCTCCTGCGCCCTGCCGGCGACGCTGGTGCCGTTGAGCACCTGGACCCTGACCTGGGAGGGCTTGATCGCGGGTTTGGCGGGGGCCGAGGTCTGGCCTGGGCTGGCCGAGGGCTTCGGCGTGGCGGTCGGCTGTACCTCGATGTCGCTGCGGATCGCGGCGAAGAGCTGGTCGGCCTTCGGCTGGGCCCACTCGACCCGGCCGGGGTCGGGCGCGTACGGCTTCCAGGGGACGGTGACGGACTTCAGGCCCTTGGCGTTGAGGGAGGCCGCGCTCTGCGCGATCTCCAGGAGCCGTCCGGTGGTGAGGTTGCGGTCCATCGTCACCGAGGAGGTCGCGGCCTCAAGGAAGCTGGTCAGCTTGCCGAGGTCGGTGAGCAGGTCGGAGCTGGTCGCCTTCTTCATCACCTGGGTGAGGAAGACCTGCTGGCGCTTGATGCGGCTGATGTCGCTGCCGTCGCCGAGCGTGTAGCGGGCACGGACGTAGGCCAGGGCGGTCTCGCCCTTGACGGTGTGCTTGCCCTTCTTCAGTTCGAGCTTGGCCTTCTTGTCCGTGACGTCCTTGGGCAGGCAGATCTCGATGCCGCCGAGGGCGTCGATGATGCCCTTGAACCCGGAGAAGTCGACCTTGACGAAGTGGTTGATGTGGATGTCGGTCAGCGTCTCGATCGTCTTCCACGTGCAGGCGATGCCGCCGTCGTTGAAGGTCGCGTTGATCTGCCGGAGACCGGCGGGGATGATCGCCTTGGTCTTGGGGTTCTGGCACTCGGGCGCCTGGACCATCGAGTCGCGGGGGAAGCTGATCAGCGTCGCCTTGTCGCGGTTCGGGGAGATGTGCAGGAGGATGATCGTGTCGGTCCGCTCACCCGTTCCCTGCAGGTGCTGGCCGTACTTCTTGTTGCCCGCGCCGTCGCGGCTGTCGGAGCCGACGACGAGGACGTTGAGCGCGCCCGTCTCCGGCGGGCGGTCGGCGCCCAGCTTGCCCTCGACGTCCTCACGGGTGATGTTGCCCTCGATGTCCCGGTAGAACTTGTAGCCGGTGAGGGTGCCGACCACCATGACGCCGGTCAGCGCGACGCTGACCCAGGCGCCGACGCCGAGCTTGGCGGCCTTGCCGCCCGACCCTCTCGACCGGCCGCCGCCGTTCCTCCTGGGAGGTTCCTGGTAAAGAGGGGAGATCTCCTCAGGCGTCACGCCGTTCCCGGCCGCGCGCCTGGACGCCCTGCGCCCAAGGGCCGGCTGGGTGGTGTGATCGCTCATGGCGACGTGCCGCTGGTCGCTCATGCGATCTCCTTGCTCGGCGGCGACACCCGCTGTCTCGGCTCGCTCATAGCGCCCAAAGAGTAGGTCACGAAGTCGGCGTGGGGAGTCGTGATGGTACGAACTCAGCCATGATCTCCCCCGGGGACTGCGCGGTGATCCGGCCGCCCAGCATACTCAAATACGGACATTTCTTGGAATGTTACTGAAGGAAGGTTTACTCGCGGCGAAAGCCGCAGCAAGGCAGGCCAGTGGTACGGCGGGCAGCACGTAGCGGTAGTCGAACTCCGCCACCGCCGCGGGCATGACCAGCAACGTCACCGCCGTCGCCCAGGGCAGCGCCCACACCACCGGGACGGATCCGGCCGACCTGGCCCGCCGTACCCCCGCGACGACCGGAGGGAGGAGCAGGATCACCAGCAGCGCGGCGCCGGGCAGCGCGGCGACGCCCTGGTAGGCCCGCATCCAGCCCGCGTACGGCTCGACCACCTCGGTCTCGATCGGCCCCCGCTCGTAGAGCCGGGCGAAGGAGGCGCCGACCAGGGCCGGGTAACGTCCCGGCGGCTCGGGCGTCGCGGCCGGGAAGAGGTAGTGGTCGTAGATCTCCTGGTCGGGGTAGACGGGCCGGTCCAGCGTGAAGGAGCGGCCGAGCTCCGTCAGGACCGAGCCCAGATAGTCCAGCGGCTGGCTGCGGATGGCCAGCGAGGCGAACTCCCCGGCCAGCGCGTCGGTCTCCCGGGTGAAGGTGATGCCGGGCAGCCTGACCAGCGGGGAGTCCTGGCCCCAGAGATACTCCTGCGAGGGGGGCCGCGACGCGGGCGGCCGGGGGTCGCACAGGACGGCCAGCTCCGCCGACGGCCTCATCACCGCGCAGTCGGCGAACGTCATCGTCTTGGCGTACAGGAAGGCGCCGTTCGCGCCGACCAGGCCGATCCTGCCGGTGGTCGCGTGGAACCAGACGCCGTAACCCAGGATCGGCAAAGCCGCCGCGGCCAGCGTCACCGCCGCGACCGCCACCCGGCCCCGCTGCCGGTAGAGCAGCCACGCGCCCAGGAGCGCGACCAGCGGCAGCCCGACCGTCCTGGTCAGCGTCGCCGCCGCGACCAGCAGGCCGATCGCGCACGCCCCGGCCATCCGCCCCCGCTGACTCCCGGGCTCCCGTACGGCCAGGCAGACGGCGGCCACCACGAGCGTCGTGAACAGCGTGTCGGAGACCAGCAGGTGCTCCAGCTCGATCTGGTAGGCGTCCAGCAGGACGGGGACGCAGGCGAGCGTCGCGGCCCAGGCGGGGGCGCGCAGCCGCCTGGCGGTGAGGTAGACCATCACGCCCGTCAGGAGCCCGAGCAGGTGCTGGACGCCCGCGACGAGGGCGAAGCTGTGCAGGGGCTCCAACAGCCGCAGGAACATCGAGTAGCCCGCCGGGCGCACCAGGTCGGGCCTGGGCCGCATCGCGGTGACCACGTAGGTGTAGGAGTCGGGGAACCACAGCGCGGGCCGGTAGCCGAGCATGGCGAGCGCCCGCAGGACGACGCCGAGACCGAGCACCACCAGGAACCACCGCTGCCTCAGCGGTTCCAGCGCGGCCCGCTCCGGCACCGGGAAGAGCCCCCTGCGCCCCCGCACCCACCCGACCACTACCGCCCCCTTCGCATGCTGCGCGTACGCTACCGGCTCGGCCCGCCCGTCGCGCGCCCCCGTCGCCGTCACGCGGCGGGGCCGCTACGCTCGGGGCCAGCCATGAGGATCGGCCCGTGGGACAGCGCGCGCGGACCCACGGCGGGCAGGGTGCTCGCCGTGCTCTCGGCCGTGCCCGCGCTCGTCCTGGCGGGCTGGCTGCTGGCCGGGTTCGCGCTGCTCATGCTGGGCTGGTTCAGGCCGGTCGCCGCGCTGCCGCTCGGCCTGCTGGTCGCGGCGCTGCTGTGCCGCTACGGCCTGCGCCGCCTGCCGGAGACGGTCGAGGCGACCGCCGGGCAGACGGCCGCGGTCGTCGCCGTCGCGGCCGGTTCCGCGATCTTCAACACCGTGTTCGGCAGCGAGCAGCTCATCGTCCGCCGCGACCCGGCGACCTACGCGCAGTACGCCGTCTGGCTGGCCGAACACGGCTCGCTGCCGATCCCGTACCAGGAGGCGGCCTTCGGCGGGGCCGACCCGGCGTTGGTCTTCGGCAGCATGGGCTTCTACGACTTCGGCGGCGTGGTCGTGCCGCAGTTCATGCCGGGGCCGCCGATGATCCAGGCGCTCGGCCACTGGCTGGGCGGGCTGGGCGGCCTGCTGCTGGTCCCGCCGCTGCTCGGCGCCATGGCGGTGCTGGTCGTCGCCGGGCTCGTCGCCAGGTTCGTCGGCGCCCGCTGGGCGCCGCTGGCCGCCCTGGTGTTCGCGGTCAGCCTGCCGATCCTCTACACCTCGCGCACCACCTTCAGTGAGATCCCGTCCCTGATCATGCTCTTCGGCGGGCTCGTCCTGCTCCACGACGCACGGGCCAGGTTGCGCTCGGGCGTCATGGGGCTCGGCTACCTGCCGCCGGTCCCCTCGGGGGAGCGGCCGGGGCTGGTCCGCGCGGCCCAGGCCTACGGTGCCGTCGCAGGCGCCGACCTGGCGGGCCTGGTGTTCGGGCTGGCCGTGCTGGTCAGGATCGACGGCCTGCGCGACATCCTGCCCGTGCTCGCCTACGCCGGACTGCTGATCGCCATGCGCAGGGTCGGCGGCCGTCAGGAGGGACGGCTCGGCCTGCCGCTGCTGTGCGGGCTGGCCGTGGGAACCGGGGTCGGCCTGGCCGCCGCCTACTTCCTGTCCCGGCCGTACCTGACCTACCTGGGAGCCTCGGTCAGGCCGCTGCTGGCCATCTGCGGGGCGGTCCTGGCCCTCACCCTGGTGGCGGCGGCCCTGGCCCCGGTGCTCGCCCCGCCGCTGCGGCGGGCCGTACGGCTGCGCGGGCTTCCCGAGATCGCCGCGGGCCTGGTGGTGCTGGTCGTCGCGATCTTCGTGGCCCGGCCCTGGCTGCAGACCGTGACCCGCATCCCGGTGACCGCCGACGACGCGCTGAACGCCGCGTTCATCCAGCGAACCCAGGCGGACAACGGCCTGGCGGCCGACCCGACCCGGCTCTACTACGAGGAGTCGCTCTACTGGGTGATCTGGTACCTCGGCGTTCCCGCCGTCGCCCTGGCCACCATGGCCGCCGCCCTGCTGACGCGCAGGCTGGTCAGGCGGCGCGGGTTCGGCTGGCTGCTGCCGCTGGCCGTGATCGGCTGGACCACGGTCGCCACGCTGATACTGCCTTCCATCACCCCCGACCACCCGTGGGCCTCCCGGCGCCTGGTGCCCGTCGTCATCCCCGGCCTGGTGCTGCTGGCGGTCTGGGGGCTGCGCTGGGTCAGGGACAAGGCCCGCAGGCTCGGGTACGGCAGGCCCGTGCAACGCGGGCTGGTCGTCGCGGGCGTGTTGCTGCTGATCGTGCCGCCCGTGGTCACCTCGGCGGGCGTCGCCTTCACCCCGGTCGAGCGCGGTGAGCGCGCCGCGGTCGAGGCGATGTGCGCGGCCCTGCCCGCCAACGCCTCCGTGCTGATCGTCGAACGGGTCACCGGTGACCGGTTCACCCAGGTCGTCAGGGGCACCTGCGGCGTGCCGACCGCCAAGGTCTTCCACCGGCAGGGCGCGGACATCCCCATCCCCTCCGACGTCAACCGCCTGGTCGGCCGCGTCCGGGCGGCGGGCCGGGTGCCCGTCCTGCTCGCGGTCAGGGCCGACCAGCTCGCTCCGTACGGCGATCCGGTCCAGGTGATGAAGCTGCGGGCCCGTCAGGACGAGCGTTCCCTCGTCGAGCCGCCGAACGGCACCTGGTCGATGGCCGTGGACGTCTGGATGACCGTCCCGCCCGCCTCCTGAAGGCCCGTAGGTAACGGTTTCGCCCGCCGGGGACCACCTCGTCAAGCGGTGATCGAATCCGTGATATCCATTCATGGCTGTTGTGAAGGACATCTGGTTATCGCGGTGGGTGACGCATTGGACACGATTGTTCCCGGGAGCGGGTCCGGTGGCTCGCGGAGACGGGCACGGGCCCGCCGCGCCGTACTGAGCGGGGTCGCGGCCGTGGCCGTACTGCCGGTGCTCCCGCCGACGGCCGCGCAGGCGGTGTCGTCCCCCAAGGCTCCGTCCCCCGAGGCGTCGGCTGCCAGGGCGTCGGCTCCCCGGGCGGAGTCCCCGCGGGGACGCTCCCCCGAGGCCGCGACTCCCACGGCACGGCCTCCCAAGGCCCCGTCCCTCAAGGCGCCGTCCCTCACGACGGGGTCTTCCGCGACCGGCCAGAAGTTCTCCCCGCCGCCCGCCGGTCCCTGGCCGAAGGGCGGGACGTTCTCCGTCTTCCTGTGCTGGGACGACGCCCCGTGGGAGAACTGCCACGGCAGGGCCGTGACCGCCGAGCAACGGCGCGCTCTCGGGGAGAGGCTGCGGGCGATGCCCCAGGTGAAGGACGTGCGGTTCGTCTCCCGCCAGGAGGCCCTGGCGGACTACCGCAGGGCCTACGCGGGGGACGAGGTCATGCTCTCCGTCCTCAAGGCCGGGGACCTGCCGGAGTCGTTCGTCGGGACACTCCGTGACCGGGCCGACATCGCCCCCTTCCCCGCCGCGCTCAACCGGGCTCCGGGCGTCGCCAACGCCGGTGCCTTCGGCCACCCCTTCTGGCGGTACAAGGCCGACGCCTACCTCACGCTGTGCGGGGCGGACGACTGCGCGGGACGCGGCCGGGCCACCTCCCAGGAGAGGAAGGCCGTCGAGGCGAGGCTGGCGGGCATGGAGGAGGTCGAGCACGTCTACGTCGAGGACGCCGCCCACGCCCGGCGCGTCCTGTCCTTCATGTGGGCAGGGCGCCTGCCCGACTCGGCGGCCGTGTCCGAGGGATACTTTGTAAAGCTCGCCGACCCGACGGACGCCCGGTCATTCGCCGCGACGATGGAGGAACTGCCGGGCGTCGGCGGCGCCGGTGTCGTGGAGACAGGCTGAGCCGGACGGCGAAGTGCACTCGCCTCCCAGCCGGGCAGAGTATCCTCGCCCGTCGTGAGCACGCCCGAGACGCCGAAGAGTGGAACCGCCGTGGACGCAACACCGTACGTCACAATCGTCCTGCCCTGTTACAACGAGCAGAACCACGTCATCGACGAGGTCGAGCGCATCTGCCGGGCGATGGACGACAGCGGTTACACCTACGAGCTCGTGGCCGTCGACGACTTCTCGACCGACGCGACCCTGGCCAGGCTGCACGAGGCCGCGCCGCGTTTCCCCAACATGCGGGTGCGGGCCTTCCACCGCAACGGCGGCTCGGGCACCGTGCGCAGGATCGGCACGCAGGAGGCCAGGGGCGAGATCGTCGTGTGGACCGACGCGGACATGACCTACCCGAACGAGCGCATCCCCGAGCTGGTGGCGATCCTGGACAAGGACGCGGCGATCGACCAGGTCGTGGGCGCGCGGACCACCGAGGAGGGCTCGCACAAGTTCCTGCGGGTGCCCGCCAAGTGGTTCATCCGCAAGGTGGCCGAGCGGCTCGCCGGGCAGAAGATCCCCGACCTGAACAGCGGGCTTCGGGCCTTCCGCAAGTCGGTGGCCAAGCCGTACCTGCGGCTGCTGCCTCCCGGTTTCTCCTGCGTCACCACGATCACGCTGTCGTTCCTGTCGAACCAGCACGACGTCTACTATCTGCCGATCGAGTACAGCAAGCGGGCGGGCACGTCGAAGTTCAGCTTCGTCTCCGACGCCTACCGCTACATCCTGCAGGTGCTGCGGATGGTCATGTACTTCAACCCGCTCAAGGTCCTCATGCCGCCCGCGCTGTGGCTGGTCGGCATCGGCCTGGTCAAGGGCGTGGTCGACATGATCCGCTACGGGTTCTACCTGACCAGCAACACCATCGTCATCTTCCTGTCCGGTCTGCTCATCGGCTCGCTCGCGCTGCTGGCCGACCTCATCGTGCGCTCCAGGAGCGAGTAGATGCGCGTCGCGATCGTCGGGCCCGCCCACCCCTACAAGGGCGGCGGGGTCGCGCACACCACGGAACTGGCCCACCGTCTGCGGGCGGCCGGGCACGACGTGCTGATCGAGTCGTGGCGGGCGCAGTACCCCTCCTTCCTCTACCCGGGCACCCAGACCGTGGACACCCCCGACGGCGCCCCCTTCCCCAACGTCCTGCGCGACCTCGACTGGCGCCGTCCCGACGGCTGGGTGCGCGCGGGGCGCCGCCTGGCGGGGGCCGACCTGGTGATCCTCGTCGTGCTCAGCCCGGTGCAGGTGCCCGCCTACCTGGGCATCCTGTACGGCCTGCGGCGCCGTACCCGGGTCGTCGCGCTGTGCCACAACGTGCTGCCCCACGAGCGCAAGCCGTACGACGTGCCGTTGATGCGGGCGCTGCTGCGCAGGGTCGACGGGGTGCTGGCCCACTCGCGGGCGCAGGGGGACCTGGCCCGAGGGCTGACGCCCGCTCCGGTGACGGTGGCCGAGATGGCGCCGCACCTGCCCGCCGCCCTGCGCGGACGTGCCCGGGGGGCGGGTGAGGAGGTGGCCGGGCGGCTGCTGTTCTTCGGCCTGGTCCGTCCGTACAAGGGGCTCGACGTGCTGATCAGGGCACTGCCCGAAGGGGTCTCGCTGCGTGTCGCCGGAGAGTTCTGGGGCGGTCTCGACGAGACGAAGGCGTTGGTCGCGCAGCTCGGGCTGACCGACCGGGTCGAACTGCGACCGGGTTACGTGGCCGACACCGAGGTGCCGGAGCTGTTCGCCGACGTGGACGCGCTGGTCCTGCCCTACCGTGGCGGTACGGCCAGCCAGCAGGTGTGGCTCGGCCACGAACAGGGCGTGCCGGTGATCGCCAGCCGGGTGGGGACGCTCGGCGACCACGTGACCGACGGCGTGGACGGCCTGCTGGTCGAGCCGGGCTCGGTGGAGTCCCTGCGGGCCGCGCTTGAGGCCTTCTACCGGCCGGGAGAGCCGCAACGGCTGCGGTCCGGGGTCAAGCCGGTCGACCCCGAACCCTACTGGGACGCCTACCTGGCGGCTCTGGTCGGTGACCGGTAAGGGACACGGCACGCCGGTACGCTTGGGTCGCGCGCCCCGGCGGGCAGGGGCGGGCCGTGATGGCGACGAGGAACGGTGAACGGACGATGAGCGGCGAGCGGGTTGCGCAGCTGGAGTACTCCGAGTTCCAGGCGGCCATGCTGGACGAGGAGAAACGCCGCCGCAAGGCCGCGAAGATCGTGGCGGTGCTCGGCCACTTCCTCGGCAGGAGGGAGCGGGTCCTCGAAGGGCTGACGGTCGCCGACATCGGCTGTTCGGCCGGGTTCATCGCCGACGAGCTGGCGGCGGCGGGCGCGCGGCGGACGTTCGGCGTGGACATCGACGTGCCGGGCCTGCGCAAGGCCTCGGCGCGGTTCGGTGAGCGGGTCAGCTTCGTCTGTGCCGACGGTACGGCGCTGCCCTTCCCCGACGACTCCATCGACGTGCTGGTCTTCAACCACATCTACGAGCACGTGGTGGACCCTGACGCGATCATGGCGGAGATGCGCCGGGTGCTGGCCCCCGACGGCGTGCTCTACCTGGGCCTGGGCAACCGGCTCGGGGTGATGGAGCCGCACTACAGGCTGCCGTTCCTGTCCTATCTGCCGCCCGCGCTCGCCGACCGTTACGTGCGCCTGTCCGGGCGGGCCGACAGCTACTACGAGCGCTACCGGACCCGCAGGGGGCTGCGCCGGATGGTCAGGGGACTGCGGGTGTGGGACTACACCTTCCCGGTGCTGGCCACCCCGGCGGAGTTCGCCGGGTCCGAGCTGTTCCCCGGCGCGGTCGGCCGGGCCGCGGAGGGTGTCCTGTCCCGGCTGCCACGGCCGGTGCTCGGCGCGCTGCTGCCGGTCGTGCCGACCTACCTGTGGGTGGCGACCAAGGGGCGACGCCGTCCCGCGGGGGCCGCCCTGCCGCAGCCGCCGGAGCCGGTGCTCCCTCTGTGAGACCCCTGTGAGATTGGAACCGTGAGAGCGTGAAACGCCTGGTCCGGATCGCGTTCCTGGTCGTCGCGCTCGGCTTCGGCGCGTGGGCGGTCGCCCGGCAGTGGGACGACATCCGCGCCGGGTTCGCCCGGCTCTCCTGGCCCGGCCTGGTCCTGTCGCTGCTGGCCGTCATCGCCGCGCTGGGCGGCGGGATGATGACGTGGCGGGCGCTGCTGGCCGACCTCGGCTCGCCGCTGCCATTCCGCCCCGCCGCGAAGGTCTTCTTCGTCGGCCAGCTCGGCAAGTACATCCCCGGCTCGCTGTGGCCGGTCCTGGCCCAGATGGAGATGGGCAGGGAACTCGGCGTGCCCAGGTCGCGCAGCGCGGCGGCGTTCTTCCTGACGATGCCGGTGCAGCTGGGCAGCGGGCTGGTGGTCTCGGGGGTGACGCTGCTGGCCGCCATGCCGGGTTCGGCGGCGCCGTACGCCTGGGTGTTCCTGCTGATCCCGGTGCTCGCGGTGGCCTTCGAGCCCCGGGTGGTCAACGCGGTCCTCGGGTTCGGGCTGCGGAAGCTGGGGCGTGAGCCGCTCGAACGCCCGCTCACCCGCGGGGGCATGCTCACCGCGCTCGGCTGGGCGCTGCTCGGCTGGACCGCCTACGGCCTGCACCTGGCCGCCGTCGTCCGTGACTTCGGCCCCTCCGGGCTTTCCGCGATCGTCTTCTCCATCGGGGCGTTCGCGCTCTCCTGGTGCCTGGGCATCATGACGTTCGTGGTCCCGGCGGGGGCGGGGGTGCGCGAGGTGGCCATGGTCGCGGTGCTGGCCCCGGTGCTGAGCCAGGGACAGGCGATCACGGTGGCGCTCTGCTCCAGAATCGTGATCGTGGTCGGTGACCTTGTTTGCGCCGGTGCGGCCGGGATCGCGGCCCGTCGTGACGTCGGTCCCACGCACGATCAAACAACGGGAAAACCCGTGTGATATACCCCACGTTTTCGAAGACGCTCGCAATAGAGTGAGGGGGAAATGGGAGAAGGAGCCCGCGCTGACCCTTGAGGGGGAGTGATCGTTCTTGACGCCCCGAGTGCTCGTCGACGCGGCCGCGGTTCCGGCTGACCGTGGTGCTCTGATCAGATATGTCGACGGACTTCTCGCCGCGCTTGACCGGGCGGGAGCCGACCTGGCGATCGTGTGCCAACGCGCCGACGCCGAACGTTACGCCGGGCTCGCCCCTTCGGCCAGGATCGTTCCAGGGCCGCTCGGCATCGCCAACCGGGCCGCCAGGATCGCCTGGGAGCAGACCGGGCTGCCGGTCGTCGCCCAGCAGGTGGGCGCCCGGGTGATCCACGCCCCCTACTACTCGATGCCGCTGCGTTCCGGGTTGCCCGCCGTGGTGACCGTGCACGACGTCACGTGGTTCACCGAGGCCTCCCAGCACGACACGGTCAGGGCCTCCTTCTTCCGCTCGGCGACCCGCACCGCCGTACGGCACGCCGCGCGGGTCGTCGTCCCCTCGAAGGCGACGAGGGACGAGCTGGTCAGGGTGCTGACCGCCGACCCGACGAGGATCGACGTGGCCTACCACGGGGTCGATCCCCGGCTGTTCCACCGGCCCTCGGAGCGGGAGCTGGCGCACGCGGCCGACCGGCTCGGGCTGCACGGCACGCCGTACGTTGCCTTTCTCGGCCCGATGGAGCCGCGCAAGAACCTGCCGAACCTGATCAGGGGGTTCGCCAGGGCGGTGCGCGAGCTGCCCTCGCCGCCCGCGCTGGTGCTGGCGGGCGGGGTCCACGAGGCCGACGTGGACGCCGCGATCGACGAGGTGCCCTCGGACGTCAGGGTCGTCCGTCCCGGCTTCCTGGCCTTCTCCGACCTGTCCGGCTTCCTCGGCGGCGCGCTGGTGGCGGCCTTCCCCTCCCGAGGGGAGGGCTTCGGGCTTCCCGTCCTTGAGGCCATGGCCTGCGGCACACCGGTGCTGACCACGCACCGGACCTCGCTGCCCGAGGTCGGTGGGGACGCGGTCGCCTACACCGAGCCCGACGAGGCCAGCATCGCCGACGCGCTGCGTTCGCTGCTGACCTCGCCGGAGCGCCGCGCGGCGCTTTCCGAGGCGGGGCACTCCAGGGCGAAGGAGTTCACCTGGGACGCCTCGGCCGAGGCCCATCTGTTGTCCTATCAGCGTGCGCTCGATTAGCGAAAGAATCGATCTTCCATCGGTTAATGGGCTATTCAGCACGCCGTTGAACGGTGAGCTAATCTCGCGGGATGATGGAGACCTCTTTGTCGGAGCTTGAGGCGATTCTTCTTGTCGGAGGACAAGGAACGCGACTGCGTCCGCTTACCCTGGGCACCCCGAAGCCGCTGCTGCCCACGGCGGGGGTCCCCTTCCTGGCGCACCAGCTGGCGCGGGCCCGTTCGTTCGGGGTACGGCGCATCGTGTTCGCCACCTCCTACCGGGCCGAGATGTTCTCCGAGGCGTTCGGGGACGGCTCGGCGTTCGGGCTCTCGCTGGAGTACATGACGGAGGAGACGCCGCTGGGCACCGGCGGCGCCATCAGGAACGCCGCCGACGCGCTGACCTGCGGCCCGGACGCCCCGGTGCTGGTGCTCAACGGCGACATCCTGTCCGGCCACGACATCGGCGACCAGGTCGCCAGGCACATCGCCAGACAGGCCGCGGTGACGTTGCACCTGACCGAGGTCGAGGACCCCTCGCGGTTCGGCTGCGTGCCGACCGACGGGGACGGCCGGGTGACCGCGTTCCTGGAGAAGACACCGAACCCGGTCACCAACCGGATCAACGCGGGCTGCTACGTCTTCACCCGCTCGGTGATCGACACCATCCCGGCGGGGGAGGTCGTCTCCGTCGAACGGGAGACCTTCCCCGGCCTCATCGAGGACGGCGCCTTGGTGCTCGGCTACGCCGACGCCTCCTACTGGCTGGACGTGGGCACCCCCGCCGCGTTCGTCCAGGGTTCCCGCGACCTGGTCCTGGGCCGGCTGGCCTCCCCGGCCCTGCCCGGACCGACCGGTGACCTGCTGGCGCTGCCCGGCGCCGTGGTCGACGCGGGGGCGAAGGTGGACGGCGGTTCCGTCGTCGGCGCCCGCGCGGTCGTCGAGGCGGGGGCGCAGGTCTCCGGCAGCGTGCTCGGCGACGACTGCGTGATCCGCGCAGGGGCGTCGGTGACCGACTCGGTCGTGGGCATCGGGGCCAGGGTCGAGCCGGGCGCGGTCCTGCGGGACGTGGTCGTCGGTGACGGCGCCGTCGTCGGGCCGGGTAACGAACTGCTCGCGGGCAGCCGGGTCTGGCCGGGTGTCGTGCTGCCCGAGTGCGCCATCCGTTTCTCCAGCGACCGCTGACCCGCTCCCTTGGCGGAAAGACGGTGGCGGCCGGACCGGCCGCTCGATCTCAGGGCGACTCTGCGTCCGTTGCGGCACGGTCCCGGGGACCCCGCCTGGCGGCACACCCCCGACGGGGCGTTCTGGCGCACCTGCGCCACCCCCGACGGACCGGGCACGCTGCGGGTCGCCGTCGCCGACGGCCGCGTCACCGGTGCGGCGTGGGGCCCCGGAGCCGGATGGCTGCTGGAGACGCTGCCCGCGCTGCTCGGCGAGGACGACGACGTCTCGGGCTTCGTCCCGGAGCACGAGGTGGTACGGCGCGCGGCGAAACGGCACGAAGGGCTCAGGATCGGACGGACCTTCCGGGTCTTCGAGTCCCTGGTGCCCGCCGTACTGGAGCAGAAGGTGGTCAGTGAGGAGGGCTGGCGGGCGTGGCGGTGGCTGCTGTACCGCTACGGTGAGCCGGCTCCGGGGCCCGCGCCCGAGGGGATGCGGGTCTTTCCCGGACCTGAGGTGTGCCGGTCGATCCCCTCGTGGGACTGGCACCGGGCGGGGGCCGAGGCCGTACGGGCCAGGACGATCGTGAACGCCGCCCGGTACGCCGCGAGGCTGGAGGCGGCGGGGGACAGCGCCGCCACCGATCTGCTGCTGCGGGCGCTGCCGGGGATCGGGGTGTGGACGTCGGCCGAGGTGCGTCAGCGCTCACACGGCGACGCGGACGCGCTCTCCGTCGGCGACTATCACCTGTCGTCGCTGGTCGGCTGGGCGCTGACGGGGCGGCGGACCGACGACGCGGGGATGTTGCGGCTGCTCGCCCCCTACCTGGGGCATCGTCACCGGGTCAGCAGGTTGCTGAGGTCGGACGGCGAACGCCCGCCCGCACGGGGGCCGAGGGCACGGGTGCGGGACTACCGATCCTTCTGACGGGGAGCCTTCTCCTGGACGTGGCAGGGTCGTCGTCGCGCCAGTCACGGCCGTCACGGGTGTCGGTGCCTAGCAGCGGGGCCAGCGCGGACACGGCGAGCAGGGCGAGGAGGAACCAGAGCATCGTGAACTCCTGTGGAGCGGTTTCCGGGGATGCCTCCAATATATGCAGGTGCAATAATTTACGTCTATCGAGATTTGCTTGAGGGTCCACTTAAGCAGTGCTGAAGTCGGAGCCGTACCCCGCGCCCGGTCCGTCCGGAGCAGGGTCGTAATGTGCCGTCATGAGCGACAACCCCACCGACAGCGCGATGCGTAGGGCGCTGGCCCGCGCCCGTGACGGCAAAGCTCTTGATCTCACCGAAGCCACCGTCCTCCTGCACGCCAGGGACGGTCATCTCGACACCCTGCTCGAACACGCCGGCCGAGTCAGGGACGCGGGTCTCGAAGCCGTCGGACGGCAGGGAATCATCACCTACAGCCGCAAGGTCTTCATACCGCTGACCCGTCTGTGTCGTGACCGCTGTGGGTACTGCACGTTCGCGACCGCTCCGCACAAGCTGGAGAGCGTTTTCCTGAGCCCTGACGAGGTGCTGGAGATCGCCGGACAGGGCGCCGCCATGGGGTGCAAGGAGGCGCTGTTCACCCTCGGCGACCGCCCCGAGGACCGCTGGCACCAGGCCCGCGAGTGGCTGGACGCGCACGGCTACGACGACACGCTCTCCTACGTCCGCGCGATGGCCATCCGGGTCCTTGAGGAGACCGGCCTGCTGCCGCACCTCAACCCGGGCGTCATGACCTGGCGTGACCTGCAACGCCTCAAGCCGGTCGCGCCGTCGATGGGCATGATGCTGGAGACGACCTCACGGCGCCTGTTCGAGGTAAAGGGCATGCCGCACCACGGCTCCCCCGACAAGGACCCCGCCGTACGGCTGCGCGTCCTTGAGGACGCGGGCCGCAGCAACGTGCCCTTCACCACCGGCATCCTCATCGGCATCGGCGAGACCATCGAGGACAGGGCCGAGTCGCTGTTCGCGACGCGCAGGGTGGCCCGCGAGTACGGCGGTCTCCAGGAGACCATCATCCAGAACTTCCGCGCCAAACCGGACACCGCGATGCGCGGCATGCCCGACGCCGACCTGCAGGAACTGGCCGCCACGATCGCGGTCTCCCGGCTGGTCCTCGGCCCCCGGATGCGGGTGCAGGCCCCGCCGAACCTGGTCGACGCCGAGTACGACCTGATGATCAGGGCCGGGATCGACGACTGGGGCGGTGTCTCGCCCCTGACCCCCGACCACGTCAACCCGGAACGGCCGTGGCCGCAGATCGAGGAACTCGCCGCCCGTACCGCCGCCTCCGGCTTCACGCTGCGTGAGCGGCTGACGATCTACCCCGAGTACGTGCTCGCGGGTGAGCCCTGGCTCGATCCCCGCCTGCACGCGCACGTGGCGGCCCTCGCCGACCCGGAGACGGGGCTGGCGCGGGAGGACGCCGTCCTCGTCGGCCGTCCCTGGCAGGAGCCCGACGGCGGCTTCGTCTCGGCGGGCCGTACCGACCTGCACACCGCGGTGGACACCGAGGGGCGGACCGCCGACCGTCGCGAGGACTTCGACGACGTCTACGGTGACTGGGACGCGCTCAGGGAACGGCTGCCCGTGGCCGCCGCTCCCTCCGTGCTGGTCGGGGAGGTCGGCCGGGCCCTGCGGAAGGCCGCGGAGAGCCCGGCCGCGCTGACCGAGGAGGAGGCCGTCGCCCTGCTCGACGTGGCGGGCGACCAGAACGGGGCAGGGGCCGACGACGCGGCCCTCGACGAGCTGTGCCGGATCGCCGACGACCTGCGCAGGCAGGCGGTCGGCGACGACGTGACCTTCGTGGTCAACCGCAACATCAACTTCACCAACGTCTGTTACACCGGCTGCCGCTTCTGCGCGTTCGCGCAGCGCCGTACCGACGCCGACGCCTACACCCTCAGCCTGGAGCAGGTCGCGGACCGGGCCTGGGAGGGCTGGCAGGCCGGGGCGACCGAGGTGTGCATGCAGGGCGGCATCCATCCGGACATGCCGGGCGACGCCTACTTCGACATCGCCAGGGCGGTCAAGGCGAGGGTGCCGGGAATGCACGTCCACGCCTTCTCCCCGATGGAGGTCATCAACGGTGCGAGCCGTACGAACCTGTCCATCGAGGACTGGCTCGTCGCGGCCAGGGAGGCGGGGGTCGACTCGCTGCCCGGCACTGCGGCCGAGATCCTCGACGACGACGTGCGCTGGGTGCTGACCAAGGGCAAACTGCCGGCCAGGGAGTGGATCGAGGTCATCTCGACCGCGCACCGGGTCGGCATCCCGACGACCTCGACGATGATGTACGGCCACGTGGACACCCACGCCCACTGGGTACGGCACATTCAGCTGATCCGCCGCATGCAGGAGGAGACGGGCGGTTTCTCGGAGTTCGTCCTGCTGCCGTTCGTGCACCACAGCGCGCCCATCTACCTGGCCGGGATCGCCAGGCCGGGACCGACGGCGCGGGAGAACCGCGCCGTGCACGCGCTGTCCAGGATCCTGCTGCACGGCGCGATCGACAACATCCAGTGCTCGTGGGTCAAACTCCGTGACGACCTGTGCCGTCAGGTGCTCCAGGGCGGCGTCAACGACCTGGGCGGCACGTTGATGGAGGAGACGATCAGCCGGATGGCGGGCTCGGAGAACGGCTCGTTCAAGACGATCACCGAGATCGGGGAGATGGTGGCCCCGACCGGGCGGCGGATCCGTCAGCGGACCACGGAGTACGGCACGCCGGACGCCGAGCGGCTGGCCGCCTCGGCCGCCAGCGACGGCGTCTGCCGCAGTGTCCGGGGCCTGCTGCCCCTCGAACAGGTCTGAGTCGCTGGGCGGGGCCCCTCGGCGGGGTTCCCGCCCGGCGTGTCATCTCCTCCGCGTGAGTCCGTCGAGGATCAGGTCGAGCCCGAAGTCGAACTCGTCGCCGAAGTCGTAGCCGGGCTTGAGAACGTGCTCGGTCGCCATCTCGACGAGGTGGGGATATCCTTCGGCGAAGGCCTGCTGCGCCATCGGCTCGACGATCTCGGTCACGTTCCGCGGGCCGTCGAAGGGCAGAGACGCCTCCTGGAGGGCGAAGCCGTACACGTAGCTGTCGAGCAGCGCGTAGGCGTGGGCGGCCATCCGCACCGGGAAACCCGCCCCGCGCAGGATGCCGAGGACCGCGTCGTGGTGCCGCAGGGTCGCGGGGCCGGGGGTGGTCCGCGACTCCAGGAGCCCGAGCGCCCAGGGGTGGCGCCGCAGCACGAGACGGGCCGAGGACGCCCGCCGCCGGATCTCCTCTCGCCAGTCGCCGTCGGCCGACGGCAGCTCGATCTCCTGGAAGACGAGGTCGACGATGCCGTCGAGGATCTCCTCCTTGCCGGCGACGTGATGGTAGACCGACATCGGTTTGACACCGAGCTCCTGGGCGAGCGAGCGGATCGTCAGCGACCCGATTCCCCCCGCGTCGGCGACCGCGAGGGCGCCGCGCAACACCCGTTCACGGCTGAGCTGAGCCATCGCGCCCTCCTGGACGATTGTCGTTTCGTACTTAGTACGTTACCGTGACCGTACTTAGTACGAGCGCACTCCGGGCCGGGCTTCGCCGGGCCCGGTGACGTCCGGGTCCGGTGAAGCTCGGTCCGGTGAAAGAGGGAAGAGATGTCAGCCAGAGCAACGGGACGAGCCGTGGGTGCTCTTTTTCTGCTCGCGTTCGTCGTGTACATCCCCGGCAACGCCCTGACCGGTGCCGCCGCCGACCAGATGCGGACGTCGGCGGGAGCACTGTTGATGCTGGTCAACTCCGTCGCCGTCGCCGGCATCGGAGTGCTGATGTTCCCCGTCCTGAAACGCCACCACGAACTCTCCGCCCACGCCTACCTGGTCTCCAGGGTCGTCGAGGCGGTGATGCTGGCCGTCGGGATCGTCTTCCTGCTTCTGCTGATCCCCCTCGCGCGGGACATCTCCCTTTCCCCGTCGTTGGCCGCCGTCCTGCGGCAGGGGAACCTTTACGCCTACCAGATCGCCATGGTCTCCCTGGGCCTTGGCAGCCTGCTGTTCTGCCGCGTTCTGTTCCGGGCGAAACTCGTGCCCGGATTCATGGCGGTGTGGGGGGCGGTGGGCTACGCCGTTTTCGCGGTGGGTGCGATTCTCGAAATCCTCGGGTACGGCGTCGGCACGGCCCTTTCGGTTCCCGGCGGCCTTTTCGAAGTAGGCCTGGGAGTGCTGCTGACGGTGAAGGGATTTCCCGCCGAGTCCGAGGAGGCCGAGGCCGAGAAGGCCCGGGCCCTACCGGTGCTTCCGGGGTGATCGGCCCGGCCGTCGCAGCGTTCGCCTGAGCGTCTCGAAGGCGGTCGGGCGCGGCAGGTCCGGCAGTGCGTCGCTGATCCGGACGGCGCATTCCCGCGGGCTGTGGACGCTCGTGTCGACGTCGATGTCATGCAGTTCGTGGGAATGGACCCGGTGGTACTGCAGAGCCGCCAGCCCGGGTTGCCGGTCGCCACGTTCGGCCTCACGGCGCTCCAGTTCGGGCAGCGGGCAGCGCACCGCCACCAGCACCGTGTTCTCGGGCACGAGCACATCGAGAAGGTCCAGCAACCGCCAGCGTCGGCTGAGCGGATGGTCGACCACAAGGTTGTTCCCCGCCGCGGCCATACCGGCGACGGCGCGGTGGAAGCCCTTCACGGTGCGGTCGACCTCGGCCTGCAGGTCCTCCTCGGCTATCTCACGCTTGCACCGCATCGCGTGAAAGGCGTCAACCGGCATGTGGAACCACGTCCCGTCCAGGACGTCGAGCAGTTCCCCGGCGATGCTGCTCTTGCCGGAACTGGACGTGCCGTTGAGCAGAATGACCCTGCCTCCGGCCGGGGTTCCGGGAACGGAGGCATGATCCGGATCCTGCGCCATGTCACCCTTCCCCTGGTGATCACCGAACTCGATCATCGTAGATGGGCAAGATCCGCCAGGGCGACCGCGAGACATGCGATGCCGCCTCCGGATGACCGTACGGCCGGTCGCCGGAACTTCGCCACACGCGTTGCCGAGCGACACGAACCTCTTTCCGGTGGTCGTGCGGGACTACTCGACGACCTTGTTCAGGAAGTTCGTGAGGTTGGTGGCGGTGCGGGTTATCAGTTCCTCCAGGGTCAGGGACTCGTGGAGACGGGCACCGGGGGCGGCTTCCTTCTTGCCGCGGAGGTAGAGGGAACAGGCCAGGTCGGTGCAGATGTAGGCGCCGACGGAGTTGCCCTGCTGCCCGGTCTTTCCCGCCCTGCGGGCGGTCAGCAGGCTCACGCCGTCTCCGGGGTGCACGGTCAGGCACAGCGAGCACATGCTGCGCCGTACATGACCGGCGTGGGGGGCGGCCTGGCGCAGGGCGATCGCCACGAGGCCGTCGCCGGACTCGGCGACCATGTAGGCCCGCTCCGGTGAGGCGGGATCGCGCCAGCCGAGGAAGTCCAGGTCGTCCCAGGGCCGCGTGGCCAGATCCCGGGGTACGGCCAGCCGCTTCGCCTCTCCTTTGGTGCAGTTGACGAAGGCCGCGCGGATGTCGCGCTCGGTAACCGGTCTCATGGTTGGGACGCTATCCTTTCCTAGGAACTCTAGGCAAATGGTTAATTCATCTAAGTTGTGAGAGGGAGGCGTATGGCGCGCGCGGGAGTGACCGTCGAACGGCTGACGCGGGCGGCGGCGGACCTGGCCGACGAGATCGGCTTCGAGAACGTGACCGTCTCGGCACTCGCGCGGGGATTCGGCGTCACGGACGCGAGCCTGTACTCCCACGTCAAGAACGTGCGCGACCTCAGGACGAGGGTGGCGATCCTCGCGCTGACCGAGCTGGCCGACCGGGCCGCCGCCGCGCTGACCGGGCGTTCGGGCAAGGACGCGCTGGTGGCCTTCGCCAACGCCTACCGCGACTACGCCAGGGAACATCCTGGGAGATACGCCGCGGCGCGCTTCGAACTGGACCCGGAGAACGCCTCCGCCGAGGCGGCCACCCGGCACTCGACGATGACGCGGGCGCTGCTCCGCGGCTACCACCTGCCGGAACCCGCCCAGACGGACGCCGTACGGCTGCTGCACGGCTTCTTCCACGGGTACGTCAGCCTGGAGACGGCGGGCGGGTTCAGCCACTCGAAGGCGATCGACGAGTCCTGGGCCAGAAACCTGGACGCCCTCGACGTCCTCCTGCGGAACTGGCCGTCGCAAATGTGAGGTCCGAGGAGCGCCGGTGCCCGGGTGCGGGCGGTACGACGATGGCGGCATGGGATATGAGATTCGGGCGATCGACGCCCAGGTCGTGAAGGAGTTGCTGGAGGGTGACGACGCGGGCCGCCCGCCCCGGGTGTCGACCGAGCGGGAGGGCGCTCCGCTGCGCTGCTGCCTGACCAGGGCGGGAGCGGGGGAGAGGGTCGCGCTGCTGTCGTACGCGCCGCTGCGCCGGTGGGCGGCGGAACGGGGCGTGGACCCGGGCGCCTACGACGAGCAGGGGCCGATCTTCGTGCACGCCGGCGACTGTCCCGGCGCCGGGTCCGACGGCTGGCCCGCGGGGCACGAGTCGCACCGGATGCTCCGGGCCTACGCCACGGACGGGCACATCCTGGGGGGACGCTACCTGGCCGCCGGCGAGGACCCGGACACGGCGCTGCGGGAGGTGTTCGAGGACCCGGAGACGGCGGTGGTCCACGTCCGCGCGATCGAATTCGGCTGCTTCCACTTCGAGGTACGGCGCGGCTGAGGACAGACCGCACACGGTGACGATGTCAGGTGTGGTATGAATCCCGGCGGTGTTTGACGACCTGAACCGTCACCGTGTGCTTGTCCTCATCGATGCGGTAGATCACCCGGTAGGTCCCGCGTCGGGCGACGTGGAGGCCCTCATATGGCTCCTGGAGGGGTTTGCCGACGCGCCACGGTTCTTTGGCGAGCGCGCCGGTGATCAACTCCCAGGCCGCGACCGCCACTGTCTCGGGCAGACTCGCCGTCAGGGCACGTCGTGCGGGAGGGGCCAGGAGGACGGTGTAGCGGTCGCTCACGCGCTGGCCCTGCCAAGACGGTTCGCCATGATGGCGGCCATCTCCTCCTCGGTGGTCACATCGCCGCGGGCCTCGGCGGACGCCGCCTCGACCAGGTCGGCGCGCATCTGTGGGTCGGCGAGGATTTCCAGGGTCTCCTGGAGGGACTCCCACTCGGCCACGGACACGATCACGGCGTGTGGCCGCCCGTTCCGGGTCAGGGTGAAGTGGTCATGCTCGCGAGCGGCCCGGTCGGCCAGTTCGGTCAGCCGATCCTTGGCCTCACTGATCGGGATGATCTCCATACGTCCATGATATCTGCTTGGCCGATATGACGGCCAGATTCTCGGCCATTGCCCTCCCTGGGCGACGTCCACGTGACCTGGAGCCCCTGGGGATCGGGTCCGGTGAACACGGTTCGGCGCCCGACGTGGTTTTCGCGGGATGGCACCGTGTGACCTGGGGCTCAGACCTCTGGCGGAAGGGTTCAGCCCTCCGGGTAGAAGAGGAAGAGGGTGCAGCCGACGGTCGTCCGGGGGACGTGGGAGGAGCCCGCGGGGGCGTGGATGAAGGTGCCAGCAGGGTAATCCCGGTCGCCGTCGTTGAAGACCCCGGAGACCACGAAGACCTCCTCGGGGCCCGGGTCGTGGACGTCGATCCCCTGCCAGGACGTGTTCGGGTCCATCTGGAGCACGTAGGCCTTGGCGCCGTCGCCCCCCTTCCACAGGGAGTGCAGGCGAATGCCGGGAAAGAGCTCACGAACCGGGGCGTCCTGGACGGTGGACCACACATACCGCTCTGTCGTCATGTGGCCAGCCTGGTGGCCGGCCGTCTCCCTGCCGAGTGTCAGGAATGACGTCGTACGGTACTTTCTTGCCATGCATCGGATGACGGCGCTCGTCCGCCCCGGGCAGTCGACCTTCGAACTCGCCTGCGCGGCCCAGGTGTTCGGGGTCGAACGGCCGGGCCTTCCCGTCAGGTACGCCTTCGGCGTGTGCGCGGAGCGGCCCGGCCCGATCCCGACGCTCGCCGGGTACGACATGCTCGTGAACGACGGGCTGGAGGCACTCGACCATGCGGACACCGTGGTCGTCCCGGGCTGGCTGCCCGTCGAGGAGCCGCCGTCTTCCGAGGTCGTCCGGGCGCTGCGTCGCGCGCACTCCCGTGGCGCGCGGGTGGTCAGCATCTGCTCCGGCGCCTTCGCGCTGGCGTACGCGGGTCTGCTCGACGGACGGCAGGCGACCACTCACTGGGCGTTGGCGGGGGAGTTCGCCAGACGCTTCCCGCATGTCCGGTTGGACCCGGACGTGCTGTACGTGGACCACGGCGACGTGGCCACCAGCGCCGGGGCGGGGGCCGGGTTCGACCTGTGCGTGCACCTGGTCCGTGGCGACCAGGGGGCCCGGTACGCCGCGCACATCGCCAGGACCATGGTCATGCCGCCGCACCGTGAGGGCGGGCAACTGCAGTACTCGGCGCCGCCGCACCCCGAGCAGATCGACGGCACGCTCGCGCCGTTGCTGGAGTGGGTCGCCGGGAGGCTCGACGAACCGGTGACCGTCGAGGACATGGCCGGGTGGGCGGGGCTCTCGGCGCGCACCCTCGCCCGGCGGTTCACCGACCAGCTCGGCACGAGCCCGGGACAGTGGCTGCTCGCCCAGCGGATCGCCGTCGCCCAGGACCTGCTGGAGTCCTCCGACCTCCCGCTGGAGGCCGTCGCCCGCCGGGCCGGCCTCTCCTCCTCAACCAACCTCCGCAGGCGGTTCCTCACGGCCCTGGGCACGACCCCCGGCGCCTACCGCCGAGCGTTCCGGGCCCGGTCGCGGTGATCAGACCATGAACAGCAGGGCGGCGCTGAGGAGGACGGTTACGGCGGTGGCGAAGTGGATGCCGAAGGCGACGGCCTTGGTGCCGCCGTGGCGTAGGACGATGACCGTGTCCACGAACGGGACGATCGCGACGACGAGCATGAACCACGCCTCGGCCCTGGCGCCGGCGAAGGCCAGCAGGGCCAGGCCGAGGAGGCCGTAGGTCAGGTCGCGCAGCCCCTTGATGGTCAGGTAGGCGGCGTCGCCGTTCTCCTTGGCGGGGACGCCGTAACCGGCGGCGGCGGGGCCCGGCGTCAGGAGGAACCTGAGGCCGATGAAGGCGATGAGGAGATCGAGGAGTACGGCCAGCCCGTAGGCGACGGGGGTGAGCATGAGCATCTCTCTTTGCTAGCAACGCTAGGAACAGGAGTGAAGCTAGCATGCCTTAGGCAGGAAATCTAGCGGCGCTAGGAATGGGGTGGAGGTACTCCTGGAGGGCGGACGGCGACGGCCTCCGGGAAACGGGGACGAGTTGTGTGGGGGGTGATGGCGGGGTTCCCGAGAAGACGACTCCTGGGGAACGGGGCGAGTCATGCGGGAGGCGACGGCCTCGGAGGGGGGCGGCGCTTCGGAGGGCGTTCCCGGAGGGGAGCGGGCGGTTGTGGCGCCTCGGGAAAGGGGTGGCGAGCCGTGGGTGTGACGGTGTTCCCGGTGGAGGGAACGTTCCCGAAGCTCATTGAAAAGAGCGGCCGGCGCTTCCCCGCCGATGTCTCAGGATTATTCGCGTGGCAATGGTTGACATATTCTTGAAAAGAATTCCTTCGGTCCGGAGTCGATGGGCGACGGAGAGTGATACGCCTTCGTCCGTCCTGTCTAATAGGCGGATCGGATGCCGGGGGGAGGGGTGGAAGAAGAGCGTGTGGCCTGCGTGTTACGCCGAAGTTAACGCTGTGAGGTGTGTCGTTCCGTAGTGCGGGGGACACGGGAATGAATCATCGTGTATTTTTCACGGTCAAGATCATGATGTGGTCACATGGTTTCACAGATGGATGTGTGTAAGGCTCTGAGGGTGCTGGACAGGGAGTTGAAGACGTCAGATGTAAAGTACCTGTAAATAGAAGAGGGGGTTATCTGTTGGATATCAGTGTCCTTGGTCCGCTGAGAATCAGTGAAGGCGGAATCTCCGTGGTGCCGAGCGCGGGCAAGCCACGGCAGGTCCTCTCCCTTCTCGCGCTGCGCGGGGAACGGGTGGTCCAGGTGTCCACCCTGATGGAGGAACTCTGGGGGGACCGCATACCGCGCAGCGCCTCCACGACCCTGCAGACCTACGTGCTCCAGTTGCGTAACAAGATCGCCGCCGCGCAGCCCAGGGAGTCGGGACGTTCCCCCAAGGAGCTTCTTGTCACCTGTTTCGGCGGCTACATGCTCAAACGCGGCCCGGGGCTCTCCGACGCCGAGGAGTTCGAGGCGCAGGCCACCGCGGGCATCGCCGCGCACGAGGCGGGTGACCCCCGGGCACTGGCCACGCTCGAACGGGCCCTGCGGCTGTGGCGGGGGCCGGCCCTGGTGGACGTCCCGCACGGCAGAATCCTGCAACGCGAGGTCATGAGCATGGAACACCTGCGGATGAGCGTGCTCGAACAGCGGATCGACGCCGCCCTGCAACTGGGCAGACAGGCCGCGCTGCTCCCCGAGCTGAGTGTCCTGGTCGCCGAGCACCCCATGCACGAGGGCTTCCGTTCCCAGCTCATGCTGGCGCTGTACCGCACGGGCAACGTGTCACGGGCGCTTGAGGAGTTCCACCGGCTGCGGGCCAAGCTCGTCGAGGAACTCGGCATCGAACCGTCGGCCCGCCTGCGCCGCCTGCACCTGGCGATGCTCGCCGGGGACCCGACCCTCGACCTGGTCACCGACGGCGGAGGCATCCGGCCCAGGCCGTACGGCGTCGGCCTCCCCGAGAGCTTCTCGACCAGGGTTTGAGCGCGCTGCGGCACTCTGCACGTGAGGTGTTCGCCGAAGCGAGGGAGCCGAGTTGACCGACACGACCGACATCACGCCGACCGACCGTCCCGCGCGTCCCGTCGCCCTCGTCACCGGGGCGACCAGCGGGATCGGGCGGGAGATCGCCGAACGGCTCGCCCGCCGTGGCGCCGCGGTCTTCGTCTGCGCCCGCGGGGCCGAGGACGTCGCCGCGACCGTCAAGTCCCTGCGTGAGCAGGGGTACGAGGTGGACGGCACGACCTGTGACGTCTCCAGGCCCGAGGAGATCCGCGCGTTCGTGCGCACGGCCAGGGAGCGGTACGGCCCCGTCGACATCCTGGTCAACAACGCCGGGCGCAGCGGGGGCGGAGCCACCGCCGAACTCGACGACGACCTCTGGTTCGACGTCATCAACACCAACCTCAACAGCGTGTTCCTGATGACGAAGGAGGTGCTGAACGCGGGCGGGATGCTGGCGGCGGGCCGGGGCCGCATCATCAACATCGCCTCGACGGGCGGCAAGCAGGGGGTGGTGCACGCCGCGCCGTACTCGGCCTCCAAGCACGGTGTGGTCGGTTTCACCAAGGCGCTCGGCCTCGAACTGGCCAGGACCGGCATCACCGTCAACGCGGTCTGTCCCGGGTTCGTCGAGACGCCCATGGCCGAGCGGGTGCGCAAGCACTACGCCGCGATCTGGGGGGTGGACGAGGAGGAGACCAAGAGCCGCATCACCACCCGCGTCCCGATCGGGCGTTACGTGGAGCCGAAGGAGGTGGCGGCCATGGTGGACTACCTCGTCGACGACGACGCCCAGGCCGTGACCGCCCAGGCTCTCAACGTCTGCGGCGGCCTGGGCAACTACTGACGGCTCCCGGCCGGGCCTGACCTGACGAGGAGGGGCGGCGCCGCCCAAGGGCGGGGCCGCCCAGGACGGGACCGCCACGGCGCGATCGCCCTAGACGGACAGTGCCAGACAGACAGTGCCAGACAGACGGTGCCAGACAGACGGTGCCGCCCCGGAGCCCGCTCGGCTCCGGGGCGGCGTCATGTCATCGGGGTGTCACCGGGCGGCCCTGGCCTGGGCGGCGGCCGCCTCCAGAGTGGCCAGGCTGTTGCGGCTCAGCGCCGTGCGGACGTACTCCCGGGCGTCGGCGAGCGTACGGCCCGGCCCGAGGACGGCGGGCACCGCCTCCGGCGAGATCACCGCGGTGTGCCGGGAGGTCACGACCGCTCCACCGGTGCCGCCGGGGCCGTCGGTGAACGTCCACAGTCCGCTGTGGCCGAGCAGCAGGGCCGGGGTGAGCTGCTGTTTGTAGGCGATCCAGGCCCCCGGCTCGCAGATCCGGATCGAGCGGGTCTCGTGCGCCGCGCCGTCCGCCGTACGGGTGCTCATCTCCAGCACCTGCGCGCCCTGCGCGTCCTCACGCAGGCTGACCCGTTCGACGTGCGGCAGCCGCCGCTCCCACAGGTCGGCGCGGTGGATGAAGTCGTAGGCCTCGGCGGCGGTCCCCGGCACCTCGACGGTGTCGGTGAAGGAGACGACCACGTCCTGTGGGCGCGGTGCCAGGGTGGCGATCCGGGCGAGGGCGGCCAGTTCCTCGGGACTGTTGCGGTCGAGCGCGGCGGTGACCCAGGTGAGGGCCTCCGGCGTGCCGTCGGTCTCGAAGACGTGCTCAAGGACGATCTCGGTCCGGCCGCCGGGAAGCTCGCGGAAGCGCCAGCCGCCTCCCATCGAGGAGAGCGGGGGCCTGCTGTGCTCCTGCCGGAAGGTGACCGAGAGCCCCTGCGGGTCCAGCTCCCTGCGCGAGGTCCAGCTCCGCACCTCGTCGTTCACCACGGCCCAGATGCGGAAGCGCTCCCGGTTCGCGTCGCGTTCCAGGTGCCGGACGTACACGCTGGGCCCGAAGACGGCGGGCCAGGTCCCGGCGTCGGAGACCAGGTCGTACAGCACGCGGGCCGGGGCGTCGACCGTGAGCGTGTGCTCGGTGCGGTGTGTGCTCATCTACTGGCCTTTCGATGTCACGTCGGGGAAGGTCCCGTCCCGGGAGGGCGCCACGCCCGGAAGGTCCGAGGAAGTCCTGGGAAGGCGCCGAGACCCGGGAGGGTCGGGGAGGTCTCAGGAGCGGGCCGCCGCGTTGGCCAGGGACAGCAGCGCGGCCGGGGTCTCGGCCGCCATGACGTCGCCGTCGTCGAGGTCGATGCCGTAGCGCTGCTTGAGCCTGGCGGCGGTCTCGATCAGGGCGAGGGAGTCGTATCCCAGCTCCTCGAACGTCCGGCCGTCGCCGTCGAACTCGGCTCCCTCGGCCTCCCCGGCGCACTCCACCAGGACGCGGCGCAGGTCGTCGATGCTCAGTGCGGACATGGTCGTGCTCCTTTCACACCACGCCGTCTTCCACGGCGTGGTTCGGGCTGGGAACGGGATCAGTTCGTCCAGGCGCGTACCACGACGGCCGCGTTGAAGCCGTGCCTGCCACGGGCCACGACGAGAGCGGTGGAGACCGGCAGGGCGCGCGGCTCCCCGACGACGAGGTCGATGCCGTAGGAGCCGGGGACGTCACTGGTGTGCGCGGTCGGCGGGATCACCCCGTCCCTGATGGACAGCAGGGCGGTCACGACGTCCAGCGGGCCGCCGCCCGCGTAGAGCCGTCCGGTCAGGGCCTTGGGCGCGGTCACCGGCACCGCCCCCGGGCCGAACAGGCCGCTGATGGCCTGGGCCTCGGCCAGGTCGAGGCGCGGCACGCCCGCGGCGTCGGCGAAGACCACGTCGATGTCGCCGGGCCGCAGACCGGCGCGGGCGATGGCCTGCTCGGCGGTGTGGCGCAGCGCGGGCGGCCGGTCGGAGCCGGGAGGCGGGTCGAAGGCCGCCGCGTATCCGGCGATCTCACCGTAGATCCGCGGCGCTCCCCGGCGTTCGGCGGCCTCGGCGGACTCCACGACCAGTACGGCCCCGCCCTCGCCGGGCACGTAGCCGCCGGCCGCGGCGTCGAAGGGCAGGTAGGCGCGGCGCGGGTCGGACTCCGCGCTGACCAGGCCGCCCGCGAACTGGGAGAGGTACCCCCACGGGTCGAGCGCGGAGTCGACCCCTCCGCTGATCACCAGGCCGGTGCCCTCCCGCACCGTACGGCAGGCGTGCCCCAGCGCGTCCAGCCCGCCCGCCTGCTCGCCGACCAGGGCGGCACCGGGGCCGCGCAGCCCGTTGCGGATGGAGATCTGGCCGGTGTTGACCGCGTAGAACCAGGCGAAGGACTCGTAGACGCTGACGTAGGACGGCCCCTGGTCCCACAGCTTGTGGAACTCCCTGTGGGTGAACTCGAACCCGCCGGTGGCGTTGGAGGTGATCACCCCCATGTCGTAGTTCTCCCCGTCGCCGGGTTCGACGGCGGCGTCGGCGAGCGCCCAGTCGGCGGTGGCCAGCGCCAGCCGGGTCGAGACGTCGGTCTGCGGCAGCAGCCTGGCGGGCAGGTGGTCCTCGGCGACGAACCCGGTGATCTGCCCGGCCAGTTTGAACGGGTAGCCGGAGGTGTCGAACCTGGTCATGTCCGTGATGCCGCTGCGGCCTTCGAGCACGTTCCGCCAGTACTCCTCGGTGCCCAGGCCGTTGGGCGCGGCCACGCCGACGCCCGTGACGACCGTGGGAACGTGCCCGGCCGGCGCGGGCCGTACGGCCGGGCCGCTCACGCGACGGCTCGCAGGACCATGGCGCTCTGGAAGCCGCCGAAGCCGCTGCCGACCGTGAGCACGGTGCGCACCGGCAGCTCCCTGGCGGTCAGCGGCACGTAGTCCAGATCGCAGGCGGGGTCGGGTTCGTGGAGGTTGGCGGTCGGCGGCACGACGTCGTACTCGATGGCCAGCGCGCAGGCGGCGATCTCGATGGCGCCGATCGCGCCGAGCGAGTGGCCGACCATCGACTTGATGGAGCTGACCGGCACCCGGTAGGCGTGGGAGCCGAGCGCCAGTTTGAAGGCGGCGGTCTCGTGCCGGTCGTTCTGCTGGGTGCCCGAGCCGTGGGCGTTGACGTAGTCGATGTCGGTGGCGTCGGCCCGCGCGTCGTCGAGCGCGTTCCTGATCGCCTCGGCCATCTCCCGGCCGTGCCTGGTCAGGCCCGTCATGTGGTGGGCGTTGCACCGGGTCGCCGAGGCGCCGAGTTCGGCGTAGATGTGCGCGCCCCTGGCCCGCGCCGCCTCGTACTCCTCAAGGACGAACACGGCGGCCCCCTCGGCGAGGACGAAGCCGTCACGGGTCCGGTCGAAGGGCCGGGAGGCGTGTTCGGGGTCGTCGTTGCGCGGTGTGCTCGCCTTGATCGCGTCGAAGCAGGCGACGACGATCGGCGAGATCGGGGTGTCCGTCGCCCCGGCGATCATGATGTCGGCGCTGCCCTCCCGGATGAGCCGTACGGCGTGGCCGACCGCGTCGATGCCGGAGGTGCACCCGTCGGAGACCATCGTCACCGGCCCCTGCGCCCCGACCGTCCAGGCGACCTCGGCGGGCATCGCCCCCGGGCTCAGGTAGTCGAACATGTGCGGCGACAGGTAGGCGGGGTCGACGAGCCAGTTCCTGCCCGCGTCCGACATGACGAGGTACTCCTTCTCCAGGCTGGTCGCCGAGGCGACCGCGCTGCCCAGGCTCACCCCGACCCGGTAGGGGTCGAGCGCGTCGAAGTCGAGTCCGCTGTCGGCGACCGCGTCCCGGGTGCAGGCGACGGCGAACTGCGTCGCCCGGTCCATCCTGCGGATCTGCCGGGGGGTCAGGCCCTCGGCGACGGGGTCGAAGGCGGCCTCGGCCGCGACCTGCGAGCGGAAGGGTGAGGCGTCGAAGAAGGAGATCCGGCGGGTGGCCGTCCTCCCCGAGGTGAGCAGGTCCCAGAACTCCTTGGTGCCTGCCCCGCCGGGAGTGCGGACGCCCATCCCCGTCATGACGACGCGCCGGCCTCTGGCTGAACTTTCCATCGGCGTACCTCCAGGCTGTGTACCTGTGTGCGGGCGTCCGTCGATCGCGGAGCCAGCAGCAGCATGGGTCAGCCGCCTTGAGCACAGCTCGAAATCGGCTCGGGGACCCGATGGAGGAAGGCTCGACCGCGCTTCGAGTCGTGTCGGAGACACTCGCGCCGTCCGATCGTTCCCGGCGTCCACGAGGGCGCCGCGGGGCACACGGGAAGGAGCAGGCACATGCCCGACCTCGTCTCCGACGAAGTGGTTGAGCGTTATCGGCGGGAGGGGTTCATCCGAATCCCCGGCGTACTGACGCCGCAGGAGGTGGAGAGCCTCCTGGCGGTCTCCCTTCTCCGTCTCGACGAGGCGGAGAAGGTGAACTGGGACCGGGCCGACGGGCGGGTCATGGACTGGGTTCCCCACGTCGACCGTGTCAGTGAGGAACTGCGCGGCCTGGCGCTGCACCCCCGGGTGACAGCCGTCGCCGAACGGCTGGCGGGAGGCCCGCTGCGGCTGTTCAAGTCGGAGCTCCTGCGCAAGGGCACCGCGGGGTCGGCCCTGACCCCGCTGCACGCCGACGCCCCGGCCATCCCGTTCGCCGGCCGGTCCATCGGCCTGACCGCCTGGGCGGCGCTGACCGACGTCCCGGTCGAGCGGGGCTGCATGAGCTACATCCCCGGCTCGCACCTGGTCCCGCACGAGCGGGACGACTCCGGGGACCAGGACCCCTTCCGCTGCCCGGTGAACCTGGTCTGGGAGCCGCGGGTCACCGTCCCGGTCCGGGCCGGGGACGTCACCTTCCACCACGAGCGGGTCCTGCACCTGGCGGGCCGCAACGACACCGACGAGGTCAGGGTCTCGCTGGCCACCGTCTACATGGACGCCGAAGCCGTCTACGAGCCGAGCGACCTCGTCCCCGACGACCTGGGCGGGCTGCTGCCCGGCCAGCCGCTCGACGACGACCGCGTCTTCCCCCTCATCGGAGCCCACAGCTGACCACCGGAAGGACCGGGAGCACGTTCATGAGCACCTACGTCTGGAGCTACCTGGCGGAGTACGACAACGAGCGCGAGGACATCCTCGACGCCGTGGACACGGTCTTCCGTTCCGGCCAGCTGATCCTGGGGCCCAGCGTCAAGGGTTTCGAGGAGGAGTTCGCCGCCTACCACGGGCTCAGGCACAGCGTCGGCGTGGACAACGGGACGAACGCCGTCAAGCTGGGGCTTGAGGCGCTCGGGGTCGGCCCCGGCGACGAGGTCGTCACGGTGTCCAACACCGCGGCCCCCACCGTGGTCGCCATCGACGGGGCGGGGGCCAGGCCCGTCTTCGTGGACGTCCGCGAGGAGGACTTCCTCATGGACACCGCCCAGGTGGCCGCCGCGATCACCCCGCGGACCAAGGCGCTGCTGCCGGTGCACCTGTACGGCCAGTGCGTGGACTTCGCGCCGCTGCGCGCCCTGGCCGACGAGCACGGGCTGAAGATCCTTGAGGACTGCGCCCAGTCGCACGGCGCCCGTCACCACGGCAGGCTGGCCGGGACGCTCGGGGACGCCGCGGCCTTCTCCTTCTACCCGACCAAGGTGCTCGGCGCGTACGGCGACGCGGGGGCGGTGGCCACCTCCGACGACGAGATCGAGCAGAACCTGCGGCGGCTGCGCTACTACGGCATGGAGAAGGTCTACTACGTCGTGCAGACCCCCGGGCACAACTCCCGGCTCGACGAGGTGCAGGCCGAGATCCTGCGCCGCAAGCTCCGCAGACTCGACTCCTACATCGCCGCACGTCAGGCGGTCGCCAGGCGGTACGAGGAGGCGCTCGGCGACCTCACCGGCCCCGGCGGGCTGCTGCTGCCGTCCACGGCGCCGGGCAACGAGCACGTCTACTACGTGTACGTGGTCCGCCACCCGGAACGGGACCGGATCATCGAGCGGCTCAAGTCGTACGGGATCTCCCTGAACATCAGCTACCCCTGGCCGGTGCACACGATGACCGGCTTCTCCCACCTGGGCTACGGCGCCGGGTCGCTGCCGGTGACGGAACGGCTGGCCAAGGAGATCTTCTCCCTGCCGATGTACCCGGCGCTGTCGGAGGAGCTGCAGGACAAGGTGATCGCCGCGCTGCGCGAAGTGCTGTCCACGCTGTAGGAGCCGACCCGTTGGAGGGCGTCAGATGAACGAGAGCGAGGTCCTCGGGGCCTACGACAGGGCCGACCTCTACGAGGTGGTCTACGAGGGCAGGGGCAAGGACTACGAGCGGGAGGCCGCGGTCACCTCGGCGCTGATCCGCGAGCGCAACCCCGGCGCGCGGAGCCTGCTCGACGTCGCCTGCGGGACCGGCTCGCACCTGCGTCACTTCGCCGGGACGTTCGGCGAGGTCGCCGGGGTCGACCTGTCCGAGCGGATGCTCGCCAGGGCCCGCGACCGGGTCCCCGGGGTGCCCCTGTGGCAGGGCGACATGCGCAAGTTCGACCTCGGCGTCACCTACGACGCGGTGACCTGCATGTTCAGCTCGGTCGGCTACCTGGCCGACGTCGGTGAGCTGACCGCGACGCTGGAGAGCTTCGCCAGGCACCTCAACCCGGGTGGTGTCGTGGTCGTCGAACCCTGGTGGGCGCCGGAGAACTTCCTCCCCGGGCACGTCCAGGGGGACGTGGTGAAGGTCGGCGGCCTGACGGTCTCCCGGGTCTCCCACTCGACGTGGCAGCGGGAGGGAGCCGCCAGCCGGATGGAGGTGCACTGGACGGCCGCCCACCCGGAGACGGGGATCAGCCACCACTCCGACGTCCACGTCATGTCGCTGTTCTCCAGGCGGGAGTATCTCGACGCCTTCACCCGTGCGGGCTTCGCCGCGGAGTTCGTCGAGCACGACTGGGCGGGGCCCGGCCTGTACGTCGGCGTCCTGGGCGCCGGGTGAGCGGGATGCGCGTCCGCGAGCTGAAGGTCGAGGGGGCCTACGAGCTGACCCCCGAGGTGTTCGGGGACGAACGGGGCTTCTTCCTGTCGCCCTACCAGGAGGAACCGTTCGTCAGGGCGGTCGGGCGCCCGCTGTTCCCGGTGGCGCAGGCCAGCCACAGCCGGTCGCGGCGCGGGGTGGTCCGCGGCGTCCACTTCACCGCCACACCCCCCGGCATGGCGAAGTACGCCTACTGCGCCGGGGGCGTCGCCTTGGACGTGGTCCTCGACACCCGGGTGGGGTCGCCGACCTACGGCGTGTGGGACAGCGTGGTCCTCGACCAGCGGGACTTCAGGTCGGTCTACCTCCCGGTCGGCGTCGGGCACCTGTTCGTCGCGCTTGAGGACGACACGGCCGTCTCCTACCTGCTGTCCACGGGATACGTCGCGGAGAACGAGCTGGCGGTCTCGCCGCTCGACCCGGCCCTGGGGCTGCCGCTGCCGCGCGACCTGGACCTGGTCCTGTCCGAGCGCGACCGGCGGGCTCCCACGCTCGCCGAGGCGGAACGCGCCGGGATCCTGCCGGACTACGCCGCGAGCCGGGCCCTGGACGGCCTGCGGGCCGCCGGGCACGGCGCGTGAGAGAGGAGCCGTACGGCATGGGCCTGCGAGAGGCGGCGGTCGTGGTCACCGGCGCGGGACGCGGCATCGGGGCCGCGCTGGCCAGGCGGTTCGCCGAGGAGGGCGCCCGGGTCGTCGTCAACGACCGCCACCCTGAGCGCGCCGAGGAGGTGGCCGGGGAGATCGGCGGGATCGCCCTGCCCGGCGACGCGGAGCGGGGCCTGGTGCCCGAGGCCCTGCGCCTGCTCGGCGGGCGGATCGACGTCTACTGCGCCAACGCGGGAGCCGTACGGGCCGGTGGTCCCGAGGCGCCCGAGGAGGACTGGGAGAGCGCCTGGCAGGTCAACGTGATGGCCCACGTGCGGGCCGCGCGGGACCTGCTGCCCGGCTGGCTCGAACGGGGGCAGGGGCGTTTCGTCTCCGTCGTCTCCTCGGCGGGACTGCTCACCATGGTCGGGGCGGCGCCGTACGCGGTGTCCAAGCACGCGGCGCTGGCCTTCGCCGAGTGGCTGTCACTGACCTACCGGCACCGCGGCGTCAGCGTGCACGCCGTCTGCCCCCGCGGCGTCCGCACCGAGACGCGCAGGGCCGCGAGTTCGAGCGGGTTGACGCTCACCTCCACCGCCATCGGCCCGGAGGAGGTCGCCGACGCGCTGCTCAAGGGGATCGCCGAGGAGCGGTTCCTGATCCTTCCGCATCCCGAGGTCGCCGACCAGGCCGCCGAGCGCGTCACCGACCACGAGCGCTGGCTTGAGGTCGTCAACGGGTTCCAGCGGCAACGGGAGAGCACATAGCGGCCCGGCGCCGCGATCGTCGAGATCGTCCAGAGAGGACTCCGCCGTGAAGGCTCTGGTGCTGGCAGGCGGGACGGGAACCCGCCTGCGCCCTTTCAGCTACTCCATGCCAAAACAGCTCATCCCCATCGTCAACAGACCGGTTCTCGAACACGTCCTGGACAACCTCAGGGCCGTCGGCGTCACCGAGGCCGGGATCGTCGTCGGCGCCGGGGAACGGCAGATCCGCGAGGCGATCGGTGACGGCGGCGGGCTGGGGATGAGCGTGACCTACATCCCGCAGGACGAGCCGCTCGGCCTGGCGCACTGCGTCACGATCGCCAGGCCGTTCCTCGGGGAGGACGACTTCGTGATGTACCTCGGGGACAACATGCTGCCCGAGGGGGTCGCCGAGCCCGCGGCGCGCTTCACCGCGAACCGGCCCGCCGCACACGTGGTGGTACGCAAGGTCGCCGATCCGCAGTCGTTCGGAGTGGCCGAGTTCGGCCCCGACGGCAGGCTTGAGCGGGTGGTCGAGAAACCGCGAAGGCCCCGCAGCGACCTCGCCCTGATCGGCGTCTACTTCTTCACCGCCGCCGTCCACCGGGCCGTCGCCGCCATCCGGCCGAGCGCCAGGGGCGAGCTGGAGATCACCGACGCGATCCAGTGGCTGGTCGACGACGGGGCCGAGGTCACGGCCGCCGAGTACCCCGGTTACTGGCGGGACGTGGGCCGGGTCGAGGACGTCCTCGACTGCAACCGGCGGCTGCTCGGCGGCCTGCCCCCGCGTCTCGACGGCTCGATCGACGCGGCCAGCGGTGTCACCGGCCCGGTGGTCGTCGAGGCGGGCGCCCGTGTCGTACGGTCCCGCATCGAGGGCCCGGCGCTCATCGGCGGCGACAGCGTGGTCGAGGACAGCGAGATCGGCCCCGGCACGACCGTCGGCAGGGGGTGCGTGATCAGCGGCACCCGGCTGCGGGACTCGGTCGTGATGGACGGGGCCCGCCTGACGGGCGTGGCGGGGCTGCGTGACTCCGTCATCGGGCGCGGCACGGTCGTCGGGGGGCGTCCGCCGGACGGCGTGTTACGGCTCGTGGTCGGCGACGAGGCCAGAATCGAGACGGCGGCATGAGACTGCTGGTCACCGGCGGCGCCGGTTTCATCGGCTCACACTACGCGCGCACCGTTCTCGACGACGGCTACCCGGGCTTCCACGACGTCCGGGTCACCGTGCTCGACAAGCTCAGCTACGCCGGCAACATCGCGAACCTGCCGATCGGGCACCCCCGCCTCGAATTCGTGCACGGCGACGTCTGCGACCTGCCGCTGCTGCTCGACCTGCTGCCCGGGCACGACGCGGTCGTCCACTTCGCCGCCGAGACGCACGTCGACCGCTCCCTCAGGAACGCCGCCGAGTTCGCGCACGTCAACGTGGGCGGCACCCAGACGCTGCTGGAGGCCTGCCTCGCGGCCGGGGTCGAGCGGGTGGTGCACGTCTCGACGGACGAGGTGTACGGCTCCATCGAGGAGGGCTCCTGGCACGAGGAGTGCCCGCCGCTGCCCAACTCCCCCTACGCGGCCTCGAAGGCGGCGGCCGAACTGTTCGTCCGCTCCTACTGGCGCACCTACGGGCTCGACGTCTCGATCACCCGCTGCTCCAACAACTACGGCCCCCACCAGCACCCCGAGAAGATGATCCCGCTGTTCGTCACCAACCTGCTCGAAGGCGAGCCGCTGCCCCTGTACGGCGACGGCCTCAACGTCCGCGACTGGCTGCACGTCGACGACCACTGCCGGGGCGTCCAGCTCGTCCTGACCGGGGGAGGCGCGGGTGAGGTCTACAACATCGGCGGCGGCAGCGAGCAGACCAACATCGCCGTCACCGAACGGCTGATCGCGCTGCTCGGCGCCGACCGCTCGGTGATCCGTCCCGTGGCCGACCGCAAGGGGCACGACCGGCGCTACTCCCTCGACGACACCAAGATCCGTGAACGACTCGGCTACCGGCCCGCCGTACCGTTCGAGCGGGGGCTGGCCGAGACGGTCGCCTGGTACCGGGACAACCCCGGCTGGTGGGGGCCGGTCAAACACGCCCTGCGGACGGCGGCGGGGGTGGGGGCATGACGGCCGGGCTGTTCGACCTGCCGAGGCTGCGCGCCAGGGAGGACGCCGGACTGGCCGAACGGCTCGCGCGCTCGCTGGCGGAGACGACGGCGGGCTGGCAGCTGAGCACCGCGCAGGTCACGGACTGGCTGGCCGAACGCGCCCTGGCCCACCGCTTCGTCGTCGAACGCATCCCGTTCGCCAGACTCGACCAGTGGGACTTCGTCGAGGACGGCGCGAGGCTGGCCCACCACAGCGGCAAGTTCTTCACCGTCGAGGGGCTGCGTGTCACGGCCGACCAGGGGCCCGTCCTGAGCTGGGACCAGCCGATCATCAGACAGCCCGAGGTCGGCATCCTCGGCCTGCTGCTCAAGGAGTTCGACGGGGTTCCGCACCTGCTGATGCAGGCGAAGATGGAGCCGGGCAACCCCAACCTGCTGCAACTGTCGCCGACCGTCCAGGCCACCCGGAGCAACTACACCAAGGTGCACCGGGGCTCCGAGGTGCGTTACCTGGAGTACTTCGTCGATCCCACCAGGGGACGGGTCCTGGCCGACGTGCTCCAGTCGGAGCAGGGCTCGTGGTTCCACCAGAAGATCAACCGCAACATGATCGTCGAGGTGGACGAGGACGTCCCGATCGGCGACGACTTCCGCTGGCTGACGCTCGGGCAGATCGGGGAGCTGCTGCGCCGGGACAACGTCGTCAACATGGACGCCCGTACGGTCCTGGCCTGCGCGCCGATCGGCTCCGACGAGGCGGGCGCGCTGCACAGCGACACCGAGCTGCTGTCCTGGTTCACCGCGGAGCGGGCCAGGCGGGAGATGCGGGTGGAGCTGATGCCGCTGACCGAGGTGAACGACTGGCGGCGCGGCCCCTGGTCCATCGACCACGACGCGGGCCGTTACTTCAGCATCGTCGCGGTCTCCGTCGCGGCGGGCAACCGCGAGGTGACCCGCTGGACCCAGCCGCTGCTCGAACCGCACGGCCTGGCCGTCACGGCCTTCCTGACCAGGCGCATCGGCGGGGTCCCGCACGTCCTGGTGCACGCCAAGGCGGAGGCGGGACTGCGCGACACGATCGAGCTGGCCCCGACCGTCCAGTACACCCCGGAGAACTACGCCCACCTGAGCGGCGCCGACCGGCCGCCCTTCCTGGACCTGGTGCTGACCGCCGGGCCGGAGAGCGTCCGCTACCGGGCGATCCACTCGGAAGAGGGCGGCAGGTTCCTCAACGCGGAGGGCCGCTACCTGGTGGTGGACGTGAACGAGGCGGACGCGCCGCTCGACCCGCCGCCCGGCTTCCGCTGGGTCACCCCGGGGCAGCTGCGCTTCCTGGCGCGGCACCCGCACTACGTCAACGTCCAGGCGCGCTCCCTGCTCGCCTGCCTCAACACCGGAGCGGTCGGCTGGTGAGCCCGACAAGCCCGACAGGGAGGACGGAACGGATGGGAACGCGACCAGGCGCCGTGACGGTCATCGGCGCGGGCACGATCGGGCTGGGCTGGATCACGTTGTTCGCGGCGCACGGGCTGGACGTCACCGTCAACAGCAGGCGCCCCGACGCCCGGCGGGTCGTCGAGGAGGGGCTGCGGACCTTCGCGCCGACGCTGCCCGGCGGCGGGCGTGACCCGGAGGAGCTGCTGGCCGGGCTGCGTTTCGAACCCGACGTGGCGCGGGCGGTCTCCGGCGCCGACGTGGTGCAGGAGAACGCCCCGGAGGACCCGGCGCTGAAGCGGGAGCTGTTCGGGGTGATCGCGGGCGCGGCCCCGCCCGGGGCGCTGCTGCTGTCCTCGACCTCGACGCTGGTGCCCGACGACTTCGGCGAGCGGGTCCCGGACCAGGGCAGGCTGGTGGTCGGCCATCCCTTCAACCCGCCGCACGTGGTGCCGCTGGTCGAGGTGGTCGGCGGCACGCGCACCACCCCGGAGGCGATCGAGGAGACGATGGCCTTCTACCGCTCGGTCGGCAAGGTCCCGATCGCGCTGCGCAGGCCGGTGCCCCGGTTCGTGGCCAACCGGCTGCAGACGGCGCTGCTGCGGGAGAGCATCCACCTGGTCCGCGAGGGCGTGGTCACGATGGAGGAGCTGGACAGCGTCGTGGTCAACTCGATCGGCCTGCGGTGGGCGACGGTCGGGCCGTTCCAGGCCTTCCACCTGGGGGGCGGCGAGGGAGGTCTGCGCCGCTGGCTCGGGCACCTGGGCCGGGGACTTGAGGCGAGCTGGCGGGAACTCGGCAGTCCCGAGCTGACGGAGGAGACGATCGAGCTGCTGAGCTCGGAGGCGGAACGGGTCTACGGCGTGGGAAATTACCCGGAACTCTCCACAAAAAGGGACATTAGGCAGAATGCCATCCTTGATGCCCTTGCCCGTGTTGAATCCGGAAATATCCGGCAGCTGAACGGGGCTCGCGGCACCGTGGCGGAGTCCGGATGAGCGGTCGGCCATGTTTCTCAAGTGTCATTCGAGCGCCTCTTTCTAGCATTATGAGGACTTCTCGAAAGGAGTCCGCCAGATGAGAGAAGTTACGGCCCCACCGGATTTGTACGCGCGGATACAGCAGTTCCACGCCACCCAGATGCACGCGCTCGACGGTGGTGAATTCGACGCCTACGCCGAGACCTTCACCGAGGACGGCGAGTTCCGGCACACGCCGGGACGGCCCGCGGCCAGGACCCGCGCGGGCATCGCCGAGGAGCTGAAGGCCTTCCACCGGGAGCGCTTCGCCGGCGACCCCGTGCAGCGGCGCCACTGGTTCAACATGCTGCGCGTGGAACCGGGCTCCGGCGGCGAGATCCACGCCACCTTCTACGTGCTCGTCGTCGCGACCCGCCCCGGGGTCAGGCAGCCGGAGATCGCGCCGAGCTGCGTGGTCCACGACGTGCTGGTCGAGGACGCCGACGGCGGCCTGCTGGTCAGGTCCCGATGGGTCGAGCACGACTGGCAGCCGGAACCGGCCACCACGGTCGGCGCGGCGGCGGGCGGCCCAGTGAACGGCTCAGTGAACGGCTCAGTGAACGGTGAGGTGTCGCGGTGAGCGTGCCGTACCTGGCCAGGACCAGGATCGACGGCGAGTGGACGCCGATCGAGTACTCCAGGGACTTCACGGTGACCGCTCCGGAACGGGTCGCGCCGGGAGAGGAGTTCACGGTCGTCTTCGCCAGCGCGCCGATCCTGGCCCTGCCCGCGTTCAACCGGACGCTGACCGACCTGCGGATCGCCTACCGGGTCTCCGGCCAGGCGGCCGTACTGGAGTGGGAGCTGCGCGGGGGCGACACCCCCGGCGGGCTGGAGTTCACCGCCGAGCGGCAGGACGACGACCTGGTGGTCGGCTTCGGCGGGACCATCGCGGGCGGGGTCGAGGTCGCGGTGCCCGACCTGGTCGTCACGGTGCGCGCGGAGGGGCCGGGCACGGTCACCACGTCGCCGGGGGGCTCCGGGTTCGACCGGCCCGCCTTCGGGTGGACGCGTGAGCACGCGGTCAACGGCCAGTGGGACCCCTTCCAGTGCTACGTCCCCGTTGACGCGCCGGTGGTCTTCACCACCACCCTGATCTCCTCCTGACCTCGTGTCTCTCCTACGCCGGGGACGGCTCGCGCCGAAAAACCCGGAAAACCTCCTGGAAAACAATGGGTAACGAACGAAGGAAACACGCATGAACAAGTGGACCCTCCGTACCGCCGCCGCGGCCTGCCTCGCCGCCGTGGCCCTGACCGGCCTGACCGCCCCGGCCGAGGCCCGGCAGACCACGACGACGGGGGCGACGGGGACAGCGACGGGGGCCGTGCGGACCACCGCGACGGTGACGGTTCCGTACATCTCGCGGACCCGCATCGACGGCGTGTGGACCCCCATCGAGGGCTACACCCGCGACTACACCGTGACCGCCCCCGCGACGGTCGAGCCCGGCGACGACTTCCGTGTCAGGTTCGACTCGGCGCCGATCTTCGCGGTGCCCGCGCACAACAAGACGCTGACCGACCTGCGGATCGCCTACCGGGTCTCCGGCGACGCCACCATCCTGCGCTACCGCCTCGAAGGGGGCAGCAACCTCGGCGGCGCCCACTTCTGGGTCGAGCGGAACGGCTCCGACCTGGTCCTGCGCAGCAACGGCACCTTCCAGGGCGGGGTCGAGTTCGACGTGCCCGACCTGGTGGTCAAGGTCCGGGCGGGTGCCACGGGCACGGTCACGACCTCGCCCGGCGGTTCCAGCTTCGCCGACCCGGCCTTCTACTGGTACCGCGAGCAGACCGTCAGCGGTCAGTGGGACCCGTTCGAGAACTACGTGGACCCGGCGAGCCCCGTGACCTTCACCACGACCACCATCGGGTGATCCGACATGCCGGAAGCCACCCCCGCCTCCCTGTCCCCTGACGCCGTCAGGGAGACCGCCGCCGTGGCCGCCAAGCGTGCCGCGGAGGCCGAGGCGAACAGACAGCTCACCCCCGACGTGGTCGAGGCGATCGTCCACGCGGGCTTCGTCAGGCACTTCGTGCCCGCCGGGTACGGCGGCGCGGCGGGAGGCTTCGCCGAGTTGCTGTCCGCCGTGACACAGGTGGGGGAGGGCTGTGCGTCCGCCGCCTGGTTCGCGTCCCTGACGGCGGGCACCGGCAGACTGGCCGCCTACCTCCCCGAGGAGGGGCGGCGGGAGGTCTGGGCCGAGGGCCCCCACGCCGTGATCGTGGGGGGCCTCGTCCAGGCCGGTACGGCCGAGCGGGTCTCCGGCGGCTGGCGGGTACGCGGCCAGTGGCCGTACGTCAGCGGGATCGCCCACTCGGACTGGGCGCTGCTGTGCGCGAGAACGGAGCGGGGGGCCAGGTTCTTCGCGGTCCCCCGCGCCGCGTACGGCGTCGCCGACACCTGGTTCAACAGCGGCATGCGGGCGACCGGGAGCAACACCCTGATCCTCGACGAGACCGAGGTCCCCGAGGCCCGCTCGGTCGCGCTCGACGACCTGCTCGCCGGTGAGGCCCCCGACGCGCGGGCCGTCTGCCACCGGGTGCCGATGAAGGCGGGCAACGGGCTCACCCTGACCGCCCCGCTGCTCGGCGCCGCGCGCGGCGCGCTGCGGCGCTGGTCGGAGCTGGTGCGCGACAAGCTGCTCGCGCCCGCCGGGGCGATCTCCGGTGGGGTCGGCAGGGGCTCCTACGAGCTGACCCTGGCCCGCGCGGACGGCGAGGTGGACGCGGCGGCCCTGCTGCTGCGGCGGGTCGCCGAGGTCGCCGACCAGGCGCCCGTCGACGCCCTGCTCACCGCGCGCAACGGGCGTGACTGCGCGCTGGCGGCCGACCTGCTCGCGACCGCCGCCGACCGGCTGCTGCGCAGTTCGGGGAGCAGGGGCCAGTCGGAGAGCGAGCCGCTGCAACGGCACTGGCGCGACGTGACCACCGGCGCGGGTCACGCCGGGCTGCAGTTGCCCGCCGTGGCGGGCGCGTTCGTGAGCCGGTCCGCCCTGCCGTCGGCGGGGTGACCGGCCACAGGAACGACCACAGAAAGGGGAACGTCTCATGGTCGCGCCTGAGCTGGTCGAGGTGGCCGAGGGCGTCCACGCCTACCTCCAGCCGGACGGGGGCTGGTGCCTCAACAACGCCGGAGTGATCACCACGCCCGACGGGGCCGTGGTCGTGGACACCGCGGCCACCGAACGCCGGGCCCTGGCGCTGCGGGACGCCGTCGACGGGGTCGCCGGGGGAGAGCGCAGGCTCGTGGTCAACACCCATTTCCACGGCGACCACGTCTTCGGCAACGCGGTCTTCGGCCCCGAGGCGACCGTGGTGAGCCACGCGGGCACGCGCGAGGAGATCGCCGAGACCGGGCTCGCGCTGACCGGGCTGTGGCCCGACGTGGAGTGGGGGGACGTCGGGGTCGTGCCGCCCGGCGTCACCTACACCGACCGGCTGACGGTGCACGCGGGCGGCAGGCGGATCGAACTCATCTCGGCGGGTCCCGCGCACACCCGGCACGACACCGTGGTCTGGCTGCCGGAGGAACGCGTCCTGTTCGCCGGGGACATCGTCATGCCGGGCTGTACGCCGTTCGTGATGATGGGGACGGTCAGCGGGACGCTGGCCACCCTGGACCTGCTGCGGGAGCTGCGCCCCGAGGTCGTCGTCGGCGGCCACGGCCCCGTCGCCGGGCCGCACGCCTTCGACGAGACCGAGGCCTACCTGCGCTGGCTGCTGCGGGTCGCGGCCGACGGGGCACGGCGCGGGCTCGACGCCCTCGGCACGGCCCGCGAGTGCTCCCTCGGCGAGTACGGCGGGCTGCTCGACCCCGAGCGGCTCGTGGGCAACCTGCACCGGGCACTGCTCGAACTCGGCGAACCGGGCGGTGAGCCGGGCCTGCCGCTGGACGTGCCCGCCGTGTTCGGGGAGATCGTCGAGTTCAACGGCGGCCTGCCCGCCTGTCACGCCTGACCAAACCCTCGACAGAAACCGGGGACGTGCGCATGAGAGTTCTCTTCGTGGCGGGCCACACGGCCGGGGCCTGCTATCCACTCGTCCCGCTGGCCCAGGCCGTACGGCTCGGCGGGCACGAGGTCTTCGTCGCGGGTCACGAGGACGTCCTTCCCGTCGTCGCCGCCGCGGGCCTGCCCGGGGTCGCGATCTCGTCGAGGACGCTGTCCGACTTCCTCGTGGACCGCAGGGGGCGGACCGTCGAGCTTCCCGAGCCGGGACACGAACACGACCTGGCCGTGGGCCGGGTGTTCGGCCGCTTCGCCGCCGACGGCCTGGACGGGCTGCTGGCCCTGGTGCGGGACTGGCGTCCCGACCGGGTGGTCGGGGTCGCCACGGCCTACGCGGCGCCGCTGGCCGCGCACGACGGCGGTATGCCGTACGTCCGGTTCGCGACCGATCTGGCGGAGCCGGTCGTCCACATGCTGGCGGCCGTCGCCGAGCTGGGACCGGAGCTGGAGAAACTCGGCCTGTACGAGCTTCCCGCGCCCTGGCGCTCGGTCAGCGTGGCGCCGCCCAGCCTGCGTGCCCCCGACGCGGCCCCCGCCCTGCCGCTGCGGCACATCCCCTACGAGACGCAGAGCGCCCTGCCGCCGTGGGTCCACCCGGGACAGGACAGGCCGCGTGTCCTGGTGCACGACCACGGTGAGACGCGGCCGGACCTGCTGGAGGGGCTGCGGGAGCTGGAGGCCGAGATCGTGGTGACCGGCCAGGAGGAGGGGCCGGTGCCGCCCGGCGTGCGCGCAGGCCGGGTCCCGCTCGGCGTCGCCGTACGGCCCGGGGACGTCGTGGTCCACCGGGGGCGCCCGGACGTCGTCCTGACCTGCCTGGCACGGGCGGCGGCGCAGGTCCTGCTGCCCGGTGACCCCGGCCTCGACGAGCACGCCGGCAGGCTGGCGCGTCTCGGGGCGGCCAGACAGGTCGGGGACTCGGCGGTCCCGGGGGCTCCGGTGGAGACGGAGGAGGTCGTCGCGGCCTGCCGGGAGGTGCTGGCCGATCCCGCCTACGGGCAGGCGGCGCACCGGCTGCGCGCCGAGATCCACGAGATGCCGCTGCCCGCCGACCTCGTTCCCCTGCTGACCGAGGAGGTCGTGGCGTGAGAGTCCTGTTCGTGGCCGGGGGGACGTCCGGGGTGATCTTCTCGATCATCCCGCTGGCCCAGGCGGCGCGTAACGCCGGGCACGAGGTGGTGATGGCGGCCCCGGAGAACGTGGTGCCGACCATCACCTCGGCCGGGCTGACGGCCGTCGCGGTCACCTCGCGCAAAATGCTGGACACCCTGCTGTACGACGACGGCGAGCGCCGTCCGATCCCGACCGACCTGCACGAGCGCTACATCTTCAACGGGCGCTGCTTCGGGCGCTACGCCGGCTGGTGCCTTGAGGGGCTGCTCGACTTCGCCGACCGCTGGCGCCCCGACGTGGTGGTCGGGGGCACGCTGGTCTTCGCCGCGCCGCTGGTCGCCCGCCACGCGGGCGTGCCGTACGTCAAGCAGGCGGTCGACATGGGCGAGCCCCGCACGATCGACCTGGCCGCCGCCGCGGAGCTGGGGCCCTGGCTGAAGCGGCTCGGCTTCCACGAGATGCCGCGTTCCGACCTGTTCGTCGACATCTGCCCGCCCAGCCTCAGGGAGGCGGACGCGCCGCCCGCCCAGATCATGAGATACATCCCCTACTCCACCAAGGGTCGCGTCGAGTCCTGGATGTACACCAAGGGGGACAGGCCCCGGGTGCTGGTCTCCGCGGGCAGCCGGGTCACCCCGGACCGCGACTTCGAGATCCTCAGCGGCCTGGTCGCCAAGGTGGGCGCGCTGGACGTGGAGCTGCTGGTCGCGGCACCCGCCGACGTGGCGGAGGCGCTGCGGCCCCTGCCGGACAACGTCAGGGCCGGCTGGCTGCCGCTGGACGTGGTGGCCCCGACCTGCGACCTGGTGGTCAGCCACGCCGGAGGCACCACGGTCCTGGGGAACATGCACTACGGAGTGCCCCAGCTGCTCATCCCCTACCTGCCCTACGCGCTCGGCTTCACCAGAAGGCTCACCGACTACGGCGCCGCCAGGATGCTGCCTCCCGAGGACGACTCCCCGGAGAACGTGGCCGAGGCCTGCCGGGAGGTGCTGGGCACCCCCTCCTACCGGCAGCGCGCCCGCGACGTCGCCCACGAGATGTCCCTGCTTCCCGGCCCCTCCCAGGCGCTGGCCGCCGTCGAGCGGCTGGTCCACACCTCCCGATAGGAGTCCCGATGACACAGACACCCCTGCACCTGGCCCTGGTCGTGGGAAGCGTGCGTGAGGGCCGTTTCGGGCCGACCGTGGCGAGCTGGTTCGCCGAGCAGGTCGCCCAGTACGGGCGGTTCACCACGGACGTCGTCGATCTGGCGGAGCTGCCGTTGCCGGTCGTGCTGCCCGCCTTCGGGAGCGACCCGGCCCCCGAGGTCGCGGCCGTCGCGGCCCGGCTCTCCGGACGGCTCGCCGCCGCCGACGCCTTCGTCGTGGTCACCCCCGAGTACAACCACAGCCTGCCCGCCTCGCTGAAGAACGCGCTGGACTGGAGCGACGCCGAGTGGCGGGCCAAGCCGGTCGCGCTGGTCTCCTACGGCGGGCGTTCGGGGGGCATACGGGCGGCCGAGCACACCCGGCAGATCCTGGCCGCCCTTGAGGCGGTCACGGTGCGCGAGGTGCTCACCTTCCAGTTCCCCAGGGAGGTCTTCGGCGAGGACGGCAGGCCCAAGGACCCCGAGGGCTACGCCTCGACGGCCAAGGAGGTCCTGCGGGAGCTCGAATGGCTGGCGAGCACCCTGCGTGAGGGACGCGGACGGCGGCCCCATGCCGACTGAGGGGACGATGCTCGCCGTCCGCGTCCACGAGTACGGCCCGCCCGAGGTGCTGCGTCCCGAGGAGGTCCCGGTGCCGAGGCCGGGACCCGGGCAGGTGCTGGTCGAGGTCGAGGCCGTCAGCGTGGGGTTCGCGCAGACCCAGATGCGGCGTGACCTCTTCCCCGCCCCGATGTGGCGGCCGACGTTCCCCATCGTGCTCGGCGGCGACGTCGTCGGCGTGGTCGTCGAGACCGGCCCCGGCGTCGAGGACGTACGACCCGGCGACCGGGTGGGCGCCTACACGCTGCACGGCGCCTACGCCGAGTACGCGGTGCTCGACGCCGCCTCGCTCGTGCCGGTGCCGGAGGACCTGGACGCCGTGCGGGCGACCGTACTGCCCGGCTCGGGGCCGATCGCGATGGGCACGCTCGGCGTGGCCGACCTGCGGCCGGGGGAGCGGGTGCTGGTCCACGCGGCCTCCGGCGGCATCGGTCACCTGGCCGTGCAGCTGGCCGTACTGGCGGGGGCGGGGCAGGTGATCGCGACGGCGGGGTCGGCGGCCAAGCGCGACTTCGTCCGGGATCTGGGCGCCGACCTGGTCGTGGACTACGGCGAGGACGACTGGGCGGAGCGGGTGCGGGAGGCGACGGGCGGCGCCGGGGTGGACGTCGTCCTAGACAGCGTCGGGGGGCAGGTGCTCCGGCAGGGGATCGGTCTGCTGGCGCCGTTCGGACGACTGGTGTTCTACGGGTCATCGCACGGTGGATTGGATATTCCTCACATATCGCCCATGGAGTTGATAGGGATTAAATATGTGACGGGATTTGCCCTTTCCGCCTGGCGGGCCGCCCGTCCCGATCGTTATCGGACGGACCACAAATTGCTGGTGGACCATCTCAGGGACGGCAGCGTCAAGGACGTCGTCCACGCCGTCCTCCCTCTCCGGCAGGTGGCCAGGGCACACGAGATCATCGAGGGCCGTCGCCATATCGGGAGGGTCGTCCTAAGGGTTGGCCGAAACGCCGACAATCACTTCCCGGCTTGACCTCTAGCGTGCTTGAGGTTGCAGCATCGAAGGCGTCGAAACCCGTTTTCCGAGTTCGCCGCGCACTGGCCGCGGGACGGGAGGATTCCCCATGTCTACCGATAACCAGACCAGGACCGTCGAGGTCTACGCCGACGTGTTGTGCCCGTGGAGCTACATCGGCAAAAGGCGTCTTGAGACGGCCCTGGCCGGGACGGAGGGCAGGGAGCGGCTTGAGATCGTCTGGCGCAGCTACGAGCTGTCGCCGGAGGAGGGCCGTACTCCCGGCAGGACGGCGGCCGAGGCGATGGGCGACTGGTGGGGCGAGCAGGGCAGCGCCAGGGTCGAGCTGATCCACACCCTCGGCCGGGCGGAGGGCGTGGACATCGACCTCACCCTCGCCAGGCCCGTCAACACCTTCGACGCCCACCGGCTGCGTCACCTGGCCGCCGACCACGGCCTGGCCGACCAGGTGATGGAGCGGTTGCTGCGCGCCTACCTCTGCGAGGGCGGCAACGTCAGCGACCCCGAGGTCCTGGAGCGCGTCGGTGTCGAGGCCGGTCTCGACGCCGGGCAGGTCCGCGCGCTGCTCGACGGCGACGCCTACGCCAAGGACGTCCGCGCCGACGAGCGCAGGGCGAAGGAGCGGGGCGTCAACGGCGTGCCGATGCTCATCATCGACGGCAGGCCGCCCGTCAGCGGCATCCAGCCTCCCGCCGACCTGACCCGCCTGCTCCAGGACGCGCTGCGCCCGGCGCCCGTCGCGGGCGACTGACGGGTTCGACACCTCACCGACACGACAGCACGAGAGGAATCACACCCGCATGGACATCGGTATCGGGCTTCCCGGGCACGCCCCCTGGACACAGGGCCGGGCCCTGGTCGACTGGGCGCGCCGGGCGGAGGAACGCGGCTTCTCCACGCTCTCCGTCAGCGACCGCCTGGTCTGGACGACGCCCGAACCCCTGATCACGCTGGCCGCCGCGGCCGGGGCCACCTCCCGCATCCGGCTGCTCACCAGCGTGCTGCTGGCGCCGCTGCGGGCCAACCACGCGCTGTTCGCCAAGGCCGTGACCACCCTCGACCAGCTCGCCGGTCCCGGCAGGCTCCAGCTCGGCCTCGCCCCCGGGCTGCGGGACGACGACTTCACCGAGGGCGGCGTCGACTACGCCACCCGGGGACGGCAGTTCGACCGGCTGCTCGACCGGCTGGCCGGGGTCTCCCGGGGAGAGGACCCGGTCGGCCCCCGCGCCGCGACGGACGGCGGGATCCCGCTGCTGTTCGGCGGGCACTCGGAGGCGGCCCTGCGGCGCATCGCCACCCGGGGCACCGGGTGGATCGCCGGCGACGCGACGGTCGAGGGGGTGCGGGAGTTCACCCCCGGCCTGGCCAAGGCCTGGGCGGACGCGGGCAGGCCGGGCGCCCCGAGGGTGGTCGCGACCGTGATGTTCGCCCTGGGGCCGGACGCCCGCCGGGCGGTCTCGGCCGCCATCGAGCCCTACTACGCCTTCGCCGGCGAGGAGTACGCCTCCTACGGCGCCTCGGCGGCGCTCACCACGCCCGAGCAGATCACGACGGCGGTCGCCGGGTTCGCCGAGATCGGCGTCGACGAGCTGATCTTCGCGGGCAACGACCCCGACCCCGCCCAGGTCGACCTGCTGGCCGACACGATCGGGCTGTGAACCCGGGGGCGTGAGGACAGCCCCCATCCCACGCGGACCGTCGCGGCGCGGCGGCCTTCCGGACGAACTCGACGAAGGGATCAACCGATGGTCGCCGCTGCACCGGCGCGCGCAACCACGCGCGACTGGCTCGGCCTGGCGGTGCTGGCACTGCCGACGGTCGTGATCGCGATCAGCATGACCGTGCTGAACCTGGCCGTGCCCAAACTGAGCGCCGACCTGCGGCCCGACAGCACGCAGCTGCTGTGGATCATCGACGTCTACGGGTTCGTGATCTCCGGATTCCTGATCACGATGGGCAACGTGGGCGACCGCATCGGCCGCCGCAGGCTGCTCATCTGGGGGGCGGGCGCGTTCGGCCTGGCCAGCGCGTTCGCCGCCCTCGCCCCGAACGCCGAGCTGCTGATCCTGGCGCGGGCGCTGATGGGCGTCACCGCGGCGACCCTGATGCCCTCGACGATGTCGCTGATCCGCACCATCTTCGAGGACCCGCGTCAGCGCGCGGTCGCGGTCAGTGTCTGGATCTCCAGCTTCACCGCGGGCGCCGTGCTCGGCCCGGTCGTCGGCGGGGCGCTGCTGGAACGGTTCTGGTGGGGGTCGGTGTTCCTGCTGGCCGTACCGGTGGCCGTGCTGCTGGTCGTGCTCGGCCCGATCCTGCTGCCCGAGCAGCGCGACCCGGAGCCGGGACCGCTGGACTTCCTCAGCGCCGGGCTGCTGCTGGCGACCGTGCTGGCCGTGGTCTACGGGCTCAAGCGGATCGCCGCGGCCGGGGTGAGCCTGCCCGCCGTGGCCGTCACGGTCGCCGGGGTGGCCGTCGGCGTGGTCTTCGTCCGGCGGCAGCGGGTGCTGCGGGACCCGCTGCTGGACACCAGGCTGTTCGCCAACCGGGCCTTCACCGCCTCGCTGGGCACGACCGCCCTGGCCATCGCGGCCTCCGCCGGCATGCAGTTCTTCATCAGCCAGTACCTGCAGACGGTGCTCGGGCTGTCGCCGCTGCGGGCGGGCCTGGTGGTCGTGCCCAGCGCGGTGGCGAGCATCACCGGCACCATGCTCGCCCCGGTGCTCGCCCGCCGGATCCCCAGGGCCTACCTCATGGCGTTCGGGCTGGCCCTCTCGGCCCTGGGCATGGGGGTGCTGACACAGGTCAGCGCGGACGCCGGGGTCGGGATCGTGGTCGCGGCCACCGTGATGACCTCGCTGGGGTTCGGGCCGACGCTCGCGCTGGGCAGCGACCTGGTGCTCGGCTCGGTCCCCGTACGGCAGGCGGGGGCGGCCTCGGCGATCTCGGAGACCGGCTCCGACCTGGGTCTCGCCCTGGGCATCGCGGCCATCGGCAGCGCCGGGATGGCCGTCTACCGGGGAGAGGTGGCCGGGAACCTGCCCCGGGGCCTGCCCCCGCAGGCCGTCGCCGCGGCCCACGACACGGTGGGGGCGGCCTTCTCCGCCGCGGCGCGGCTGCCCGGTGAGCTGGGCGAGAGCCTGCGCCTGGCCGCGGGGCAGGCGTTCACCCACGGGCTGCGGCTCGCGGCGGGCATCGGCATGGTCACCGTCTTCGGGCTCGCGGTCGCGGTGGTCCTGCTGCTGCGCGGTGTACGGCCCGCGGACGCCCATGGGTCAGAGCAGTCGGATAAATCGGAGAAGCCCGAATTAGTAGAACATCGCGCCGAAGCGCCTGACATGTCATGAAAAGAAGGCTACATTTCCTACCAGGAAGATATGTAATATGGACGGCCGGCCCCGGGCCGGTTCCTGGCACGCACTACCCGTAAAGGTGCTGACGGAGTGTACTTGACCGGCAGATTCGCGCCTCCCGCGTTGCTGCTCATCACCGCCCTTGCCCTCTCCTCATGCGGCGCCGCCGCTGAAAGCGACACGAAATCCACCAAACCGGTCAGCGGGGGAATTCTTCGCTACGCGGTCAATACCGAACCGAGTAATCTCGACCCGCACGCGAGCCCCTCCGACATAACCGCCGTTTTCACTCGGCCCGTGCTCGACTCCCTGGTCTCCCTGGACCCCAAGGGCGGGGTGCACCCCTGGCTGGCGACGTCATGGCAGGTCTCGCCGGACGGGAAGAGCTACACCTTCGAGCTCCGCAAGGACGTCACCTTCAGCGACGGCACGCCGTTCGACGCCGCGGCGGTGAAGGCCAACCTCGACCACGTCGTCGACCCGAAGACCAAGTCCGAACTCGCCGCCGGGCTCATCACCCCCTACAAGGGGACCGAGGTGATCGGCCCGCACACGGTGCGCGTCGACCTCTCCCGGCCGCACTCCCCGCTGCTGTCGGCCCTGTCCACCCCCTACCTCGGCATCCAGTCGCCCGCCTCGCTGAAGCTCGGCGCCGACGCCCTGGCCAGGAAGGTCGTGGGCTCGGGGCCGTTCGTGATCGACGCCTTCACCCCGCGTCAGGGCATCACCTACCACCGCAACCCGAAGTACGCCTGGCCGCCGCGGGGCACCGCGCACACCGGCCCCGCCTACCTCGACAAACTGGAGTTCAAGGTCCTGCGGGAGGACTCCGTCCGGGTCGGCGCGCTGACCAGCGGCCAGGTCGACGCCATCGGAAGCGTCCCCCCGGTCAACGTCAGCCAGGTCAAGGCCGACTCCAGACTCTGGCTTGAGACCCGTCAGGCCCCCGGCGGCAACTACAACTACTACCCGAACACCGCCAAGGGCGTCTTCTCCGACGTCCGCGTACGGCAGGCCTTCCGCGCGGCGATCGACCTCAAGACGATCATCGGCAAGCTCTACTTCGGCGTCTTCCAGCCCGCCGCGAGCCCCATCGCGCCCAGCACCTTCGGCTACGACCCCGGCACCGAACAACTCGGTGGATACGACCCGCAGGCGGCGGCGAAGCTGCTCGACGAGGCCGGGTGGACCGCCCGCGACGCCCAGGGCTACCGGACGAAGAACGGCGAACGGCTGACCGTCCGGTGGATGTTCGTCAAGATGATCGCCCGCGAGCAGCGCGCCGTACTGTCCGAGCAGGTGCAGGCCGAGGCCAGGAAGGCGGGCATCGACGTCCAGTTCCTCGACGTCACCCCGAGCAACTACGCGCCCATCGCCCTGCGGGGCGACTACGACCTGTCCGACTACAGCTGGCAGCGGGTGGACGCCGACGCCCTGCGCGACCTGTTCGCCTCCGCCAACATCCCCAACGACCAGGGCGGCTCGGGGGCCAACGCCTCCCGCTACTCGAACAAGGACGTCGACGCCTGGCTCGACCAGACCCTCGACACCGTCGACCCGGCCAAGCGCGCCGAGCTGTACGCCAAGGTGCAGCGCAAGGTCGTCGAGGACGCCGCGGTCTTCCCCGTCTACACCTTCAACTACGTGCTCGGCGCCGCCAGGAGGGTGCACGGCGTCACCTGGGAGGCGCAGGCCTACCCGAGCTTCTACGACGCCTGGGTCGCCGCGCGATGAGCGGGACCGTCCCCGGCCTCCGCCACCGGCGCCGCCTGCGCGCGGTGCTGGTCAGGCTGGCCACCTCACTCCTGGTGATCTGGGGGGCGGCCACGGTCTCCTTCGCGGCCCTCCAGCTCACCCCGGGCAGCGTGGCCGACGCACTGGTGGGGACCTCGATCGTCTCCCCGCAGGTCAAGGCGCAGATCATCGCCGACTACGGGCTCGACAGGCCCGTTCTGACGCAGTACCTCTCCTACCTCGGCATGGTCGTCAGGGGCGACCTCGGCCACTCCTACCAGCTCAACGAGTCGGTCGGCACGGCCATCTGGTCGCAGCTGGGCGCCTCGCTCCAGCTCACCGCCGCCGGGATGGGGCTGGCGCTGGTGCTGGCGACGGTGCTGGCGCTGCTGACCGCCAAGCGCTCCCGCTGGATCCGCGGGGTCTCCTCCGGCGCCGAACTCGTCGGCACCTCCGTGCCGATCTTCTGGGTGGGCATCCTGCTGCTGACGGTCTTCTCCTTCCAGCTCGGCTGGTTCCCCGCGGCGGGCGGTGACGGCCTCGCGGGGCTGGTCCTGCCCGCGATCTCCATGGCCCTGCCCGTGACGGCCCTGCTGGCCCAGGTCATGCGGGAGGGACTGGAACGGGCGCTGGACGAGCCGTTCGTGCTGACCGCCCGCGCCCGCGGCATGTCCGACGCCGCCGTACGGCTCAGGCACGCCCTCAGACACGCCCTGCTGCCGGTCGTCACCCTGGCCGGATGGCTGTTCGGGCTGCTGCTCGGCGCCATGGTCGTGATCGAGCAGGTCTTCTCCAGACAGGGACTCGGCACGCTCATGCTCGGCGCCGTCACCGGCAAGGACCTGCCGGTCGTGATGGGCGTCACGCTGCTCACCGCGACCGTCTACGTCGTCGTCAACGCCCTGATCGACCTGCTCTACCTGGTCATCGACCCCAGGCTGAGGGAGGCCACATGACGGCCGTCACCCTGCGGGCCGCGACCCGTGAACGACCCGGCGTCCGGCCGGGCGTCTGGGCCGCGGGCATCGCGCTCTCCCTGATCGTCCTGGCCGCCGTGGCGCCCGGCCTGCTCACCGACGGCGCCCCCCACGAGTCGGACGCGCTGATGGCGCTGCAACCTCCGGGGGAGGGTCACCCGTTCGGCACCGACGCCATCGGCAGGGACGTCTTCACCCGCATCGTGTACGGCGCCCGCCAGTCACTGCTGGCCGGGGTCGGCGCCACGGTGCTCGCGGTGGGCGCGGGCACCCTGCTCGGGCTGCTGGCCGCGCTCGGCGGGCGGGTCGCCGACGAGATCATCATGCGGCTGACGGACGTGACGCTGTCGCTGCCCACCCTGCTGCTGGCCCTGCTCGTCCTGACGATCACCGGCCCCGGCACCCTCAACTCGATCTACGCCATCGCGCTGTACACGATGCCCAGCTACGCCCGGCTGGTCAGGGTGCAGACGATGGTGATCCGCCGCTCGGGCCACGTGGAGGCCGCGACCTCGCTCGGCCTCACCCGCAGCCGGATCGTCCTGCGTCACATCCTGCCCAACGCCTTCGCCCCGCTGCTGGTACTGGCCACCATCGAGGTCGGCACCGCGCTGGTCGCGGCCTCCTCGCTCAGCTTCCTCGGGCTGGGCGCCAGGCCGCCTGCCCCCGAGTGGGGGGCGATGCTGGCCGGCGGGCGGGACTACTTCTCGGTCGCGTGGTGGGTCGCGGTCTTCCCCGGCGCGGCCGTCACGCTCACCGTGCTGTCGATCACGGTCGTCGGACGCGCCCTGCAGCGGCGCCTTGAGGGGAGGGACCGATGAACGGTGACCCGCTGGTCGAGGTCGAGGACCTGACCGTGTCCTTCGGGGCGATCGAGGCCGTACGGGGAGTGTCCCTGGCGGTGAGCCCCGGCGAGTGCGTGGCGATCGTCGGGGAGTCCGGCTCGGGCAAGAGCGTCACCGCCCGCAGCCTCATCGGGCTCACCGGAGAGGGCGCCACCGTCGGCGCCGCCCGGCTGCGCGTCGGCGGGCAGGACGCCCTGGCGTTCGGCGAACGGCAGTGGCGTCAGGTGCGCGGCACCGGGATCGGCTACGTCCTGCAGGACGCGCTGGTCTCCCTCGACCCGCTGCGGCCGGTCGGCAGGGAGATCGCCGAGACGCTCAGGCTGCACCGCGCGGTGCCGCGCGCCGAGATCGACGGGCGCGTCATCGAGCTGCTGCGCGAGGTCGGGGTGCCCGAGCCCGAACTGCGGGCCGGGCAGTACCCGCACGAGCTGTCCGGCGGCCTGCGCCAGCGGGCGCTGATCGCCTCGGCCATCGCCTGCGACCCCGAGCTGCTCATCGCCGATGAGCCGACGACCGCGCTCGACGTGACCGTGCAGGCGCAGATCCTGCGGCTGCTCGACGAACGGCGGCGGGCGGGCACCGCGCTGCTGCTGATCAGCCACGACCTGGCGGTCGTCGCGCGGCTGGCCGACCGGGTGCTGGTCATGAAGGACGGGACGGTGGTCGAGGAGGGGCCGACCGGCCGGGTCCTCACCGCCCCGTCCCACCCCTACACCCGGGCGCTGCTGGCCGCCATCCCGGGAGAGCACAGCAGGGGCACCCGCCTGTCGGCGACGTCCGGGCACGTACGGCCCGAGCCGCGCCGTGCCCCGGGGGAGGTGGTGATCGAGGCGCGCGGCCTGGTCAAGGACTTCCGTGGGCGGCGCGCCGTCGACGAGGTCTCCTTCGAGCTGCGCGCGGGTGAGACGCTCGGACTGGTCGGCGAGTCGGGGTCGGGCAAGACGACCGTCGCCAGACTGGTGCTCGGCCTCCTCGAATCCGACGGCGGGCAGGCACTGGTCGAGGGCAGGACCTGGGGGGAGATGACGGCACGGCAGCGCCGCGAGGCCCGCCGTCACGTCCAGGTGGTCTACCAGGACCCGCTCAGCTCCTTCGACCCCCGCTTCAACGTCAGGCGCATCCTCGACGAGGCGCTCATGGTCGGCGGGGTGCCCCGCGCGGAACGCCGCGACCAGGCCCTGCTGCTGCTCGACCAGGTCGGGCTCGACGGCGGCGTGCTGGAACGCCGCCCCCGGCAGCTGTCGGGAGGCCAGCGGCAGCGGGTCGCCATCGCCCGCGCCCTGGCCCCGCGGCCCCGGGTGCTGGTCTGCGACGAGCCGGTCTCCGCCCTGGACGTCTCGGTGCAGGCGCAGGTGCTCGACCTGCTGGCCGACCTGCAGGCGGAGCTGGGGATGGCCTACCTGTTCGTCTCCCACCACCTGGGCGTCGTCCACCACGTCAGCGACCGGGTCGTGGTGCTCAAGGAGGGCCGCGTCGTCGAGACCGGCGACGTCGGCCAGATCTTCACCGCGCCCCGGGCCGACTACACCCGCGAACTGCTGGCCGCGATCCCCAGACTCGACCGGCCGTCCGAACAGGCGGGTACGGCCCACCTCGTCCCGGCCGCCCGGCCCCGACCAACGACGGAGGCAATCCAGTGAACGGTTCCGCGCTGAAGGGACGTGTCACCGCCGACGGCTCAAGCGGTTACCCCGCGGAGCCCGGCCGCTACCACCTCTATCTGGCCTGGTCGTGTCCCTGGGCGCAGCGGACGGCCATCGTGCGCGACCTCAAGGGTCTGCGGGAGGTCGTCACGCTGTCCTACGTCGAGGACGACCTCGGCGCCGAGGGGTGGACCTTCGGCCCTCGGCGCGGCCCCGACCCGGTGAACGGCTTCGGCCGCCTCAGGCAGGCCTACGAGGCGACCGTGCCCGGCTACGACGGCCCGGTCTCGGTGCCCGCGCTGTGGGACCGGGTGACCGGCGGCCTCGTCAGCAACGACTACGCCGCCATCACCGTCGACCTCGGCACCCAGTTCGAGGAGTGGGGCGACCCGGAGGTCCGGCTCTACCCGCCCGAGCTACGCGCGGAGATCGACAGGCTCAACGCCTACCTGCACGCCGACCTCAACGGCGGCGCCTGGGAGGTGGCGATGACCACCACCCAGAAGGGGTACGAGGCGGCGCGCGGGCGTGTCGTCGCCGTCCTCGACCGGATGGAGAGGCGCCTGGCCACCCGCCGGTTCCTGTTCGGGGACACGATCACCGAGTCCGACGTCTGGCTGTGGCCGACCCTGGCCCGCTTCGACCTCCTCGACAACCCGCTCGGGAAGATCAGCGAACGGAGCCTGAGCGACTTCCCGAACCTGTGGGCCTACGCCCGCGACCTGTACCAGCGGCCCGCCTTCCGCGACACCACGGACTTCGGGACCTTCCGCAGGGACCGCTCCTCGATCCGCAGGCCGGGTCCGGCGCGGATCGAGGTCGAACCGGTCGAGGCGGACTGGGAGCTGCCACACGGCCGCGACTCGGTCCTGTGAACGGCACGCCGCGCGTCTTCGGCGGGGCCCGCCCGCGATCCGGTCCTGTGAACGGCGCGGCCGGGCCGTTCACGCCGCGTGTCTTCGGCGGGGCCGTCCACGGTTCGGTCCTACGGGTGGCGGGACTCCCGGGGAAGCCCCGCCCAGGAGGGGTGCTCACCGGAGGCCCAGGAGCCGGGCGGACGGTAGCCGTCCAGCCCCTCCGACCATGGGACGGGCCGTGAGGCGCCCTCGCCGGGTGGTGTGGCGCCGGGTGTGCCCCGCCTGCCCAGCGCGAGCAGCACGACGGCGAGAGCGGCGAGCTCCTCGGCTCCCGCCTCGCCCCGGACGACCAGGATCGGCGTCGCTGTCATCGTCGCTGTCACTGTGGCTGGTTTCCGTGCTTGCGCGAGGGCAACACCCGGTGCTTGCCGCGCAGCATCGCCAGGGCGCCGATCAGCGCGGAGCGGGTGTCGGCCGGGTCGATGACGTCGTCGACGAGGCCGCGTTCCGCCGCGTGGTAGGGGTGCATCAGCTCCTGGCGGTACTGCTCGGTCCGCAGGTCGAAGACCGCCTTCGGGTCCTCGGCCGCGGCGATCTCCCGCCTGAAGATGACGTTCGCGGCGCCCTCGGCGCCCATCACCGCGATCTCGTTGGTCGGCCACGCCAGCGACAGGTCGGCCCCGATGGAGCGCGAGTCCATCACGATGTAGGCGCCGCCGTACGCCTTGCGCAGGACGAGCTGGACGCGGGGGACCGTGGCGTTGCAGTAGGCGTAGAGCAGCTTGGCGCCGTGCCTGATGACGCCGCCGTGCTCCTGGTCCGTCCCGGGCAGGAAACCCGGGGTGTCGACCATCGTCACCAGCGGGATGTTGAAGGCGTCGCAGAACTGGACGAATCTGGCGGCCTTCTCCGAGGCGTCGATGTCGAGCACCCCGGCGAGGCTGGCGGGCTGGTTGGCGACGATGCCGGTGACCTGCCCGTCCAGCCTGACCAGCGCGCACACGACGTTCGGCGCCCACTGCTCGTGCAGCTCCAGCATCTCGCCGTCGTCCACGATCTCCTCGATCACCGCCCGCATGTCGTAGGCGCGGCCGGTCTCGACCGGGACCAGGTCGAGCAGCCGTTCCACCCGCCGGTCCGGCGGGTCGGCGGGCGCGAGGACGGGCGCGGACTCCCGGTTGTTGGACGGCAGCAGCGACAGCAGGTACCTGACGTCCGCCAGGCAGGTCTCCTCGTCGTCGTAGACGAAGGAGCCGACGCCGGAGCGCGCGTGCACGTCGGCGCCGCCGAGCTCCTCGTGGGTGACGCTCTCTCCGGTCACCGTCTGGACCACGTCGGGGCCGGTGATGAACATCTGCGCCACCCCGCGCACCATGAAGACGAAGTCGGTGAGCGCGGGGGAGTAGGCCGCGCCCCCGGCGCAGGGGCCGACCACCACGCTGATCTGCGGGATCACCCCGGAGGCGCGGACGTTGCGCTGGAATATCCCGCCGTAGCCCGCCAGCGCCGTCACCCCCTCCTGGATGCGCGCGCCCGCGCCGTCGCACAGCCCGACGATCGGGGCGCCCGTCGTCTCCGCGAGGTCCATCACCTTGTGGATCTTCTCGGCGTGGGCCTCGCCGAGGGCGCCGCCGAAGATCCGGAAGTCGTGCGCGTAGGCGAAGACCTTGCGCCCGTGCACCCGCCCCCACCCGCACACCACGCCGTCGGTGTACGGCCTGCGGTCCTCAAGGCCGAAGCCCGTCGCGCGGTGTCTGCGGAAGGCCTCGATCTCGGTGAAGGTCCCCTCGTCGAACAGCAGCCTGAGCCGTTCCCTGACGGTCAGCTTGCCCTTGGCGTGCTGCGCCCGGGAGGCCTGCTCGCCGGGCCCCACCCTGGCACGGGCCCGCATCCACGTCAGCGCGGCGACGCGCTCGCGCATCGGAGAGGCGGGGCCCGTGGTCACGGGCTCGGGCGGTTCGTGCGTGACGGTGCTCATCGACATCCCCCTCGGCGGCTCGGCCTCCGGCGTGCGTTCGACCGGGTCCCAGCATGGCCGGAGCCGATCGAGGAACACTTGAACCAGCCTCGCACCCGACCTATTTGGTGGGATATGACGGCTTTTAAAGCGCTACAGGTGGATTTTTCGCAGAAAAGCGGCACACCAGCCAAGGGGGCGTAGTGATCCGAGTCCTGATAGCCGAGGACGTCAACATGATCCGGGGCGCACTGGTGGCCCTGCTCGAACTCGAAGACGATCTCAAGGTGGTCGCCGAGGTCGGCGACGGCGACCGGATCGTCTCCGAGGCCGTACGGCACCGGCCCGACGTGGCCCTGATCGACGTGGGCCTGCCGGGACTCGACGGCATCAGCGCCGCCAACAGGCTGCGCGAGACCCTGCCCGGATGCCGCACCCTCATCCTCACCGGCCTGGGAAGACCGGGGACGCTGCACCGCGCCATCGAGGCGAAGGTCTCCGGATACGTCCTGAAGGACGCCCCGCCTGAGGAACTCGCCCACGCCGTACGGGCCGTGGCCGACGGGCAGCACGTCTTCGACCCCAAGCTGGCGCTCGCCGCGTGGAACGACGGGGCCAACCCCCTCACGCTGCGCGAGGCCGAGGTGCTCAGGATGGCCGGGTCGGGGGCGGGAGCGCGGGAGATCGCCGCCCGCCTGTCGCTGTCGCCGGGGACCGTGCGCAACTACCTCACCGCCATCGTCGGCAAACTGCGCGCGCGCAACCTCATCGACGCGCTACGTCTCGCACAGGAATCGGGGTGGCTCTCCTGACGCCCGCTCGGCCGGGACGCCGGAGGCACCGGAGGAGCCCAGGGAGTTCGGGGACCCCGGGGAGCCGGGGGAGAAGGTGTCCCTGGGGATCGCGACCTCAAGGACGAACCGGCCGCCGGAACGGGCCGCGGAGAAACGGCCGTTGACCGTGGCGACCCGGGACGCGAGGTTGGCCAGCCCGTTGCCGTCCTTCGCCGGGCGCCAGGGGCTGCCCGGCGCACAGTCGTTCGCCAGGACCATCGTGACCGCCTCGCCCGTGGACCGGACGGAGACCTCGCACCACCGGCCGGTGCCGTGTTTGAGGAGGTTGGTGACGCCCTCGCGCAACACGATCGCCAGGACGGTCCCGGTGTCCGGGTCGAGAGGCTCGGGGGAGATGTCCGCCTCGACCCTGATGCCCAGGCCGGACAGCGTCGAGAGCACCGAGTCCAGTTCGTCCCGCAACGACATCCTGCTGTGGTTGTGCGAGAGCTCGCGGACGTCGGCCAGAGCCTTGCGTGAGATCTCGATGATCTCCGAGAGCTCCTCCCTGACCCGGGGGGACTCCGCGGGGGTGATCCGCCGGGCCAGCTCGCCCTTGAGGGCGATCGTGGAGATCCCATGGCTGAGCAGGTCGTGCAGGTCGCGGGCGATCCGCTCGCGCTCCTGCGCGATGGCGGCGGCGCACAACAGCTCCGCCCTGGCCGCCTCAAGGGCCGTCCGGTGCCCCCGCCACCTGACCAGGGCGTCTCCCAGCCGCCTCAGGGTGAGGAAACCGATCCCGGTCGCACCGGCGACGGCCAGCGCGACGACCCCGCCGAGCAGCAGGTCCTCGCCGAAACTCGCATCGAGGACACGGCCACCCCAGAAACCGCACTGGGCGGCGATCAGGACCGTCGCGAGCGAACGCAGCCGTGCGGGCATCCGACGCGGAGCATCTGACCTTGCGATTTCTTCCATCGTCACACTCCAAAGCACATGCTGGGGCGTCGACTGCAACGGATACGTAGATCAGCGGTCCATAGCAACTGTACGAGGGCCGTGCCCGGGGCTGCTCCGCGCCGCCACGGGGCCGCCGGGCGGCGGGGACGCGCTCGCAGGAGTGACGTCGTGGAGGAGTGGGGCCGGGCGCCGGGGGTGAACTCCACCCCGCGAGGGCGCCGCCGTACGGGGAGACCGGGCCGGTCCCGCGCGACCGGGGCGGGCCGTCGTGCCCGCCTGCGAGCCGGGCCCGGTCGTCCGCGGAGGGTTCCCCGGCGGGGGGTGCCCAGGAGGGGGCTGGAAACCGGGGGACGGTGAAAGGTTCAGCGGACGACGATGAAGTCGTCGGCCTTTCTCGGGGCGCGGTCCCTGGGCGGGGCCGCGGGGCGGCCGACGGCGACGGCGCCCATCGGGTCCCAGTCGCCGGGCAGACCGAGCACCTCGCGGACCACGTCGCGGCAGAACATCGTCGAGGAGACCCAGGCCGAGCCGAGCCCCTCGACCGCGAGCTGGACCAGGAGGTTCTGCACCCCGGCACCCGCCGCGACCACGAACATCTCCCGCTCGGCCGCGTTACGCCGCTCGTCGCGGTAGGTGTGCGAGCCGTCCGTCACCAGGCAGGGCACCACCAGGTACGGCGCGCCGCGCAGCACCTCCCCGCGCGCGACCCGTCTGGTGATCGCCTCCTCGGAGAACCCGTCCCCCCGGAGGTCGGTGATCCACGCCTCCCGCATGGCGTCCAGGAGCTTGGCCCTGACCTCGGGCGACTCAAGCAGGACGAACCGCCACGGCGTGGTGTGGTGCGGGGCGGGGGCGGCGATCGCGGCCTCCACGGCCCTGCGGACCTTGGCGCCGTCGACGGGCTCGGCGGAGAAGGAACGCACGGTCCTGCGGGCGAAGAGCACGTCCCGCGAGCCGTACCGGAACATGTCCTCCTCGGACGGGCGGACCAGTTCGCGGACGCCGGGGCCGTCCTCCTGGGTGGTGTACTCGGCCATCCCCCTGATCACCGCCACCGGGGTCTGGGCGAGCTTGCCCTTGACCAGGTCACCCGCGGCGGCCAGCTCGTCGGCGACCGCGGTCAGGGTGACCTCAAGAGCGTTGCCGTGGTCGTCGGACATGCCCCGGTAGTCGAGGATGGGGGTCACCCCCGCCACGCCGATCGCCACGTCCGTCTGGCCGTTGCGCCACGGGCGGCCGAAGGTGTCGGAGACGATGACGCCGACCGAGACGCCGAGCCTGCGCCGTATGCTCTCCCGCACCGCGGTGGCGGAGGCGTCGGGGTCGACGGGCAGCAGCACGACGGTGCCCGTCTCGGTGTTGGAGGCGTCGACCCCGGCCGCGGCCATGACGAACCCGTGCGTGGTCTGCGCGATCACCGTCTCGCCCCAGCGGGCCACGACCCGGGTGGTCTCGGCGGTGATGGCCTCGGCCCGGGTGATGCCTCGCCTGACCCGCCCCTCGGCCTTGCTGGAGATCTTGGAGGTGACGACGAGGATGTCGCCGTCACGCAGGTCGGGCACGGCGTCCGCGATCAGCTCGCCGACGTCGTCGCCCTCCCTCACCTCGGGGATGCCGGGGACGGCGAAGATCTCCAGCCTGGCGTCCTGGGAGCCGTCCCTGGTACGGCGGACCCTGCTCATCGGGCCTCCCCGTCCGAGCCGCCGGTCCCGGCCAGGGAGACGGCAAGGTCGAGGGCGGCCCGCGCGATGTCGGCGGCGGCCTCGACGTCGTGCATGATCAGGGGACGGGCCTCGACGCGCACGCCGTCGAGGGCGACCCCGGCGTCCTCCTCGGCGACCAGCCAGCCGTCGATCAGCGGCGAGCCGTACAGGTCGAGGACCGCCTGGGCGGTGGTCTCCACGCCGATCGCGGTCAGGCAGGCGTCGGCCATGCCGCGTACGGGGGCGCCGCCGACGATGGGGGAGACGCCGACGACCGTCTTGGCCTCAAGGGCCTCGCGGATGCCCTTGATCTGCAGGATCGTGCCGATGCTCACCACGGGGTTGGACGGGGGCAGGATCACCACGTCGGCCTCGGCGACGGCCTGGAGCACGCCGGGGGCGGGACGGGCCTCCTCCGCGCCGACGAGGATGATCCGCTCGGCGGGGACCGAGGCGCGCAGCCGTACCCACCACTCCTGGAAGTGGACGGCCCTGCGGCCCCGCTCGTCGGAGATGACCACGTGGGTCTCGGCCCTGTCGTCGGTCATCGGGATCAGCCGCACGCCGGGCTGCCAGCGGGCGCACAGCGCCTCGGTGACGGCCGACAGGGGGTATCCGGCGGAGAGCATCTGGGTGCGCACGATGTGCGTGGCGAAGTCGCGGTCCCCCAGGCCGAACCACTGCGGTTCGACGCCGTAGGCGGCCAGCTCCTCCTTGACGACGTGGCTCTCCTTCTGCCTGCCCCAGCCCTGCTCCTCGTCGATGCCGCCGCCCAGGGTGTACATGACGGTGTCCAGGTCGGGGCAGACCTGCAAGCCGTACAGGGTGATGTCGTCACCGGTGTTGCCGATGACGGTGATCTCTGAATCGGGGACGGCGGAACGGAGGCCGCGCAGGAAACGGGCACCGCCGATCCCACCTGCGAGGGACACAATGCGCATGCGGTCCAGTGTTCCACTGCCGTACCGGTACCGCCCTGATGGGGTATGGGAGCGTTCGTCAAGGGGGCGGGACGACTTGTCTTGATCGTTATGCACGGCGTCTTCGCTGGCAGCGTGATCTTCAGGGCTGCCCGAAATATGTCCGAATGGGATGCTATGTAGTACTTATGGGATAAGTGGGCTTGCTGGGACTCCAGACACCTAAGTCGGCCATGTGCAAAACTTGCCCCGGGTTTACCTGAGAACCCTTTGGGAGTAATCGTGATCAATGCGGAAGCGGGCAGGCTCAGGGAGCCGGCCGCGTGGCTCATGATCGCCGTAGCGTCCACGGGCGTTCTCGTCGATGTCGAGCGGCTGCTGTTCGGTACATCGCTCGGAGGGTCCTTCGCGTTTCGCGCGGCCGGCCAGGTGGGCGGACTCACCTCCCCGGTGACCACCGCGCTGCTCGTCGGCGCCGTGCTGCTGGCGGCAAACGCGGGCCCGGCGATCGCGCGGCTGAAGCTCATGACACAGATCGCGGTCGGCACGCTCGGCCTGGCCGCCCTGTTCGGCACGGTCGGCCTCTTCGGCGGCCTGTTCGCCGGTGAGACCGGCCTCATGGAGAAGGTCGAGTTCCTCCTCGTCAGCCTCCCCACCCTTGGGCTGACCGGCCTCGCACTGGCCTATCTCCTGCCCAGGATGGCCGCCGCCGGGCCCGCGCGGAAGGAACCCGCCTTCTCCCACGGCCAGACCTTCCCCACCCCGCAGCCCGGCGCGCACTCCGTTCCGCAGCCCGGCGCACAGCCCGGTGCGCCCTTCCCGGGGGCCCACCCCCAGGAGCAGGTCCCGCAGCACGGCTTCCCGCCCCAGGAGCAGCACGGCTTCCCGCCGTACGACCAGCAGGGCGCGCCGCAGGGAGTCAACGTCCAGGAACAGCCCCCCGCGCACGGCCGGCCGCCGCACGAGCAGGTCCCGCCGCAGTACGAGCAGGCGGCCCGCCCCCAGGAGGCGGCCCAGCACGGCTTCCCGGTCCAGGATCAGGGCGGTCACGGCTTCCCCGTCCAGGATCAGGGCGGTCACGGCTTCCCGGCCCAGGATCAGGGTGGCCATGGTTTCGCGGCTCAGGACCAGGGCGGTCACGGCTTCCCGGTCCAGGACCAGGGGAGCCACGGGTTCGCGCAGCAGGCTCCGCCCGCTCCCGCGAGCAGGCCCGCGCACAGCCAGCCCGCCCTTCCCCCCGGCCCGGCCGCCGCCGCCGAGGCGTACGGCGCCGAGGGATACGGCGAGAGGTACGGCCAGGACCTGCTGACCCCGCAGACCGGCTCCCACGCCTCCCCGGCCCCCTCCTACGGCGCCGCGGAGTCCTACAACGATTCCTACGGTGAGTCCTACAACCCGGGGCCGTACGTCCCGGCGGACGTCCAGCCTCCGGCGCCGTCCTACGACCCGCCCGCCTACGACCAGTCCGGTTACGGGCCGAGGACGGAGCCGCAGCCACAGCAGCAGCCACCGTCACAGCCGCAGGCCCCGTCCTACACCGACGCCTACGCCGACCCCCAGCCGTCCGCCTACCCGCCGCCCGCCGAGCCCCAGGCCACCGGGTACGGCCAACAGGCCGGGCAGTTCCACGGAGCCGACTCCTACGGCGGCCGCCCCGAACCGCAGGCGGCCTCGCCGTACGGCTCCGACAGCGAGCCGCGGCTGACGTTCGACGCGCAGGGGCAGCACTCCTTCCCGCAGCCGCCGGACAACTACGGCCAGCCGTTCACCGGCTACTCCGGCTCCGAGTACGTCCGCCAGACCGAGCCGAACCTGCACTACCCGGCGCCCGACCCGGTCGACCCCCGCTCGCAGCAGATGGCGCAGGCCTACCAGCAGGCGGAGAACTACCAGCAGTCGCAGGCGGGCACGCCGGAACCGCAGCTGCGCGTCCCCGAGTACACCTCGAACCCCCAGACCCCCCAGCAGGGCGGAAACTACGACAGCCTCGGGTACCCGCAGGCGCAGCCGTACCAGCAGGGCGGCGGCCAGTGGGAGGCCCCGGCCGAGACGACGCTGAGGTTCGACCCCGCCGCATACCAGGGCGACCCGCTCAACGGCCCGAGCCCCTCGGGGCGCTCGTGGGACTCGCAGCCCCCCATCGACCCCACCGCGATTTACAAACCGGAGCGCTCGACCCAGGTAACGGGAGAGGAAAGTCCGGACAGAGAAAGGGTGGGTCCCGGTCAGGAGCAGAACATGTCCTGGTACGGTTCCGACCGCCGAGAGCACTGAAGAGCCAGGCGATCGTCACGGGAGACCGGGGTGAACGCCGTATTTGGCAGTAGGACGATCCACTACCGGGGAGAGCAGGTCTTTCCCCGGATACCGGCATGCCGCTTGACGTCACACAGGCCACGCGCGTGTAATTACACACGTGTTGTTACGCCTTCCCGCTGGTGGGTAAGAGGGGAGGCGTTCATAGGGGGGCTCCATTTGCGGGCAGGCGGCAGGGAGGTGTGCAGTGGCCGACCTGGTCATCGCACAGGACAGCATCGCTGAAGAGCAGCTTGGTTGGCAGGAACGCGCGCTGTGCGCGCAAACCGACCCCGAGGCGTTCTTCCCCGAGAAGGGGGGATCCACTCGGGAGGCCAAAAAGGTCTGCCGCTCGTGCGAGGTGCGTGCCGAATGCCTTGAGTACGCTCTGGAGCACGACGAGCGGTTCGGGATCTGGGGAGGGCTCTCCGAGAGGGAGCGCCGCAGGATCAAGCGCGAGGCGGTCTGAGCGGACGATTGACGCGCTCACCGGGGGCCACGGGTTCACGGAGAGTGCTTGATCATATATCGACGGAGCATGTGGCCGACCGGCCACATGCTCCTTTTTTGGTGCATCAGGCATACCTCAACAGAGGGTGCCGTATCGTGGTCGCGCCGATCATCAGCCCTTCCTGAACACGGGACGCATGTCCAGCACCGACTCCCCCCGCCCCAACCACACCGTCACCGCGATCGTCGTGGCCCACGACGGCGCACGCTGGCTTGGGGAGACCCTCGCCGCGCTGCTGCGGCAGACCCGCCCCATCGACCGGGCGGTCGGGGTCGACAACGGCAGCAAGGACGGCAGCGCCGCGCTGCTGACCGGTACCCTCGGCCGCAACGCCGTGCTCACGCTGCCGCGCTCGACGAGCTTCGGCCAGGCCGTGGCCGAGGTCCTCGACCGGCTCGGGCCCTCTGAGGGAAACGAGTGGCTGTGGCTGCTGCACGACGACTGCGCGCCGGACGACGGCGCCCTCGAAGCCCTGCTGAAGGCCGCCGACGACGACCCGGGCGCGGCCGTACTCGGCCCCAAGCTCCGCGACTGGCTCGACCGGCGGCTCCTGCTTGAGGTCGGCGTCACCGTGGACCTGCGAGGACGCAGGGACACCGGCATCGAACCCCGCGAGTTCGACCAGGGCCAGTACAGCGGCGCCAGGGACGTGCTCTCGGTCTCCACGGCCGGGATGCTGGTCCGCAGGGACGTCTGGGAGGAGGTCGGCGGCCTCGACCCCTTCCTGCCGTTGTTCCGTGACGACCTCGACCTGTGCTGGCGGATCAGGAGCGCCGGATACCGGGTCCGCAACGTCACCCAGGCCGTCGCCTGGCACGCGGAGGCGGCCGGCAGGCGCCGCCGCCGCATCACCGTCAGCGGCGACCACCCCCGCCGCCTCGACCGCCGCAACGCCATGTTCGTGGTCATGGCGAACCTGCCCGCGCGGTCGCTGCCGTGGGCGCTGCTGCGCAACCTCTTCGGCTCGATGGTCAGCACACTGCTGTTCCTGCTGGCCAAACAGCCCGCCGACGCGCTGGACGAGGCGCTCGCGCTCGGCTCGATCCTCAGGCACCCGGGCAGGCTCGTCAGGGCCAGACGCGTCCGCGCCGCGGGCAGGAGACGCGGCGGCGCCGCGGCGGCCAGGCTGCTCACCCCGCCGGGCGCGGGCTACCGTCGGCTGGCCGACCGGTTCCAGGGCTACCTGGCGGGCAACGGCCTCGTCGAGTCGGCGGGACGCCACCACGCCGCGACCCCCGTCCAGGAGGACGGGGAAGAGCTGCTCACCGACGACGTCGGGGCGACCCGGCGCCTGTTCGGCAGCCCGGGCATGGCGCTGTTCCTGGTCCTGGCCGTCGTCACGCTGGTCGCGGAACGCGGCCTGCTCGGCGGCTCCCGGCTGGGCGGCGGCGCGCTCGTCCCCGTGATCGGCGGCGCCTCCGACCTGTGGGACCTCTACACCGAGGGCTACCGTCAGGCGGGACTCGGCGGTGACGGGTGGGCGCCGCCGTACGTGGCGGTGCTCGCCGGGCTGTCCACGGTGCTGTTCGGCAAACCCTGGCTCGCCGTGACCGTGCTGCTGCTCGGCTGCGTGCCGCTGGCCGGGCTCTCGGCCTACACCGCGACCAGGGCGATGATCCCGGGCCGCTGGACCCGCGTCTGGCTCGGCGCCTCCTACGCGCTGCTGCCCGTCGCCACCGGGGCGATCGCGGCCGGGAGACTCGGCACCGCCGTGGTCTTCACGCTGCTGCCCTGCTACGCGGCGCTGGCCACCAGGATGCTGACCGCCGACCCGCGCCGGGCGCGCCGCGCCGCCTGGGGACTCGGCCTGCTGCTGGCCGTCGGTACGGCCTTCGCCCCGCTGATCTACCCGCTCACGCTGGTCCTGGGCGCGCTGGCCGCGCTGGCCTTCCCCCGCAGGGGACTGACCGGCTCGGTCGTCATCGCCTTCGGCGTCCCGGTGGCGCTGCTGCTGCCCTGGCTGGTCCAGGTGGTCTCCACCCCCGGCCTGCTGCTGCTCGAAGCGGGCCTGCACCGGCCCGAGCTGGTCGACGCCGCGCTGCCCGCCTCCTCGCTGCTGCTGCTCAGCCCCGGCGGCCCGGGGATGCCGCCGCTGTGGGTGACGGGCGGCCTCATCGCCGCCTGCCTGGCCGCGCTGCTGATGCGCCGCGACCGGACGGTCGTCGCCGTCGGCTGGGGCGTCGCGCTCTTCGGCACGCTGGTCGCGATCCTGGTCAGCAGAACCCCGGTCACCTCGCTGAACGCCGACACCCGGGCCCCCGCCTGGCCCGGCGTGCCGCTCGCCCTCGCCGCGATCGGCATGCTCGTCGTCGCCGCGCTCACCGCCAACCGCATCGCCGACCTCAGGAAGGCGGGCGGGCCGCGCAGAGCCGTGGCGGTCGCCGTCGTCGCCGTCGCGTTCTCGACCCCGGTCCTCGCGGCCGGAATGTGGATCACCAGGGGGGCGGGCGGCCCCCTCGGCGGTGACGTCGGCGACGTGATGCCCGCGCTGGCCGCCCTCAACTCCGGCGGCGGCGAACGGACCCTGCTGCTGCGCGAGAAGGACGGCGCCCTGGCCTTCACCGTGCTGCGGGGCCGTACCCCGCTGGTCGGCGAGGCCGACATCCCCACCCCGCCCGGCCCCAGGGAACGGGTCGCCGTCGCCGCGGGAGGACTGGCCTCGGGCAGGGGCGGTGACGACGCCGACGTGCTCGCCTCCTACGGCGTACGGTTCGTCGTGGTCGTCCCGCCGGTGACCGAGACGATCAGCCACGCCCTCGACTCCCAGCCCGCCCTGGCCAGGATGAGCCTGTCGCGTGCCATAGGCGTGTGGCAGCTGACCCAGCCGGTCACCGTGCCCCCCACCCCGCAGGACGACCCCTGGCACGGCCGCTGGCTGTGGGCGCAGGCCGTACTGCTGCTGGTCGTCTCCGTCCTGGCCGCCCCGGCCTCGCGCGGCGCCGACAGTCAGATTCGCACCGAGGTCCCCGAGCCAGGCAGGGAGCCGTCCAGCCGATGAAGTCCCTGATCGAGAACCGGTTCAGCCTCCTCGCGCTCGTCCTGGTCGCCCTGCTGGCCCTGTACGGCGTCGCCTCCGCGACCAGGCCCGCTCCCGAGGCCGAACCGGCCAAGGGCCTCAGGCGGGTCCCCGTCGCCTCGGTGACGGTCGTCTGCCCCGACCCCGGTGACACCGACGCCGCCGTCGTCACCCCGCCGGGCGGCCAGGACGCGGGAACCGCCACACTCGTCACCGGGGACAACACGGTCACGGCCCTGCGGACCCCCGGCACCCTCTGGCACGAGAAGATCCCCGCCAAGTCGGCCCCGCTCGTCGTGACCGCCAAGGCGAACATGGCGGCGGGCCTTGAGGCCTCCCAGACCCGCAGGGAGACCTCGGGCAGGCACCGCGGGCTGGCCGGAGTGCGGTGCGTCGAGCCCGCCGCCGACACCTGGCTGGTCGGCCCCGGGCCCGCGGCGGCCGACGTCACGCTCTACCTCGCCAACCCGGGACTCGCCCAGGCGACCGTCGAGCTCACGGTCTACGCGGGGGAGGGGCCGGTGGTCTCCGACTCGGGCGACGTGATCACCATGAAGCCGGGCGAGACCAGGGCGATCGACCTCAAGGACGTCGCGCCCTCACCGCTCGTCATGGCGGTCGGGGTACGCACCGTCTCCGGCCGGGTCACCGCGGCGGCCCGGGCGATCATGCACGGCGGAAAGGGCGTGGACTGGCTGCCCGCCTCGGCCCCTCCCGCGACCCGCGTCGTGGTCCCCGCCGTCCCCGGCGGAGGCGGCACCCGCCAGCTGCTGGTCGCCTCGACCGCCGAGACCGACACCCTGGTCGAGATCAAGGCGATCACCTCGGACGGGACCTACGCCCTCAAGGGCAAGGAGGTGCTCGAAGTGCCCGCCGAGTCGGTCGCGACCCTGGACCTGTCGAACGCCGTGGACGACCGGTCGGCCGCCCTCGTGCTGACCTCGGAGACCCCCATCCTCGCCGGGGTGACGGTCACCGGGACCGGCAAGAAACCCGATGTGGCCTTCACCGCCGGAGCCGCCCCCATCGACCTGGGCAGCGTGGTCGCCGACAACCACACCGGCGGGGACAAGGGTGCAAGGCTCGTGCTGAGCGCGCCGGAGACGGCAGGCAAGGTGAGCGTGCGGGTCCTGCCACGCAAGGGAAAGGCACCGGAACCGTTCGAGGTGGACATCCCCGCCGCCCGCACCAAACAGGTGAGCCTCCCCAAGGTCGACGGCCCCTTCGGAGTGCTGGTGCTACCGGTGGAAGGATCGGGGCCCGTGTACGGCGGGCGGGTGATGGACGAACGAATCAAGAAGGGCCTGGCCCTGACCGTCCAACCCCTCGCCGCGGCCCGAGTGTGGGCTCTGGTGCCACCTACGACGGAATCGATGGGGGTGGTGTTGTGACGCTTTGCTCCGCCTGTTGTGTTTCTTTGCGCCGCCTGGCGGCGTCGCGGGTTGTGTCTTTTTGCTCCGCCTTCGGCGTCGCGGGTTCGGGCGCTTCGAGCCAACGCTTTCCCTCGTCGTTCGTCCGCTTCGCTCCCTCACTCCTCAGTCCAAGCGTCGGCGCGCCCGAACCGTGTCTTTTTGCTCCGCCTTCGGCGTCGCGGGCTTGGGCGCTTCGAGTCGGTGCTTTCCCTCGTCACTCATCCGCTTCGCTCCTTCGCTCCTCAGTCCAAGCACCGACGCGCCCAAGCCGGACACTCCTCACACACGGCGCCGGTAAGGCACGAGGGCAAAAGCTTCACACCGGGAGCTGGTAAGGCAGGGGGCCGAAACCCTCACACTTGGGGGCGGTAAGGCACAAGGGCAAAAGCCTCGTGTGCGGTGCCGGGAGTGGTCGGGTTCTTTGGGGGAGTCCGCTCTTGGCGCCGGGGTGAGTTCCCTGGGGGGTCGTACTCGGGGGAATCTGGGGTGGCGTGGGGCGGGGGTGGTGGAGGGGAGTGGTGAGGTAAGGGAGATCTGGCGGTGAGGTAAGGCAGCCCGATTGGGCTAGTCGTCTTCCTCGTAGCCGGGGTCTACGGATTCGGGGGACAGACCCAGGAGACCGGCGATCTGTTCGACCACGGTGTCGTGGACCAGGGCTCCCAGCTGGTCGCGGTCGCGGGCCCTGGCCTCAAGGGGGCGCCGGTAGACGATCACGACGGCGGGGCGCTTGCCGACGGCGGGTTCCGAGCGGCCGAACGGGATCGGCTCGCCGGACAGCAGGCCCGGGCCGTCGCCCAGCTCCGACAGCGGCGGCACCTCCTCGATCGCGAACTCGACGGACGCGAGCTGGGTGCCCCAGCGTGGCTTGAGACGGTCCACGGCGTCCAGGACGAGATCGTCGAAGCGCTCGCTGCGCGACTTGGCGATCGGCACATGGGAGGGTGCCAGCGGGCCCCGCATGCCACGACCGTGTCGGTCGCGTTTGCGAGGAGGGCGAGGTCTACCTGGTGCCGGGCTCACGGGCCAAGCTTAGACATGCCTGGTGGGAAGGTGGAAAGGGGTTGACGGGAGGGTGTGCAAGCCGTACAGGCGGGTGGAAGCCGGGACACGTGTCCGAATTGTGGCGACACGCTCGTTAAGAGCGCTCAGATAGTGGCGCCCTGGACGCTTACCGGATACGGTCCCACCGTGAGCCCCGTCCGCCGCTGTTCCCGCACCGCGTGCAGTCAGCCTGCCGTATTCACGCTCACGTACGTCTACGCCGACTCGACCGCCGTTCTCGGGCCCTTGGCGACGTACGCCGAGCCGCACTGTTACGACCTGTGCGCCGAGCATGCGGAGCGGCTCACCGCCCCACGGGGCTGGGAGGTCGTCCGGCTGCCGAGCGACGGAGCGCCGCCGAGCACCGACGACCTCGAAGCGCTCGCCAACGCCGTCCGGGAGGCGGCCAGGCCCGCGACGAAGGGCACCGAGCCCGTGGGCCAGGGAGTCGAGGTCGGGCGTCGTGGACACCTGAGAGTGTTGCGCTCAGCCCAGCCACAGCCCCACCCCGCGCAGCCCCAGCGCGACCGCTGAGCCGTACGTCCCCACCCCCCGGAGCGGCGAGGGTTCCGGAACCCGGGACACAGCTCAGAAGAACCTCATCACGGAGACGCCCACCTTGCGCCCCCGACAACGGTGCCCGCAGTGGAGAGTCCACCCAGAACGGCCTCCTTCGGCGCGGCGAGTGAAGAGTTTCGCATGTGCCTTACCGGCGCCAAGTGTGAGGAGTTTGATCTTTGCTTTACCGGTCCCGTGTGTGAGGAGTGTCCGGCTTGGGCGCGTCGGTGCTTGGACTGAGGAGCGAAGGAGCGCAGCGGATGAGCGACGAGGGAAAGCACCGACCCAGGGCGCCCAAGCCCGCGACGCCGTCAGGCGGAGCAAGGAGACACAGCAGGCGGCGCAAAGGGACACCGACCCCCTAGGCTTGGGGACGGCAGAGACGAGTCAAAGGGGCGGAGCTGGAGTGGGCGACCTCGCCAGGATCTTCAAGGCGTACGACGTGCGCGGCGTCGTGCCGGACGAGTTAGACGAGGAGACCGCGTGGGCGGTCGGCGCGGCCTTCGTTGAGGTCACCGGTGCCGGGTCCGTCGTGGTCACGCACGACATGCGTGCCTCATCGGCTCCGCTGGCCGCGGCCTTCGCCGGCGGGGCCGTCTCACGTGGGGCCGACGTGGTGGACACCGGTCTCGGCTCGACCGACATGCTCTACTACGCCAGCGGCAGTCTGGGCATGGCCGGGGTGATGTTCACCGCCAGCCACAATCCGGCCCGTTACAACGGCATGAAGATGTGCCGTGCGGGCGCGGTGCCGATCGGTGGGGAGACCGGGCTCACCGAGATCCGCGACCGGGCGGCCGAACTGCTCGCCTCGGGCGGCGAGGGCGGCGAGGGCGGCGAGGGTGGCGGTACGGTCTCCCGGCGTGACCTGCTGCAGGGCTACGCGGACCACCTGCGCACGCTGGTCGACCTGTCCGGTGTCCGGCCGTTGAAGGTCGTGGTCGACGCGGGCAACGGGATGGCGGGGCACACGGTGCCGGTGGTCTTCGAGGGGCTTCCCGTCGAGCTGACCGCGCTCTACTTCGAGCTCGACGGCGACTTCCCCAACCACGAGGCCAATCCGATCGAGCCGGAGAACCTGCGTGACCTGCAGAAGGCCGTGCTCGACGTGGGCGCGGACATCGGCCTCGCCTTCGACGGCGACGCCGACCGCTGCTGGGTCGTGGACGAGCGCGGCGAGTCGGTCTCGCCCTCCACGATCACCGCGCTGGTCGCCGCCCGTGAGCTGGCCAAGCAGCCCGGCGCCACGATCATCCACAACCTGATCACCTCGCGGGGCGTTCCCGAGATCGTCGCCGAGCACGGCGGGGTCCCGGTCAGGACCCGGGTCGGGCACTCCTTCATCAAGGCCGAGATGGCCAGGAGCGGCGCGGTCTTCGGCGGTGAGCACTCCGCGCACTACTACTTCAAGGACTTCTGGTTCGCCGACACCGGCATGCTGGCCGCGCTGCACGTGCTGGCCGCGCTGGGTGAGCAGGACAGGCCGCTGTCGGAGATCCTCGCGGGTTACGCCCGCTACGCCGCCTCCGGGGAGATCAACAGTACGGTCGCCGACCAGCGGGCCGCGACGGCGCGGGTCAGGCAGGTCTTCGAGGGCAGGGACGGCGTCACCTTCGACGACCTGGACGGTCTGACCGTCTCCGGCCCCGGATGGTGGTTCAATCTTCGTCCGTCCAACACCGAGCCGCTGCTCAGGCTGAACGCCGAGGCGGCCGACGAGATTCAGATGGCGGCGATCAGGGACGAGGTCCTCGCCGTCGTGAGGAGCTGAGCACGTGAAGATCGACGAGTGGTTGCTGGAGATCCTGGCCTGCCCCAACTGCAAGTCTCCGTTGCGTGCGGAGCCGGAGGTGGACGAGCTGTCGTGCACTTCGGCCTCGTGCGGGCTGGTCTATCCGGTTCGTGATGACATTCCGGTCCTGCTGGTCGACGAGGCTCGAAAGTCGTGAGCTGGGAGTCGGATCGGCTCGACGACCAGGGATGGCTGACCGAGGGTGACCCCTCAGGCATGTTGCGCGCCGTCGCCGCCTCGGCGGCGCAGGTGCGCATCTCACATCGGGGTGTCCGTGAGGCCGACCTCACCCGGGTGATCGGGGAGGGCAGGCCGAGGGCGATCGTGGTCGCGGGCATGGGCGGTTCCGGCATCGCCGGTGACATCCTCGACGCGGTGTGCGGCAACGGGGCTCCGTTGCCGATCGTGACGGTGCGTTCCTACCAGTTGCCCGGCTGGGTCGGCGCGACGGACCTGGTGGTCGCCGTGTCGTGTTCGGGCAAGACCGAGGAGACACTCGCGGTGGCCACGGAGGCCGTCCGCAGGGGGTGCCGCCTGCTGGTGCTGGCCGCGGCGAACTCTCCGCTGCACGCGGTCGCCAGGCAGTCGGGCGCGCCGTTCGTGCCGGTGACCACCGGCGGGCAGCCCCGGGCGGCGGTCTGGGCGCTGTCGGTGCCGTTGCTCGTGGTCGCCGCCGAACTCGGCGTGCTCCAGATGGACGACGGGGTGATCGAGGAGGTCGCCAAGCGTCTTGAGGAGATCGCCCACCGCTGCCGTCCGGTGAGTGAGTCCTTCATCAACCCGGGCAAGACGCTGGCCATGGAGCTGGCGGAGACGGTGCCGATGATCTGGGGTTCCTCCCGGCTCTCGGCCGTGGCCGCCTACCGGTGGGCCAGCCAGCTCAACGAGAACGGCAAGTACCCGGCCGTCTGGGGACAGATCCCGGAGGCCAACCACAACCAGGTGGTGGCCTTCGACGGTCCGCTGGCGCAGCGGGACATCTTCGCCGACGACGCGGGCCGGTCGCTGCGGCTGTTCATGCTGCGCGACACGGAGGAGCATCCGCAGGAGGCGCGGCGGCGTGAGGTCTCGGTGCGGATGGCCGAGGACAGGGGCGTTCCGGCCACCCAGCTCGTCGCGGAGGGCGCTCATCCGCTTGAGCGGCTCGCGACGCTGATCGGACTGGGCGACTACGCGAGTACCTATCTCGCCCTGGGGTACGGGATCGATCCGACCCCCGTGTCGGCCATCACGGAACTAAAGGCGAGAATTTCCCAATAGTATCCTCTCGTCTTTTTCGGACTATGTAAGCGGAGGCTGTCGTGAGTGCGGGCGGCGGTACAAAGGCGATCATCGCGGCGTTGAGCGCGAACCTTGCGATCGCGGCGGCCAAGTTCGTCGCCTTCCTGGTCACGACTTCGTCGTCCATGCTCGCCGAGTCGATTCACTCCCTCGCCGACTCGGGGAACCAGGTGTTGCTGCTGGTCGGCGGGAAGCGGGCCGAGCGCAAGCGCACCCCGGAGCACCCCTTCGGCTACGGCAGGGAACGCTACTTCTACGCCTTCGTGGTCGCGGTGGTGCTGTTCACGATCGGCGCGCTCTTCTCCCTCTACGAGGGCTGGCACAAGATCCATGAACCGAAGCCGGTGGAGACGCCGGTCGTGGCCTTCGCGGTGCTGATCTTCGCGATCATCGCGGAGAGCTTCTCCTTCCGCACCGCGATCAAGGAGTCCAACCCGCTGCGCGGCAAGCAGACGTGGACCCAGTTCATCCGCAGGTCCAAGTCGCCCGAGCTGCCGGTCATCGTCCTGGAGGACCTGGGCGCCCTGGTCGGCCTCATCCTGGCGCTGGTCGGTGTGACGCTCGCCGTCATCACCGGCGACGGCGTCTGGGACGGCGTCGGCACGATGGCGATCGGCGTGCTGCTGGCCGTCATCGCGATCGTGCTGGCCATCGAGACCAAGTCGCTGCTGATCGGCGAGAGCGCCGGCCCCGAGGTCGAGGGTCAGATCATCGCCGCCCTGGAGAGCGCCCCCGAGGTGGTCAGGGTCATCCACATGCGCACCCTCCACCTCGGCCCCGAGGAGCTTCTGGTCGCCGCGAAGATCGCGGTCGACCACGACGACACGGCCGCCGAGGTGGCCAGGGGCATCGACGAGGCGGAGCAGCGCATCCGCTCCGCCGTGCCGATCGCCCGCGTCATCTACCTGGAGCCCGACCTCGACCGGGCCAAGACGGGCGGGATCACCCCCGGGCCGCACGCGGCCAACGGCCGGGTGTGACCCGGGAGGTTCACGCGCCGGGGATCACCAGTCCCGTCTCGTAGGCGTGAATGACGGCCTGCGTGCGGTCACGCAGGTTCAGCTTGGCCAGCAGCCTGGCCACGTGGGTCTTGACGGTGTGCTCGGTGACCACGAGGCGGGAGGCGATCTCGGCGTTCGACAGCCCCTGGGCGATCAGCCGCAGCACCTCGACCTCACGTGGGGTCAGCGGCCCGCCGTCCGCGGCGGGCCTTCGCTGCCGGGAGAACTCGGCGATCAGTCGCCTGGTGATCCTGGGGGCCAGCAGCGCGTCCCCACGGGCCACCGTCCGCACGGCCTCCGCCAGATCTCCGGCCCTGACGTCCTTGAGCAGGAACCCGCTCGCCCCCGCGGTGAGCGCGTCGTACACGTAGTCGTCGAGGTCGAACGTGGTGATCATGATGATCCTGGTCGCCTCGGTCTCCAGGATTCGGCGGGCCGCCTCGATGCCGTTCATCTCCGGCATCCGGATGTCCAGCAGCGCGACGTCGGGACGGGTCCGCCGTGCCAGCCGTACGGCCTGGGCGCCGTCGGGGGCGGTTCCCACGACGGTGATGTCGGGCTGGGCCCTGAGCACCGCGGCGAAGCCCCGCAGCACGACCGGCTGGTCGTCGGCGATCAGCACCCGGATCCGGCCGTCCACGGCCGTCCCGGGAGGAGCCCCGGAGGCCGTCCCGGGGAGAGCCTCGGCTTGAGGACCGGGGAGGGCTTCGGCCGGAGGGCCGGTGACAGCCTCGGCGTCAGGGGCGGGAGGTTCGGGGGTGGTCATTCGAGGGGGAGACCCACCTGGATGAGGAAGCCACCGGAGGGGCCGGGGCCCGCCTTGAACCAGCCGCCGAGGGCGAGGGCGCGTTCGCGCATGCCGACCAGGCCGTGCCCGTTCTCGGTGTCGCCGGAGGGGCCGGGGCCGTTGTCGGTGATCCGCAGCGCCAGCAGGGCAGGGCGGTAGGCCAGCTCGATCGAGACCCGGGCGCCGGGCGCGTGGACGCGGACGTTGGTCAGCGCCTCCTGGATGATCCGGTAGGCGGAGACGTCCACGGCCTGCGGCAGGGGGACCTCCTCCCCGATCACGTCGAGGTCGACCTCGCCCTCGTGTCGTCCGACCAGTTCGGGAAGCCGCGCCAGCCCCGGTTGTGGCGCGGTCTCCGGGGCGGTGACGACGTCGGCGCGCAGCACGCCGAGCAGGCGGCGCATCTCGGTGAGGGTGGTCCGGGCGGAGGTCGCGATCTCGGCGAACTCCTGGAGGGTCCGCTCGTCGAGGCCGTCGAGCGTGTAGGGGGCGGTCTCGGCCTGCACGGCGATCTTCGAGACGGAGTGGGCCACGATGTCGTGCATCTCCCTGGCGATCCTGGCCCGCTCGGCCATCGCGGCCTGCTCCCTGAGCGTCTCCAGGTTGCCTGCGCGCATCTCCGTGATCGTGCTGGCGCTGCGCCGTACATGGGCGAGGAAGAGCAGCAGGACGGTTCCGAGGAACAGGACGACGAGCGGGGAGACCGCCTGTCTGTCGAGCGTGGCGATGGACAGCAGCTCCCTCCCGTTCCGCAGGAACACGGCCGCCAGGAGCAGGATCGTCAGGGCGCCGATGACCAGCCCGACGACGAGCGGGCCGACGATCCGCGCGATCGTGTAGAGGGTGAGCGCGCCGGACAGCACTACGCCGAACGGGGGGTAGTCGGGCAGTACGCCGGTGTAGAGCAGGCAGAGCGCGCCGAAGGAGACCAGAGTGACGACCGCCCAGGGATGCCTGCGCCGTACGACGTGCGGCAGCGTGGCGAGCACGGCGGCCAGCATGGTCAGGGAGGACCGGCCGCCGAGCTGGGCCAGGGCGAGGAACATGAGCAGGACGCCGACGGCGACGTCGGTGAGGGGGGAGGCGATGACCCGCCGGAGGTTCAGGGCGTCGACCCTCCGTTCGGCCTCGGTCAATACGGTTGCGACGTTCATGGGGAGAATTGTCGCGACGGAGGCCGTCCGGCGTCGTCACTCCTGGGAGCGACGTTCCCCTCCGGCGGTCAGGAGCGCCCCTGGAGCAGGCGCAGGGCCTTCTCCTTCTCGAAGTCCAGCGCCCTGCGCGGGGCCTGGAGGCGGCCGATCCGCAGCCCGAGATCCCGTACGGCCTGCGCGACGGCGGGCTCACTCAGCACCCGCAGCGCGAACGCCAGCTCGGCGGGGGAGACGTCGAAGCGCTTCTCCAGCTCGACGCCCTGCGCCACGGCGGCCAGTTCCTCCTGGCCGAAGCGGCGGTGCGCCCCCTGGGTCCTGACGGGCGGGAGCAGTCCCAGGGCCTCGCGGTAGCGGAGCATTCTGGGGGACATTCCCAGCCGTTTCGCGGCCTCGGTGATCCGCATATCGCGCCTTTCCTGGAAACCTCACATTCTTGTGTAAGGTTACCGCCTCACAAGGTGCGCGGAGCCGTATCGGGCGCCTACACTCACTTCGTCTGCTTTCCGGTGGAGTGAGAGCCGTGCCCGGAAGCGAAGCGGGGCCGCGCACGCGGCGAGCCCGGCGGGGGCATGCGGCGCCAGACCATCAACCAGAGGGGTTAATTCATGGACTTCAAGGTCGCCGACCTTTCCCTGGCCGCTTTCGGGCGTCGGGAGATCCAGCTCGCCGAGCACGAGATGCCGGGTCTGATGGCCGTCCGCAAGGAGTACGCGGACTCCCAGCCGCTGGCCGGCGCGAAGATCATGGGCTCGCTGCACATGACCATCCAGACCGCCGTACTGATCGAGACGCTGGTCGCGCTCGGCGCCGAGGTTCGCTGGGTGAGCTGCAACATCTTCTCCACCCAGGACCACGCCGCCGCCGCCGTGGTCGTCGGCCCCGAGGGCACCGTCGAGGACCCCAAGGGCGTTCCGGTCTTCGCCTGGAAGGGCGAGACCCTGGAGGAGTACTGGTGGTGCACCGAGCAGGCGCTCGTCTGGCCCGGCGGTGACGGCCCCAACATGATCCTCGACGACGGTGGCGACGCGACGCTGCTCGTCCACAAGGGTGTCGAGTACGAGAAGGCCGGTGCCGTCCCCGGCGCCTCCGAGGGCGACTCCGAGGAGTGGCAGGTCATCCTGGAGCTGCTGCGCCGTACGGTCGGGCCGGACAAGCGCTGGACCGAGATCGCCTCGCGCATCAAGGGCGTCACCGAGGAGACCACCACCGGTGTCCACCGCCTGTACGAGATGTTCAAGGCGGGCTCGCTGCTCTTCCCGGCGATCAACGTCAACGACTCGGTGACCAAGTCGAAGTTCGACAACAAGTACGGCTGCCGCCACTCGGTCATCGACGGCCTCAACCGCGCCACCGACGTGCTGATCGGCGGCAAGGTCGCGGTCGTGGCCGGTTACGGCGACGTCGGCAAGGGCTGCGCCGACGCCCTCAGGGGCCAGGGCGCCCGGGTCATCGTCACCGAGATCGACCCGATCTGCGCGCTCCAGGCGGCCATGGACGGCTTCCAGGTCACCACGCTCGACGACGTCGTCGGCATCGCCGACATCTTCGTCACCACGACCGGCAACTTCGACATCATCACCGCCGACCACATGTCGCGGATGAAGCACAACGCGATCGTGTCCAACATCGGGCACTTCGACAACGAGATCGACATGGCCGGCCTGGCCAAGATCCCGGGCATCGTCAAGACCGAGGTCAAGCCGCAGGTCCACACCTGGGCCTTCCCCGACGGCCGTCAGATCATCGTGCTCGCCGAGGGCCGTCTGATGAACCTGGGCTGCGCCACCGGCCACCCCTCGTTCGTCATGTCCAACTCGTTCACCAACCAGGTGATCGCCCAGATCGAGCTGTTCACCAAGACCGAGCAGTACCCGGTCGGCGTCTACGTGCTGCCCAAGCACCTGGACGAGAAGGTCGCCCGCCTCCACCTCGACGCCCTCGGCGTGAAGCTCACCAAGCTCACCAAGGAGCAGGCGGAGTACATCGGCGTGGACGTCGAGGGCCCCTACAAGGCCGACCACTACCGTTACTGATCGAACCGTCAGACCCGGCCCCCGCGTGGCACGCGGGGGCCTTCGGGCCATCTGGGGAGGACCGTGGACAGCGCGCTGACGGCCGCCGGGGAGCGGCGGATCGGGTGGGCGGCGCGGGCGATGCCGGTGCTCACCGCGATCGGGGAACGGTTCGCGGCCGACGAGCCGTTCGACGGGCTGCGGATCGCCGCCTGCCTGCACGTGACGGCGGAGACCGCCGTCCTCATGGGTGCCCTTCGGGCGGGCGGGGCCGAGATCGCGCTGGCCGCCTCCAACCCGCTGTCCACCCAGGACGACGTGGCCCAGGCCCTCGGCGCGTACGGCGTGCGCGTGCACGCGCTGGCGGGGGTCGACCGGCAGACCTACTACCGGCACATCCACCAGGCCCTGGACATCGTCCCCGACCTGGTTCTCGACGACGGCTGTGACCTGGTCAACATCCTGCACACCGAGCGGACCGAACTCCTCGAAACGGTCTCCGGCGGCTGCGAGGAGACCACGACCGGGGTCATCAGGCTCCGGCAGATGGCGGCGGAGCGGGCGTTGCGCTTCCCCGTCGTCGCGGTCAACGACACCCGGACCAAACGGATGTTCGACAACCGGTACGGCACCGGCCAGTCGACCCTGGACGGCATCATGCGCGCGACCAACACGCTGCTGGCGGGCAAGGTCGTGGTCGTCGCCGGGTTCGGCTTCTGTGGCCGGGGGGTGGCCGAGCGGGCCAGGGGCCTGGGCGCCCGGGTCGTCGTCACCGAGATCGACCCGGTCAAGGCGCTCGACGCCTCGCTGCAGGGTTACGACGTGCGGACCATGGCCGCCGCGGCGGTGGTCGGCGACGTGTTCGTCACCGTGACCGGCAACCGCGACGTCATCAGGGGTGAGCACCTGGCGGCGATGAAGGACGGCGCGATCCTGGCCAACGCCGGCCACTTCGACGTCGAGATCGACGTCAGGGCCCTTGAGGAACTGGCCCGCGAGGTGCGGCCCGGGGTGCGGCCGAACACCGACGAGTACGTCCTGGCCGACGGGCGCAGGCTGTTGCTGCTGGCCGAGGGTCGTCTGGTGAACCTCACGGCCGCCGAGGGGCACCCGGCCGCCGTCATGGACATGTCCTTCTCCGCCCAGGCCCTCGCCGTGGCCTGGCTGGCCCGTGAGCGGGCCCGGCTCGAACCCGGCGTCTACGACGTTCCCGAGGAGGTCGACGTGGAGGTGGCCAGGCTCAAGCTCGCCGCCGCGGGCATCGAGGTCGACCACCTGACCACGCAGCAGGAGGAGTACCTGCGCTCCTGGCGCCTGGGCTCCTGACCTCAGGGGGAGGCCAGGAGGCGGGCCATCCTGCGGATCTCCCCGGCCTGGACCGTGGCGATCTCGTTGGCCATCTCCTCGATCCTCAGGTGCGAGCCGTTGGTCAGGACCTCCGCCGACATCGTGATCGCGCCCCGGTGGTGGGCCGTCATCAGCCGCAGGAAGAGGCGGTCGAACTCCGGGCCCGAGGCGGCGGCCAGGGTGCCGAGCTGCTCGGGGGTGGCCATACCGGGCATGACGCCGTGGTTCGTGTGGTGGTCCGGTAGCCGCATGCCCTGCTCGGTCAGCCACCGGGACATGACCTGGATCTCCGGCCCCTGTGAGTCTTTGATCCGGGAGGCCAGGGCGCGGACCGTCGGGTCGCCCGCGTGGGTGAGGGCCAGGGTCGCCATCTCCAGGGCCTGCCGGTGGTGGACGATCATGTCCTGCGCGTACCGCACGTCGGCCGCGTTCGCCGTCGGGGTGGGCACCGCCGTCGCCGCCTCGTCCGCCCCGAGCGTCCTGGCGGCCTCGCCCGGCCTGCCGGGCGCGATGACGGGCGCGGTCGGCGGCGCGGCCGACAGCGGGGCGGACAGCGCCGCCGGTCGCCCGCCGGTCGAGCAGGCGGTGGCCGACAGGGCCGACAGGGCCGTGAGAACGGCGAGCACCAGTCTGACGCGCACCCGGCCTCCTTCGTGATCTCCCGACTCCCCCGGGCAAGGACGATAACCCGGGGAGGGAAAGGAGTAAAGGCCGCAGAACGGGAAAATTTACTGACGTGGTCAGGTCTTGTGGTGTCTGCCGTTCGGATAAACAATTCAGTTATTTATCTGTGCTTTATGGCATAAGCGGCAAGGAGGATCACCGGTGTTATCCCCTCTCAGGAAGGGCCTTGGTGGCCGATTCCTGATCGCGGCCGCGGCCGCGGCGGCGCTGGTCCTGGCCACCGTACCGGCCCAGGCCTCCGATCTCCCGGCCCCCGGCCAGGTGGTCACCAGTGCGAATGTGGCGCATGTGACGAATGTTCCCAAGCCCGCCGGGCTGGAGAAGACCATCAACACCGACATCGCATTCCAGGGTGACTATGCGTTCGTCGGAAATTACGGCGGTTTCGCTATCTACGACATTCGCGACCCGAAACACGTCAAGGTGGTCAGCAGTGTCGTATGCCCCGGTTCCCAGATGGACGTCACCGTCCACGACAACCTGCTGTTCACCGCGGTCGACTCCTCCCGCAACAACGACTCCTGCAGCAGCACCGCGCAGAGCGCGTCGGTCAAGGAGTCGTGGGAGGGCGTCCGGATCTTCGACATCAGCGACAAGGCGCATCCGAAGTACATCAAGTCGGTCGAGACGAACTGCGGCTCCCACACCCTGACCCAGGTGCCGGGCAAGGGCAGGGACCGCTGGAGGAACGTCTACCTGTACGTCTCCTCCTACAGCCCCAACGCGGCCTTCCCCGACTGCCAGCCGCCGCATGACAAGATCTCGGTCATCAAGGTGCCGCTGCACAGGCCGGTGGACGCCGCGGTCGTCACCACGCCGGTCGTCTTCCCCGACGGCGGCAACGAGACCCAGCCCGGTCTGCTGCTGCCGACCACCGGCTGCCACGACATCACCGTCTACGCGGAGAAGGACATCGCGGCCGGGGCCTGCATGGGTGACGGCGTGCTGCTGGACATCTCCGACCGGGAGAACCCGGTCGTCACGGCTCGGGTGACCGACCCGAACTTCGCCTTCTGGCACTCGGCGACGTTCAACAACGAGGGCACCAAGGTCATCTTCACCGACGAACTCGGCGGCGGCGGCGCGGCCACCTGCAACGAGGAGACGGGACCCAACCGGGGAGCCGACGCCATCTTCGACATCAGGCGCGGCAGGCTGGTCTTCAAGAGCTACTTCAAGATCTCCCGCTACCAGGGGGAGACCGAGAACTGCGTCGCGCACAACGGCTCACTGATCCCGGTCAGGGGCCGCGACATCCTGGTCCAGGCGTGGTACCAGGGCGGCGTCTCCGTCATCGACTTCACCGACTCGGCCCACCCGAAGGAGATCGGCTTCTTCGAGCGCGGTCCCGACCCCAGCGGTGGCTCCGGCGGCATCTGGTCGGCCTACTACTACAACGGCTACGTCTACGGCAGTGACTTCAACTTCGGGCTCGACGTCCTCAACATCAGCGACAGGCGCACCGACCCGGCGAGGTGGGTCCGCTTCGACCGGTTGAACGTGCAGACCCAGACCTCCTACAGGGGCTGGTTCGGCGTCGGGGCGGAGTGACCGTTCCCCTTCTCCGGTGCCCCGGTCCGCCATGGCCGGGGCACGTCGGTGTTCAGGCGGGCGGGACGAAGCCGCCGGGGGTGGTCGTGGGAGGCGCCTGCGGGACCTGCGGGGGCCGAGGGGGCTGAGGGGCCTGCGTGGGGGGAGCGAAGGGCGGGCCGTACGGCGCGGGCGGCGGGGCGGGCGGCTGCGGATACGGCTGGTACGGAGCCTGGGACGGGGCCTGGAACCGGGGGTCGGGCGGGGGAGCGCCGATCCGCTGCGCCAGCCGCACCTGGTCACGCCTGCGGCGCTCGGCCAGTACGGCGGTCAGGTAGGCGAACGGCGGCACCCCGGACGGCGGGGGCGGTGAGACGAAGGCCGACATCTCGGTGGCGATGCGCACCCCCATCTCGTGCTGCACGGCGGGCGAGAGGTCGTGCCAGCGCATGAGGTACTGCCTGGCGGTCGCGGCGACCCCCTCGGGCAGCCGGGACAGTTCGAGCGTCGCGGCCCAGGCGGCCAGCGGCGGGGGCATCTCCAGGGGCGGGCCGTACTGCCTGGGGGAGCGCTCGGCGATCACGACGGTGCCCGCGAAGACGTCACCGAGCCGTTTGCCCTTCTCGGAGATCAGCGAGCCGATCAGCGCCGGGGCGCCGCCGAGCATCCAGAACTCCACCATTCCGGACAGGCCGCGGAACAGTGCCTGCCGGAACCGCTCCGGGCCGCCGTCGTCGCTGACGACCCTGAGCCCGAGGGCGAGTTTGCCCAGGCTGCGGCCCCTGCTGAGGGTCTCGAAGACCACGGGGTAGCCGACGAGCACGGACACGGTGAAGGCGATGTAGAGCATCACGACCAGTGCCTCGTCGGCGTTCCAGGCCAGGATGCCGATCAGCTGGGAAACGCCGAACAGCGTCACGAACTGGACCGTCATGTCGATCAGCAGTGCCAGGGCCCGGCTCGGTAGCTGGGCGATCCTGACTTCGACGACGACGGCCTCGCCGGTTACGACATCGGTCACATCAGCACCCTACCTATGACGGACCATCCCACTCCCCTACGCAGTTGGTCACTCTCCCTCGAACCGCCAGCGTGTCGCCGTCGAGCCGTCGGCGCCGTAGCCGAAGGCGCGGGTCGGAATGATCCGGTAGACACCGTACTCGGGGGAGCCGGGCAGGTCGTCGGCGAAGGCGGAACCGTCGCGCACCGACAGCCCCCAGCCGTACTTGGCCCCGAACGCGTCGAGGACCCGCCTGATGCCGTCCTCGTCCGTGATCCGTACGGCCTCGCCCTCGATGACGAGGTCGAGTGTCTCGTCGGCGGCGGTGAGGACGCAGCGGGGGTCGCCGGCGAGGTTCCTGCTCTTGCGGGAGTGGGGGCGGCTGGTGAAGCAGGGCGCGCCGTCGACCCAGACCGGCATCAGCGGCACGGCGTGCGGGCCGCCGTCCGGCCGTCCGGTCGACAGCCACGCCCGGTGCGCCGACTCGACGCACGTCCGTGCCAGGTCCCAGGACTTCACCGTCGCCGGGTCGGTGCTGATGGGGGTGGCGTCGGCCTCGCTGAACAGGAGCTCGGCCACCGGGTTCTTCGACATCGCGGATCAGTCCTCTCCTCGTCAGTTCCCTGAGGGAACTCATAGGGCGACCGTAGCAGAGACCATTCCCTGAGGGAACCCACTCACCTAGACTGGGCCGATGCAACGCACTCGGTTCGGTGACATGGCCTGTTCCATCGCCCGCACGCTGGACGTCGTGGGCGAGCCGTGGTCACCGTTGATCCTGCGGGACGTCTACGTTGGAATGAACCGCTTCGAGCAGATCCAGCAGGACCTGGGCATCTCCCGCAAGGTGCTCGCCGAACGGCTCAGATGGCTGACCGAGAACGGCGTGCTCGAACGACGGGCGTACTCGGAGCGGCCACCCCGCGACGAGTATCTGCTCACCGCCAAGGGCAGGGAGCTGTGCGACCTGCTGCTGGTGATGGTGCGCTGGGGTGACCGCTGGACCTCGGGCGAGGCGGGGCCGCCGGTGCTCTACCGCCACCACGCCTGCGGCGAGATCGGCCACGTCGAGCTGTGCTGCTCCTCGTGCGGGCAGCCGATGCGCGCCACCGACGTGGACGTACTGCCCGGCCCGGGAGCGGGCGGGGAGCCGCTCAGAACTCCAGACGCGGAGCCGACCGGCTGAGTGTCACGGCCTTGGGCGCGACCGGCCAGACCTCGCCGAGCTGCCCGGCGACCGTGGCCGTGAGCTCCTCGACGTCCCCGGCCGCCGAGTCGTGCAGCGCCTCGGCGACGATCAGGACCGAGGCGGTGCCCGGTCGTACGGCGGACAGCCCGCTCTGCCGGTTCGTCCACCGGCGGGCGTGCGCCCGGCCCTCGGCGTCGGCGAAGACCACCTCGCGCGGCTCCGGGTTCTCGGTCTCCCCGGAGAAGGTCAGGTAGGTCTCCTCGCCGGTCGCGTGCCTGACCTCAAGGCCCCCGGAGACGTTGGCCAGGTCGAACACGGCGATCGGGATCGCGAACGCGATCGAGACCGCGTTGCACAGGTCGATCAGCGGGTGGATCCGGGGAAGGTCCCCCTCCTTCTTGAAGCGCCGCAGCAGCGCCTCGGAGGCGCAGCGGTACTGGGTCGGCTTGAGGCCCATCTTGGAGAAGGTCCGCCGCCAGGCCTGGATCTCGGGGAACTCGGCCTCGGAGCCCGCCGCGAGCCGCCGCCCGGCGACGGCGGCGAACTCCGTGATCCGCTCCTCGACGGACGCCTCCGGGGTGATCCCGGTGGCCAGGACCACTCCGGCGGCGAGGCCGGGGTGCTCCGCCCAGATGTCGTCCGCGTGCTGGAAGTACATGAGGCCGCTCCCCGTGGGTTCATGTGTCTAGGAGGACACCGTAACCGGTGTCGATCACCGGTACGGCTCGCGGGAACGGGCCGGGACGGGTCAGGAGAGGCGGGCGGTGAGGGCGGCGGCGTCGGCGGGGCCGAGCCGGACGCCGAAGGTCTCCTCAAGGACCTTCGGCACCTCGCCGGGTTCGAGATGCCGCTCCTCGGCGGAGCCGTCGGGGTGGTGGGCGGTCAGCGTGGTCCCCAGCAGGCCGTACAGGACCCCGGGGCCGGGTCGCCTGACCACGAGACGGTTGACGAACGGCGAGTTCGGATGAGTTGAGATGTAGTGATTTATCACGACATAGTCGACGGGGTAGCGCGGGTCGAGAGTGAAGGAGTGCAGGTCGAGCCAGCCGTCCGCGGGGCTGCGCAGGGAGTTCAGCACCCACTCCCGCCCTGCCCGTTCCAGCCGGAAGCGCCGGCCGCCCTGCTCCGACTCGGCGCCCTCGACCAGCTCGATCGGCTCGGTCGGTCCCTCGCCGAAGCCGACGTCGCAGATCCACCCGCTTTCCGGGGACCCGGGCACCTCGACCAGCAGGAGCGCGTGCGTCGCGGCCCGCAGCCTGTCGGAGCCCATCCGCACCCGTGCGGCGAGCCCGGTCACGCCGAACCCCAGCCGTTCGAGCGCCGCGGCGAACAACCGGGTGTGCTCGTAGCAGTAGCCGCCGCGTGCCCCGCGCACCATCTTGTCCTGAAGGGCTTCGAGGTCGAGGAGGACCGGGCGGCCCAGCACGACCTCCAGGTTCTCGAAGGGGATCGCGGCCGCGTGCGCCCGCTGCAGGGCGCGCAGCGTCCGCGCGGTCGGCGCGAGGTCTCCCTCGAAGGAGATCCGCGCCAGATAGGCCGCCAGATCCAGCGTCTCGCCGTCCCAGCCACGCCCCGCCTGGTTCATGTCCCGTCCCCGTCCGGCTCGACCACTCCACAGGCCTCCGAACCTAGGACCTCAATCCCCCTTGAGGTCAAGAAGGGCCCCCGGGCGCGGCATTAGGCTTTCCTGGTGGACATCGACGCCTTCGTCAACGCGCACCGCCCCGTCTGGGACCGCCTTGAGGAGCTGGTACGGCGCCGCAGGTCGCTGAACGGCGCCGAGATCGACGAACTCGTCGAGCTCTACCAGAGGGTCGCGACGCACCTGTCCATCGTGCGCTCAGGCCGGGCGGACCCGTTCCTGGTCGGGCGGCTCTCCGCGCTGGTGGCCAGGGCCCGTTCCGCGGTGACCGGCGCGCACACTCCCGCCTGGCGGGAGTTCGTCCGCTTCTTCACGGTCTCCTTCCCCGTGGTCGCCTACCGCGCCCGCTGGTGGTGGATCGCGACGACCGGGGCGTTCCTGCTGGTCTCGGTGGTCATGGCCGTCTGGGTCGCGCGCGACCCCGCGGTCCAGGCCGCGGTCGGCACGCCGGAGGAGATCCGTCAGCTCGTCGAGCACGACTTCGCCGACTACTACTCGGAGCACCCCGGGGCCTCGTTCGCGGGCCAGGTCTGGGTCAACAACGCCTGGGTCTCGATGCAGGTCATCGTGATGGCCATCCTGCTCGGCCTGCCGATCCCGTACATCCTGTGGCAGAACGCGGCCAACGTGGCCGTCTCCGCAGGTCTGATGGCCTCCCACGACAGGCTGGACGTCTTCTTCGGGCTCATCACGCCGCACGGCCTGCTCGAACTGACCGCCGTCTTCCTGGCCGCCGCCGTCGGCATGCGCCTGGGCTGGACGGTCGTCAACCCGGGGCCGCGCGGGCGGGGCGAGGTCCTCGCCGAGCAGGGCAGAGCCGTGGTGAGCGTGGCGCTCGGGCTGGTCGTCGTCCTGCTGGTCTCCGGGCTCATCGAGGGCCTGGTCACCCCCTCGGGCCTGCCGACCTGGGCGCGCGTCGGCATCGGGGTCGTCGCGGAGGCGGCCTTCCTGGCCTACGTGATCTTCTTCGGCCGCCGTGCCGTGGCCGCGGGGGAGACCGGAGACCTGGAGCGGGCGCCCGACCTGGCCCCGAGCGCCGGATAGGAGCCCGGGGGCCGGGTCACAGGCGGCCCGCGGCCTTCAGGGCGAGGTAGGCGTCGGCGAGGGCGGGGGCGATCTGCTCGGGGGCGGCGTCGACCACCTCGACGCCGTGTCGTCTGAGCCGGGCGGTGATCCTGCGCCGCTCGGCGCTGTGCCGTTCGGCCGCCGCGGCGTTGTAGACCAGTTCGGCGGTGCCGCGCCCGGCCTCCATCGCCGCGACCTGAGGGTCGGAGACGGCGGCCAGCAGTACCAGGTGCCGGGAGGAGAGCTGGGGGAGCACGGGCAGCAGCCCCTCCTCAAGCGAGGCCGGGTTCAGGTCGGTGAGCACCACGACCAGGCAGCGCCGCTTCGCCCTGGACAGCACGGCCGAGACCATGTCCGCCGAGTCGGCCTCGATCAGCTCGGCCTCGATCGGGGCCATGGTGTTGACCAGGGTGGACAGCAGGTCGCCACGGCCCGCGCCGGAGACCCAGGCCCGCACCGCGCGGTCGTGGGCCATGAAGTCGACCCTGTCGCCCGCCCGCGAGGCCAGCGCGGCCAGCAGCAGGGCCGCGTCCATCGACCAGTCGAGGCGGGGCCAGCCGGGCGCCACCCCGGTTCCACCAGGGATGTCCCGGTTGCGGGGAAGCTCACCCGCGAGCGGGATCGGGGCGGTGCCGACCCGTCCCGCCGAGGTTCGCCCGGTGTCCAGGACGATCAGCACCCGGCGGTCGCGTTCGGGACGCCAGGTGCGGACCACCACGTCGTGGCGGCGGGCGGTCGCCCGCCAGTCGATCGAACGGACGTCGTCACCGACCACGTACTCGCGCAGCGAGTCGAACTCGGTGCCCTGCCCCCTGATCATCGAGGGGTGCCTGCCCTCAAGCTCCCTGAGCCTGGACAGCTTGGCGGGCAGGTGCTTGCGGCTGAGGAACGGCGGCAGCACCCGGACCGACCACGGCACGCTGTGGGAGCCCTGGCGGCCCGCGATGCCCAGCGGGCCCAGCGTCCGCACGGTGACGGTGACCGCCTCCCGGTCCCCTCTTCGGGACGGGGTGAGCGTCGTGACCAGGCGGCGGCGCTCCCCGGGAGGGACGTCGAGGACGAAACGGCGCGGAGCCGCCCCCGCCGACGGGGGCCAGGCGTCCCTGAGCAGTCCCTTAGCCCTGCGAGGGCCGGGGTTCTCCACGATCAGCTCGACCGCCGCGGTCTCGCCGAGCCGTACCAGGCGGTCTCCCGCGCGGCTCAGGCGCAGCGGTCGCACGCCCGCGGCCAGCGCCAGGTCGATCGCGACCAGCGCGACCAGCAGCAGCGCGACGGCGGCGACCGCCAGACCGGGCCTGGGCGCGAACAGCACGACCAGCGTCCCCAGCAGGGCCAGCAGCGCGGCCCGTCCCGTCAGTGCCATGTCCGCACCGCCTCGCCCTCTCCTTCGCGCGTCCTCGTCACGATCGGTGCCACGCTCAGCGGGGGACGGGGACGGAGGCGAGGATGGCGTCGATCAGGCCGTCCGCGGTCGCGCCCTCAAGCTCGGCCTCGGGACGCAGCTGGATCCTGTGCCGCAGCGCGGGCCTGGCCAGGGCCTTGACGTCGTCAGGGGTCACGTAGGAACGGCCGGAGAGCCACGCCCAGGCGCGGGCGCCGGCGAGCAGCGCGGTGCCGCCACGCGGTGAGACGCCGAGTTGCAGGGACGGCGACTGGCGGGTGGCCCTGGCGATGTCCACGACGTAGCCGAGCACCTCGGGCCCGGCGTGCACCTGGCTGACGGCCGCGCGTCCCGCGTCCAGGTCCTCGACGGTGGCGACCGCCCTGATGTGGGACAGGTCGCGCGGGTCGAAGCCGAGCGCGTGCCGTTCCAGCACCGCGATCTCCTGGTCGCGGGCGGGCAGCGGCACGGTCAGCTTGAGCAGGAACCGGTCGAGCTGCGCCTCGGGGAGCTGGTAGGTGCCCTCGTACTCGACCGGGTTCTGGGTCGCGGCCACGATGAACGGCTCGGGCAGCGCGCGCGCCCTGCCCTCGACGCTGACCTGGCGCTCCTCCATCGCCTCCAGGAGGGCCGCCTGCGTCTTCGGAGGCGTGCGGTTGATCTCGTCGGCGAGCAGCAGGTTGGTGAAGACCGGGCCCTGCCTGAACTCGAACTCCGAGGTCTTCGCGTCGTAGATCAGGGAGCCGGTGACGTCGCCGGGCATCAGGTCCGGGGTGAACTGCACCCGCTTGAAGTCCAGGGAGAGCGCGGCGGACAGCGTCTTGACGAGCAGGGTCTTGGCGACGCCCGGCACGCCTTCGAGCAGCACGTGCCCCCGGCAGAGCAGGGCGATGACCAGCCCGGTCACCACCGCGTCCTGCCCGACCACGGCCTTGGCGACCTCGGCGCGCAGCGCGCTGAGGGCCTCACGCGCCTCACGCGCCCTGTCGGTCCCCGCGACGGGAGGCACAGGGGCCCCTGGGGGCACAGGGGGCACAGGGGGCATCGGGGGCCCTGGGGGCACAGCGGGCCCGGCGGGGAAGGAGGCGGGCGGCCCGGGAGGCGGGGCGGGAGGCGCCGCGAAGCCGCCCTGGCCGCCGGGGAAGGGCGTCTGGGGCCCCGGGGACGGCGTGCCGCCCTGACCGCCGTTGTCCGGCGGCGTGCCCGCGGGGTCGCCGCCGGTCCCGGGATCGGGGTATCCGGCGCCCGGCTCGCTGCGCTCGCTCACGACTCTCTGACCTGCCTTTCCAACATGTCAAGGTATGCGGCCACGGCTATCAGCCCGGCCTCGTCCGCCGGCGCCCTGCCGTACAGGGCGGAGCCCACATAGGCGGCGGGCTGACCGGTCCTTTCTGCGATCGCGCCGACCACGGCTTCGGGGCCCGCCCCCACGGGCAGTCCGAGCCTGGGGGTCACGCGGTCGACGAAGCCCGTCCTGAGGGCGGAGACGGCCCGGTCACGGGCCCGCCTCGCCCGGTAGAGCCTGGCCCGTCCCTCGACGGTCTCCGCCGCCCTGACCACGACCGGAAGCCGTTCGGTCACCACGGGACCGAGCCTGCGGCCCTGCCAGAGCGCGAGCAGGAGGACCACGACGGCCAGCTGCACGACGGCCCAGACAACCGCGGACGGGATGAGGTCGTACAGGGTCGGCGGCGTGGCGCTCACGGTGGGCGGCGTCTCCGGGGCGACGAGCCAGACCAGCGTGGGCCGCGTCCCGGCCAGGTTCATCGCCAGCGCGGCGTTGCCGTCCTCGGCCAGGCGCAGGTTGCTCATGAACTGGCCGTCGCCGACGACCGTGATCGTACGGCCCGCCTCCTCGTATCTGACCAGGGAGGGGGAGCCGTCCGCCGGGTAGCAGCCGGTCGCCCACGAGGGGGCGGTGAAGGTCGTCCCGCCCAGGTAGACGCTGCCCGCCCTGACCGCGGCGGGCAGCGCGCAGCGCGGCTCGCGCGAGCGCGCCCGTGTCTCCGGGCCGGGGCTCACACCGGGTGCCAGCCGGCCGAGGTACGGCTGGGCGCCGACCACCAGCCGGTCCGCGGGCGTCGAGGCCAGCTGGTCGGCCTCCTCCTCGGTGAGGAAGGAGGTGTCGCCGAGCAGCAGCATGCTGCCGCCGGGGGCCTTCGGGGTCCCGGCGGCCTCGACGGCCTCGGTCACGGAGGTGACCCTGACGACCCGGACACCCTCGGCCCGCAGCAGCTGCGCCAGGCCCCTCGCCCCGGACAGCGAGGTGCTCTCCGGGTCGAGCGGCTTGCCCTCGCCCTGGCCGCCGCCGAGCAGCACCCCGCCGACGGCCACCAGCACGACCAGGAGGGCGATCGACAGGGCGCCCCTGCCGCCGCGCCACAGGCTCCGCGCGGTCGGCGAGGTCGGCGTCGGCCCGAGGGCGTTCACGGGGGCCAGGCCCGTCTGGGAGCTCACGGGACGGCCACCTTGGAGGTTTCCGGGGAGGTTTCCCGGGCGAACACGGGCCGGGCGGCGCGCAGGCGCTCGTCGAGGTCGCGCATGACCTCGTAGGCGGCGGCGGTCCCCGGCACCTCGCCGTAGGTCACGTCGTCGAAGATCCGCGCGGCGGCGGCCAGGTCGGCGGCCAGGCCGGGCAGCGCGCGCCCCGCCTCGACGGCCAGCTCGTCGGCGGTACGGCCGGGCATCGAGTCGATGACGACGCGGTCCTCCAGGTCCCTGGCCACGGCCCTGAGCCGTTCGCGGATCGCCTCGGCCCACTGCTCCCGCGCGGCCAGGTGCTCGGCCGCCTGCCGGTGCTCGGCCGCGCTGCGGCGGCCGTCGCCGAAGACGCCCTCCCGCCTGGTGGAACCGCGCCCGGCCGTCCTGCGGGCGACCAGGAAGACCGCGGTGAGCGCGGCCAGGACGATCACGCCCAGGACGATCCACGCGATCACGCTGCCCACGGTGCCCGCCGCCTCCTGGTCGAGCAGGTCGCCGAGGAACTGGTTGACGACCCGCATGACGCGGTCGACGACGTTCTCCTTGGCGTACTCGGCCTTGAGCAGCTCACGGATCGCCTCACCCGCCGCCCGCCCGCGATCGGTGTCGACGGGGACCGTGAGCGCCGACGCCGTCAGCGGCCCGGCCACGGGGCTCCCTGGCCCGGCTGCCCGGGGGTGGCGGAGGAACTCCACAGGTCGTCGGCGGAGGCGTGCACCCACCCCTGGCGCTGCTGCTCGATGGCCGCGGTCTGCAGCACCAGGTCGAAGGCCTCTGCGCGCATCCTGCGGTCGGCGTAGAGCAGGCCGTACACCCCGGCCTGGAACGGGTAGGTGATCATCGCTCCGACGGTCCCGCCGATCGCGAGGAGGATCGCGAGGAGGATCTGCACGCCCGTCCCGCCCGAGACGAGAATGCCGACGAAGGCCGCGGCGAAGGAGAACGGGACGGAGATCACCAGGCCGACCAGGCCCGCGAGGATGCTCGTGAGCAGCAGGATGCCGAACAGCCGCCAGAAACTGCCCTGGGTCAGCCGCCACGACCTGCTCAGCGAGGCCATGACGCCCGTCTTCTCCAGCACCGCGGCGGGTGCCGCGAGCACGAGCCGGGTGGTGATGAAGGCGGCGTAGACCATGTAGAGGATCATCACCAGCACCATGACCAGTACGAACGCCCCGAGGTCGATGCCGGAGACGGCGGCCGCGTACAGCAGTCCCACGACCGCGGCCAGCGGCAGCAGCAGGATGCCCGCCTCGATGGCGACCAGCCCGAACAGGGTGGGCACCCGTCCCCTGGTCAGCCGCCACGCCTCACCGGTGGTGATCTTCCCGCCGAAGACGGCGCGGCCGAGGATGCGGGTCAGCACGCCGCTGAGCAGGGTCACCGCGACGAACTGCACGGCGTAGGAGATGAGGGAGCCGCCGTAGTCGGCGAGGAAGTCGGTCTGCCCCGTGGTCTCCAGCGCCGTGGGGTCGTTGTTCCTGAAGGCGTCGCCGATCCTGCCGAAGGTCAGGGCCTGGCCGATCGCGACCGGGATGGCGCCGAGCGCGGCGGCGATCGCGGACAGGCCGAGCACGGCCTTGGGGTTGGAGCGGATCAGCTTGATCGCGCCGTCGATGACGTCGCCCACGCCGAGGGGGCGCAGCGGGATGATCCCGGGCCGCAACGCCGGGGGCGGCTGCTGGTAGCCGTACGGAGGCGGGGGGTAGCCCTGCCCCGGATGCGGCTGTCCCGGCGGGTACGGCTGCCCCTGGTACGGCTGCTGCCCGGGGTGATGCCCGGGGTGCTGCTGGTACGGCGGAGGCGGGGAGGAGGGCGGCTGCTGCTGCCCGTGCTGCTGCCCGTACTGTGGCGGGGGCTGGGACGGCGACGGTCCGCCGGGCCCCGATCCGGGCGCGGCCCACGGCGTTCCCTGGGCGTCGCCGTACGGCGGGGGCTGGTTGGACGCCCAGCCGGGTGGGGTGTCGGGAGTGGAGCCGTGTCCGTCTGACATATCCCAATCCTGACATGTGGCCCCACTGCTTGGGCTGCTCGGGAGATCACGGCGAGGTTTCACCGCCCGGGGTGGCCGGGTCCGTCCCAGGGATGGCCGAGACGGTGTCGTTTACCTCAGACTGGGACCGTGACCGTCGCCGATCCGGTGCCCGAGGGCGCCGTGGCCGGAGGTGGCCACGTGGGGGGCTTACGCCGCGTGGGGGTGCTACTACGCGCTTTACGTCGTGTGCGCCTAAAATTCGGCATTCGGATGTCTGGTGGTCAGACTGTGTCATCCGGTGGTCCGGCGAGGGTAATCTTCGACAGCCGTGCCGTTTACCCCAAAAACTCCCAAACTGCGTAAAACGAATGAGGGGCCATGAAAGGACGCGTGCTGGTCGTCGACGACGACGCCGCTCTCGCCGAGATGCTCGGCATCGTGCTACGCGGGGAGGGCTTCGAGCCTTCCTTCGTCTCCGATGGGGACAAGGCGCTGGACGCGTTCCGTGACACCCGCCCGGATCTGGTGCTGCTGGATCTGATGCTTCCCGGGGCCGACGGCATCGACGTGTGCCGGCGCATCCGCGCCGAGTCCGGCGTGCCGATCGTCATGCTGACGGCCAAGAGCGACACCATCGACGTCGTCCTCGGCCTGGAGTCCGGCGCCGACGACTACATCGTCAAGCCGTTCAAGCCCAAGGAACTGGTCGCCAGGGTCCGCGCGCGGCTGCGCCGCACGGACGAGCCGACGCCGGAGATCCTGCAGATCGGCGACATCACCATCGACGTCGCCGGTCACTCGGTCAAGCGCGAAGAGGAGACCATCAACCTCACCCCGCTTGAGTTCGACCTGCTGGTCGCCCTGGCCCGCAAGCCGCGCCAGGTCTTCACCAGGGAGGTGCTGCTCGAACAGGTCTGGGGCTACCGTCACGCGGCCGACACCCGCCTGGTCAACGTGCACGTCCAGCGGCTCCGCGCCAAGATCGAGAAGGATCCCGAGCACCCCGAGATCGTGGTGACCGTGCGCGGCGTCGGCTACAAGGCCGGTCCGGCCTAGGCCTGCGGCCTCCCCGGGACTCCCGAGATGCCCACCCAGAAGAGGCGCCGCCGTACCCTCCCGCAGATCGTCAGGGGGGGACGGCGCAGGGCACGGCGCGCGGTGGGCGGCGTGCGCAGGGTCTGGCGGCGCTCCCTGCAACTGCACGTGGTCACCAGCACGATGGTCATCTCCATCGTGGTCGTCGCCGTGCTCGGCGTCTTCCTCATGCAGTCGATCAGCGCGACCATCCTGGGGGCCAGGGACCGTGCGGCGCGCAGCGAGGCGCAGGCCGACCGCAAGGCGGTGCTCGTCTACCTGAACCAGCAGGACGGCGACGCCTCGAAGCAGTCGACCGACCCCGGCCAGGGGGCGCAGCAGGGCGAGGACAGCCCGCTCGGCCGGGCGCTGGCGGCGCTGGCGGCGCGGGCGGGACCCGCGGTGAGATATTCGGTGATCGTCCGCAACGAGAACCGGCCGGGCGAGTTCTACGGCACCACGAACATCGACCCGGCGAGCATCCCTCCCAAGCTGCGCGAGGAGGTGCTCAGGAAGCCCGCGGACGAGGACAGCACCCAGTACTGGAACCTGCGCTACATGGGCAGGCCCGAGCCGGTGCGCGGTCTGGTGATCGGCACCCGGCTCGACACCTACGGCACCGGCCTGGACGACGGCTACGAGATCTACCACCTGATCCCGCTTGAGGAGGAGGAGAAGAACCTCACCTCGGTCAGGCAGATGCTCATCCTGGTCGGCGTCGCCCTGGTCCTGCTGCTCGCGGCCATCGCCTCACTGGTGACCCGCCAGGTCGTCACCCCCGTACGGCTGGCCCGCCAGGCGGCCGAACGGCTGGCGAACGGGCACCTCGACGAGCGCCTGAAGGTCAGGGGGGAGGACGACCTGGCCCGCCTGGCCGCCTCCTTCAACGAGATGGCCACCACCCTGGCGCTGAAGATCCACCAGCTGGAGGAGCTCTCCCACGTCCAGCGGCAGTTCGTCTCCGACGTCTCGCACGAGCTGCGCACCCCGCTGACCACCGTGCGGATGGCCGCCGACCTGCTCTACGACGCCCGCGAGGACTTCGACCCGATGGCCGCGCGCTCGGCCGAGCTGATGCAGAACCAGCTGAACCGGTTCGAGTCGATGCTCGCCGACCTGCTGGAGATCAGCCGCTACGACGCGGGCGCCGCCGAGCTGGACATCGAGCCGGTGGACATCAGGGACGTGGTGCTGCGCGCGGTCGCCGACTCCGAGGCGCTGGCCGAACGCCACTCGACCCGCTTCGACCTGCGGCTGCCCGGTGACCCCTGCATGGCCGAGATGGACAGCCGCCGGGTCGAGCGCATCCTGCGCAACCTGCTGTTCAACGCGATCGAGCACGGCGAGGGCCGCGACATCGTCGTCTCCGTCGGGGCCGACCGTGACGCGGTCGCGGTGGCCGTACGGGACCACGGGGTCGGCCTGAAACCGGGGGAGGAGAACATGGTCTTCGACCGGTTCTGGCGGGCCGACCCCTCCCGGGCGCGGACCATCGGCGGCACCGGCCTCGGCCTGGCGATCTCCCGCGAGGACGCCATGCTGCACGGCGGCTGGCTGCAGGCGTGGGGAGTACCGGGGGAGGGCTCGCAGTTCAGGCTCTCGCTGCCCAGGGTCGCCGGGGCGCCGCTGCGGGGCTCACCGCTGCCGCTGGTGCCGCCGGAGGTGGAGATGCGGCGCACGTGGCGGGGACAGATGACGCCGGTGCTCTCTCCGGCGGTGGCCGACGGGGGACGCGATGCCGACTAGGACTCTCAGGGCCCGCGCGGGGGTGACGGCCCTGGTGGCCACGCTGGCCTGCGGGCTGGCCTCCTGCTCGGTCATCCCCGTCGGGATGCACTCGACCGTGGGGGAGAACGGCCACAAGGGCAACCCGCTCGGCGACCCGTACGCGCGGGTGATCGCGGTGGCGCCGAGCGCCGACTGGTCGGCGGCCGACGTCGTCAACGGGTTCAAGGCCGCCATGGCGAGCGTGGACGACCCCGGGCGTGAGGTGGCGCGCAAGTACCTCACCGACTCCTTCGCCAGGACCTGGAACCCGCAGAGCGGGGTCACGGTCTACCGGCAGGGCGAGCCCCCGGTCGTGCAGGTCGGGGAGGGGGAGAAGGACACCCGGGTGACCCTCAAGGGGACCGTCACGGCGCTCATCGACCAGGACGGCCGCTACCGGCCGAGCGGCGGACCGCTGAACGAGCCCTTCGTCCTGGTCAAGGGGGCCGGCGGCTGGCGGATCGACAGCGCGCCCCCGGGGTTGTTGCTGTCGGAGGCCGACGCCGAGCGCGCCTACCTCAAGGTCGACCTCTACTTCCTCGACGCCGAGGAGAAAGGCCTGGTGATCGACCAGGTCAGGGTGCCGATCGACCCCGCCTCCAACTTCGCGAAGACGACCGTGGAACGGCTGCTGCAGGGACCGAGCAGTTCACTCAAGGGCGCGGTGCGCTCGGCGTTCGACGGCACCAGGCTCATCGACGTCACCACCGAGGACAACCGAGTCGTGGTCGACCTGACCAACCGGGTCGCCCCCGACCTCGTCGGGCCGATGACGGCCCAACTCGCCGGGACGCTCGCCGCGCTGACCAAGGGCGGCTGGGGCTTCGAGGTCAGGGTCAGGGGCGAGCCGTACTACACCGACAACCCGCTCACCGTCGACGCCCAGGAGCAGACGAGGTTCGACCCCTGGATGGCGCCCGGCGAGATCTACCCCTACTACGTGGCCGACGACGCGCTGTGGCTGCTGGGCAAGGACAACACCGGTCAGCCCGTGCTGGGCAAGGCGGGGGAGAAGGACGGCACGAGAACCGACATGGCGATCAGTGCCCACGCCCAGGTGGCGGCCCTCTCCCACAACGGCACGGCGCTGTCGGTCGCGCCGCTGGCCACCGGTGGCGAGTGGCGGCAGTGGGCGACGGGGCGCTCGCTGGCCCCGCCGTGCTGGGACCGCTACCAGACGCTGTGGACGGTCGAGCGCCCCGACGACCACACCTCCCGGGTCATCCGCATCCGCGACGGGCAGCGGTACGCGGTCTCGGCCCCCGACCTGGACACCGTCCACGTCAGCCTGCTCAAGGTCGCGCGGGACGGCGTGCACGTCGCGGTCGTCGTGCGGGACGGCACCGGCGAGCAGGTCAAGGTCGGCACGGTGATCGGCAGGGGCGGCGCGACCCGCATCACGAACCTGCAGGTCGTGGTGCCGGTCGAGGACAAGCAGAAGATCAGGGACATCGCCTGGAAGGACGGCAAGACCCTCTACGTCCTGACCGACAAGTCCGACCTGCTTGAGGTCTCGCTCACCGGAGAGTCGAAGTCGCTGCCCTCCAACACGGGCATCCAGAACATCACCGCCCTGGACGGCTCCCTGCTGGCCGGAGCGGTTGACGACGACGGCAAGCGGCAGATCCTCTACTGGACCTCCTCCAAGTGGGAGCCCCGGGTCAAGAACGAGAACGGCAGGACGGACTTCGCCGAGCAGGGACCGGCCTTCCCCGCCTACCCCCTGGACTGAGGCGCGGCTCGTCGGTGGTTTGTCGGTGGTTTGTCGGTGGTGCCTGGCACGGTTGGTTCCGTGCCGACCGCTCTGCTCGACCTGGTCCTGCCCGCGCGCTGTGCCGGATGCGGCGCGGCGGACGCCCTCGTGTGTCCCCGCTGCGCCGCGCTGCTGCACGGCGAGCCCGAGCGCAGGACACCCGACCCGTCTCCGCCCGGCCTGCCCGAGTGCTGGTCGGCCGCCGACTACTCCGGGGCCGTCCGGCGCGCCCTGCTCGCCTACAAGGAGCACGGCCGTACGGCGCTGGCCGCCCCGCTCGCGGGCGCACTGGCGCTGGCGGTCGCCGCGGGGGCGGGCGGGCGGCCCGTCGTCCTCGTCCCGGTGCCCAGCGCGCGCTCGGCGGGCAGGCGGCGCGGGCACGATCCGGTGAACCGGCTCGCCACGCTGGCGGCGGCCTACCTCCGCTCGGCGGGGTGGCCCGCGACGGTGGAGAGACTGCTCCTGCAACGCCGCCGTGTCGCCGACCAGGCGGGGCTGAGTTCGTCGCAGAGGGCCGCGAACCTCTCCGGGGCATTCAGGGTTGCGGCCGGCCGGAACGGCCCTGTGCCGGGATTCTGGGGTGGCCCAGGGGCGGTTGTGCTGGTCGACGACATCGTCACCACCGGAGCGACCCTGGCGGAGGCCGCCAGGGCGCTGGGCGCGGCCGGGATCACGGCGCGTCTGGCCGCGACGGTCGCCGCGACACGCCGGTGGGAGCGACCCCGCGATCGTCACCGAGGGTGAGCGGGCAGGGGAACGGGCCTGTCACCACGGCGTCGGATCTCCCTGTCCCAGGCGGAAGTTCGCCGCTGATGGATGGATATGGGAAGTGTCCATATATGGGTATATCGCCTGATCCTGCGGGACCCTCCGACGGGAGACCTTCCCTGGAGATCACACAACGTGAGGTTCGGGCGGTCTCCCAGGCTGACATTCGGCCCCGATGCGGATAGCGTCTGTGCCATGGCACCCGCTCGGGTCCGTGGTTGCGCCGGACCGACTCCCTCCGGGGGGCCGGCCTGGCTAGCCGATGCCAGCCGCAGGCTAAACGGTCCACGTAAGACGACTTTTCGTCGGTCGATCACGGTGCGGCTTAGAGGTAAGTCCTGCCTTCCCGAGGAGCCAGATGTTCCTCGCCAGAAGAGAAGGGCATGTAGTGGCAAAGAGCTGCGAAACCCTCAGCAGGCGGATGTGGGGACGAAGACCAGGTCGGCCGAGCGGGTGCCGCTGTACCACCGTCGAGGTTCGAAGGGGGGCTGTGCATGGAAATCATCGTCAAGGGTCGGCACACCGGAGTGAGTGACCGATTCCGAGACCACGTGACAACCAAGCTGGCCAAGATCGAGCGTCTGGACCACAAGCTCATCAGCGTTGATGTGGAGGTGACCAGGGAGACCAACGAGCGGATCAACGGATCGCGCGAGCGGGTCGAGCTGACCATCCACTCGCGGGGCCCGGCCGTCCGCGCCGAGGCCGCCGCAGACGACCGCTTCGCCGCCCTCGACATCGCCATCGGCAAGCTTGAGGGAAGGCTCAGGCGCCTGGCCGACCGACGCAAGGTCCACCACGGCAACCACTGCCCTCCCTCCGTCGCCGAGCTGACCGCGACCGCCACCGCGCTCGCGGAGTCCGCCGAGGCCGACACCGTGCGGGCGGACACCGGTTCCCTCAACGGGACCCGCAGGCGTGAGGACGACGCCGATCACTCCGAGGACAAGGCCATCGTCCCGATCGAGATGGACGGCGACGGCCCGCTGGTGGTGCGGGAGAAGCACCACCAGGCCGAGCCGATGACCGTCGACCAGGCCCTCCTGGAGATGGAGCTGGTCGGACACGACTTCTACCTGTTCCGTGACAAGGAGAGCGGGCAGCCGAGCGTCGTGTACCTCCGGCAAGGCTACAACTACGGCGTGCTGCGGCTCGTCGAATCCTGACGGTCGCGTTCGAAGATCCTCTCCGACCAACCCTAGGACCTGAAACCCGTGTAATCATGGCGGTCCAACGGCTCTGGCCCCCCGAGGAGGAGGCGTGACGGAACCCGACGAAGCGACCCGCCCTGCCAGGCGAGGCGACCCGATCCGCGTGCTGATCGTCGACGATCACGCGCTGATCCGCCGAAGTCTGGAGATGGCGCTGAGCGCGGAGACGGACATCGAGGTGGTGGGTGAGGCGAGCGACGGGCAGGAGGCGATCGAGCTCGCCGACCGTCTCACCCCGGACGTCATGCTCATGGACGTCCGTATGCCGCGCAGGAGCGGTATCGAGGCCGCCCGTGAGATCAAGGCCTCGGTGCCGAGCACGCGGATCATCATGCTCACGGTGAGCGACGAGGAGGAGGACCTCTTCGACGCGATCAAGGCGGGTGCCACCGGCTACCTGCTGAAGAACGTGCAGCTCGACGAGGTCCCCGAGGCCGTGCGCGGCGTTCACGAAGGGCAGTCGCTGATCAATCCGGCCATGGCCGCGAAGCTGATCACCGAGTTCGCCAACATGAGCCGCAAGGAGGCGGAGCGTCCCCCCCAACTCCCGGTCCCGAGGCTGACGGACCGGGAGATGGAGGTGCTCCGCCTGGTCGCGAAGGGCATGAACAACCGCGAGATCGCCAAGCAGTTGTTCATCTCGGAGAACACCGTGAAGAACCACGTCCGCAACATCCTGGACAAGTTGCAACTCCACTCCAGGATGGAGGCCGTGGTCTACGCGGTCCGAGAACGGATGCTGGAGATCACCTGACGGCCGGTTCCGGCCGGGTCCCACGGGAACCGGCCGGAACCCCGGCCCGAGCGCTCAGCGCATCAGGGCCTCGAACAACGGCGCGGCGAGCCGGGGATCGACACGGTCGACCCGCACGTCGTCGCAGCCGACCCAGCTCGCGGCCTCCCACAGGGCCTCGGCCATCCCCTGGGCGGCCCTGCGTGGGCTGACGCCCTCCTCGACGCCGACCTGCCGCGCGACCAGCGTCGTCCCCTGGCGGGCCGGGTCGATCCTGCCGATCAGACGGCCGCCGGAGAGCACCGGCATGGTGAAGTAACCGTGGACGCGCTTGTCCTTGGGGACGTAGGCCTCAAGCCGGTGGTTGAAGCCGAAGACCCTGGCGGTGCGGGCGCGGTCCCAGACGAGGGAGTCGAACGGCGAGAGCGGAGCCGTGCGGTGGCGTCCCTTCGGCTCGGTCTCCAGGGCCACGGGGTCGGCCCACGCGTTCACCGAGCGCTCGGGCCAGCCGGGGACGCGCACGGGCGTGAGCCCCGCCGAGCCGTCGAGCAGCGCGGCGTCGAGCAGCGCCGCCTCCGGGGCACGAAGCCGGAGGAAGTCAACCAGGTCGGCGCGGGTCGCCACCCCCAGCGCGCGGCCCGCGACCGTGGCGAGACGGGTGACGCACTCGGCGTCGGAGAGGTCCTCGGCCAGCAGGTGGGCGGGCACCGCCCGCTCGGCCAGCTCGTAGACACGCCGCCATCCGGTACGGCGGGTGCACACGACCTCGCCCACGTTGAGCAGCCACTCGATGGCGATCTTTGTGTCCGACCGGTCCCACCAGCCGCCGCCCTTCCTGCTGCCGCCGATGTCGGCGACGGTGACGGGGCCGGCCTCACGGACCTGGTCGAGCACCTTGTCCATGGTCGCGGGAATGTCGTCCCTGCGGTGCTTCCAGGAGCGCATGTGCCTCCTGCGGAAGGCGTACAGCGGCCAGTCCTCGATCGGCAGGACGCAGGCGGCGTGGCACCAGTACTCGAAGGCGCGGGCGGGCTCGTCCCAGTAGGCCCGCTCGATCTCCGCCCTGCCGACGGCGCCGAGACGGGCGTAGGCGATCAGCTCGTGGGAGCGGGCCAGGACGGAGATCGTGTCGAGCTGGACCGCGCCGAGGCGGCGCAGGGTGGCGGCGACGCCCGCGCGCCGGGCGTCGGCCCCCAGGAACCCCTGGGCGTGCAGGATGATCCGGCGGGCCTCGTCCGGGGAGAGGGTGAGCGTCATGGCCGGATGGCGGGGAGAGAACACGTCAGCATGGCCCAGAGGCTAGCGCGCCACACCGACGAAAATGCTACGCCGGTGTCATCAGGGACTTCGGGGCCCGGGCGCGACGCGCCGTACGGCCTGACTCATCGTCATACAACTCTGCAAAGCGACATACCCTTTAAAGTGAGCACTAGCCTCTATGAATAGGGTGCCGGGAACTCCGCGGACACGAAGAGCGTCTTTCAGGTGGCTGTGTCGGGTGGTGGAACCGCCTACGATGGCAGCGGAGAACCATGACTCGTCCTCATCCGGAGCCGTCCGGCCACGGAAGACCTGCGAGGAGCCTTACCTAAAGTGCCAGCCTTTCTCGATAAGATTCTTCGCGCAGGCGAAGGCAAGCTTCTGCGTAAGCTCAAGCGGATCGCCGACCAGGTCAACTCCATCGAGGACGACTTCATCGGCCTGAGCGATGCGGAGCTGCGCGCCCTCACCGCGGAGTACAAGCAGCGTCACGCCGACGGCGAGTCCCTCGACGACCTGCTGCCCGAGGCCTTCGCCACCGTTCGCGAGGCCTCCAAGCGTGTCCTGGGCAAGCGCCACTTCGACGTGCAGATCATGGGCGGGGCCAACCTGCACATGGGCAACATCTCCGAGATGCGCACCGGTGAGGGCAAGACCCTGACCTGTACGCTCCCGGCGTACCTCAACGCCATCTCGGGCAAGGGCGTCCACGTCATCACGGTCAACGACTACCTGGCCAAGCGTGACGCCGACGAGATGGGGCGCATCCACCGCTTCCTCGGTCTTGAGGTCGGGGTGATCCTGGCGAACATGCCGCCGGATGAGCGCCGCAAGCAGTACAACTGCGACATCACCTACGGGACGAACAACGAGTTCGGCTTCGACTACCTGCGCGACAACATGGCCTGGTCGCTGGAGGAGTGCGTCCAGCGCGGCCACAACTTCGCCATCGTCGACGAGGTCGACTCGATCCTCATCGACGAGGCCAGGACGCCGCTGATCATCTCGGGTCCCGGTGAGCAGTCGGGCAAGTGGTACTCCGAGTTCGCCAAGATCGTGCCCAGGCTCCGCAGGGGCACCGAGGGCAAGGACGGCGAGGAGAACACCGGCGACTACTCCGTCGACGAGAAGAAGCGCACCGTCGGCATCTTCGAGTCCGGTGTGGAGAAGGTCGAGGACTGGCTCGGCATCGACAACCTCTACAAGCCCGAGCACACCCACCTGGTCGGCTTCCTCAACAACGCGTTGAAGGCCAAGGAGCTCTACAAGAAGGACAAGGACTACATCGTCGTCGACGGCGAGGTCCTGATCGTCGACGAGTTCACCGGTCGAGTCCTGCACGGCCGCCGCTACAACGAGGGCATGCACCAGGCCATCGAGGCCAAGGAGGGCGTGAAGATCAAGGACGAGAACCAGACTCTCGCCACGATCACGCTCCAGAACTACTTCCGCCTCTACGCCACGCTGTCCGGCATGACCGGAACGGCGACCACCGAGGCCAACGAGTTCCACCAGACCTACAAGCTCGGCGTCGTCCCGATCCCGACGAACCGGCCGATGATCCGCAAGGACCAGGCCGACGTGGTCTACAAGACCGAGGACGCCAAGTTCCTGGCCTGTGTCGAGGACATCAAGGAGCGCTACGAGCGCGGCCAGCCGGTCCTCGTCGGCACCACCAGCGTCGCCAAGTCCGAGCGCCTGTCCAGGGAGCTCAAGCGCAAGGGCGTCAAGCACGAGGTCCTCAACGCCAAGAACCACGCGCGTGAGGCGTCGATCGTCGCGGAGGCGGGCCGCAAGCACGCCGTGACCGTCGCGACCAACATGGCCGGTCGAGGCACCGACATCATGCTCGGCGGCAACCCCGACTTCCGCGCCGACCTGGAGCTGCGCGGCCGGGGCCTGGACCCCGTCGAGACTCCGGAGGAGTACGACAAGGCCTGGGGCGAGGCGCTGGAGAAGGCCAAGGAGGCCGTCCAGGCCGAGCACGAGGAGGTCACCGGGCTCGGCGGCCTCTACGTGCTGGGCACCGAGCGCCACGAGTCGCGGCGTATCGACAACCAGCTGCGCGGTCGTTCCGGCCGTCAGGGCGACCCGGGCGAGTCGCGCTTCTACCTCTCGCTTGAGGACGACCTCATGCGCCTGTTCAACTCGGCCAGGGTCGAGATGATCATGACGCGGCTGAACATCCCGGACGACGTCCCGATCGAGTCGGGCATCGTCTCCAAGGCCATCGCCTCCGCCCAGCACCAGGTCGAGCAGCAGAACTTCGAGATCCGCAAGAACGTTCTGAAGTACGACGAGGTCATGAACCGGCAGCGCAAGGTGATCTACGCCGAGCGTCGCCGCGTGCTTGAGGGCGCCGACCTTCAGGAGCAGATCCGCACCTTCGTCAACGACGTGATCGATGAGTACGTCGGCGGCGCGACCGCGGAGGGCTTCGCCGAGGAGTGGGACCTCGACAAGCTGTGGAAGGCGCTCGGCCAGCTCTACCCGATCACCCTCGGCCTGGACGACCTCCTTGAGGAGGTCGGCGGCCGTGAGGAGCTCACCGCGGAAGTCCTCGCCGAGAAGGTCAAGGCCGACGCGACGGCGGCCTACGACCGCCGCGAGGAGGAGCTCGGCGCCGAGACCATGCGGGAGCTGGAGCGCAGGGTCATCCTGTCGGTCCTCGACCGCAAGTGGCGTGAGCACCTCTACGAGATGGACTATCTCCAGGAGGGCATCGGCCTGCGCGCGATGGCCCAGCGCGACCCGCTGATCGAGTACCAGCGCGAGGGCTTCGAGATGTTCTCCCAGATGCTCGACGGCATCAAGGAGGAGTCGGTCGGTTACCTGTTCAACCTTGAGGTCGAGGTCCAGACCAACCCGATCGTCGAGGAGCAGGAGGAGCACGAGGACGAGGCGATCGCCGAGACCCGCTCCATCATCGCCCGGGGCCTGCGTGGTCCGCAGCGCCCGGCAGAGCTCGAATACTCCGCGCCCGGCGAGAGCGGCGACGTCGAGCACACCAGGGTCAGCACCAAGGCCGAGCGCGACGCCTACGGCAACGTCGAGCGCAACGCCCCCTGCCCCTGTGGCTCCGGCAAGAAGTACAAGCGCTGCCACGGCGACCCCAGGAACGCCGAGGTCTGATCCATCCGCTTCACAGGGCCCGTACGATCCCGTACGGGCCCTGTGGGCTTTCTCCCTGGAGAAGGGCCGCGAGGGCGGCAGGCGGCTCTCCGGGGCTCTCAGGGGGCCGTCTCGACGTCCGTGCACAGCCAGCGGGCGCCCACGCGCTCAAGCCGCAGCGCCAGCACCCGTGACCGGTCACCGCAGTGCACCAGGACGCACATCTCCACCACCCCGTCACGCGGCTGGGACACGTGGGGGACACCGGTCCGCGGGGGCCGCGCGCACCGCATGACCCTCCCGCTGCGCGCCAGTTCGTTGCCGGCCCTGCCGGTGAGGTGGGAGGCGACGCTGGAGGGGGGCCTCAGGCCCGCCAGGACCTCGGCGACGGCCTGGCACAGGGCCCGCAGCCGCCTCCCCTCGGGGACCGCGGGTGGTGGCCCCGGTGGCCCGGCCGTTCCCGTCTCGTGGTCGAGGGCGAGGGCGAGCGCGCCCTGGACGTACGGCGGCGCGGCGGCGGCCTTCGGGGAGGGCCGCTCGTCGTCGTAGAGCGGCTCCACGGTGGAGGAGGACGCGACGCGGGGGAGGTGCGAGGGGCGCGGCATGCTGGCTCCGGTTTCTCCTGCGAGGGGCTGACACAGCTAGGAGTTTCCGGTCCTGCCGCCGAATACGTGGCACGCCAGCTTTCCGGCGTCCGGTGGTGTTTCCTCCGTGAAGGGCCCGGAAAGGGCGTGGCGAATCACCCGAAGCTGGAGCGGTGCCCTGCGGTTCCGGCGTCCGGGCCGTTCCTTCCACGGACGACCGGAACGGGTCACGGCGAGGCGGCGGGGGCCTCCTCGGGCTCACGGCCAGGGGTCGCCAGGTTCAGTCTTCTGATCAGCACGGTGAACAGCAGGTAGTAGACGACGAAGTAGACCAGGCCGAAGCCGATGATCAGGGCGAGTTCGTGGGTGTTGGACTTGCCCGCGTTGAGAAGCATGTCGATGGCGCCGCCGGAGAAGGTGAACCCCAGCCTGGCCCCGAACTCGGCCATCAGGGCCATCGAGATCCCGGTGAGCACCGCGTGCACCGCGAACAGCGTGGGAGCGACGAAGATGAAGGCGAATTCGAGCGGTTCGGTGATGCCGGTCACGAACGAGGTGAGACCGGCCGAGAGCATGATGCCGCCCACGACGCCCCGCTTCTCCTTCGGGGCCGCGCGCCACATCGCGATGGCCGCGCCGAGCAGGCCGAACATCATGACCGGGAAGAAGCCGGTCATGAAGATCCCGGCGCCCTGCTCGCCCGCGAAGTAGCAGTTCAGGTCGCCCGCGGCGTTCTTGGTCGCGCCCTGGACCCCGGCGTGGCACTCGGGCAGGGTGAACCAGACGATCGTGTTCAGGAAGTGGTGCAGGCCGATCGGGATGAGCAGCCGGTTGGCCACGCCGTACAGTCCGGCGCCCGCGGTGCCGTGGGCGGCGAGCCAGTCGCCCACGCCCGCGAGCCAGTCGCCCACGGGCCGCCAGAGCAGGCCGAAGACGACGCCGAGGACGAGCGCGGAGACGGCGGTGACGATGGGGACGAACCTGCGTCCGCCGAAGAAGGCGAGCCAGGCGGGCAGTTTGATCCGGTAGTACCGCTCCCAGAGCAGGGCGGCGACGATGCCGATGACGATGCCCCCCAGGACCCCGGTCGGGTTCTGGACGCCGAGGTTGAGCGCGGGCACGGGCCGTCCGTCAGGGCCCACGACGGTCAGCGCCACCTTCTTGTAGACCTGGGAGGCCGGGGCCGAGGTGAAGAACAGCGTCCTGCTGACCCGGTCGAAGACGAGGTAGCCGACGAGCGCGGCGAGCGCGGTCGAGCCGTCGGCCTTGCGGGCGAACCCGATCGCCACGCCGATCGCGAACAGCAGCGGCAGGTTGTCGAACAGCGCGCCACCGGCCGCCGCGAAGACGGCCGCGACCTGGTCGAGGAAGAGGTTGTCCGTCCGCCCGAGCATGTCCTCCTGGCCGAACCTGAACAGCAGTCCGGCGGCGGGCAGCACCGCGATGGGCATCATGAGCGAGCGCCCGACGCGCTGCAGGATCGCCAGAGCCGACGCCCACCCCGAAGGGCCGCGCTCCACGGCCGCCGTGCCCATTGCCGGTCCCCCTGCCTGTCGATGGCGGGGGATGTCTGGTATCTACCACCGGGCGCGGCGGATACACGGCCTCAGGGCCGCTCAGCCTTCCGTTCTGCGGGGTACGGCCTCGGCGGGCTCGGGGGTCTCAGCGGGGGGCTCAGCGGGTTCGGGGAGTTGCTCGGCCGCCGCGGGGGAGCCGGACTCGGTGTCGGCCTCCGGCTCCCGGCCCGGCGTCATGATGTTCAGCTTCCTGATCAGGAAGCTGAACACGACGTAGTAGATCACCGCGTAGACCAGGCCCATCACGATGATGATCGGGATGCCCTCGGCGTTGGGGGCGGTGCCGTACAGGACGAGGTCGATCAGGCCGGAGGAGAAGCTGAAGGCGAGCTTGGCGCCCAGGGCCGAGGCGACCGCCAGGGAGATGCCGGTCAGGACGATGTGGACCACGAACAGGACCGGGGCGACGAAGACGAAGGCGAACTCGATCGGCTCGGTGATCCCGGTCAGGAAGGCGGTGAGGGCCGCGGAGACCATGATCGAGCCGACCGCGTTGCGGCGGTGCGGCGGTGCGGCCCGCCAGATGGCCAGGGCCGCGGCGGGCAGGCCGAACATCAGCACCGGGTACAGGCCCGCCTCGAAGCCGCCGAAGCCCGGGGCGCCGTTGTTGAAGCAGATCAGGTCCCCGGCGAGCCGCTTGCCGTTGACCACGCAGTCGGGGACCTGCGTCCAGACCACGTTGTTGACGATGTGGTGCAGCCCGAGGGGCAGCAGCGCCCGGTTGAACATGCCGTAGATCCCGGCGCCCGCGACGCTGTGGGCGGCGAGCCAGTTGCCGAACACGCTCATCAGGTTGCCGATGACCGGCCAGACGAAGCCGAACAGGACACCGATGATCAGACCGGCGAAGGCGGTGATGATCGGCACCAGGCGGCGCCCGCTGAAGAAGGCCAGCCAGGTCGGCAGTTTGGTCCGGTAGAACCGCTGCCACAGCGTCGCCGAGACCAGGCCCATCACGATGCCGCCGAGCACCCGGGTCGGGTTCTCCGCGCCGAGGTTGAGCACCACGTCGGGGACGCCCGGATGGGCCGGGTTGAAGAGCTTCTTGGAGATCGTGTCCTTCAGGGCGGGGTCGAACAGGTCGAAGAAGATGGTCATGCTGACCGCGTGGAAGACGAGGTAGCCGACGAGCGCGGCGAGCGCGGTCGAGCCGTCGGCCTTGCGGGCGAACCCGATCGCCACGCCGACGGCGAACAGCAGCGCCAGGTTGTCGAAGAGGGTCTGGCCCGCGGTGCCGATCACGTGGGCGATGTCGTCGAGCAGGACGTTGTCCGTACGGCCGATGAGGTCGTCGTAGCCGAGCCGTTGCAGCAGTCCCGCGGCGGGCAGGATCGCGATCGGCAGCATGAGGGAGCGTCCCAGGCGCTGGAGCACGCTCATCACGGCGGACCCGGCCGAGGGCGGGGCGGGAGGGCGTCCCGCGTCCGTTGAGGGGGAACTCATCGGACTTTCCTCCAGGGGGGTGGGGATCGCGAGGAGGTCAGGTGCGGCGTGCCGGGGTCTCCAGGACCGTGCGGAGCTGGTAGCGGTCGGCTCGGTAGGTGGAGACCCCGAGCTCGGCGCAGACGTTCCCGGCGAAGGAACGCCGCTGGAGCAGCAGCACGGCGCCGCCACGTGGCAGTTTCAGCAGGTCGGCGTCTCCCGGGTCGGCGATTCCGCCGTCGATGGTCAGCTCACCCGCGTCGAGGATCAGACCGTACCGGCTTTCGAGCAAGGCGTACAGGGACCGGCCCGTCAGGTCGTGGGCGTCGAGGTCGGGGGCGAGGGACACCGGGATGTGGGCCCGCTCGATGCACATGGGCTCGTCGGCCGCGGTGCGCAGCCGCTCGATGAAGTGGACCTCGTCTCCGGGGTGGATGCCGAGTTCCCTGGCCAGGTGCGCGCTGGCCCTGACGATCCTGCGGTCGAGGTCGCGTGATCCCGGTTCCATGCCGCGGGCGCGCATCTCGTCGCTGAAGGAGGTCAGTCTGAGGGCCATCTCGATCTTGGGGCGGGCGACGAAGGTGCCCTTGCCCGCGACGCGCTGCAGCCTGCCCTCGGAGACCAGGTGGTCGACCGCCTGCCGTACGGTCATGCGGGACAGCTCGAAGCGCTGGCAGAGCTCGCGTTCGGACGGGATCGCCGCGCCGATCGGCAGCTCGTTGTTCTCGATCAGGTCAAGCAGGATCTCGCGAAGCTGGAAGTACTTGGGGACAGGGCTGTCCGGATCGATCTGGGCCACGAGATCCTCCCCTCTCGATCTGAGAAGTACGGATGAGTTATGGTTCGTACTGGTCTAGTCCGGACTAGACCACAGGCCGGAAAAGGGTGTCAATGTGCGGACCGGCGACGGATCGATAACGGCCCGATCTCCGTCCGTCCGACCGAAGGATGAGCGCGAGATGACGACCAAGATGCGCAGCGAGATCGCTGAGCAGCCCGCCGCTTTGCGAGCCACGCTGGACGCCCTCCTCCCCAGGGTCGAGGAGGTGGAACGGCTCGCGGGACAGACTCGCCAGCTGCTGTTCATCGCCCGCGGTACCTCCGACAATGCCGCAGTCTACGGCCGTTACCTCGCCGAGGCGCACGCGGGCCGCCTGTCGACCCTCGCCGCGCCGTCGATCGCCACCACCTACCGGCGCAAGCTCGACCTCGACGGGGTGCTCGCGGTCGCCCTCTCCCAGTCCGGCAGGACCGAGGAGATCGTCGAGACCCTCGCCTGGGCCAAGGACTGCGGTGCCAGCACCGTGGCCATCACCAACGGCGGCGAGCAGAGCCCCCTCGCCCAGGCCGCCGACCTGGCCCTGTGCACGCTCGCCGGTGAGGAGAAGGCCGTCCCGGCGACCAAGACCTACACCACCCAGCTCGCCGCGCTGGCCGTGCTCGGACTCGGTCTCGGCGCCGACGTCGACGCCGCCGACCTGCAGCGGGTCCCGGACGCGGTGGAGAAGCTGATCGCCGAGCCCGGCGACCTGGACGCGATCGTCGAGGGCCTGGCGGACAAGCCCGGCGTCGTGGTCTCCGGCCGGGGCCTGGCCTTCTCCACCGCCCTCGAACTGGCCCTGAAGCTCAAGGAGGCCTGCTACCTGCACGCCATGGGCCTGTCGTACGCCGACCTGCTGCACGGCCCGATCGCCGTGGTCGACGAGGACACCCCCGCCCTCCTGGTCGCCGCGGGCGAGGGCCCCACCCTGGCCGGGACCGTCGCGCTCGCCGAGCGGGTCACCGGGGCGGGCGCCTCCGCCTTCACCGTCGGCGGCGGCACCGCGCTCGCCGCGGCCGGCACCGCCGCGCTCAACGGCCCCGACCTCCCCGAGTGGGTCGCCCCCCTCGGCCTCATCGTCCCCGGCCAGCTGCTGACCGAGGCCCTGGCGCGCAGGCTCGGCATCGACCCCGACGCCCCCAGGGGTCTCAACAAGGTGACCCAGACGGACTGATCGTCTCGGGTCGTTTAGCCTGGTCAGAGACCGATGACGACTGGAGGACGACATGGCGGCTGACGCCCACGCGATCATCGCGGGACTGGGTGGCGCGGAGAACATCATCGAGATCGAGCCGTGCATCACCCGCCTGCGCACCGAGGTGCACGACGCCGCCAAGGTCGACCAGGCGGCTCTGCGGGCGGCGGGCGCGCACGGAGTGATGGCCGCGGGCAACATCGTCCAGGTGGTGGTCGGCCCCGAGGCCGACACCATCGCCAGCGACATCGAGGACATCATCGGCTAGGAGACGCCGGGCCGTCCTCTCACCCTCACCGGTGGGGGGACGGCGTGGGGCGCCAAGGGGGTGTGATGACCACCGTGCTTGCCCCGGTCGCGGGAGCGGCTCTCGCTCTGCGGGCCGTACCCGACCCGGTGTTCTCGCAGGGCCTCGTCGGGCCCGGGCTGGCGATCGAGCCGTTGAGGGAGCCGGGCCGGGCGGTCGCTCCCATCGCCGGTAAGATCGTGAAGCTCCACCCGCACGCCTTCGTCGTCGTCGGCGACGACGGCAGAGGGGTCCTGGTCCATCTGGGTATCGACACCGTCCAGCTCAGAGGTGAGGGTTTCGAGGTGCTCGCGTCGGAGGGTGACAGGGTGGAGGCGGGGCAGCCCGTGGTCGCCTGGAACCCCGCTGAGGTCGAGGCGGGCGGACGCTGTCCGGTCTGCCCCGTCGTGGCGCTGGACGCCGTCACGGAGGCCGTCACCAGGATCGCCGACGGTCCGGTGCGCACAGGAGACGAGCTCTTCGTGTGGACGTGAGCCCTTCCCCGGGGTGTGAGCCCTTCGCGCGGCAGTGGGGCCCGCGAAGACCACGACGATCTCTAGCGGGGACGACCATGGATGCTGCGTTGTTCGACCTGGACGGCACGCTCATCAACTCCGAGCGGCGGAGCCAGGCCATGTGGGCCATGTTGTTCGACAGGCACGGGGTCGGCCACGACCGCGACGCGTTACGCGGATTCATCGGGCGGCGGGGGCGTGACGTCCTGGCCGAGCGGACCGATCTCTTCCCCGGCGTCGCGATCGACGACCTGCTCGCCGAGGTCCGCTCCTTCCACGACCACCCGGGACTGCCCGAGGTCACCCAGGTTCCCGGCGCCGCCGACCTGATGCGCAGGGCCGCCGAGTACGGCGCGCGGATCGCCGTTGTCACCTCGGCCCACCCGGACTGGGCGGACAAGAGGCTCGCCGAGGCCGGGGTGAGCGACCTCGTGCTGACCGTCGTCTCCTCCCGGGACGTGACCGTCGGCAAACCCGACCCCGAGGGGTTCCTGCTGGCCGCGGAGCGGCTGGCCGTCGAACCCGCGCGGTGCGTCGTCTTCGAGGATTCGATCGCGGGGATTGCGGCGGCCAAGGCGGCGGGTATGACATGCGTGGGGATAGCGACGACCCACGAGGGCTCCGAGCTGGCCGAGGCGGACCTTGTGGTCACCGACCTGACGACGGTCGACTGGCCTCCATCCACCATTCGATGATCCGGGCGGTCTAGACCGCCCGGTCGACCCTGCAGGAGGAGCACGTGGCCCAGCGCCAAGTCACCGTTGAGTCCGAGGTCGGCCTGCACGCCCGCCCCGCCGCGACGTTCGTGCAGACCGCGGCCAAGGCGTCCCTTGAGGTGACCGTCGCCAAGAAGGGCGGGGAGCCGGTGAACGCCAAGAGCATTCTCGCGGTCCTCTCCCTCGACGTCCGGCAGGGGGACACCGTGGTGATCGAGGCGGAGGGCGAGGGGGCCGACGAGCTGCTGGACGAGCTCGCACTCATCGCATCGGCTCCATGAACGCGCTCACGGGGGTCGGCGTGAGCCCGGGTGTCGGATCCGGGCCCGGATACGTCCTTTCACGCGAGGTCCCCGTGCCGGACGCCGACGCCCGTCACGACGGTGACGCCGAGGCCGAGCGCGCCAGGGCCGCCCGCGCCCTCGAACGGGTCGCCGCCGACCTGGAGGAGCGGGGGGCCAGGGCGGGGGGCCAGGCCCAGGAGATCCTCAAGGCCCAGGCGCTGATGGCGCGCGACCCGGGGCTGGCCGTCGGGGTCGCCGGGCTGATCGACGCCGGGATGAACGCGTCGAGGGCCGTCTACGAGGGGTTCGGCGGATACCGCGAGATGATCGTCGGCGCCGGGGGATACCTCGGTGAGCGCGCGGCCGACCTGGACGACGTGCGGGACAGGGTCGTCGCCCTCCTTGAGGGACTGCCCGCCCCGGGGCTGCCCGCGCCCGGTGTCCGGCCGTACGTGCTGCTGGCCCGTGATCTGGCGCCCGCGGACACGGCGGCGCTGTCCAGGGAGGTGGTCGCGGCGTTCGTCACCGAGCAGGGCGGGCCGACCAGCCACACCGCGATCCTCGCCAGGGCCATGGGGGTGCCGGCCGTGGTCGCCTGCCCGGGGGCGGCCTCCGTCGCCGCGGGGACCGAGGTGCTCGTCGACGGCTTCTCCGGCCTCGTACGGCTCGACCCCTCCCCGGAGGAGGTGGAGACCGTGGCGAGGGCCGCGGCGGCGAGGCAGGCCGTGCTCGCGGCGGCCACCGGCCCCGGGGCCACCGCGGACGGTCATCCGGTGCCGCTGCTGGCCAACGTCGGCGGGCCGCGTGACGTGGAGGGGGCGTTGCGGCACGGCGCCGAGGGGGTCGGCCTCTACCGCACCGAGTTCCTCTTCCTCAACAGGACGGCGCCGCCCTCCGAGGAGGAGCAGGTCGCCGCCTATCTCGGGGTGCTCGACGCCTTCCCCGGCGGGCGGGTCGTGGTGCGCACACTCGACGCGGGGGCGGACAAGCCGCTGGCCTTCCTGCCGCCGCCCGGCAAGGAGCCCAACCCGGCGCTGGGCCAGCGCGGTCTGCGGCTCTTCCAGCGGTACCCGGAGATCATGGAGACCCAGCTCAGGGCGCTGGCCAGGGCGGCCGCGCGGTCTTCGGCCAAGCTCCAGGTGATGGCCCCGATGGTGGCGACCAGGCAGGAGGCCGCCTGGTACGTGGCGGCGTGCAAGGAGGCCGGGATCGCCTCGGCCGGGGTGATGATCGAGATCCCCTCGGCGGCCCTGCGCTCCGGTGACCTGGCGGCCGAGGCGGACTTCTTCTCCATCGGCACCAACGACCTTGCCCAGTACACCCTGGCCGCGGACCGGGAGGTCGGGGGACTCGGCATGCTGCACGACCCCTGGCAGCCCGCGCTGCTCGACCTGGTCCTCGCGGCCGTCAACGGCGCCGCCGAGCGCGGCAGGTCCTGCGGGGTCTGCGGAGAGGCCGCCGGGGACCCGGCCCTGGCCTGTGTGCTGGTCGGGATGGGCGTCACCTCACTGTCGATGGCGCCGACCGCGCTGCCCGCCGTACGGGCGGCTCTGTCGCTGCACACGCGGGAGCGGTGCGTGCTGGCCGCGCAGGCCGCGCTGGCGGCCTCCAGTCCGTCGGACGCCAGGGCCGCGGCCCGCGCCCACCTGCCGGAACTGGCCGGACTCGCCCTCTGAGGTCTTTTCCGTAACGGGGAGGCGCGGCGTGTCGGAGTCCGTGACGCGGATAGCGTGGAACCCATGGTTCGGTGTATTCGCACGACTGGTCTCGCAGTGATCGCGACGATGGTGGCCGGATGTGCCGCGACGGGGGCCTCGGCGCCTGTCAGGGCGGCGGAGAGCCAGGCCGGGAGCGCCTCGGCCCAGGCGGCCTCACCCTCGGTGGCATCTCCCTCCGCGTCCTCGCCTGAGCCGTCCACGGCCCCTCCTGCGGGCTCTCCCGCCCAGGTCGAGGCCGTGCTGCGGAAGATGAGCCTGGAGGAGAAGGTCGGCCAGCTCTTCATGCCGGTTCTGTACGGCCCGGCCGCCGACACCTCCTCGCCGGAGAACCGCGCCCGCTACGGGGTGGACACCCCGGCGAAGGTGATCGAGAAGTACCGTCCCGGCGGGGTGATCCTGTTCCCCTGGGCGAACAACGTCAAGGGCGTCCGGCAGGTCGTCGCGCTCACCAACGGGCTGCAGAAGGCCTCCCCGAGGATTCCGCTGCTCGTCGGCGCCGACCAGGAGAACGGCCGGGTGTCCCGCCTGGCGCCGCTGGTCACCGACATGCCGGGGGCCTCGGTCATCGGCTCGACCGGCGACCCGTCGCTGGCGCGCAGGGCCGCCAAGGTGACCGGCGCCGAGCTGAAGGCGCTGGGCATCAACCTCGACTTCGCCCCGGTCGCCGACGTGAACATCAACCCGCGCAACCCGGTGATCGGTAACCGCGCCTACGGCTCGGACCCGAAGAAGGTCTCGCCCATGGTCGCCGCCGCGGTCCAGGGCTTCCACGACGCGGGCGTCGCCTCGACGGCCAAGCACTTCCCCGGGCACGGCGACACCAACGTGGACAGCCACACCGGGCTGCCGGTCATCCAGCACTCCCGGGCCCAGTGGGAGAAGCTGGACGCCCCGCCGTTCGCCGCCGCGATCGGTGCGGACGTCGACGCGATCATGAGCGCCCACGTGGTCATGCCCAAGCTCGACCCGTCGGGCGACCCGGCCACCCTGTCCAAGCCGATCCTGACCGGCCTGCTGCGTGACAAGCTCGGCTTCGACGGCGTCGTCTCGACCGACGCGCTGGACATGGCCGGGGTGCGCAAGAAGTACGGCGACGCCCAGGTGGCGGTGCGGGCCGTACAGGCGGGGGCGGACCTGCTTCTGATGCCGCCCAACTACTCGGCGGCCTACGACGGGGTGCTGACCGCGGTGAAGTCGGGGAAGATCTCCAGGGCGCGGCTCGACCAGTCGGTACGGCGGCTGCTGAAGCTGAAGTTCAACCGGGGCCTGCTGGTGAAGGCGCCGGTCGCCGACCCGGACGAGGCCGAGCGGGTGCTGCGTTCACCCGAGCACCGCAAGGTCGCCCGGCTCATCAACAGCCGGGCCCGCTGAGGGTCCCCTGAGGGGCCCGCCGGCGGGTCCGTGAAGATCGGGGTCAGACGGGCAGGAGGCCGCCACGACGGATCATGGCGAGGGTGAGCGACTGCACGATGCGCATGATGAGGGCTTCGAGCAGAAGAGCCACGGCCTTGGCGACGACCGAGCTCAAGAATCCGGACATGTCTACCTCAAATCACTGAAACACTACTTCGGGGATAATTGCCGACATAGCGTCACAAATCAATACTTTGAGGTTTCCTTTTAATGAACAGACGGTGACGGATCGCGGGTCCACCGCTCGAACGCCGTTCCGGCCAGCGTGGCCGCCAGGGAGCTGCCCAGGGCGATGCCCCATCCCACGGGCCCCAGCGGCCGGCAGCCGAAGAACAGGCAGATCACGGGGACGGAGACACTGGCCGCCAGGACGCCCATCGAGGCGATCACGGCCAGCAGGACCACCCGGTCCCGGCCGCCGCTGGCCAGGGTCTGGAACAGCTGTGTGGAGATCAGGGCGACCAGCGCGATCGTGTTCGCCCGTCCCCGCGTGCCCGTCACCCGCCCGATCAGCCAGGCCATCGACGCCGCCCCGGCCGTCGTCGTGGCGCGCAGGTAGATGTCCCGGGTCAGCGAGGCGCCCAGGGACGCCTCAGGACCCTCGGCCAGCAGCCGCTCCGGGCTGGTCGCCGCCGGAGGCCTGACCGCGACCGCCATCGCGGGCAGCATGTCGGTCAGCAGGTTGACCAGCAGCAACTGGCGGGCGTTCAGCACGCTGCCGCCGGTGAGCAGGTTCGAGCCGACCGCGAAGACGATCTCCCCGACGTTGCCGCCGAGCAGGATGCTCAGGGCGTCGCGGACCGAGCTCCACATGGCCCTGCCCTCGATGAACGCGTCCACGATCGTCTCGATGCGGTCGTCGGTCACCACGACGTCGGCCGCGGTCCTGGCCGCCGGGGTGGCGCGGGAGCCCAGGGCGATCCCGACGTCGGCGGCGCGGATGGCCGGGGCGTCGTTGGCCCCGTCTCCGGTCACCGCGACGACCTTCCCCGCCCGGCGCAGGCAGCTGACGATCCTGACCTTGTGCGCGGGGGTCGTCCTGGCGAAGACCGCAACCCCGGGAAGCCGCTCGACCAGGGTCGCGTCGTCCATCTCGTCCAGCTCGGGGCCGGTCATCACCCGCCCGCCGTCCAGCAGGTAGAGCTCGGCGGCGATCTCCGCCGCGGTGCTCGGATGGTCACCGGTGATCATGACGATCCTGACGCCCGCCCTCGTCAGGCGGCCGACGCTCTCGGCCGCCGTAGGCCTGACCGGGTCGGCCAGGCACAGGAACCCCAGGAAGGTCAGCTCGTCGACCCGGGAGTCGTCCAGGTCACGGCGGTCGGAGGCGGGCCGTTCGGCCACCGCGAGCACCCGGTAACCCTGCAGGGCGAGCCGGTCGACCTCCTCCTCAAGCCCCTTCCTCGCCGCGGCGGTCATGCGGACCGTACGGCCGTCGCGCAGCAGGTGCGCGCAGCCGGTGAGCACGATCTCGGGGGCGCCCTTGACGCTCAGCACGTGCCCGGAGGGGCCGAGGCCGAGCACCGCGTGGTAGCCGCGTCCCGGCTCGAAGGGCAGCTCCTCGACCCGGCTCCAGACGCCCAGCCCCTCCTGCGGCGTCACGTCGAGCCGCCGCGCCCCCTCGACCACCGCGCGGTCCGTCGGGTGGGCGATGGGCTTGCCGTCCTCGTAGCGGGGGCTCGCGCGCAACCCGGCGGCCACGATCCGCCGTAGCTCCTCGTCCAGCCGCTCCGTCGAGTGCTCGGAACGCCCGTCGGAGACCACCCGCAGGCTGATGCGCCCCTCGGTCAGGGTCCCCGTCTTGTCGAAGCAGAGCACGTTCACCCGGCCGAGGGCCTCGATCGTCGAGGGGTTGGGCACCAGGGTCTCGCGGCTCGACAATCGCCTGGCCGCGGCCAGTTCGGCGGCCGAGGCGATGAAGGGCAGCCCCTCGGGCACCGAGGCGACCGCGAGGCTCACCGCCAGGGCGAGCGCCTGCGGCATCGACCGCCCCCGCAGCAGGTCCGCGACCAGCACGACGACACCGGAGCCGATCGCGACCGGCAGGATCCTGCGGCTCAGCGTCCGCAGCCGCAGGTGGACCCCGCTCTGCGGGCGCTCGTCGGCCGAGAGCCGCGCGGTGCGCGCCGCCTCCGTCTCCTCACCCGACGCCACGACCACGGCCAGCCCGTGCCCCGCGGCGACCGTCGTGCCCTGGTAGACCATCGAGCTGCGGTCGGCGACCGCGGAGGCGTCCACCGGGGCGGGCGCCTTCGGGACCAGCAGGGACTCACCGGTCAGTCCCGCCTCGTCGATCTCCAGGCCGATCGACGACAGGATCCGGCAGTCGGCCGGTACGGCGTCGCCCGCGCGCAGTTCGATGACGTCTCCCGGCACGAGCGTGTCCGCCGTCGCCACCTCGGTCGTGTGCGCCGAGCCTCTCTCAGGTTTTTTGGCCTTCTTGCCCTTCTTGGGCTCTTTGAGGTCCTTGACGTCTTTGGAGAAGGGACGGCGCAGCCGTACGTGGTCGGCGACGGACTCGGTCAGGCGGTGCACGGCCCGGTTGGCCGATGTTCGCTGCCCGCCGCCGATGAGCGCGTCCACGATCATGACGCCGCCGATCAGCACGCCGTCCAGGACGGAGCCCACCATCGCGGACAGGCCCGCCCCGGCCGCCAGCACCGGGGTCAGCGGGTTGGCCAGTTCCTCAAGGGAGGCGCGCAGCAGCGAGTCGGTGCCGTCCGGCTCTCCCGGCGGCGGCGGAGGCCTGCGCCGTACGGCCTCGGACTTGGGCAGGCCGTCGAGGGAGGAACCGAGCCTGGACAGCACGGTGTCGACCGGCAGGGCGTGCCAGGGGGTCGGGTCGGCGCGCTCGGCGGGCGCCGCGTTGCCCAGTTCACGGGCCGTCCACTCGCCCACGACGATCGCGGCCAGCGCCGTACCGTCACTGACCAGGCGGGCCCTGCTCACGGAGGCGGTCCTGGGGCCGGTGCCCGCGAGCGCCGCGCCCGCCGCCGCCGTCGCCAGGCTGAGCCGTACGCACCGCTCACCGGCCCGTCTGGCCGGGGCCAGGCAGCTCAGCAGCAGGTGGGCCGTCTCCAGGTCGCCCAGCACGTCCGCCTCCCACGGCACGCCGTCGGGACCACCGAGCACGCCGACGCTCAGATCGGCCTGGGCCATCGCGGACGTCGACCGCCTGGAGACCACCGCGACCCCGTGGCCCTCCGCCTGGAGCGCGCGGATCCGCGTCGTCAGCCGGTGGCCTCCCGGGAGGGTCTTCGGCGGCGTGCCGTCCCCGCCTCCGCCTCCCACGGCGAGCCGCCTGACCACCTCGCGGGCACCCTCACCCGCCAGCAGCACCGAGCAGCCCTGGGGGGCGGTGACCAGCGCGTCCGCGATGGACACGAGTTCGGGCGCCAGACCGGCCAGGGCGACCGGCACGCCCCGCCTGGTCACCCGGACCGGCCGCAACCCCAGGGAACGCCACTCGCGCCCCTCGGCGGCGGGAAGCCTGGCGGGTTCGGCCGCCCAGTGGCCGCGCTCACGGCGCGCGCCGGGATCGGTCGCGTCGAGCAGGCCGGGCAGCAGGGCGTTCAGCTCGGCGGGGTCGATGCCCTCGGCCAGGGGCACGACGCGCTCGACCGTCCACGAGCCGGTCAGGAACAGGGCGGCGTCGAGCACGACCGTGTCGAGGCCGTCCATCCGGCGCAGCGCGTGACTGTCGAGGACGACCGCGCCACGTTTGGCCAGGGTGCGCCCGACCGCGCTGGAGAACGCCTCCCGCCCGGCCTTCGCGGCACTGGGCGTCGCGGCGATCATCATGGCGAGACCGCGGTCACGGCTGCCGCTGACGACGTGGGTCAGCACCGAGACACCGAGCGCCGCCGGGCTCGCCAGTCGTTCGAACCGCTCGACGGGACTGTGCTCAAGCGGCGTGGTCCTGGTCCTCCTGCGCCTGCGGACGTGCCGGTAGGCGCCCTCGTCGGAGGCCAGTTCCCGCGCACGCGAGTCCCAGGCCCGCCGTGCCTCACGGGCCTCCACGTAACGCTCGGCGGCGGAGACCGCCTGCACCAGCAGCCCGACGGGCTGGAGCGCGAGCGTGCCCGTGACCACGTTCGCCGTCGTGAACAGGGCGGAGGTGGCCTGGTGGCCGAGATGGCGGGTCAGTCTCGTCCGGATCGCCGGGGTGGACTCGGCCAGGTGCAGCAGGGCGGGGACGACCGGGGACAGCGGCGGAAGGTGCGCAAGCCGCCCGGCGACCGCGAGCCCCGTTCCGAGGGCGCTCGCGCCCAGCCTGATGCCCGCCCGGGTGCGCTGCTCGACCACTCTGGCCAGGGCCGGTCCGGGGCCCCGCCCCGCCGTGCCCTCCGCTGCGCCCCCCGCCTCCCGCGCCTCCTCGTCCTCCTCCTGCTCCCACTCGTCCTCGTCGTCGAGTTCCGCGACGATCGACAGCAGCCTCTTCAGGTCGACGACTCCTTCGTCGCCGCCGACGAAGACGGTGCCCAGCACCCCGTTGACCTCGGCCCGCTCGACCCCGTCGAGCGCGAGCAACAGCGTCTCAAGCCGCCGGGCGAGCCGTTCCGTGCCGGGGCCGCCGATCGCGCGCAGGTCCACGTGGAAGCCGCCCGGGGCCGCCCGTACCGCGCGGGGACGAGGCAACGCCCTGCGCACGGCGTCGGGTACGGCCTCCCACAGCGTCTCGGCGGAAAGCGTGAGCACACGTGACAGCAACATTCGGCTCTCCAGACGGGTCACTCGGGCCTGACGGCCATGACGGAGCCGTACGGCCCGCGCGGGCGGGCCGGACGGCGGATGGTGCTTTCCTGGCGGTCAGGTCACGGGAACACGCCGGAGCAGCCGTGTCACCGCGCGGAGGCTCTGGCCCGCCCCGAACGGCTCATCCCACGGGCGCGCTGGGCGATCACCGTGCCGACCCCGATGGCCGCGGCGACCGGCCACTCGATCAGGCCCGCGACGGCCAGCGCGCCGAGCCCGCCGTAGTAGACCATGCGCTCGGGCGGCGGCAGGAACGACTTGGCGGCGTCCACGGCCTGGCCCGCCTCCTGGCGGTTGACGTGCGGCAGGCCGACGTGCGGCATGTGGAGGTGCGGGGCGTGGAACTTCACGGTCATCATGGGCAGGTTCACCGTGAGCCCGCGCTTGCCGCCGCTGCCGTTCGCCCGGTGCGTCGAGGTTCCCGCCGAGCCCTGCGTCGTGGCCTGCTGGGCGGTGTTCCTGCGCTGCGCGGTGGTCCCCGTTGTCGAGGCCCTGGCCGATGTCCTCGTTGAGGCCCTGGTCGAGGTCTTGGCCAGAGACCTGGCCCGGGGCTTGGCGGTCGAGGTCGTCGAGGTCGTCGAGGGCTTGGCCGCCGAAGACGTCGCCGGGGACCTGGTCGAGGCGCCGGTCGAGGTCTTCGCCGGAGTCTTGGCGCGGGACTTGGCGGGTGACTTGGCCGATGCCCTGGTCGCCGTGGTCCCGGTGGTCGGTGCCTTGGCGGTCGAAGCCCTGGTGGTCGAGGCCCTGGTGGTCGAGGCCTTCGTCGCCGGGGTCCTGGCCGAGGTTCTGGCCGAGGTTCTGGTCGGTGTCTTGGCCGAGGTGCCCGCCGAGGACCGCTGCGTGGTGCTCGGCCGGGTGGTCGTCTTCGCCGCCGAGGATGTCGCGGTGCTCTTCCTCGCGGCCGGTTTCCGCGTGGCGGATGGGCTTGACTTCGAAGCCGTACGGCTCCGCGTCGTGCCACCTGTCTGACTTACGGTCATGGCCCCTCCCCAAAGGAGTCGAGGGATCGTTCCAACATCGTTCCAACATGGTGCCCGCGAGCGGCGGCGACACCTCTCACGTGCGGTTATTCGGCACTGGGGCGTTCTTTTAGCCTTCCTCACCCCAGGTCTCCGAAACGCGGTCGCGTTCCAAGAATCGGACATTAAGGAGGGAAGGGTGGTGATGTCAGGAAAGGTGAGGCTTGAGCTCACGGCGGGCGACGGCCCGCAGATGTACCTCGTCGGGACCGCCGAGAATGCGCATCGCGCGGGCGTGGACGTACATCGAGGCCAGCGGGACGTCGTCGGAGACCCCCAGGGCGCCGTGGACCTGGATGGCCCGGTCGATCACCTCACAGGCCACCCTGGGGGCGACGGCCTTGACGGCGGAGATCTCGGCGGAGGCGGCCTTCGCACCCACGGTGTCGATCATCCAGGCGGCCCGCAGCCCCAGCAGCCTGGCCTGGTCGACGGCCAGCCGCGACTCGGCGATCTGCTGCTGCACGACGCCCTGCTGGGCCAGGGTCACGCCGAAGGCCACCCGGTTCGCGGCGCGGGCGCACAGCAGCTCAAGGGCACGCTCGGCCATGCCGATCGCGCGCATGCAGTGGTGGACACGCCCGGGACCGAGACGGGTCCGCGCGATACGCAGGCCGTCGCCTTCCTCACCGAGGAGGTTCGCCACGGGCACCCGCACGTCGGACAGGACGAGCTCGGAGTAGCCGCGTTGCTCCTGGTAGCCGAACACCGGCAGGTGGCGGACGACCTCGACGCCTGGGGTGTCCATCGGGACCAGCACCGTCGACTGCCTGCGGTGCGCGGGGGCCTCCGGGTCGGTGTTGCCGAGCACGATCACGACCCGGCAGCGCGGGTCGGCGGCACCGCTGACGAACCACTTGCGGCCGTTGACCACGTAGTCGTCGCCGTCGCGGACGATGGAGGTCGTGAGGTTCGTCGCGTCGCTCGACGCCACGGCGGGCTCGCTCATCGCGAACGCCGAGCGGATGCCGCCCGCGAGCAGCGGGGTGAGCCAGCGGGCCCGCTGCTCGGGCGAGCCGAAGGTGTGCAGCAACTCCATGTTGCCCGTGTCGGGGGCGGCGCAGTTCAGCGCCTCGGAGGCCAGGTCGGGGGAGCGGCCGGTGACCTCGGCGAGACTGGCGTGGTCGAGAACGGACATCCCCGACTCCGAGGGCAGGAACAGGTTCCACAGGCCACGCGAACGGGCCTCCGCCTTGAGGTCCTCGACGACCGGGGGCAGACGGTGGTCCCCGTGTCCGGCGGCCTGCCGCCAGGCGTGGTAGACCGGCTCGGCCGGGTAGACATACGACACCATGAAATCGGTCAGGTCGGCGAGGTACTCCTCCGCCTTCGTGCTGAGCGCGAAGTCCATGGCGGTCAGTTTGGCACCCCCCTTCGCCGGTGCTCCGCACAGGGCGGACCTAACCTGGAACGGGTTCCACGAAGGAGGCCGAATGCTCAGAGGCGTACTGATCGACTGGGGCGGCGTGCTCACCGTGAACATGACCGAGGCGATCACGGAGTGGATCACCGTGGACCGCATCGACGCGGACCACTACCACGAGGTGATGCGCGAGCTGGTCGCACGCGCCTACGACGGTGTCCGTGACAGCGAGGAGAACCTCGTCCACGCCCTGGAACGCGGCGAGATCTCCGGACCGGACTTCGAACGGCGCCTGGCCGCCCTGCTCGTCACACTCGACGGCGTCCCACCGGTCGCCGAGGGCCTGCTGACCAGGATGTTCGCCGGGTTCCGCCGGGTCGAGTCCATGTACGGCATGCTGCGTGAGGCCCGTGCCGCGGGAGTGCGCACCTGCCTGCTGTCCAACTCCTGGGCCAACGAGTACCCCCGTGAGGGCTGGGAGGAGGTCTTCGACGCGGTGGTGATCTCGGGGGAGGTCGGCATGCGGAAGCCGGAGCCCGGGATCTTCGAGCACGCCCTGGGCGCGCTGAACCTGACCGGTCCCGAGTGCGTGTTCGTCGACGACGCCGAGGTCAACGTCGCCGCCGCCCGGGCCCTCGGTATCGTCGGCCTCCACCACAGGGACCCGGAGCCGACCATCTCCGAGCTGGAAAGGCTGCTCGGGACGCCACTGCGCTGACCGGTGGTGCGCCGTACCTCGCGGGCCGGGCGGCGGAGCTGTCACACTCGATGGGTGATCGGCGCCGGACGGCGCCACGTCGGAAGAACAGATCGAGGCATCGATGCGCGTCTACCTGCCGTGCACGCTCCCGGCGCTGGCCCGTGTGGCCACGGTCGGGGAGCTCGGCCCGGCCCCGCTGACCGGTTACGCGGTGACCCCCGCGCTGGTCGAATGGTACGCCTCGGGTGACACCGAGGAACTGGAGTACGTCGCCCTGACCGAGGCGGCCAGGGCCTCCCTGCGGATGATCGCCGAGGACAGGGCCGACGGCGTCAAGGCGCCCGCCCGCCGCGTGGTGATCGCCGCCGAGGTCCCCGACGACGAGGTGAACGGCGGGGCCGACCTGGAGGAACGCGCCCGGGTACGGCTGTCGACCGCGGTCCCCCTCAGCAGGATCGCCGCGGTCCACGTGGACGAGGAGGCCGCGACGCCCGACGTCGAGGCCGCCGTCTCCGCGCTGCCCGCCGCGGACCTCGGTGACGACGACGCCCGCTTCACCGTGGACGGCGCCGAGGCCAACGAACTGCTGTGGTACGCCACCCAGGAGATTCCCGACCTGATCGGCTGAGTTCTGGGCGGTTATCCTGGAGAACGATATGAGACACATCGTTTGGGACTGGAACGGCACACTTTTTCACGACATCGACGCCGTTGTCGGCGCCACGAACATCGTGTTCGAGCCGTACGGGATAGCCGCCTACGACGCGGACGGTTTCCGGGCGGTCTACATGCGCCCGATCTGGACGGCCTACGAGCGCATGCTGGGCCGCCCCCTCGACGACGGCGAGTGGGAACGCCTCGACGCGGGCTTCCACGACCACTACCACCGGCTGATGCTGGAGTGCGGCCTGACGGCCGACGCCGTGGGCGCGCTTGAGGCGTGGAGCGCCACGGGCAACCGTCAGTCGCTGTTGTCCATGTGGACGCACGACCGGCTGGGGCCGAAGGTCGCCGAGTTCGGCATCGACCACCACTTCAGCCGGATCGACGGGCTGCGCACCGACTCGGGAGCGCCCCCGGCCATGGGAGGGCACAAGGCCGCCTCGATGGCGGCCCACATCGAGGCGCTCGGCGTCGACCCGGCGAACGTGCTCGTCATCGGTGACAGCGTGGACGACGCCCACGCGGCCCAGCACGTCGGGGCGCGTGCCGTCCTCTACACCGGTGGCATGACCAGCCGGGCCGACCTGCACGCCCTCGGCGTCCCCGTCGTGGACACCCTCACCGACGCCCTCGACCACGCCTGAGCGTCGGTTTCGTGCGTGCGGGTGCCCGGCGGGGCGGTTCGGTGATCGTGAGGCGGGCGACGGCCGTACTCTGGGGCCCGACGGGTCCTCACCCCCACCCCGGAGGCCACGATTAGCCGTCTCGTTCTCTGGAACGTCGACCTCACCCTGGTCGACGTGTCCATCCTCACCCGTGAGGCGTACGCCGACGCCTTCCGCCAGGTCACCGGACGGCCCCTGGTCAAGCTCACCCAGCACAACGGCCGTCCCGACTCCGAGATCATCTTCGAGACGCTGGCCATCAACGACATCGTCGCCGAGGACGCCCACCTGCCCAGGTTCCTCGACGCCCTGGCCGAGGCGTTCGCGGCCAGGCGGGGGCGGCTGGCCAGGGAGGGGCGGATGATGCGGGGCGCGGCCGAGACGCTCAGGGCCGTGGGCGGACTCGGCGGCACGGTCCAGTCGGTGCTGACCGGCACCATCAGGAGCAACGCCGTACACAAGCTGAAGGCCTTCAAGCTGGACAGGTACGTCGACTTCGAGGTCGGCGGCTACGGCGAGGAGGTCTACCCCAAGGCCACCCTGCTCCAGGTCGCCCAGGGCAGGGCCAGGCAGAAGTACGGCGCGGCGTTCGACGGGACCAACACGGTGCTGATCGGCGACTCGGCCAGGGACGTCCAGGCCGCCAAGATCGCCGGAGCCTCCATGGTCGCCGTGGCCACCGGCCGCTCCCTCCCGGCCGAGCTCCGGGAGGCGGGCGCCGACGTCGTTCTCCCCGACCTGTCCGACCCCTCAGCGGTGGTGGCCGCCGTCGAGAGCCTGACGACCCCGGTCCACAGCGCCTGACCGCCTTCGTTCCCATGAACGGTGTGCCCGGCGGGAGAGCGGCGGTTCGGTCCGTCCGGGGACCGGTGGGTGCCGGGTGACGTGCCCGGGCCCTTGCGCCGGTTTCTCGGGGCTCGCCCGGTGGTCACGGACCGCTTCCATCTCTGACCTGGAGTGAGGGGTCGGTGCCCCGGGAATGTCGGCCGGACCGGGGCTCCACGGCGGGATCACCGTCCACCCTCTGGGGATGTCTCAGAGTGACGGATGCGACGTATGGGGTTATTTGGATAAATGGTGTAGTGGGAACTGCGGTGTTGGAACGGGCGTTTCCCCCTCCTGGAATGCAGCACGCGTGATCGGGAGCGACGATGAGCCATCCCCCACCCGCTAATCGGCCTCCCGCGGGGGGACAGGGGTCGGGGCCGTACCCACCGCCGGGCACACCGTGGCCGGCGTACCCCCCGCAGGGGGAGCCCTACGGGCGGCCTCAGCAGCCCCCGCAGCCGCAGGCGCCGACGCCCCAGCCGTATCCGTACCAGGCGTATCCGCAGCAGGGGCGGGCACCCCAGATGTACCCACCCCAGGGACAGCCGGGTACGCCGTACCAGGGCTCCCAGCCGTCGGCGCCGCCCCCGCAGAACGGGCAGGCGCCGTACCCGCCGGGACCCCAGGAGTCCCAGGCCGCGCCGAGGCGGGGGATCGGGCGGATCGTCGCGGGGACCCTCGTCGCCGGGATCGGGCTGGTGATGGCGCTGGGCGGCGGCACGATCGTTGCCCGTGCGGTCGCCAACAGCGAGCAGAAGATCATCAGCAAGGAGTACATGCGCAACCTGTGGCGCAACGTGCCCGTCGAGACGGTCTTCCCCGCCTCCATCGGGGTGCGCGACCCCGACGCGACCGTCAGTGTGGAGAAGGGCTGGACCAGGGCCGCGATCTCGCAGGACACCTCCTGCAAGGCGGCGCTCTCCGGGCGGTTCGCGGCGGCGGCGACCAGACACGGCTGCGTGGCGGCGCTGCGGGCCACCTACCTCGACCCCGGTGGCGGGACCGCGGCCACGGCCGTCGTCCTGGCCCTTCCCAACGAGAACGACCGCAGTGATCTCACCGACGTGCTCACCCGGACCCAGGACGACGAGGGCGGGGCCGAGCAGGCGGTGCACGCCCTCGGCGTTCCGGGCGTGCGGTGGGAGGACGGCGCCCGGGCGGGAAGCGGAGGAATCAGCGTCTTCGCCCCCTACGCCACGTTGTTCGTGGTGGTCACCTCGGGCCCGGTCGACGGCCGGGTGGCCGGACATGTGCCGCAGCCCTGGGGGAAGGGGCAGTTCAAGCAACAGGAGGACCGCGAGCCGTGGAAGATGACGGCGTACGGTCTCGCCCAGACGCTGTCCACGCGCCTGAAGACCGAGGCGGAGAAGGTGCGACCATGATCCGCCGGACGTTGACCGCCGCCCTGCTCGGCGCCGCCCTCCTCGCGGGTACGGCGGCGCCCGCGCTGGCCGAGGCGCCGCACGGCTGGGAGCTCCAGGTCATGAAGGTACGGCAGGCGCAGACCCTGGCCCAGGGCAAGGGGGTCACGGTCGCCGTGCTGGACACCGGGGTGATGGCGAACCATCCGGCCTTCAGGGGGCGCGTGACCTCCGGTCCCGACTTCGTCGGCGGCGGCGCCAGGCCAGGCCGGTCGTACTGGGGCGCGCACGGCACCGCCATGGCGTCGAGCGTCCTCGCTGTCGCCCCGCAGGCGCGCGTGCTGTCCGTGCGGGTCATCTGGGACCGGGAGGACCCCGCGCGCAAGCGAGCGGAGGAGTCGGCGAAGAAGAGCAAGAAGGTCGGACAGGAGGAGAGCCGCAAGTGGGCCGGCGCCGTGGCCAAGGGCATCCGCTACGCGGTGGACCACGACGCCAAGGTCATCTCGATGTCCCTCGGCACCGACGAGTGGTCGTGGGCGGGATACGAGGAGGACACCGCCGCCGCCGTCGACTACGCCTCCAGTAAGGGCGTCGTGGTGGTGGCCAGTTCGGGCAACGGCGGATCGACCGACGCCATGGACCTCGACGCCAACAACAGGGTGTCCTACCCGGCGGCCTTTCCCAGTGTGATCGGGGTCGCCGCGGCGGGCCCCGACGGCGCGCGGGCGGAGTTCTCCCAGGTGCACACCTACACCACGATCGCCGCACCCGGTGTCGACATCTACGCCGCCCGCAACCTGGGCGGCTACGAGTCGGGCAGCGGCACCTCACCGGCGGCGGCGCTGACCTCGGGCACGGTCGCCCTGATGCTGTCGCGCAACCCCAGGCTGACCATCAGGCAGGTCCGCGAGATCCTGACCAGGACCGCGATGAAGCCCCCCGCGGGCTACACCCTGTATCTCGGCCACGGGATCGTCGACGCCGCGGCGGCGGTCCAGGCCGTGGACTCACCACCCCCGGCGGCGAAGGCCGTCGCCTACACCGGCAAGAGGTATCTCGGCGGTGGCCCGGTCGGCTCGCCCGTCGATCACCCGCCCGTCGACTCCGACTACCTCGTCATCGGCGGAACGGGACTCGGTGTCGGGCTGCTCTGCCTGGTCGGCGCCTTCCTCCTGTTCCGCAGGCCCCGCCGTCACCGCGCCGCCCGCTGAGACCGTCTCCGGTACGGCGGGCACGTGGGGGCGGGCCACACCGTGTGCCGGGGGAGTGTGTGCCCGAGGGGGATGACATTCCGGTGGGCCGTCGGGAGGATGGGGGCATGGTTGAGGAAGGTACGCTCCTTTGGGAACCCACCCCCCAGACCGTGCGGGACGCCAAGGTCGCCCGTTACATGGAGTGGCTCGGCAGATCCGGTGACTACCAGGATCTGTGGCAGTGGTCGGTCGACTCGCCGGCTGAGTTCTGGGCGTCGCTCTGGGACTACTTCGGCGTGGTCGGGGAGCGAGGCGCGGGGCCCGTCCTGTCCGGGACGATGCCCGGGGCCGAGTGGTTCGCCGGATCGACGCTGAACTACGCCGAGAACGCGCTGCGCGGGGCGGAGGCCGACCCTGGGCGGCTCGCGGTGGTCTTCCGCGACGAGTCGGGGTCACGCCGTACGCTCACGCTGGGCGAGCTGGCCGGGGAGGTCGCGCGGGTCCGCGCCGGGCTGGCCGCGCTGGGCGTCGGGCGGGGAGACCGGGTCGCCGCCTACGCGCCGAACGTGCCCGAGACGCTGGTCGCCTTCCTCGCCACCGCCTCCCTCGGGGCCGTGTGGTCCTCGTGCTCCCCGGACTTCGGCGCCTCAAGCGTGATCGACCGCTTCACCCAGATCGAGCCGAAGGTGCTGGTCGCGATCGACGGCTACGCCTACAACGGCAGGTGGTTCGACCGCTCCCAGGTGGTCGAGGACATCGCGGCCAAACTGCCGACCCTGGCCGCCCGGGTACGGATGCCCCTGTACGGCGCGCCGCCCCGGGAAGCCGGGGAGAGCCGGGAGGCCGGGCACCGTACGGTCGAGTGGTCAGAGCTGCGGGCCGTGGAGGGGCCGCTCGGCTTCGAGCCGGTGCCCTTCGCCCACCCGCTGTGGATCGTCTACTCCTCGGGCACCACGGGGCTGCCGAAGCCGATCGTGCACGGGCACGGCGGCGTGGTGCTCGAACACCTCAAGGCGCTCTCCTTCCACCAGGACCTGGGGGAGGGCGACGTCTTCTTCTGGTACACCACGACCGGCTGGATGATGTGGAACTACCTCGTCGGCGGCCTGCTGGCCGGTTCGACGATCGTGCTGTACGACGGCTCGGCCACCCACCCGGGGACGGACGCGCTGTGGCGGCTGGCCGCCGAGGAGGGTGTCACCTACTTCGGCACGGGAGCGCCGTACATCGTGGCGTCCATGAAGGCGAACCTGCGCCCCTCGGGGCTCGGGGCGCTGCGGGGGGTCGGCTCGACCGGCTCGCCGCTGCCGCCGGAGGGCTTCGCCTGGGTGCACGACACGATGCCCGAGGTGCAGCTCGGCTCGTTCTCCGGCGGCACCGACGTGTGCACCGGCTTCGTCGGGGCGGTCCCGCTGCTGCCGGTCAGGGCCGGGGTCATCCCGTGCCGGTGCCTGGGGGCCAGGGTCGAGTCCTTCGACCCGTCAGGTAGTCCGGTGACCGGCGAGGTCGGGGAGCTGGTGCTGACCGCGCCGATGCCGTCGATGCCCGTCATGTTCTGGAACGACCCCGACGGGACGAGATACCGGGAGAGCTACTTCGCCGACTATCCCGGGGTGTGGCGGCACGGCGACTGGATCAAGATCCTGTCTGACGGCGGATGCGTGATCTACGGCCGTTCCGACTCCACCCTCAACCGGGGTGGAGTGCGGATGGGGACCAGCGAGTTCTACCGGGTGGTCGAGCGCTTCGAGGAGATCGCCGACAGCCTGGTGATCGACACCGGGCAGCTCGGCCAGGAGGGGCGTCTGCTGCTCTACGTCACGGTGGCCGAGGGGGCGAGCCTGTCCGACTCGCTGATCATGCGGCTGCGCCGGGCGATCAAGGAGGAGCTGTCCCCCAGGCACGTGCCCAACGAGATCGTCGAGGTCCCCGGCATCCCCCGCACGCTCAGCGGCAAGAAGCTGGAGGTCCCGATCCGCAAGATCCTCCTCGGCGTCCCCCCGGAGAAGGCGGCCAACCTCGACGCCATGGCCAACCCGGAGATCCTGTCCTACTTCGTCCCGGTCACCGATCCGGGGAAGTAGGGGCCGCGCCGAACAGCGGCAGGCAGGGTTCGAGACCGTGGATCCCGACCCCGAGCCCGCCTGCCCAGTCCTCGCGGGCCAGGCGCAGGCGCAGGGTCGTCACGGGCTCACCCTGCCTGTTGTGGATCTGGACGCCGTCGTCGGCGTAGCCGAACTTGCGGGAGACCGCCAGGGAGGCGTGGTTGTCGGCGAACGCGCCCGAGGTGGCGTAGCGGGCGCCGAGGCCCTCGAAGGCCAGGTGCAGTACGGCCGCGCGCATCTCGGTGCCGATGCCCCTGCCGTGGAAGCGCCTGCCCAGCCAGGAGCCGCTCGTGACCTCGCGGGTGACGGCGAAGTCGGTGGCCGCTATCGCCTGGGTGCCGACGACCTCCCCCTCGAAGACCACGGCGAACGCGCAGGTCCACTCGGCGGGGGTCCAGGCGCCCCACAGGGAGAAGTGGTACTGGATGGTCCTGCGAGCCCGCTCCTGCGGCTCGGCGTCGCTCCAGGGCACGATGAAGGGCATCGTGCCCTGGTCGTGAACCCCCTCGGCGGCGCGGTCGGCGAGCCGGTCGAGGTCGTCGAGGGAGGGCAGGCGGAGTTCGAGACGTGGGGTGGTCACCCGTAGTCCGGTGAGGGGCCAGTTGCGCATCCCCCGATGCTGCCGTTCCGCCACACGCGGGTCCAGTCGTTTTGGAACCCGCAGCCCCGCCCGGCCCGAGGCCCGGGATTCCTCCCGGTCGCCCGGGACAGAGGGCTCATGTGCCCCGGGACACCCCCTGGATTCGATGGGCAAATGCTGAAAAATCCGGATTCGTTCCGTCGGGTGGTCGCCGGAACCGCCCTCCTCGCCTGGCCCGTCCTCGAATTCCTCGCCTTCCTGACCTCACCCCCCTCCGCGACCCACGACCCCGCCGTCTTCCGGGAACATCCCGACCTCGTCCAGGTCAGCGGCCTGCTGTTCCTCTGGGCGACGCTGGCCCTCGTCCCGGTCGTCCTCGGCCTGGCCCACCTGCTCCGCCGCCGGGCTCCGATGGCCGGGAACATCGGCGCCGCGCTGGGACTGCTCGGCGCCGGGCACGCGCTCACGCTCTTCACCACCGACTTCTACGACCTGGCCCTGGCCCAGACCCTGCCGGACGCGCAGGCCGAGGCGGTCACGGCCCGGGCAGGCGAGCTGTGGGGCTTCCTGTACGGCATGCTGCTGCCCGGCTTCCTGACGCACATCGGGCTGTTCGTCCTGCTCGTCGGCCTGCTCACCGTCAGGATCGTCCCCTGGTGGGTGCCGGTCACCGCACTTGTCGGAACCCTCACGCCGTTCCTGACCCAGGATCGGGCACCCGCCGTACAGGCGCTCGGCGCGCTGTTCCACCTGCTCGCCTACGGCTGGGTCGCGCTGCGGGTGCTGCGGGCCTCGGACAGCGCGTGGCGGGCGGGCCTCACAGCCCCGCCCGCCTCGCCCGTGTGATCGCCTCGGCCCGGTCGTTCACCTGGAGCTTGGTGAAGACGGCGGAGACGTGGTTGCGAACCGTCTTGTGGCTCAGCCCGAGCCTGGCCGCGATCTGCGGGTTCGTCAGGCGTTCGGTCATCAGGCCGAGCACCTCCCGTTCCCGCCGGGTCAGCTCGGGCAGCGCGGGTCCCTGGCCGGTGGACGCGCGCTCCCGCTCGGTGAAGTAGCCGACCAGTCTGGCCGCGATGGCGGGGCCGAAGATGGCCTCGCCGTCGGCCGCCGCCTGCACCGCCCTGACCAGTTCCGCCCTGCGCGCGCCCTTGAGCACGTAACCGCGGGCCCCGGCCCGTACGGCGGCGAACACCGAGTCGTCGTCGTCCGACATGCTGAGCACGACCACCCGGATGTGCGGGTGGTCGCGGACGAGCCGCCCGGTCGCCGCGACCCCGCCCATGCCGGGCATCGTCAGGTCCATCAGCACCACGTCCGGCTGCAGCCGCCCGACCACCGCCAGCGCCTGCTCCCCGCTGGACACCTCGTCGGCGACCTCGATGCCCTCCGCGGTGGACAGCAGTGTGCGCAGCCCGGCGCGGAACCCGGCGTGGTCGTCAACGAGCAGGACCCGGATCATCGTGATCCCCTCCCTCACGTGCGGGAAGCGTGACCCTGACCAGGGTCCCGCCCCCTGGACGGTCCTCGGCCGCGAACGTGCCGCCGAGTTCGAGCGCCCGCTCACGCATCGACGCCAGCCCCACCCCGTCCGTTCCGGAGGGCCCCGAAGGTCCGGAGGGTACGGCCCGCAGCCCGTCGCCGTCGTCGGACACCTCAAGCATGAGCGTGCCCTCGGACACCTCGACCCGCAGCCACGCCTGGGACGCCCCGGCGTGCCTGCGCACGTTGGCCAGCGCCTCGGCCGCGACGCGGTAGGCGGCCACCTCGGTCGCCGCGGGCAGCGGCCCGAGCCCGTCCGGGGCCCGTACGGTCACCCGCAGGCCGGGCGGCTGCCGTACGGCGTGGGCGCGCAGGGCGCCGAGCAGGCCGAGGGTGTCGAGCGCGGGCGGGCGCAGCCCGTCGACCAGGGTCCGCACGTCGGCGACCGCGGCCTCGGCGTCGGCGACGATCTCGGTGAGCAGCCGCCGGGCGGGCCCGTCCTCGACCAGGTCGCACGCGGCCTCGGCCCGCATGGTCAGCGCGGCCAGCGTGGGGCCGAGCCCGTCGTGCAGGTCGCGCCTGAGCCTGCGGCGCTCCTCCTCCCTGGCCATCACGAGCCTCTCCCGCGAGCGCCGCAGGTCGGCGGTCAGCCGGGCGGCGTGCGCCGCGATCGCGACCTGCCTGGCCAGGTCGGTCAGCACCCGCAGGTCACGGGGGCCGAAGCCGCTCTCCCCTGGCCTGGGCGACAGGACGAGGTCGCCCGCCCGCTCGCCGTTGTGGGTCAGCGGCAGCCGTACCAGGGTGCCGGAGGGGGTGCCGAAGGCGTGCCGGGTGCCCGCCGAGGTCTCCACCGCCGCGTAGGGCAGCCGCAGCGCCTCGGCCACCGAGCGCGCCACCCCGGGCAGCACGCCGTCCGGCTCCCCGCTGTTCTCCAGGCGTCTGCCCAGACGGGTGAGGGCCGCGTAGGGGTCGTCCCGCTCGCCGTACATCAGCAGGTTCACCCAGCCCTGCAGCCGCCCGCGCAGCGGCGCGAAGGCGAAGGCGACGAGCCCGGCGGCCAGCACGGAGACGGACAGGTCCCCGCCGGGGAAGACCGCGCCCAGATAGGCCGCGACGGCCACGTATCCGGCGCTCACGCAGCCGGACAGCAGCGTGTACACCAGGGTTCTGTTGACCACCAGGTCGATGTCGAAGAGCCGGTGACGCAGGATCGCGACGCAGACGGCGGCCGGGAGCAGCGCCGTGGTTGCCGAGCCGAGCTCCCAGAGGGTGTCGGTCGCGGGCCAGATGCGCCCGGGGACCGCGTCGGTCAGCCCGGCGGCCAGGCGGGCGGCGACGACCAGCATCTCGACGCCGACCGCGTAGGCCAGCCACATGATCTGGCGGCGTTCCACCCCGGAGCTGCGCAGCGCCCTGCGGACCAGGTCGGCGCCGCCGACGACGAAGACCACCGCCATGAGGGCCGTCATCGCGGTCTCCGCCACCGGCGCGGGACCGGCCAGCGCCTCGACCCCGAGCGGGTTGACCACCCCGGTGCCGGAGCCGGTGCCGACCTGGTTGTTCTCACCAGGTCTGAGCGCGCTGAGCAGCATGACCGGTACGGCGGCGGCGAGCGTCAGACGGACCAGGCGCCGCAGGCCGGGGGAGGAGAGCGTCCCGCCCGGGAAGATCATCGGGATCAGGGTGATCGACAGGTTCGCCGGGACCCACAGCCAGGTCTGCGGCCAGGCGGCGGCCCGGGCGAGCGGCAGCGGGGGACCGGTGACCAGACCGAGGATGGCGTACTGGCCGCAGGCCTCCATCAGGGCGAAGCACAGGCCGCCGAGCGCCAGCGCCCGGCCGACCGGGTGCTCGGGGCGCCGCGAGCCGATCAGGCCGCCGGCGAGCGCGCAGGCGGCCACGAAGACCAGGTGACCGAGCCCGAGCGGGCCGACCCCGTTACGCGTGGCCAGTACGGCGGCGGCCACGACCAGCAGCGACGTCAGGGCGCAGCAGGCCCACGCGAGGCGCACGGTCATCGTGTCTCCCGAAAGCCTTCCGAGCCGGTCGCCACACCGTACCGGTGTTCTGTCCTGGTTCAGGAGGGCCGGTGTCCCAGGACACCCGGGTCAGAACCCCTGGGGTATCCGGAAGAGACGACCGGGGTCGTAGGAGGCCTTGACCCGGGCGAGCCTGGTGGCGTTCGCGCCGTAGTAGGCCGAGCGCCAGCCGGCCAGCCCGGGATCGACGTAGTTGACGTAGGCGTGGTCGCCGAAGTGGGGGCGCATGGCGTTTCTGGCGTTCGCGGTCCAGGAGGCCGCGCCCGCGCGGTGGGCATAGTACTGGACGCTGTAGAGCGCCGCCCGGTGCGGGAAGGCCGTCGCGTCGGGCCGTACCCGCCCCACGGCTCCGCCGAGGGCGTCCAGCAGCACCGTGTGGCTGCCGGGCCTGGCGACCTGGGCCACCAGGGTCCTGATCCCGGCCTCGGACAGCGGGGCGTAGGCCATGTGCGACCTGCCGCTGAAGGAGTCGCGCGGCAGCCTTCCGTCGCGGGTCTGTCCGGGAAGCGAGCCCTGCCGGTGGCACTGGGAGACCGTGAGCGTCGAGCAGCCCCCCATGATCATCATGGCGTGGCTGTAGGACGTCTGCTTGACGAAGGAGGAGGAGACCGGGCCGATCGCGCTCGTCAGCCGGTCGAGCAGCCGCTCGCACTCCGCTCTGCCGCCCAGGTGGAGGCCGCCGATCTGCACGTCCATCCCGCCGTCGCTGCTCAGGTGCATCGTGGACCACAGCTCGTCGGGTACGGCCCGCGACCACGACTGCCAGGCCTTGAGCGCCTTGGCGGCCCTGGCCCACGGCCAGTGCAGGAAGAACACCGTGACCTCGCGGGTCGGGTGGGTCCTGAAGCCGAAGGAGACCGCGACCCCGAGGTTGCCGCCGCCCCCGCCCCGGCAGGCCCAGTAGAGGTCGGGCTCGTGATGGGCGTCGCACGTCAGCAGCCGCCCGTCGGCCGTGACGACCTGGACGGACTCCATGACGTCGCACGTCAGGCCGTACTTCCTGGACACCACGCCGATCCCGCCGCCGAGCGTCAGACCGCTGACGCCGACCGTGGGGCAGCTGCCCGCCGGGATGCTCACCCCGTGCGCGGCGAGCCTGTCGTAGACGTCGACCAGCTTGGCGCCCGCCCCGACGACGGCCCGTCCGCCCGAGTAGGAGACCTTGCTCATCCGGGAGACGTCGAGGACCAGCCCGGGGCCGCTCGACCAGCCCGCGTAGGAGTGCCCGCCCGACCGTACGGCCAGCGGCACCCCCATCCTCCTGGCGAAGGTCACGCACTCGGCCACGTCGGAGGGGTTGGCGCAGTAGGCCACGCCCGCGGGCCGTACCGCGTCGAAGGCGGTGTTGAACAGGCGGCGGGCGGCGTCGTAGGAGGCGTCGCCGGGCCGTACGAGGGTGCCGTCGAGACCCCGGCCGAGGGCGGTCCACTCCGCCGGGGTCGGACGTGGCGAGGAGGAGGGGGAAGCGGCTCCGATGGTGAGCGCGGCCATACCACCGAGCCTAAGGAACGTCCGCCTGTCCGGAGCGGGCTGCATGGTTGTTCTCCCCGTTGGGTGCTGGTCGTCTGTCCGGTGAGACGGCCGCGCCTACGGTCTGGTTGGTTACATTCACATCACGTCGCGGTTAATGGGGCCTTTGTCGGTGTGTGTGGTGATCGCGGTGGGGAGCCGCGGGGGATGTCGGCGTGGCGAGGGTGCCGTGGATCGCGGAAGCATAATCTTGGGGCGGAGGGCCGAGACGGGGACGCGGCGCGGCCGGCCGTGGGAGACTGGGGAACCAATCGGGTGCGGTCGGTCCGGGTTTGCGCCGCCGGTGAGGCGACGGGGATCCCGGGCTTCCGAGGGCTTCCCGACCCTCGACCGATCCCGGATGGAGCGCTCCACTTCCCCTGATGTTGGCCGTCCGTCACATTGACGTTTCACGGCTTTTCGGGTGGTATCAGAGCGGCGGCATGCTCAGGTCAACGGAGACCGGGGCGGGTGGCCGCTGGAGGTGTTGTGCCACGGGCCGTGCCCGCTGGACGGGGAGTCGGAGGGGTGGGCGATGGGCGGTCAAGTCCTGTCGCGCACGTCCGGGAACCGGCGCGTCATGAGCCCGCCTCACGGCGGGCCGTCCACGCGGTGGCCGGGTGACAGATCCACGTAGGACCGGGCAGAGACGACCTAAAGCGACGTCTCTCTCGGTAGGCGGCATATGCCGCATTACTTCCCTCCTACTCGGGAACTACGACATTGATCGAAGATCCCTCTTCTAATACGAAAAATCCCTCACAAAGGAGTGAGAGCGACATGCCGCTCGACGAGGCGAAGGATGAGCTGCTGAGGAGTGCCGCCGAGATCTGCGGGCACACACCCGGCGGCGACCACGGGAGTGACGAGGAGGCACTCGACTTCCTCAGGCTCTACTACCGGCATGTCGCGCCAGAGGACCTGCTGGACCGCAACCCGGTCGACGTGTACGGCCCCGCGACGGCCCAGCGTCAGCTCGCCGACAAGCGTCCCCAGGGCCGGGCGCTGGTGCGCGCCTACACCCCCAGCCTGGAGGAGCACGGCTGGGACCCCGGCCGCTCGGTCATCGAGGTGGTGACCGACGACATGCCCTTCCTGGTCGACTCCGTGACCATGGAGCTCGACCGGCACGGCGTCACCACCCACCTGGTCGTCCACCCGCAGATGCGGGTGCGCAGGGACGTGACCGGCAAGCTGCTCGGCGGGGACCGCGACCAGGCCGCCGGGCAGGAGATCACCGAGTCCTGGATGCACTTCGAGATCGACCGGCAGAACGACCCGGCCGTGCTCAAGCAGCTGGAGACCGACCTGCAGCGGGTCCTTGAGGACGTCCGCTACGCCGTCGAGGACTTCGCCAAGATGCGGGCGCTGGCCCTGCAGACGGCCGAGGACGTCTCGGTCAACCCGCCCCCGCTCGACCTCGCGGGCGTCGAGGACAGCCTGGAGCTGATGCGCTGGCTGGCCGACGGCCACTTCACCTTCCTCGGCTACCGCGAGTACCGCCTTGAGGAGGGCGAGCAGGGCGACGCGCTGCGCCAGGTCCCGGGGACGGGCCTGGGCATCCTGCGCCACGACAAGGCGGGCTCGGAGAGCTTCGCCGCGCTCTCGCCCGAGCTGCGCGCCAAGGCCCGTGAGAAGCAGCAGATGCTGATCATCACCAAGGCCAACGCCAGGGCGACCGTGCACCGCCCCGCCTACCTCGACTACGTGGGCGTCAAGCTGTTCGACGACGCGGGAGAGGTCGTCGGCGAGCGCCGCTTCCTCGGCCTGTTCACCCACGTGGCCTACAGCGAGTCGATCTCCCGCATCCCGGTGCTGCGCCGCAAGCTGGCCGAGGTCCTCGACCTGGCCGGGCTCGCCGCCGACAGCCACGACGGCAAGGACCTCATCGAGATCCTGGAGACCTTCCCCAGGGACGAGCTGTTCCAGACCTCGGTCGAGCAGCTGCTGCCGATCGCGCTCGGCGTGCTCAGGCTGCGCGAGCGCAAGCAGGTCAAGGTCTTCCTGCGCCCCGACGACTACGGCCGCTACATCTCCTTCCTGATCTACCTCCCGCGTGACCGCTACACCACCCAGATCCGCATCAAGATGCAGGACCTCCTGCTCAAGGCGGTCGGCGGCACCTCCTGCGACTACAGCGCGATGATCGGCGAGTCCGCCCTCGCCCGGCTGCACGTGGTCGTGCGCGGCGAGCGCGGCAGGCCGCTGAACGCGCAGGAGCTGGACGTCGAGGAGCTTGAGGGCAGGCTGGCCGCGGCCACCCGCTCCTGGGACGACGACCTGGCCACCGCGATCACCGAGCTGAGCTCGGAGGAGGAGGCGCCCCGCCTCGTCCGGCGCTACGCCACGGCCTTCCCCGAGGGCTACAAGGCCGACTTCCCGCCCAGGCTGGCCGTCGCCGACCTGCGCCGCCTTGAGGCGCTCGCCGACTCGCCGCCCGACGAGATCGGGATGAACCTCTACGAGCCCTACGACGCCCCCGAGGGGGAGCGCCGCTTCAAGCTCTACCGGATCGGCGCGTCCATCTCCCTGTCGCACGTGCTGCCGCTGCTGCAGCGCCTGGGCGTCGAGGTCGTCGACGAGCGTCCCTACGAGATCGACCGCGACCGGGACCCGGCGACCAAGGACGCCTGGATCTACGACTTCGGGCTGCGCTACGACCTGTCGCCCGAGGTGGACAGGGACGAGTTCAAGCGGCTCTTCCAGGACGCCTTCGACGCCCTGTGGCGGGGCAGGGTCGAGAGCGACGGCTTCAACGCCCTGGTCCTGGCGGCCGGGCTGACCTGGGAGCAGGCCGAGATCCTGCGGGTCTACGCCAAGTACCTGCGCCAGGCGGGCACCACCTTCAGCCAGGACTACATCGAGCGGGTCCTGCTGGACAACGTACGGCTCGCCCGCCTGCTGGTGCGCCTGTTCGAGGCCAGGCACGACCCCAGGCGCGAGGAGGAGGTCCGCTCCGACCTGTCCGAGGCGCTGCACGAGGAGATCCTCGGCGCCCTCGACGACGTGGCCTCCCTGGACGAGGACCGCATCCTGCGGGCCTACCTGGAGATGATCGACGCCACGCTGCGGACGAACTACTTCCAGACCGTGGACGGGGCGCGCAAGCCGTACGTCAGCCTGAAGCTCGACTCGCCGTCGATCGGCGTGCTGCCGCTGCCGAGGCCGAAGTTCGAGATCTTCGTCTACTCGCCGCGGGTCGAGGGCGTGCACCTGCGCTTCGGCAAGGTCGCGCGAGGCGGCCTGCGCTGGTCGGACCGCAGGGAGGACTTCCGCACCGAGGTCCTCGGCCTGGTGAAGGCGCAGATGGTGAAGAACACCGTCATCGTCCCCACCGGCTCAAAGGGTGGCTTCGTGGTGAAGAACCCGCCGAAGTCCGGCACCCGTGAGGACCTGCTGGCCGAGGGCGTCGCCTGCTACCGGATGTTCATCTCCGGCCTGCTCGACGTCACCGACAACCTCGTCGACGGCGTGGTCGTCCCGCCCGCCGACGTGGTCAGGCACGACGGGGACGACACCTACCTCGTGGTCGCCGCGGACAAGGGCACCGCCACCTTCTCCGACATCGCCAACGCGGTGGCCAAGGAGTACGGCTTCTGGCTCGGGGACGCCTTCGCCTCCGGCGGCTCGATCGGCTACGACCACAAGGCCATGGGCATCACCGCCCGCGGCGCCTGGGAGTCCGTCAAGTACCACTTCCGCACCACCGGCGTCGACATCCAGACCACCGACTTCACCGTGGTCGGAATCGGCGACATGTCCGGCGACGTCTTCGGCAACGGCATGCTGCTGTCCCAGCACATCAGGCTGGTCGCGGCCTTCGACCACCGGCACATCTTCATCGACCCCGACCCCGACGCCGCCAGGAGCTACGCCGAGCGGGCCAGGCTCTTCGCGCTGCCGCGCAGCTCCTGGGCCGACTACGACCCCGCCCTCATCGGGCAGGGCGGCGGCGTCTGGCCGCGCACGGCCAAGTCGATCCCGGTCTCCCCGCAGGCGCGCGCCGCGCTCGGCATCGCCGACGGGGTGACCTCGCTGGCACCGAACGACCTGATCAGCGCCATCCTGCGGGCCCCGGTCGACCTGCTGTGGAACGGCGGCATCGGCACCTACGCCAAGGCGTCGAGCGAGTCCAACGCCGACGTGGGCGACAAGGCCAACGACGGCCTGCGGGTCAACGGCTCCGAGCTGCGCTGCAAGGTGGTCGGCGAGGGCGGCAACCTGGGCTTCACCCAGCTCGCCAGGATCGAGTTCGCCCGCGAGGGCGGCCTCGTCAACACCGACTTCATCGACAACTCCGCCGGGGTCGACACCTCCGACCACGAGGTGAACATCAAGATCCTGCTGGACCGCGCGGTCCGGGACGGCGAGCTGACCGACAGGCAGCGCAACGAGCTCTTCCTCGACATGACCGGCGAGGTCGGCGAACTGGTCCTGCGGGACAACCACGACCAGAACGTGGTGCTGGCCGCCGCCCGCGCCCAGGCGTCGGACATGCTGCACATCCACGCCCGCCAGCTGCGCAGGCTCGAACGGGCCGGGCTGGTCAACCGGGAGCTGGAGTTCCTGCCCTCGGACAAGGCCCTCGCCGAACGGCGCCAGGCCGGGCTCGGGCTGACCGCGCCGGAGTTCTCGGTGCTGCTGGCCTACACCAAGCTGGTCACCGACGCCGAGATCCTCGCCTCCGACCTGCCGGACGATCCCTACCTGGCCTCCTGGCTGGTGTCCTACTTCCCCTCGGCGCTGCGCGAGCGCATGCGGGAGCACATGGACACCCACCCGCTGCGCCGGGAGATCATCACGACCGGCGTGGTGAACGACCTGGTCAACTCGGGCGGCACCACCTTCATGTTCCGCCTGGGTGAGGAGAGCGGCGCCTCGGCGCCGGACATCGCCCGCGCCTACCTGGTCACCCGCGAGGTCTTCGACCTGCCGAGCTTCTGGCGTCAGGTCGAGGAGCTGGACAACAAGGTGGACACCTCCACCCAGATCGCCATGCTCCTGGAGTCCCGCAAGCTCGCCGAGCGCGGCACCCGCTGGCTGCTCGGCAACCGGCGCACGCCGCTCGACCTGGCCTCGACGGTGACCTTCTTCGCCAAGGGGATGAACGGCCTGCTGCCCCACCTGCCCAAGCTGCTCACCGGCTCCGACCTGGCGGGCTTCGAGGAGCGGCGCGACTCCTTCGTCGCCAGGGGGGTGCCGAACGAGCTGGCCGAGCGGGTCGCCTCGATGGTCCCGGCCTACTCCACCTTCGACCTGGTCGAGGTGGCCGTGCAGGCGAACCGTCCGGTCAACGAGGTCGCCGAGGTCTACTTCGACCTGGCCGACCGGCTCCAGCTGGCCAGGCTGCGCGAACGGGTGATCGGGCTGCCGCGCGACAGCCGCTGGAACTCCATGGCGCGGGCCGCCCTCCGCGACGACCTCTACGCCGCCCACGCCTCGCTCACCCGGGACGTCCTGGCCCACAACACGCCCGGACTGACCCCGGAGGAGCGCCTGGCCCGCTGGACGGAGGCCAACTCGGCCGCCGTCTCCAGGGCCCGGCAGACCCTGTCGGAGATCTGGGAGAGCGACAACTTCGACCTGGCGACGCTGTCGGTCGCGCTGCGCGCCATCCGCACGCTGGTCGCCTCGACGAGCCTGCCGCTCGGCGAGTCCTGACGGCACCGCCGCCGCGTACGGCCACGCCGGCCGTACGACGCGGCGGGGCGGGCGTCAGTTGGCGGAGACCTTGGTGACCCCGCCCAGGTAGCCGATCACCCGGGCGAGGCCCTTGCCCGTCTTGGCGGGCACCGTGCTCACGTACTGGTGCGTCTCGACCGTGCGCAGTTCCTTGCGCGCGCCCGTCGCCGAGGCCAGCCGTTCGGCGTTCGGCGGAACCCTGATGTCGGCGCACGGCTCGATCTTGGCCGTCACGGTCGTGGTCCTGATCAGCGAGTACATGATCATGGAACCCCCGTCCGCGGTGCGCAGGGCGTGGACCGGGTAGTTGCTCGCGCCGAAGATCGAGTCGTAGCCGAGACAGTCGCTCTTGTACTTCGGCCGCTTGCCCTCGATCTCCTCGGCGTAGTCCGTGGTGTGCGGGCCCTTCTCGATCAGGCCCGCGGCGAAGCCCGCGCTGCCCTCCTCGGCCGAGGTCGCGTGCAGCGGCGCCATGAGACGGGGACTGATCGCCGTGGTCGGGTCGTCGTCGTCGAGCTCGGTCGCGTAGCCCCCGGCGTCCTTGGCGATCTCCGGGATCCTTTCCCCGGGGTCGAGCAGCGAGGTCGAGCTGAGATACCACTCGTGCCCGCCGTACTTGGTCAGGACCAGGACGGCGGGGCGCCGCTCGCCCGCGCTGTCCTCGCGCTCGACGACCGCGGCGAACCAGAAGGGGGCCCGCTGGACCCTGGGCACCAGCAGCTCCGGCCTGCCCCAGGTGTAGTGCGGCAGCGGGCCCGGCGTGCTGTTGAAGGCGGCCATGGTGAGCGCCTCCTGGGAGTCGCGGGTCTGCTCCAGGAGGTTCCTGCGGTCGGCCTCCAGGTGTGGTGTCGCGCTTTCGAGCACCGCCTGCGCGCCGAGCACGCTCGACAGCGCCCTGCCCGCCTCGGCCAGCGTGACGGGAGGCTCCCGCAACGCGGCCGGGACCGGGCTTGAGGCGGGACCCGAGGTCTGGGCCCCCTGAGCTCCCTGTGCGCCCTGCTCGCGTGAGCCGCCGCCCTGGTCCGCACAGGCCGCGGTCGCGGTCATCAGGGCCAGGGTGAACACGAGCAGCCCCCGTCCACCACGTCCCCGCACGTCCGCCTCCTCACGGTCTCCGGCGCCCCATGCTAGCCAGCGCGCGGGCCCGGCCGTACACAACGGGGTGCGTCGGTCGCGTACCCTTTACAGACGTGGCACTCATCGATCCGGTAGAAGAGATCAACGAGCTCATCGGCACGCTGAAGAACATCCAGGACGTGCTCGACCTCGGCGCGATACGCAAGCAGATCGAGGAGCTCGAAGAGCAGGCCGCGGCGCCCGACCTGTGGAACGACCAGGAGCGGGCCCAGAAGGTCACCAGCAAGCTCTCCTACCTGCAGGGTGAGGTCAACAGGATCGAGGGGCTCGAACGGCGCCTCGACGACCTGTCCGTCCTGTACGAGCTGGCCGCGGCCGAGGAGGACGAGGACACCCGCGAGGAGGCCGACCGCGAGCTGGCCGCCCTCAGGAGCGAGGTCGGCGCCCTTGAGGTACGCACCCTGCTGTCGGGCGAGTACGACGCCCGTGAGGCGGTCGTCACGATCAACTCCCAGGCCGGTGGCGTCGACGCGGCCGACTGGGCGCAGATGCTCCTGCGGATGTACCTGCGCTGGGCCGAGCGCAAGGGCTACCCGACGGAGGTCTACGAGACCTCCTACGCCGAGGAGGCGGGCATCAAGTCGGCCACCTTCACGGTCAAGGCGCCCTACGCGTACGGCACGCTGCGCGGCGAGCACGGCACCCACCGCCTGGTGCGGATCAGCCCGTTCGACAACCAGGGCCGCCGCCAGACCTCCTTCGCCGGGGTCGACGTGGTGCCGGTGGTCGAGACGACCGACCACATCGACATCAACGAGGACGACCTGCGGGTCGACGTGTACCGCTCCTCGGGCCCCGGTGGCCAGGGCGTCAACACCACCGACTCGGCGGTCCGCCTGACCCACCTGCCGACCGGCATCGTGGTCTCCTGCCAGAACGAGCGTTCGCAGCTGCAGAACAAGGCGACCGCGATGGCGGTCCTGCAGTCCAAGCTGCTGGAGCGCAAGCGGCAGGAGGAGGCCGCGGCGCTCAACGAGATCAGGGGCGAGTCGACCACCTCGTGGGGCACGCAGATCCGCAACTACGTGCTGCACCCGTACCAGATCGTCAAGGACCTGCGGACGGGCACGGAGGCGGGCAACCCGAGCTCGGTCCTCGACGGAGACCTCGACGAGTTCATCGAGGCGGAGATCCGCTGGACCCGCCGTCAGGAGTCCGGCGTCGAGGGGTAAGGCTTTTCGTGACGGCCCGCCCGGTGGCGGGCCGTCACAGGCCCGCCAGGTGCCGCAGGGCCACGGTGAGGAAGAACAGCACGATCAACAGCAGCGCGACCGTGGCGGGCGTCAGCCCGCCGAAGCCGTGGTGCATCCGGTCGCGGTAGGCGCGGCACTGGGCGCAGCGGCCCTCCGCCACAGGGTGGGCGCATCGGGCGCAGACGAGGTCTTCACAGCTCATGAGAGCCTCCGTCTCCTAGGTCAGAACTACTTTATGTGGTCGTTACCGGGCGCCGAATCGTTTTGTTTCCGTTATGGACGTTCCATGCCAGTCTTCCCCCTAGACTGGGCTCCGGCCAACCGGAACGTCGATCGTTAGCAAAGAGCGGCGCCCCCCGGCCGGCGAGAGGCGGAAGTGAACCTCTGCCACCACCGCGACTGTCCTAACCCCTAGACTGGCATGCCGTGATGCGCCCGTGATCCATTTTGATAATGTCACCAAGGTCTACGCGAACCAGAAGCGGCCCGCGTTGGACCACGTCAGCGTCGATGTCGACAAGGGCGAGTTCGTGTTCCTCGTCGGCCCCTCGGGGTCCGGGAAGTCGACCTTCCTCCGCCTGGTCCTGAAGGAGGAGCGTCCCGACTCCGGGGCGATCCACGTGGCCGGCAAGGACCTCGCCCGACTGTCCAACTTCAAGATCCCCCACCTGCGCCGCCGTATCGGCTGCGTCTTCCAGGACTTCCGGCTGCTGCCGAACAAGAACGTCTACGAGAACGTGGCGTTCGCCCTGGAGGTCATCGGCAAGCCACGCCGGTTCATCCGCAAGGTCGTGCCCGAGGTCGTCGAACTGGTCGGCCTTGAGGGCAAGGCCCACCGGATGCCCGACGAGCTGTCCGGTGGCGAGCAGCAGCGGGTCGCCATGGCCCGTGCCTTCGTCAACCGCCCTATGATCCTGCTGGCCGACGAGCCGACGGGAAACATCGACCCGGCGACCAGCATCGGCATCATGAAGGTGCTCGACCGGATCAACAGGACCGGTACCACCGTCGTCATGGCCACGCACGACGCCGCCATCGTCGACTCCATGCGCAAGCGCGTAGTGGAACTGGAGGACGGCAAGATCGTCCGTGACCAGTCGCGTGGCGTGTACGGCCAGGCGTACTGACCCAGGACCTCAAGGAAGCGAAGCGACAGGAAGAGCATGCGGGCAAACTTCATCTTCTCCGAGGTCTGGATCGGCCTCCGCCGCAACCTCACGATGACGATCGCGGTCATCGTGACCGTGGCGATCGGCATGGCGTTGCTGGGCGTCGGCTTGATGATCAACTCTCAGATCTCCACCATGCGTGACTTCTGGGTGGACAAGGTCGAGATCTCTGTCTTCCTGTGCAAGAAGAACGACGCCTTCCCGCAGTGCAAGGGCAGCGGTGGCGTCAACGCCCAGGAGCAGGCCGCCCTCAAGGCGCAGATCGAGTCCATGCCCCAGGTCGAACGGGTGGAGTTCGAGAACGCGGCCCAGGCCTACGCGAACTTCCGCGAGCAGTACAAGGACAACAACGTCCTGCTCTCGGTGCTGCAGGTGTCTGACATGCCCGAGTCGTTCAGGGTGAAGCTCAAGAACCCCGCCGACTACCCGGCCGTCATCGAGCAGGTCAAGGGCGCGGGCGGCGTCTCCTACGTGGTCAACCAGCAGGAGATCCTGGACAAGTTCTTCGGGCTGCTGGAGAGGCTGCGCTGGGCCGCCCTGGTCGTGGCCATCGTCCTGGTCTTCGCGGCCACCCTGCTGATCGGCAACACGGTGCGTCTGTCGGCGTACAACCGCAGACGTGAGACCGGCATCATGCGGCTCGTCGGCGCCTCGAACCTCTACATCCAGCTTCCCTTCGTCATGGAGGGGGTCATCGCGGGCCTGATCGGAGGTGTGGTCGCCGCGGTGATGCTGATCGTCAGCAAGGTGTTCCTCTTCGACGGCGTGCAGATCTACCTGGCCAACACCAGCCCGCTCACGTGGGAGACCGTCGCCTCGACGATCAGCCTCACGATGGTCATCGGCGTGCTCATCTGTGTGCTCGCCTCGTTCGTCACGCTCCGCCGCTACCTGCGGGTGTGAGCGCCCGGGAGCGCGCCCGCCGGGCGCGCTCCCGCCTCGGGACGCGGCCGGCCGTCCCGGTCCCCGGTAGGCTCGGGGGCATGCCACGTGAGACCGGGCGGAAGGTCATCGCCCAGAACAAGCGTGCCTGGCACGACTACCACATCGAGGAAACCTACGAGGCTGGTCTCGTGCTCCAGGGCACCGAGGTCAAGTCACTCCGCCTGGGCAGGGCCTCTCTGCTCGACGGATACGCCCTCCTCAAGGACGGCGAGGCTTGGCTGATCAACGTCCACATCCCCGAATACACCATGGGGACGTGGACCAACCACGCGGCGCGTCGCACCCGTAAGCTTCTGCTCCACCGCAAGGAGATCGACAAGCTGGTCGCGAAGACCAAGGAGAGCGGCCTGACGCTGATCCCGCTCGCGATCTACTTCAAGGACGGCAAGGCCAAGATCGAGATCGGCCTCGCCAAGGGTAAGAAGGACTGGGACAAGCGGCAGACCCTCGCGGAGAAGCAGGCCAAGCGTGAGATGGCTCGCGCTCTCAGGCACAGGAACAGGTAATTGTGACGGGGAAGGCTCGGCGGACCGTCGCCGCGGCACTGACGCTGGCGGTGACGGTCCCCATGCTGTCGGCCTGCTTCGAGGAGCCTTCGGCCCACGAGGCGGTGCGTGACTTCCTGGTCGGCTGGCAGACGGGCGACTACGTCGCGGCGGCCAGGCGTACCGACGGGGACGAGCGGACGGTCAGCAAGGCCCTGGAGAACGCCAAGGTCCAGCTTGACGCCGCGTCCTTCCGTTTCAAGGTCAAGGGCATGCGCCGTACGGGGGACGAGACGGAGGCCGACTTCGACGCGGAGGTCGACCTGGGGGAGAACAACCCCCTGTGGCAGTACACAGGAAAGCTCCCCCTGCACCTGGTGGACGGCCGCTGGAAGGTGCGCTGGTCGCCCAGCGTGCTCCATCCCGACCTGCACGAGGGGCAGCGCTTCGCGGTCGACGTCATCCCCGAGGGGCGTAAGCCGATCCTCGACCGCAACGGCGACCCGCTCCAGCAGGAGGCCACGCTGTACGTGGCGAACGTCGTTCCGGCGTCGCTGAAGGATCCGGTGGCGGTCTGCGAGCAGCTTTCGAAGATCACCGGCTTCCCCCAGGACCGGCTGCTGAGCCGGATCAGGTCGGCCAGGCCCAATGTCCAGGTGCCGCTGGTGACCTTCGGACGCGCCAAGTACGCCCAGCTCAGCGACAAGCTGGCGGCCGTTCCCGGCATCGTCGTCTCGCCGCAGAAGCAGCCGGTCGCCCCCGACTCGCCCGCCCAGATCGTCGGCACCGTCACCGCGGTGACCCCGGAGACCGAGCAGCAGCTCGGCGGTCCGCAGCGGGCGGGCGACACCGTCGGCAGGACCGGGCTGCAGAAGGCCTACCAGGAGCACCTGACCGGTTCGACGGAGACACGGGTCATCACGGTCGACCTGAAGACGAACCAGCAGGTGGCCGAGCTGCGCAAGTGGCGGCCCAGCCGCTCGACCTCGCCGGTGCGCACCACGCTCGACGGCCCGGCCCAGAAGGCGGCCGACGCCGCGCTCTTCGGCGGCACCCCCGGCATGCTGGTGGCGGTCCAGGCCTCGACCGGTGAGATCCGCGCGGTCGGCAGCACCAAGGAGTACAACCAGGAGAAGGACGCCCTGGCGGGCAGGTTCCCCGCGGGCACCACGTTCTCGATCATGACGGTCGAGGGGCTGCTCAAGGCGGGGATCAGCACCAAGCAGCGGCTCGCCTGCCCCGTGGAACGCAGTGTCGGCGGCGCCCGTTTCCACCAGGCGGACCCGCCGGGCGGGACGGCGCCGAGCATCCAGGGTGACTTCGCCAGCGGGTGCGTGACCGCGCTGACCGCGCTGGCCCGCAGGATCGACGGCGCCGAGCTGACGGCCAGCGCCGCCAGGTTCGGCATCGAGTCGCCGTGGACACTGCCGCTGAAGTCCTTCAGCGGCTCGGTCGGCCCCCTGCGTACGGACGCGGCCACCGCCAGGGCCATCGCCGGGCAGAACGTGCTGGTCAGCCCGCTGTCCATGGCCCTGGTCGCCGGGGCGGTCGCCTCGGGCACCTGGCGTCCGCCGGTCCTGGTCACCGACCCGCACAGCCCGGACCCCGCGGCGGAGGCGGAACCGCCGAAACCGCCGAGTCCGATCAAGATCGACGACAAGGCCATCGCCACGCTCCGCACCCTCATGCGGTCGGGAGTGGTCGCGGGCTCCGCCAGGTCCGCCGCGGCGCCGGGCGACCCGGTGCACGGTGTCACGGCCGCCGCCACGCAGAGCCGTAAGCCGCTGGCCTGGTTCGTCGGCTGGCAGGGCGACATCGCGGTGGCCGTGCTGATGGAGAGCGCCGACTCGACCGCGGGGGCGACCGTCGCGGGCCGTTTCTTCCAGAAGTTGCACACCGAGTCGTGACGGTCTGAGATTTTCTCCTCGCCCTGAGCAACCATCGGGTGCCCGGCCTGCGTCTTCCCAGATGACCGGGCACCGCTTGGGGGGTTGCGGACCCGGTCGCCTCGATGGGACCGGGGCCTCGTCTCGGGGGAGGCCTCGGTCCCGTCATGACCGGCCGGCCCCGCCGGTCGCCGGGGAACGAGCCGTTCACCGGGAATCGAGTTGGCGTTACCGGTGTTGTACCGGGTATCTTCGGATCCTCGGTCCCAGGACCGGGTTGACAATTCAACAGGGGGGTGACTGGTTTCGACTTTGGCTTTGCAAGCCAGGAGAAGCGGGTCGAGGACTGCGGACATAACCTCGTTAACACTGTGACCGCAACCAACAAGTGCCAATAAGACGCACTCCGAAGTCAGCCAGGCTCGCCTGGCGCTCGCCGCCTAAGCAGCGAGTGACTTCTGCCGGCCCGGGAGCGCCTCCGGCCCGGATCCGGCATCGCTAGGAGGCTCAACCGATCGACCCGGCCACGGGGAAGATCGGGAAACCAAACAGTGGCTGAGCCCGTCGGCGTCTTGCCTGTGTGATCGCCGGGGCTGAGAAAAGCAAAGCAGGCTGCACCCGGAGAAGCCCTGTCTTGGAGTTGAAGGACGCGGGTTCGATTCCCGCCACCTCCACCCCCGTTCCGTGCCCCGCGCACGGAGCAGATCGTCTGAGGGCGGTCGCACGGACCCGAGTCCGCGCGGCCGCCCTCGGCGTTTTTCCGAAGTCGCGACTCGAACGGGTTTTCCCCTCCTGGAAGAGGATCGAACTGGTTTACTGTTCGCCATGACGACCCTTCGTGAGAGAGCAGAGCTGTTCCACTCGTTGCACCGGGGCGGCACGCCGCTGGTGCTCGCCAACGTCTGGGACGTCGCCGGCGCGCGTCTCGTGGAGGAGGCCGGGGCCGGGGCGGTCGCGACGACCAGCGCCGGGGTCGCCTGGAGTCTCGGCGCCCCCGACGGTGACCGGCTCGACCGTGACCGTGCGATCGACCTGATCGCCAGGATCGCCGCCGCCGTCGACCTGCCCGTCACCGCCGACATCGAGAGCGGCTTCGCGGACACCCCGGAGGGGGTCGCCGAGACGGTCGGGCGGGTGATCGCGGCCGGTGCCGTCGGAGTCAACATCGAGGACGCCCTGCACGGCGGGGACACGCCGCTGCGTCCCGTCGAGGAGCAGTGCGAGCGGCTGGCCGCCGCCAGGCGGGCGGCCGAGGAGGCGGGGATCCCCCTCTACGTCAACGCGCGGACCGACGTCTACCTGCGTCAGGTCGGCGAGACGCCGCAGGAGCGGTTCGAGGCGGCGGTCGAGCGCGCCGAGGCCTATCTCGCGGCCGGGGCCAGCGGCGTCTTCGTGCCCGGGGTCGTCGATCCGGAGACCGTCGCCGCGCTCACAGGGGCCGTGGCGGCTCCGTTGAACATCCTGGTGGGGCCCGGGGCCCCCACGGTCGCCGAGCTGGCCGAGCTCGGTGTCGCCCGGGTCAGCCTGGGCTCCTCGATCGTGGGAGCCGCCTACGCCGTGATCTGGGAGGCCACCCGGGAGGTCCTCGCCTCGGGCACCTACACGCCTCTTGAGGGCGCCCTGGATTACGGCAGGCTCAACGCGATCCTGGGCGGCTGAGAGGGCCGGTCAGTCGCTCGGCAGCTGGCCCAGCGTCACGGTGACCGTCGCCCTCGACGCGTCGGCGCGCAGGAGCTGGACCTGGGCGCGGTCGCCGGGGTTGAGGCCCGCCATGGCCTCGGCCAGGGCCTGGGTGTCCAGGGTGGGGGCGCCGTTGATCGACAGGATCACGTCGCCACGCCTGATGCCCGCCTTCGCGCCGCTGCCGCCGGGGGCGACTCGTACGACGCCGACACCCGCGGGCCTGCCGTCGGAGCCGATCACCGTCTGCACGGTGATCCCGAGGGCCGCCCGGTGGGTGTTGGTGACCTTGCCGTGCCTGATGATCTGGTTGGCGATGTCGGTCGCGGTGTTCGAGGGGATCGCGAACCCGATGCCGGGGGCCTGACCGCCGCCGAGCTCCGGGTTGACGGCCGTCAGGGTCGGGATGCCGATGACCTCGTTGGAGAGGTTCACCAGGGCGCCGCCGCTGTTGCCGGGGTTGATCGCGGCGGAGGTCTGGACGGCCCCGGTGATCGTCGCCCCGGGGCCGCCCTCCTCCTGCGGTTCGCTGACCGTACGGCCGAGCGCCGAGATGATGCCGTTGGTGACGCTGCCGGACAGGCCCAGGGGGTTGCCCATGGCGAGGACGAGCTGCCCGACCCGGAGCTTGCTCGAATCGCCGAACCTGGCGGGCTTCAGCCCCGTGGGGTCGTCAACCTTGATCACGGCCAGGTCGCCGAGCCCGTACGCCTTGACGAGCCGTGCGGCGCGGGGTTTGCCGCCGCTGGCCAGTGTCACCTCGAAGGTTGTGGAACGTCCGATGACGTGGGCGTTGGTGATGATGTGTCCCTGTGTGTCGTAGATGACACCGGAGCCGAGGCCGCTCTTCGTGGTGATCTGCACGATGGACGGCAGCACCGTGGCGATGACCTGCTCGTACTTGGTCTCCAGGGCCTCGGGTCCGACAGGGGAGCCGCCCGGCGGTGGGCCGATGGGGGCGCCGGGGGAGGCGCCGTCCGCCGAGGCCCGCGGTGGCGTGGCGACCGTCGTGCCCGGTTGTGAGGGCTCGGGGCCCGCCGCCGGTGGTCTCGCGCTCTGACCGCATCCCGCGAGCGTCATGACGACGGCGACGGACAGCGCGGCCCGTGAACTCCATCCCTGCATGCGGGAGTATCTTCCCAGCTCAGCGCGGAAGATGCTCTTGACGGGGAGCGACGGACCGGCCCCTTCCCCGGTGTCTCGTGGCCGAAGCGTGATGGTATGCGTTTCGTCCATCAGGTGAGGTGGCATAGCCTGGCGCTCATGGCGGATGTTGGCGGCGACTCCTCCGGGGGCCCTCACGATGGATACATCCCGTCCTACGACGCGCCCACGGCGCCCATTCCCGCCATCCGCGCCGAGGACGGCACGCTGATCAACCCTCGGGTGCCGCGCCGGTTCCCCATCGGCGACGGCGAGGAGACCGTGCTGGTCCCCAGGCCCGAGCTGCCCGCTGAGCCGTCTCCCGAGCCGGAGCCTGAGGCGGCCGAGGAGCAGGAGTCCGTCTGGCTCTTCCCCATGGCGGGCTTTCCCGGGCTCGAAACGGACGAGAGGGAGCACGCCCCCGAGGCGCCGGAGCCGGCCGAGTCGCCCTCCGGCGGCCTGTCCGGGGTCTGGGCCTGGGAGGCCGCGGCCAGGAACGCGGCCGGAGACTCCCCCTCGAAGCCCGTCTGGACGCCCGCTCCGGCCGAGGAACCCGCGGTCAGGCCGACGCCGTCCCTCGTGCCCGGCCCGCCGCCTGCGCTTTTCGCGCCCCCGGCGAAGCGGCGCAAGGAGGGCCTGCTGACCCGGATCGGGGACATCCCCGTCCGGTTCGTCTACAGCGTCGGCGCCGCGCTCGTCACGGCCCTGGCGGTCTTCCTGATCTTCATGCTGTTCTCCGGCGACAGGCCCCACAGGATCGACCAGTCGGGCAGCGGGGCCGGATCGGGAGCCGCCGTCGTCTCGCCCGCACCGTCACCGTCCGCGGTCGCCCTGCCCGGCCTGCCCCCGACGACGAAGTTGCGGGCGCTGCCCGGCACGCCGAGCCCGGTGCTCGGCGCGGTCACCGACAGCAGGGCGGCGATCACCTACGCCAAGCTGGGCAAGCCGTGGCAGGTGGCCGACATTCCCTCCTTCTCCGCGGGCCAGCAGGTCGGTACGGCACGGCAGCCGGGCACGATGGTCGTCTCGGGCCTGCTCCCCGGCGCCTCTCCCCAGGCAGACCTGAAGACCGACGCCGAGTTCCGCAAGGCGGCGGCCGGCGCGGTGAGGTGGACGGTCGCCAACCACTATCCGGCGGGCGCCAAGGTGGCCTGGACGGCGTCGCAGAAACCGGCCACGGGCAAGGGATGGACGCTCGGCTACCGGGTGACCTACACGGTGAAGGGCAAGCGGCACACCTCGCAGGCGGCGCTCACGCTGCTGGACATCGGCCGCCGCAAACCGGCCATCCTCTTCGTCACCGTTCCGGACACCCGCAAGGAACTCTGGGCTGATATCGCGCCGTTGGTGGCAAGTGCCCGGGCGCTCTGACGGAAACACATTCTAGAATCTGCTTCTGTCACTGAACCCTGTCTGGAGGCTCTGTCATGGCGATCGGGTTGGGGGAGGAGCACCGGGAGCTTCGCGATTCGGTGATCGGCTGGGCGGCGCGGAACATCCCGCCCGAGGTCCTGCGGGCCGCCGTGCAGGCCCCGCAGGAGACCCGTCCGGCGTTCTGGACGAGCCTCGCCGCCCAGGGGCTCCTCGGCCTCCACCTTCCCGAGGAGTACGGCGGCAGCGGATACGGCCTGCTGGAGACGGCCGTGGCCGTCGAGGCGCTGGGGGAGCGGGTCGCCCCCGGCCCCCTCCTGCCGACCGTCCTGGCGAGCGCGGTGATCCTGGCCTCGGACGGCAAGGCCCGTGCCGAACTGCTCCCCGGGCTCGCCGACGGCACGCTGACCGGCGCGGTCGCGCTGACCCGCCCTCCGGCCGGTTCCCTGACGGGCACCCGCGGCGAGGACGGCACACTGACCGTCGGCGGCGTCGTCGAACCGGTCCTGGGTGGCACCCTCGCCGACGTCCTGGTGCTCCCCGTCGCCACGCGGCAGGAGCGGGTGTGGGTCGTGGTGGACGCCTCAACGGTGACCGTGACACCGATCCAGGCGCTGGACCTCACCCGGGGAGTGGCCAGGGTCGAGGCCGAGTCGGTCGAGGTGCCGCCGGGGCGGGTCCTCGACGGCCTGAGCTCGGAGCGCGTCCACGACCTGGCGGCGATCCTGCTCGGGGCCGAGGCCGCGGGCGTGGCCGCCTGGTGCGTGCGCGCCGCCTCCGAGTACGCCAGGGGCCGCGTGCAGTTCGGCCGTCCCATCGGGCAGTTCCAGGGGGTCAAGCACAAGGCGGCCCGGATGCTCGTCGCGCTCGAACAGGCCCGCGCGACCGTGTGGGACGCCGTCCGGGCCGCGCGGACCGCCGAGGAGGACGGCGTCGCACGGACGGCCGGGGGTGACATCGCACAGGAGGCCGGGGAGGGCACGGCCGTACGGACCCTTGAAGAGGACGATGCCGCGCGGGCGACCGGGGAGGCCGTCAGGGAGGCGGCCTACGCCGCCGCGGTCGCCGGGGTGGTCGCGCCGGACGCCGCCGTCGGGTGCGCCAGGGACGCGATCCAGATCTTCGGCGGCATCGGCTACACCTACGAGCACGACGTCCACCTCTACTACCGCCGCGCGCTGAGCCTGCGCGCGCTGCTCGGTCCCTCCGCCGGGTGGGCCGACAAGGTCGCCGGGCTGGCGCTGGACGGCGTGCGCCCGCAGATGGAGATCGACCTGCCCGAGGAGGCCGCCGGGCTCCGTGAACGCGTCCGCGCCGAGGTCGCCGGGTTCGCCGGGCTCGAAGGCCGGCGGCAGCGGCGGGCGCTGGCCGAGGCCGGTTACGTCATGCCGCACCTGCCCAGGCCGTGGGGGCGCGAGGCCACCCCCCTCGAACAGGTGCTCATCCTCCAGGAGCTGCGGGCGGCCCGGGTCAGGCCACCCCAGATGATCATCGGCGCGTGGGTCGTGCCGTCGATCGTCGCCTACGGCACCGCCGAGCAGCAGGAACGCTTCCTGCCCCGCACCCTCAGCGGGGAGACGGTCTGGTGCCAGCTGTTCTCGGAGCCGGGCGCGGGCTCCGACCTGGCCTCCCTCCAGACGAGGGCGGAACGGGTTGAGGGAGGCTGGCGGCTCAACGGCCAGAAGGTCTGGACCTCGATCGCGCACATCGCCGAATGGGCCATCTGCCTCGCCCGCACCTCCTCGACCGGCTCCAAGCACGAGGGCATCACCTACTTCCTGGTGGACATGAAGACCCCGGGCGTCACGGTCAGGCCGCTGACCGAGATGACCGGGGAGAGCATGTTCAACCAGGTCTTCCTCGACGACGTCTTCGTCCCCGACGAGCTGGTCGTCGGCCAGGTCGGCGACGGCTGGCGGGTCGCCCGCAACACTCTGTCCAACGAGCGGGTCCTGCTCTCCTCGGGGACGGGCGGCACCGGCTCCTCGATCCGCGACCTGCTCGGGTTCGTGGGCAGGCTCGGCCGCGAGCTGACCGCCGTCGAACGCCAGGACCTGGCGGAGGTGCTCTGCGAGGGCCACTCGATCGACGCGCTCGGCCTGCGGGTGACGCTGCGGCAGCTGAGCGGCGCCGAACCCGGCGGCGACGCCTCGGTCCGCAAGCTGCTGTCCACCTCACACGCCCAGCACGTCGCCGAGTGCGCGGTCGGCCTGCTGGGCTCCGCGGCGGTGACCGCCGCCGACCGTACGCTCGGCGACGCGGGCCACTGGAACCGCGCCATCCTGGCTACCCGGGCCATGACGATCTACGGTGGTACCACCGAGGTCCAGCTGAACATCATCGGTGAACGGCTGCTCGGCCTGCCCCGCGACCCGGAACCCGGCAGGTGATTCGCGCCGCTACTGTACGGTTTCGGCCTGGATGACTTTTCCCATCGTCAATGACCTTGTGGACGACGCCACAGGAAGGCAAGAATCAGATCACCATGCCCAAGGTGACAATTCCCCCCACGCCTCCTTCGGGCCCCGTCCCAGTCGTGAAGCGATGAGCGGTTCCAGCCGTGAGGCGACGAGCGATGAGACGGTGCTCGGACCGCCGCAGGCCGAGCCTGAGCCACCCGTGGACGTCGAGCCGGTGCGGAGGTTCTCGCCGGTCGCCCTCCTGCGCGCCTGTCGGCCCCGCCAGTGGCTCAAGAACGGCCTGATCTTCGCGGCCCCCGCCGCGGCGGGTGTGCTGTTCACCGTGCAGGGAATGCTGGACGCGCTGATCGCCTTCGCCGCCTTCTGCGTCGCGGCCAGCGGGGCCTACCTGCTCAACGACGCCTCCGACGTCGAGGCGGACCGCCGCCACCCGCGCAAACGCCACCGCCCGATCGCCGCGGGCCTGGTCCCGATACGGCTCGCCTGGGCGGTCGGGACCGCGTTCGTGCTGCTGGCCCCCGCGATCGCCGCGCTGTCCGGTGGCTGGCGGCTGCCGCTCGTCGTGGCGGGCTACCTGTCGCTGACCTTCTCCTACACCTACTACCTCAAGCACCAGGAGGTGGTCGACCTCGTCGCGGTCGCGGGATGCCACGTCATCCGGGCCTTCGCCGGGGCGATCGCCGTACAGGTGCCGGTGACGAGCTGGTTCCTCGTGGTCATCTCGCTCGGCTCGCTGCAGCTCGTCGCGGGCAAGCGCGAGACCGAGCTGCGCGCCGCGATGGGCAACGAGACCGGCAACGCGACCCGGGCCATCCTGGCCGCCTACACGCCCGGCTATCTGGCCGGGGTCAGGATGATGGCCTCGGGAGCCATGATCGTGACCTACTGCCTGTGGGCGCTGAACGAGCACTCGGGGCCCTTCTACCCGATCAGCATCGTCCCCTTCGTGCTGATCGTCCTGCGGCACAACCTGCTGGTCGACCGGGGCGTCGGCGAGGAGCCCGAGGAACTCGCCCTGCGTGACCGGCCCACCCAGCTCTTCGTCGCCCTTCTCCTTCTTCCGCTCCTGATCGGGATCTACCTCACATGACCCTGCTGACCGGCTGGGGCCGTACCGCGCCGACCGTCGCGCGAGTGGCCAGGCCTCGTTCACCGCAGGAGGTCGCCGACCTCGTACGGCGGGCCTCGGACCGGGGCGTCGCCCCCAGAGGACTCGGCCGGGCCTACGGCGACGCCGCGCAGAACGCCGGAGGACTCGTCCTCGACTGCACCTCGCTGACCTCGTGGTCCCTCGACGAGTCCACCGGGCTGGTCACCGCGGGCGCCGGGCTCAGCCTGCACGACCTGATGACGGCCCTGGTGCCCAAGGGCTGGTTCGTCCCCGTCACACCGGGCACCAGGCACGTGACGGTCGGCGGGGCCGTCGCGGCGGACGTGCACGGCAAGAACCACCACGTGGACTCCTCCTTCGGCGCCCACGTGCGCTCCCTGACGCTGGTCGCCGCGGACGGCGGCAGCCGTACGGTGACACCGGCCGACGAGCTGTTCTGGGCGACGGTCGGCGGGATGGGGCTCACCGGGGTGATCGTCGAGGCGGTCTTCCAATGTGTGCCGATCGAGACCTCGCGGGTCCGGGTGGACGTCGAACGCACCCGTGACCTGGAGCACACGCTTGAGACGATGACCGCGACCGACGACCGTTACCGCTACACGGTCGCCTGGATCGACCTGCTCGCCTCGGGGGCCAGGATGGGCCGCAGCGTGCTCACCCGGGGCGACCACGCGAGCCGCGCCGAGCTGCCCAGGGGGACCGAGCCGCTGGCCTTCGCGCCGAGGACGCGGCTGAAGGCACCGCCGTGGGCGCCGAACGGCATGCTCAACCCGCTGACCGTGCGGGCCTTCAACGAGGCCTGGTACCGGAAGTCGCGTCCGGCGACGGGGCTGATCCAGGAGATCGGGCCGTTCTTCCACCCGTTGGACTTCGTCGAGGGCTGGAACCGGGTCTACGGGTCGAACGGTTTCGTCCAGTACCAGTTCGTGGTGCCCTTCGGCGAGGAGGCGACGCTGCGGCGGATCGTCTCCAGGCTCTCGGCCGAGGGCGTGGTGTCCTTCCTGACCGTGCTCAAGCGGTTCGGTCCCGGCACGCCGGGGATGCTGTCGTTCCCGATGCCCGGCTGGACCCTCGCCCTGGACATCCCGGCGGGCCGCGCGGGTCTCGCCCGGCTGCTGCGGGAGTTCGACGGGTGGGTCATGGAGGCGGGCGGACGGCTCTACCTGGCCAAGGACTCCCGCATGTCGGCGCGGTCCCTGGCCGCGATGTACCCCAGGCTCGACGAGTGGCGCAAGATCCGCGAGGAGGCCGACCCCGCCGGGGTCTTCCGCTCCGACCTGGCCAGGAGACTCGGGCTGTGAAGACGACAGGTTGTGGGAGGCTCGTCCGATGAAGAACGCCCTGGGCTCGGTGGACACCGTGCTGCTGCTCGGCGGGCGCAGCGAGATCGGTCTGGAGATCGTCCAACGGCTGGTCCGCGACGGTGCCCGCAAGGTCGTGCTGGCCTCGCGGGACCCCGGTGGGACGCCCCCGGCGATCGGCACCGCCGAGGTGCACCTGCTTGAGTTCGACGCCTCGGCGCCGGAGACGCACGGGGAGGTGATCGAGGCCGCGGTGAAGCTGGTCGGCGACCTCGACGTGATCATCCCCGCCTTCGGGGTGCTGGGCAGCCAGGAGGTCTACGACGCCGACCCGGTGGCCGCCGCGCGGGCGGTCGCCGTCAACTACGGCGGGCACGTCTCCGCGGGGCTCTTCGCGGCCCGGCGGCTGCGCGAGCAGGGCCACGGCACGCTGGTCGTCCTGTCGTCGGTCGCGGGAATCCGGGTGCGCAGGGCCAACTTCGTGTACGGCTCGGCCAAGGCGGGCCTGGACGGCTTCGCCCAGGGGCTGGGTGACGCGCTGCACGGCTCGGGCGCCCGGGTGATGGTCGTCCGGCCGGGCTTCGTGATCGGCAGGATGACCAAGGGCATGTCCCCGGCGCCGCTGTCCTCGACCCCCGGCCAGGTCGCCGACGCGGTGGTCGCCGGGCTGCGCTCCGGCGCCGAGGTGGTGTGGGTGCCCGGCGCGCTGCGCGCGATGTTCGCGGTGATGCGTGTCCTGCCTCGCGCCGTGTGGCGGAGGATGCCCCGTTAGTCCTCCTTCAGGAGGGCGCGCATGCCGTCGAGGATGATCCGCAGGCCGTACTCGAAGCTCGCGTCCCCGTCGTCGTCGAAGAGGTGGTGGAGGGCCCGCAGGGTGAGGGGGAAACGCCCGGGGTCGAGGGAGGCGGCCAGCAGTCCTTCCTGGTAGGGGTTGCCCGCCTCGCCGTACGCCTCGCCGGTGCGGGCCTGCTCCTCGATGGTGAAGCCGATCGTGTAGTGCAGGAGCGTGGGCAGGGAGCGGGCGGCCACGTCGAGGGGGAAGCCCGCGTCCCCCAGGGTCCGCAGGGCCAGTTCGGTGGTCCGGAAGATGGTCGGGTCGGTGACATGGGTGCCCGCCATCATCCGCGCTCCGTCGCGGTAGCACAGCATCGTACGGCGCAGCAGCCGGAACCTGTCGGCGAGCCACTCGTCCCAGGGGGTGCCGCGTCCGGGCAGCTCAAGCCCCACGGTGCTCTCGGCGAACACGATCCCGGTCATGACGTCGAGCAGCTCCTGCTTGTTCTTGACGTGCCAGTAGAGGGCGGGGGCCTGCACGCCGAGCTCCCTGGCCACCAGGCGCATGGTGAGCCCGTCGAGGCCGACCTCGTTGAGGAGTCGCAGTGAGGTCCGCGCGATCTCCTCGGCAGTGATCTTCATCCCGTTCTCCGTCCTGTGCCCTTGACAGCTTAACATCGTTCAATTAATCCTTAACGCAGTTAAATTTAACGGCGTTAAGGGGGGCGATCATGGAGAAGACGGACGTGGTGGTCGTGGGCGGCGGGCCGACCGGGCTGATGCTCGCGTGCGAGCTGAGGCTGGCGGGCGTCGAGGTCGTCGTGCTCGACCGGCTCGCCGAGCGCGGCCGGGAGTCACGGGCGGGGGGCATCCACGCGCGCACCATGGAGGTTCTCGACCAGCGGGGCCTTCTCGGCGGTTTCCTCGACGTCGGACGGCGACTGCAGGCGGGGCACTTCTCCGCGCTGCCACTGGACTTCAGCGGCCTCGCGACCAGGTATCCCTTCCTGCTCATGGTCCTGCAGACGACCATCGAACGGCTGCTTGAGGAGCGCGCCGCCCAGCTCGGTGTGCGGGTGCGCTGGTCGTCCGGGGTGACGGACCTGCGCCAGGACGCGACCGGCGTCGAGGTCGAGACCGAAGGCGGCGGCAGGCTGCGCGCGTCCTACCTGGTCGGCTGCGACGGCGGGCGCAGCACGGTCCGCAAGCTCGCCGGGATCGGCTTCCCCGGAACCCCGGCGACGATGACCGCGCTGCTCGGCGACGTGTCGCTCGCCGACCCGCCCAAGGAGGTGATCTTCCAGGAGCGCAGGGAGCACGGCTCCTTCACGGTGCTGCCCTTCGACCAGGACTGGTACCGGGTGATGACCAACGAGTACGACCACGTGGCCGACCGGGACGCCCCGGTGACCTTCGAGACGCTGCGGGAGACGCTGGTCAGGATCGCCGGGACCGACTACGGCATGCACGATCCCCGCTGGGTCTCCCGATACGGCGACGCCGCCCGGCAGGCCGAGCGCTACCGCGAGGGCCGGGTGCTGCTCGCCGGGGACGCGGCGCACATCCACTTCCCCGCGGGCGGCCAGGGGCTGAACACGGGCGTGCAGGACGCGTTCAACCTCGGCTGGAAGCTCGCCCTGGTGGTCGACGGCACCGCGCCGGAGGAACTGCTGGACAGCTACCACGCCGAACGGCACCCGGTCGCCGAGGAGGTGCTGCGCAACACACGGGCGCAGACGGTGCTGGGGCGCCCCGGAGAGCAGATGACCGCGCTGCGCGAGACGTTCGGCCGCCTCATCGAGGTGGACGAGGTGAACCGGCTGCTCAGCGGCATGATCACCGCGCTGGACGTCCGGTATCCGCTGGGCGGGGACCACCCGCTGCTCGGCCGCCGGGTCCCCGACCTCGACCTGCTGACCCCGGACGGCCCGGTCAGGCTGTACGGCCTGCTGCACACGGCCAGGCCGGTGCTGCTCGATCTCGGGCAGGCAGGGGAGGCGGGGGAGGTCGTCAAGGGATGGGACGGCCGGGTCGACCTGGTCGAGGCGGGCTGCGCGGAGCGGGTGTGGACCGTGCCGGGCGCCGGGGAGGTTCCCGCCCCCCGGGCGTTGCTCGTGCGCCCGGACGGCCACGTCGCCTGGGTCGCCGGGGCCTCCTCCGAAGGTGAGAAGGCTGCTCTGCGCGCCGCCCTCACCACCTGGTTCGGCCCGGCCCGCTGAGGCCCGCCCCTGAGGCCCGGCCCGCTGAGGCCCGCCCCTGAGGCCCGGCCCGCTGAGGCCCGCCCGCTGAGGTCGCCCGGGGGCGGGGTCGCTTGGCCCGCGGGTCAGCGGGTACCAGCACCACATGCCTGATCTCCTGCCGGAGGAGAGCCTCGGGGAGGTCGTCAACCTGCTCGTCCGTCTCGTCGAGGCGGCGGGCGCGATCGTCATCTTCGCCGGGGCGGTCACGGCCTTCGCGCGGTTCCTGCTGGCCGCCGTGCGCGGGGACGGCGACGGGTTCGTCACCGTCCGGCTGTTCCTGGGCAGATTCCTCGCGCTGGGGCTGGAGTTCCAGCTGGCCGGTGACGTGCTGCGGACGGCTGTCTCACCGAGCTTCGCCCAGATCGGGCAACTGGCGGCGATCGCGACGATCAGGACCGCGCTGAACTTCTTCCTGAGCAGGGAGATCGATCGGGAGAGGAGCATGATCGGCGATGGCTGACCTCCTCGGGACAGCCGTCGTCCTGATCGTCACCATGGGACTGGCCGCCTCGTTCGCCGTGCTGGCGCGTGGCGGCGGACCCGGGGGCGCGATGGCGGTGCTGCTCGACTTCCTCGTCGCGGCGGGTCTGTTGCGCCTTTCGCGGGCCCAGACGTGGACGGCGATCGCCCTGGCGGCGCTCACGGTGGTCGTCCGCAAGGTCGTCGTGGCGGGCTTCCTGACCCGGCCGCGACCGCCTCGGCGGCGAACGCCCGCAGAGACCCGTTGAGAGACCCGCGCTCAGGCCCTGGCGGCCTGGGCGCTCTCGCCGGTGAACGCCGCGACGGCTCCCAGACCGAGATAGACGACGCCGCTGGTGACGTTCAGGCGGCGCCGGGCACGGGCGGAGCCGCGCAGGCGCCCGGCCAGCGCGGAGGAGAGCAGGGCGAAGGCCCCGTCGCTCGTGAGGCCCAGCACGATCCAGATCAGGCCGAGCACCACGATCTGCGGCGCGATCGGGCCCCGCGCGGGGTCGGTGAAGTGCGGGAGGAAGGCCAGGAAGAAGATCGCGGTCTTCGGGTTCAGCACGTTGACCACGAAGCCCTCCCAGAACAGCCGCGACCTGGAGGCGGTCCCGAGCTCGGCGGGGGCGTCGCCCTCGGTGCGGGCCGCCATCAGCTTGCGGACGCCGAGCCAGGCCAGGTAGGCCGCGCCCAGGTACTTCACCACGGTGAACGCGGTCGCGGAGGCGGCCAGCAGCGCGCTGATGCCCAGGGCGGCGGCGACGACGTGGACCACGGAGCCCAGGTGGATGCCCATCACCGACAACATGCCCGCGGTACGGCCCTGGGCGACGCTGCGGGTCACGATGTACAGGACCGCGGGGCCCGGCACGAGCAGCAGGGCGAGGGTCGCGGCGGCGAAGAGAGCGAGCGTCGTCAGGTCCGGCATATCCGGATCGTAGAAGGGTGACCTGGCCGTTCGCCTCAGGTTTTTCCACCGTACGGCCCCGCCCGGAGCCGCAGCCGGAACCGTACGGCTCCGCCTCAGGGGACGTCGGTCGCGCGGGCCGCGGCGGTCAGGGCGGTCAGCAGGGCGGCCGTCGCCGGGGGAGGGGGCGGCTCGCCGTACGTGGCGGCGTGGATGTGCCGGGTCGAGCCGGGCACCTCCACCGCGTTGACCCCCGGGTTGCGGTGCGCGCGCAGGGCCAGGCCCGGCAGGAGCGTCACCCCCATCCCGGCGGCCACGAGGGCCTGGGCGGCGACGACGTCGTCGGTGGTGAAGGAGATGTCCGGAGCGAAGCCCGCACGCGCGCACAACCGCAGCAGGGGGCCGCGGCACCGGTCGCAACCCCCGATCCACGGGGAGTCCCGGTGCGCGGACAGGTCGCCGGGCACACCCGAGGTGACCAGGTAGCCGGGGTCGTCCATCAGGTGGGTCAGCCGGACGCCCTCGGCCTCGGCGCCGGTGCCGGAGTGGTGGAAGACGACCGCCACGTCCACGTGGCCGGCGCGGAGCATCCGCAGCGCCTCGTGCGGTTCGGTCTCGGTCAGGCGCAGTTCGAGTCCCGGATGCTCCCTGGCGAGCCGCGAGACCGCCCCGGGCACGAACGTGCCGAGCGCCGCGGGGAAGGCGGCCAGCCTGACCCGGCCCGCGCGCAGGCCGACATGCGCGGAGAGCTCGGCGGCGGCGGAGTCGATGCGGCCGACGATCTCGGCGGCCCGTTCGGCCAGCAGGCGCCCCGCCTCGGTGAGCCGGATGCCCCGGCCCGCCCGCTGGATCAGTTTGGCCCCGGTCTCGGCTTCGAGCCGGGCGAGATGGTGGCTGACGGAGGGCTGGGAGTAGTGCAGTTCCCTGGCGGCGGCGGTCACCGAGCCGTGCCGTGCGACGGCGGCCAGGACACGAAGCCGTACGACGTCGAGCATGTATCAAAGTTATCGATGAATCAGCGGAAAGACAGGCACTGGACGTTATGCATTGGTACGGCCATGCCGTGCCTATGACCTGCCGGTCGGCTGATCCTCCGGCCCCTCCTCCCGGCCGAGGCCGAGACCGCGCCTGATGTCCTCAAGGCGGGCGGCGCCCTCGACGTCGAGGGTGGCGCGCTCGACCTCCAGCATCCTGGCCTCGACGGAGCCCGTGGTCAGCTCCGCCTCACCGAGGGCACGGGCGTACCGTTTGTCGATCCTCTCCCTGACCTCCCCGAGGGTCGGGGTCTCCCCGGCGGGGCCGAGCCCGGACAGCTCACCCATGGCCCTGTTGAGCTGTTCCTGCATCTCGGCCTGGTCGAGCTGCGACAGCAGGCGCATCCGTTCGGCGAGCGTGCGCTGCAGGGCGGCGGCGTTGGTGTCGACGGCCGCGCGGGCCTGGTCGGAGGCCTGCCGCGCGCGCTCGTACATGAGCCGGGTGTCCCGCAGCGAGTCCTCAGCGGCGACGAGCCGGGAGGCGAAGGCGCGGGCCGACTCCTCGTAGGAACGGGCCTTGGCCTCCTCCCCCGCGGCCCTGGACCCCTCGGCCAGCAGGACCGCCTGGCGGGCGTTCTCCTGGAGACGGTCCGTCTCCTCCGTCGCGCGGGTGAGCCGCAGCTCAAGTTCGTGCTCGTTGCCGATGACCGAGGCCGCCCGCTGGGTCAGCACCCGGTGCCGTTCCCTTGCCTCCTGTACGGCCTGCTCGATCTGGACCCGGGGGTCGGACAGCTCGGAGAGCCTGCCGGACAGGGCGAAGACGAGATAGCGCCAGGCCCTGCGGACGAGTGCGAACATGGGGACTCCTTACCGATTACCGCTCCGGAGGGGGCTGCCGGTCCAGCGCGTCGCGAGTGATCTGTTCGGTTTCACGCAGGCCCACGCGGACCCCTTCGAGCCCGGCGGCCAGCTCGTCGAGCACCCGTGCCGGGTCCAGGACCCCGGTGGCCGACGTCGCCGCCAGCTCGACCACCCGCGCCAGGAGCCCCTCGATGCTGATCGTGCTCGACTCCATCCGGGCGAGCGCCCGGTCCCTGGTCTCCGCGAGCCGGTCGACCACCTCAAGCTGGGTGGCCAGCGAGGAGAGCGCGCGGTCGATGTCCTCGACGACCTCCTTCCTGGCCTGCTCCCTGGCGCCGGTCAGCCGGAGGCGCTCCCGCATGAGCTGGTCGAGGTCGAACCTGTCCAGCGCGGCACAGGCCAGCGACGCCTGCTGGGCCAGCCGCCGCAGGGCGGCCATCGCGTCGTCCACCTGGGGACGCATCAGCGCGACCCGCCCGGCCAGCGGGCCGTCCCCCATCGAGGCGCCCAGTTCGTCGAAGCTCCGCGTCGCCTCCTCCGCCCGCCGCAGCCACCGCTCCTCCTGGCTGCCCGAGGTGACGGTCGCCGTACGGCCGCCGCCCCGGCCCTGCAGGACGGCGCTGCCCACCTTGGTCAGCCAGACGGCGGCCCCGACGAAAACGGCGGCCGCCGGGGGCACGTTCACGGCCCAGGCGGCGCCCGCCGCGGTCACACCGAGCAGCAGCCCCCACGGGTCGCGTAGTTCCTCACCGAGCCGGGACATCAGAAGTTGGACACCACCGCGGTGAACACCTGGTCGATGCTCCCCGGCTCCCTGGAGTCGTAGGCGGCGGCGTTCGTCATCTGGGAGATCTGCCTGAGCACGCCGAGGTCGGCGTCCTGGCCGTAGGCGATGGTGAACATCCGCACCGACTCCCCGGACGGCTCGGTGCGCAGCCCGGCCAGCAGTTTGTCCAAGGAGAGACTGTTGTTGTCCTCGTTCCTGCCGTCGGTGAGGAAGACGACCGCGTTGATCGCGTCACCGCTGTGCCGCCCGCGCACGTGCTGGTAGGCGGCCATCGCCGTGTCGTACAGGCCGGTCCCGCCGTCCGGGGTCAGCCCGCCGAGCCTGGCCCGCAGCCGCTTGCGCTGGGCGTCGTCGACGGTCGCCATCGGGGCCAGCTCCAGATGGTCCTTGGCGCCGTCCCGCTCGGTCGAGAACATCCACAGGCCGACCTGGTCGTGCGGCCCGAACTGGGGCAGCGCGTTGACGGCCGCCTGCTTGGCGAGTTCGAGCTTGCTCCTGCCCGTGCCGGGCACCTGGGCGCCCATCGAGCCGGAGACGTCGATCACCATGAGCACGTTGGCGGGCTTGCGCAACTCGGCCCAGCTGGACAGCACCTTGTCGAGCACGTTGGGAGCGGGCGGGCTGAGCGTGTTCCCCGGTTCGGCGGGCAGCAGCCCGTTCGCCTGGGTGATGAGCCCGCCGGGCTTGCCGTCGTGCGACCTGAAGGCGTGGTCGGTGAACTGCTTCTGCTGCGGCGCCGCCTGGAGGTAGGCCAGGAAGTCGGCGGCCACGGCGCGCTTGGCGTCGTCCACCCACGGCGTGGTCAGCACCGCGTACGGGTTGTCCGAGTAGAGGGTGCCCTCCTTGGGGTAGATCGCGACCAGCGGCACCTTGGGTTTGCCGTGCTCGCCGAGCGTCGTGGGGTCGCCGGTCGGGTTGCCCTCGTTGTAGTCCCAGACGGACTTCTCCTCGACGGCCACGGCGGAGATGTAGCTCAGGCCGGTCCCGGCGTCGTCGGCCCGCTGCAGGTTCGACAGGAACGTCAGCGTCGTGTCGCCGTAGTGCACGATCGAGTGCTCGACCCCCCGCACGAACTCCCGCGCCGCGGGGTCGGCCACGTTGTGCTCGGACAGGTCGCCCGACAGGCCGGTGGCCGCGAAGTAGGTGCCGATGGTGGCGTTCAGGCCACTGGTCGAGAAGTTGGGGTTGGTCTTGCCCAGCCGGAAGGCGCCCCACTCGGGATGGCCGTACTTGGCCCACGAGCTCTTCGACAGTTCGAGCAGGTCGGACCAGCCGAGTTTCTTGCCCGGCCAGCCGAGCGCCTCGGCCATCGGCTTGGGCATCGCGATGACCAGCGGCGTCTTGGCGATCGACGGGTTGTCGTCGGCGACGGGGGAGGCGGTGTCCGCCGCGGCGGCGCGCTGCCTGAGCAGGGCGATCCAGCTGCTGCTCGCCGGAGACCAGACGTCGGGGCGCGGGCCGTCCCGTCCCTCGTCCCAGCCTCTGGCGAGCGCCTGGATCAGGCCGCCGCTCGACCTGGTCACGGCGATCTCGGCGCACCGGCCGCCGACCTTCCTGCCGCTGTAGCCGGCCGCCATCTTCCTCAGCAGCTCGGCCTTCTCAAGGGAGGCGGCCACGGTCAGCCGTATCCCCTCGCCGTCGCAGGCCGCCGCGGTTTCGGTGCCCTTCCGGGATTCGCCGCCTCCGCCGCCCTCGTCGTCCCGGGCTCCGATGAACAGCCGCAGGCCGACGATCAGACTGCCGGCGACGAGGATCGCGATGACGAACGGGGCGACGTTCCTGCGTCGTCGCTGCGGCTGCTGCACCCGGCCTCCTGAGGATGGTGGTGTCTGTCCGACGCGGAGTTCGCCACCGCCCCGGCGGGAACCGTGATCCGCGATCAAGGGCGAAGAGCCGGTGCATCGTCAGACGATCGTAGGAAGAACCGTTTTACTCGGACAAGAGGTGATCGGCTACCCGTCCGTGGACGAGGTCGACGAGGGTGGCGTGCAACTGTTCGACCGGGCGGGTGGGATGCAGCGCCCTGCGCTCGATCGAGGTGGTCAGGACCATGCCGAACAGCGCGGTCGCCGCGGTCTCCACGTCCAGGTCAGCGCGGACCGTTCCCCGGATGACCGCCTCGCGCAGCGTGTCCGCGTAGACGCCCAGCACCTCCCGCCTGAGCGTGGCGATCGTCTCCTGCCAGGCCGTACGCCACATCTCGGTCAGCAGCACCCGGGCGAAGGCCGCGTACTCCTCGAAGAAGCGCAGCTGCGCCATGATCACCGCGTCCAGCGCCTCCAGCGGGCTCTCCTGGGCCTGGGCCGCCCGGGTCATCGTCTCCGCCAGTTGCCGGATGCCGTGTTCGAGCAGGGCGGTGAAGAGCCCGTCCTTGCTGCCGAAGTTGTAGAAGACCGTGCCCTTGGCCACCCCGGCCCGTTCGGCGATCGCCTCGACGGTCGCCGCCGCGTAGCCGTCCTCGGCGATCACCTCGACCGCCGCGCCGAACAGCCGAAGCCGTGTCGCGGCCCTGCGGCCGTCCTCCCCGCCCGCGGCCCGCTGTCTCGTCATGCGCCAACCGTAGTCACAGCGCCAGCTCCGGGTGCAGGCGGCGCATGGTCCAGGTACGGCCCCGGTGCACCGCGTAGACGCTCAGGGCCAGGCCCAGGACGGTGAACAGGGCCAGCACCCCGCAGGCCTGCCAGGCGACGGTCAGGTCACCGCCGCTGATCAGCCTGCGCAGCGCGCTGACCACCCAGCTCATCGGCAGCCACGGCGAGATCGCCCTGAAGAAACCCGGTGAGGTCTCGATGGGGTAGGTTCCCGCGGCCGAGGTGAGCTGGAGCATCAGCAGCGCCAGCACCGCGACCCGTCCCGGTGGCCCGAGCAGGGCGTTGACCGCCTGCACGATCGCCAGGAACGCCGCCGTGGTCAGCAGCAGGACGCCCACGACCCCGGCCCAGTGCGCGGCCTCCATGCCGAGCCCGAACCTGATCACGGCCAGCAGCACGCCGACCTGCGCCGTGCCCAGGGCGACCCCGGGAAGCCAGCCCGCGAGGGCGATCCGCCAGGCGGGAGCCGTACCGGCGAGCAGGCGCGGGTTGAGCGGGCGCAGCACCATGTAGCTCACCATCGCGCCGACCCACAGTGCCAGCGGGACGAAGAAGGGCGCGAAGCCGGTGCCGTAGTTCGGCACCCGGTTGAGGACCTGGCTGGCCAGCCTGACCGGTTCGCTCATCATGTCGGCGCGCCGCGCGCGCTCGTCCCCGTCGTAGTCGGGGATGCGGGCCGCGCCCTCGCCGAGTTTGTCGCTCAGCTCCTTCGACCCGTCGGCCAGCTTGCCGAGGCCGTCGCTCAGCTCTCCGGCGCCCCGGCTCAGCCTGCCGACGCCGCTGTCCACCCTGGTCGCGCCGTCGCTCAGCCTGACGATGCCGCCGTCGAGCCGGGACAGGCCCTGGCTGAGGCGGTCGGCTCCGGTGCCGAGCCTCGTCAGGCCGGAGGCGAGCCGGCCACCTGCCGTACCCGCCTTGCCGAGTCCGGCGCTGACCTTGGCCGAGCCCGCGGCCAGTTCGCCGAGGCCCGCCTCCAGCTGTTTCACGGCCTTCCTGGCCCGTTCGAGGCGGGCGCCCGCAGAGGGGGCGATCTCGGCGGCGCGGCCCGCGAGTTCGGAGACGCGCCGCGCGTCCCGCCGCAGCCTGGCCGCGGCCTGTCCGTCACGTGCGGGGCCCGAGGGCTCGCCCGCCTGGGTCGAGGCGGAGAGCCGGTCGGCGATGCCGCGCAGCGCGGAGTCGGCCTCAGGGTTGGCGGCGATCCAGTTCTGCAGCCGTCGTGCCTGCTGCGCGGCCTGGCCGGAGACCCGCCCGCCCGACCCGCCCGAGCCGTCCGCGAGCAGAGCCGCGTCCCGCTCGACGGCCTGGGCCAGGGACCGCAGCCGCGCGCCGTTGGCGTCGAGCAGCCTGGTCAGCTCGCCTGCCGCCCTGTCGAGCGCCGCGATCTGGGCGCGGACCTGCCGGTGGACCTTGGCGTTGCCCGCCGCGACCCGTTTCGCGCCGTCGCCGAGCCTGTCCAGGCCCCGGCCGAGCTCACGAGCGCCGTCGCGTGCCCTGCCCAGCCCGCCCGCAAGTTCGGCCGCCCCCGAGGAGAGCTTGCCGGTCGCCGCGTTCGCGCCGCTCAGGCCGGTGACGAGCCTGCCGGTGCCGTCCTTGGCCTTGTCGAGACCGGTGTCCAGGGCGGAGGCGCCCTCGCCCGCCTTGGCCGCGCCGTCGCGCAGCTCGCCCGCGCCGTCGGCGGCCTTGGCCGTCGCCTCGTGCAGCTCTCCGAAGGAGACGAAGACCCGGTCCCAGTAGTCCTTCAGCGCCGTACGGCCCGCGGACTCCCTGACCTCGGCGAACACCGCGTCGGAGATCGTGCGCATGACGTAGCTGCGGCCGGTGTCCACCCGCACGCCCAGCTCGGCCGGGGTGGGCGCGCCCTCCCCTGAGGGGGAGGCGAGCCTGGCGCTGAAGTCGGCGGGGATGGTCAGCGACAGGTAGAAACGGCCGTCGTTGACGCCGTCCAGAGCCTGCCGCGCGTCGGTCGTGTGCCAGTCGAAGACCTCGCGCTCACGCAGCCTGTCGGCCAGCTCCCGGCCCGCGTCGACCGTCTTCCCGTCCACGGTCGCGGGCCGGTCCTCGACGACCAGCGCGACCGGGATGTCACCGAGGTTGCCCTGCGGGTCCCAGAACGACCACAGGTACAGCCCGGCGTACAGCAGCGGCAGCATCACGACCCCTGCCAGTGCCGCCCTGGTCAGCCGTGACCGGGTGAAACGCCGTAGCTCCAGGTCGCCCAGCCGAAGTGATCTCATCGTTCCTCCTGGCCCGGCAGGCGCAGCGTCCCAACCGGGCGCGCCTTGGCGGCCCCGGGGGTCGTGGTGGTTTCGAGGGTTCCACCGGCCTGCGGGGGCTCGGGGGGTTCGGTGCACGCGGCGAAGACGGTCAGCCCCAGCGCGGCCAGTTCGGTGAGTGTCGCCCAGAGCGCCGCGCGCCGTACCGCGTCGAGCCCGGTGTCCACGTTGTCGAGGACGAGCAGTCCCGGTTCGTCGAGCAGGGCGAGGGCGAGGCCGAGCCGTACACGCTGTTCGCGGTCCAGGGCGCGCACCAGGGTCCTGTCACCGGGGGAGCGTTCGAGGCCGGCCAGTTCGAGCGCGACGCCCGCCCGTGTCTCCTGCCGGCCGCCGCGCCGTGACCCCAGAGGACCCCGTGCCCGCTCACGCAGGTGCTCGGCGACCGACAGCGCGGGATCCAGGTCGTTGACCCCGTCGACCAGGCCGAGCGCGGCCACCCGCCTGATGGTCCTGGGCGTGTGCCTTCCGGCGACCGTGAGTGTGCCCGCGGTGGGTTTCATCCGGCCGGCCAGGGTCAGCAGGAGGCTGGTACGCCCGCTGCCCGCCTGCCCGGCGACGGCCGTGAGCGCGCCGGGGGCGGCCTCGGCGGTGACCTCGCGGTAGACCCAGCCGTGCCCGCCCCTGAGGGAAAGGTCGTCGGCGCGCACCGCCACCCCGGTGAACATCTCGCCTCCACGTTTCAAACTGACCAGTCAGTACAAAAACTAACACAACGAAAAACCCCGCCCGTTCCCGGGCGGGGCCTTTCGCGTCACCGCAGGTCAGAAGGGTGCGGAGCCGTACTCCTGGAGGAAGAGCGCCTCCGTGGCGATCGTACGGCGCAGCTCCTCGATGACGACACGCTCGTTGGGCGCGTGGATCGAGGCGTCGTCGTCCTCGGCGCCGAAGAGCAGGATCGAGGCGGCGGGGAACTGCCTGACGAGCGTGGAGACCAGCGGGATCGAACCGCCCGCCCCGACGTCGCGCGGCGGCCTGCCGTAGGCGCGCTCCATGGCCCGGTTCAGCGCGGAGCGGGCGACGCCGCCGGTGTCGGCGAGGAAGCCGGAGCCGAGCACGTGGTCGCTGAAACTCACCCTGACCCCCCAGGGGGCGACCTGCCGCAGGAAGTCGAGCACGGCCTCGGTCGTGGCCTTCGGGTCGCCCGCCGGGGGCACCCGTACGGTCACCCGCGCCCTGGCGACGGGCTGGACGGCGCTGATGGCGCCGGAGACGGTCGGCACGTCCAGGCCGGTGACCGTGATGGCGTAGGAGGCCCACAGCCGGTCGGCCAGCGAGCCCGAGCCGACCAGGGAGACGTCGTCGAGCACGCCCGCCGTCGCCCTGAAGTCCTCCTCGGAGGGGCCGGCGCCCAGGAAGGTGCCACGGGGCAGGCCGGGGACGCGGATGTCACCGTGGTCGTCGTGCAGGGAGGCGAGCATCCGGATCAGCGCGGCCAGCGCGTCGGGGGCGGCACCGCCGAACGAGCCGCTGTGCAGCGACTCGCGCAGCGTGCGCACCTCGACGGTGAAGGCGGCCATGCCGCGCAGCGAGGTGGTCACCGCCGGGTCGCCGACGCGGGGGTTGCCGGTGTCGGCGACCACGATCGCGTCCGCGCGGACCAGTTCGGGGTTGTGCTCGATGAAGGACTCAAGGCGCTCCCCGGCGTACTCCTCCTGGCCCTCGACGATCACCTTGACGCCCACCGGGAAACGGCCCCTGAAGGCGCGCAGCGCGGCGACGTGCGTGATGACGCCGGACTTGTCGTCGGCGGCGCCGCGTCCGTGGATGGCGCCGTTGATCTCGGTCGGCTCGAAGGCCGGGGTGCGCCACAGCGCGGGGTCGCCCGCGGGCTGCACGTCGTAGTGCGCGTACAGCAGGACGGTCGGCGCGCCGGGCGGAGCGGGAGCCTCGGCGTAGACGGCGGGGAAGCTCCCTGGGACCGGTACCTGCTGGACGTGCGGCAATCCCGTACTGCGCAGCAGTTCCTCGGTCACCGCGGCGGCGGCGAACACCGGCTCCTCCGGGTGGCCGGGGAAGGCCACGGAGGGGATGGCGACGAGGCGCTTGAGGTCCTCGACCGCCTGGGGCAGTCCCGCGGCGACGGCGCCCTCGATCTCGTCAGGAGTCACAACGTTCCCTCGCATCTCAACATCTGGTCCGTCCTATTGGATCACAACGAGTGGACGACCCTTCGTCATTGGTGTCCGTTTCCATCGTCCAATGGTTTCGCGTCTCATTCCGTGGGACGGAACCCGGAGACCGGAGCGGTATGGGCTGCGCTCGCGGATTTCGTTGATGTCGTGGGATGTCATTGCGGATTCCGATGTCATTGCAGTCCGTTGCCACGTTTTCACTTGGCAAGGTGATGTTCGGCGTGCAGACTGTGGGGAGCCCAGCTCATCGAGGGAAGATCGCCATGAACCACCCCGAAAACACCGACGTCGCCTCGATCATGAAGGCCGCGCAGGACAACCTGTGGCTGCACTTCACCCGGCACGGCTCCTATCGGGACGCGGAGATGCCGATGATCGTGCGAGGCGAGGGCAGCTACGTCTACGACATCCACGGCAAGCGCTACCTCGACGGCCTGGCCGGGCTGTTCGTGGTCCAGGCGGGTCACGGCCGCAGCGAACTGGCCGAGGCCGCGGCCAAGCAGGCGCAGGAGATGGCCTTCTTCCCGCTGTGGTCCTACGCCCACCCCAAGGCCGCGGAACTGGCGCAGCGGCTGGCCGAGCAGACCCCGGGCGACCTCAACCGGGTCTTCTTCACCACCGGCGGCGGCGAGGCCGTCGAGACCGCCTGGAAGCTCGCCAAGCAGTACTTCAAGATCACCGGAAGGCCGCTCAAGCACAAGGTCATCAGCCGCCAGATCGCCTACCACGGCACCCCCCAGGGCGCCCTGTCGATCACCGGCATCCCGGCCTTCAAGCAGATGTTCGAGCCCCTGGTCCCCGGCTCGATCCGGGTGCCGAACACCAACCACTACCGCGCCGACGAGATCACCGGCGTGCCCGGCATGACCCCCGAGCAGTACGGCCACTGGGCCGCGGAACGCGTCGCCAGGGCCATCGAGATGGAGGGCCCCGACACCGTGGCCGCCGTCTTCGTCGAGCCGGTGCAGAACGCGGGCGGCTGTTTCCCGCCCCCGCCCGGATACTTCCAGCGCCTGCGCGAGATCTGCGACGAGTACGACGTCCTGCTCGTCTCCGACGAGGTCATCTGCGCCTTCGGCCGCCTCGGCACCATGTTCGGCGGGCAGAAGTTCGACTACGTCCCCGACATCATCACCTGCGCCAAGGGCATGACCAGCGGCTACTCACCGATCGGCGCCATGATCGCCTCGGAGCGCCTCTTCGAGCCGTTCAAGGACGGCACCGAGATGTTCGCCCACGGTTACACCTTCGGCGGCCACCCGGTCTCCGCCGCCGTGGCCCTGGCCAACCTCGACCTGTTCGAGCGCGAGGACCTGCTCGGCCACGTGACCCGCAACGAGCCGGTCTTCCGCGCCACCCTGGAACGTCTGCGGGACCTGCCGATCGTCGGCGACGTGCGCGGGTCCGGCTACTTCTGGGGCATCGAACTGGTCAAGGACAGGACGACCAAGCAGACCTTCGACCTGGAGGAGTCGGAACGCCTCATCCGGGGCTATCTGTCCTCGGCCCTGTACGAGGCCGGGCTGTACTGCCGGGCCGATGACCGGGGCGACCCGGTCATCCAGCTCGCCCCGCCGCTCATCTGCGGCCCCAAGGAGTTCGACGAGATCGAGTCGATTCTGCGGTCGGTTCTGACAGAAGCGTGGAATCGGCTCTGACTTCACCCTGGCAGCAGCACAATGGATCTCACCCAATCGTCACGGCATTCGCTGAAACGTCACCACGTTCAGCGGGCCATGCGGTGACATCCTTTGGAAGCTGAAAGGACCGATTATGAAGATCGGCGTGCCTGCCGAGGTCAAGAACCACGAGTACCGCGTCGCCGCTACTCCGGCGGGCGTCCACGAGCTGGTACGACACGGCCACGACGTCTACGTCCAGCGCGGCGCGGGTCTCGGCTCGCACCTGACCGACGAGGAGTACCTGTTCGCCGGAGCCAAGATCCTCGACACCGCTGACGAGGTGTGGGGTGAGGCGGACATGATCCTCAAGGTCAAGGAGCCGATCGCCGAGGAGTACCACCGCATGCGTCAGGGGCAGGTGCTCTTCACCTACCTGCACCTGGCCGCGGGCCCCGAGTGCACCGAGGCCCTGTTAAGGCAGCAGGTCACCGGTATCGCCTACGAGACCGTGCAGGTCGGCGGCACCCTGCCGCTGCTCGCCCCGATGTCGGAGGTCGCGGGCCGCCTGGCCCCGCAGGTCGGCGCCTACAACCTGATGCGCTTCAACGGCGGCAGGGGCGTGCTGCCCGGCGGCGTGCCCGGTGTGGCCCCGGCCAAGGTCGTCGTCATCGGCGGCGGCGTCTCCGGTCTCAACGCCGCGCAGATCGCGGTCGGCATGGGGGCGGACGTCACCGTCCTCGACCTCAACGTCGACCGGCTGCGCTTCATCGACGCCGTCTACCAGGGGCGGCTGAAGACCCTCGTCTCGACCTCCTACGCCATCGAGAAGGAGGTCCTTGAGGCCGACCTGGTCATCGGCGCCGTGCTGATCCCCGGGGCCAAGGCGCCGACCCTCGTCTCCAACGAGCTGGTCTCCAGGATGAAGCCGGGTTCGGTCCTGGTGGACATCGCCATCGACCAGGGCGGTTGCTTCGAGGACTCCAGGCCGACCACCCACGCCGACCCGACCTACCAGGTCCACAACTCGGTCTTCTACTGCGTGGCCAACATGCCCGGTTCGGTGGCCAACACCTCCACCTACGCCCTGACCAACGCGACGCTGCCCTACGCGGTCAAGCTCGCGGGCCTCGGGTGGAAGTCGGCCCTGCAGCAGGACGCGGGCCTGGCGCCGGGCCTCAACACCCACGCGGGCCTGCTCACCAACGACCAGGTCGCCCAGTCCCTCGGCCTGCCGTACACCCCGGTCTCGCAGGTCATCGCCGACTGACCGTTCCACACCGTGACCGTGCCCCGCGCTCCCGGCGCGCGGGACACGGCCCCCCTCTCTCCGCGTACGGCCCCGCGCTTCGGTTCCGCGCGGGAAAGCCGTTTTCGGCCGCCAATTCTCCGCATATAGTGCCGAGTTCGAACGGCGGAATGTCACGGCCGGGTTGTCCCCAGGTGCCAGCGCTTCTCAGAGAGCGCCGCTTCTGAGCACCGACATCCGCTCGAAATACTCCTCGGCACCGAGCTCGCCCCTGGCGTACCGCTCGGCGAGAATCCGCTCGGCCGCCGCCGTCGTGCCCTCCTGGGGCGTCTGGACCTCAGGACGCCGCCACGGCCCCAGACCCCGGCGCCGGGCCCGCACCACCAGCGTCGCGACCCCGGCCCACACCAGCACCCAGAACACCGGGAAGACCGGCCACCAGGGCACGTGCCACCCCCACGGCGGAGCCGCCGCGACGACCTCGTGACCCACGGCGAGAACGTTCATCTTCTACCTCCTTCGACGTCTCCCACCCTCCCGTGCGGGACGTGACGGGCAATCGCCCCCAGGTCCCATCACGGCGTACGGCGCCGGGCGTATCCGGGGCCGGGGTGGATACGACCCGCTCAGGAGCGCACGAAGACCGAGGTGTCCAGCGTGAAGCCGACCGGTTCCGGCAGGTGCACGGGCGAGCCCATCGCGACCCGGGTCGAGGTCAGGTAGGCCCCCTCCTTGGGGTCGCTGAGGACCGTCACGGTCGCCGGGGTGGCCACGGGGTCGATGATGACCATCACCGGAATCTCGCCGAGGGCGTAGACGCCGGGCTTCCTGTCACGGTCGTCGGCGATACTGCCGGGCGAGACGATCTCGGCCACCATGATGAGACCGGACGACAGCAGCTCCCGCTCTCCCCAGCGGGGGCAGTCGGGCGGGGCGAGCACGAAGTCGGGCTCCACAGGGTCGCGAGGCCCGTCGATACAGACGTCGACGTTTCCGCTGAAGCCGTCCCAACCCTTCTCCTCGATGAGAGGAAGAAGCGCGCCGTACAGGCGCATCGCGATCCTGGCGTGTTCGGGGGTGCCCACCGGGCTCACTATGAGTCTCCCGTCGATGATCTCGGTGCGAAGCCCGGGAAGCTGGGGGAGGGCCTCGAACAGTTCGCGTGGCGTCCCGGGCAGGGGGTGGGACGCGGTTTCGGGAGTGGGCCTCAGAGTGGCGGGGCGCCGTCGTGACATCATGAGCACGATTGTTTCCCTTCGTGTCCTTGGGAACACGCAGGGTATCGCCGACATGCCGTGCGGGCATGGGTTTTCCCTGAAAACGATCACAGCCAGCCGGGGCGGACCAGGCCGGACTCGTAGGCGATGACGACGAGCTGGGCGCGGTCGCGGGCGTGCAGTTTCATCATGGTCCGGCTCACGTGCGTCTTGGCGGTCGCGGGGCTCATGAAGAGCCGCTGGGCGATCTCGTCGTTGGTCATGCCGGTGCCGACCAGGGTGAGGACCTCCCGTTCACGCTCGGTGAGCAGGGAGAGGTCCTGGGAGGGATGCGGCGCCTTGGCCCGGCTGGCGTACTCGGCGATCAGACGGCGGGTCACCCCGGGGGACAGCAGCGCGTCCCCGGCGGCGACGACGCGGACGGCCTGGATGAGCTCGGCCGGCTCGGTGTCCTTGACGAGGAACCCGCTGGCGCCGTTGCGCAGCGCCTCGAAGACGTACTCGTCGAGTTCGAAGGTGGTCAGGATGATGATCCGCGGCCCCGGGGGCATCTCCCTGGTCGCGGTCAGGCCGTCCATGCCGGGCATCCTGATGTCCATCAGCACCACGTCGGGCCGGTGCTCGGCGGCAAGGCGCAGCGCCTGGGCGCCGTCGGAGGCCTCGGCCACGACGGTCATCCCGGGCTGGGCGTCGAGCAGGGCGCGGAACCCGGCCCTGACCAGCGCCTGGTCGTCGGCGAGAACGATCTTGATCATGCGGGTTCCTCCGGGATCGGCAGCCGGGCCTCGACGCGGAAACCCCGTCCGTGCGGGCCCGAGGTCAGGGTGCCGCCGAGGGCCGTGGCGCGTTCGCGCATGCCGGGGATGCCGTTGCCGCCGCCCAGGGGCTCGGCCGCGCCGACGCCGCCGGTGTCGGTGACCCGGATCAGCAGCTCGCGCGGGCCGTACCGCAGGAGCACGGTGACGGTCGAGCCCGGAGCGTGCCGGGCGGCGTTGGTCAGGGCCTCCTGGACGATGCGGTACCCGGCCCGGTCGGTCCCCGGGGGCAGCGCCCTGACCCGGCCCTCGACCTGCCGTTCGATCGTCAGGCCGCCGTGCTCGGCACGTCCGGTGAGCTCGTCGAGGCGGTCGAGCCCGGCCGTGGGGGAGCGGGGGGCGCCCTCGCGGAGCACGTTGATCACCGAGCGCATCTCGGTCAGCACGTCCTTGGAGGCCTGTTTGATCGTGGTGAGCGCGGTGCGGGCCTGCTCGGGGTGGTCGTCGATGAGATGCAGGGCGGTCGAGGCCTGCACGTGGATGAGGGAGATGTTGTGCGCCAGCACGTCGTGCAGCTCCTGGGCCATGGTCAGGCGCTCCTCGCTGGCCTGCCGCCGGGACTCCTCGGCCTCGACCCGCCTCCGTTCGGTGATCCGCTCGCGCCTGGCCCTGGTGTACTCGCCGGCCGCCAGCACCACGCCGATGAAGGCCGCCACGGCCAGGTTGTGGTACCAGGAGGGGATCGGCAGGTTGGCGGCCCAGGTCGCGTAGGACAGGAGGAAGGCGTACATCAGCCCGCCGGTCAGCCAGGCGGCCCTGCGGTGCCCGGCGGAGACGGCGCAGTAGAGCGCGATGGCCGGGCTGGCGAAGACGGGGCCGTAGGAGTATCCGAGGACGACGTACGCCCAGGTCGCGACCTGGGTCACGGCCAGGCTGACGACGGGGTTGCGGTGCCGTACGGTCAGGGCGAGGGGGCCGGTCAGCAGCAGCGCGTATCCCACGGCGTCCAGCGGGACCCGCATCAGCCCGGCGCTGTGCAGCTGGTTCCACTGGGCCCCGGTGCTGCCCGCGACCTGGACGACGGCCACCAGGAACGGCAGCAGCGGAAGGGGAAGGCGGGTGACGCGCACGGTGAGCACTTTACGTCCCGGCCCTGACCTGCGCGTCCGCCCCCGGCGGCAGACGGCACTACACCGCCGGGCGTAGGAGGGGGGCTGACATGGGCGGTCAACTGAGTCAAGCTGGGCTGCGGGAGGCCAACATGATCAGTCGAGGCTCAACCGTGCTCGCCGCCGCGATTCTGGCGGGAAGCTCCGTCCTGCTCGTACGGCCCGCCACCGCGGCCCCGCAGCAGGAGAAACAACCCGTCGCCGAGGGGTACGGCGGCGCGGTCGCGACCGTGGACCTGGACGCCAGCAGAGCCGCGCTCGGCGTGCTGCGCAGGGGCGGAAACGCGATCGACGCCGCGGTCGCGGGCGCGGCCACGCTCGGCGTCACCGAGCCGTACTCGGCCGGGCTCGCCGGGGGCGGCTACATCGTCTACTACGACGCCCGCCACGGCAGGGTGCACACCATCGACGGCAGGGAGACGGCGCCGAGGGCGATGCGGTCCTCCTCGCTGGAGGGCGTCCCGTTCGACGACGCGGTGACCAGCGGCCTGTCCGCCGGGGTCCCGGGCAGCGTCGCGCAGTGGGAGCTGGCCCTGAGGCGGTTCGGCACGCTCTCGCTCGGTCAGGCGCTCAGGCCCGCGATCGAGGTCGCCTCACGGGGGTTCACGGTCGACCAGACCTTCCACGACCAGACGGCGTCGAACGCCGCCCGGTTCAAGGACTTCACCTCGACCGCCAGGCTGTACCTCCCCGGGGGCGCGCCACCCGCGGTCGGCTCGACCTTCCGCAACCCGGAGCTGGCCGAGACCTACCGGCAGCTCGGCAGGCGCGGCGGCTCCTGGCTGTACGGCGGGCGTCTCGGCGCCGAGATCGTGGCCACGGTCAAACGGCCGCCGGTCACCCCCGGCTCGACCAGGACCGTACGGCCCGGCCTGATGGAACTGTCCGACCTGGCCGCCTACCGGGCGGTGGAACGTCGGCCGACCAAGGTCACCTACAAGGGCATGGACGTCTACGGCATGGCGCCCTCCTCCTCGGGAGGCTCGACGGTCGGTGAGGCGCTCAACATCCTGCAGGCCCTGCCCGGGGTCGGGGCGCACGAGTATCTGGAGGCCTCCAAGCTGGCCTTCGCCGACCGGGGGAAGTACGTCGGCGACATCCCCGGGGTGCCGCTTGGGCAACTGCTGTCGGAGGGGTTCGCCAAGGAGCGCGCCTGCCTGATCGGGGAGCGGGCGATCCCCGCCCCGGCCGCGCCCGGTGACCCGGACGGCTCCTACGGGGCGTGCCGGGCCGTACCGCAGGAGAGCGCGAAGCCGATTCCCGCGGAGGGGCCGGAGACCACCCACCTGGTGGTGGCCGACCGGTGGGGGAACGTCGTGGCCTACAACATCACCATCGAGTCCACCGGCGGCAACGGCATCGTCGTCCCGGGACGGGGGTTCCTGCTCAACAACGAGCTGACCGACTTCACCTTCGGCCCGGCCCCCGGCGACCCCAACCTGCCGGGTCCCGGCAAGCGGCCCCGCTCCTCGATGGCCCCGACGATCGTGCTGAGGAACGGTGAGCCGCTGCTGGCGGTCGGTTCGCCCGGCGGTTCGACGATCATCACCACCGTGCTGCAGATCCTGGTCAACCGCTGGGACTTCGGCATGACGCTGCCCCAGGCGCTGGCCGCGCCGCGCGCCACCCAGCGCAACACCGCGCAGACCCAGGCGGAGCAGGGCTTCATCGACCGCTACGGCCCCGAACTGACGGCCAGGGGTCACAGCCTCGTGCTGAACCCGGAGATCGGCGCGGCGACCGGTCTTGAGTTCCTCGGCGGCGGCAGGGTCCAGGTCGTCGCCGAGCCGGTCAGGCGAGGGGGCGGCAGCGCGCTGGTGGTGAGCGGGCGCCGCTGACGGCCTCCCGGCCCCGGAGAACGCGAAACGCGCCGATGGCGAATGCCGTCGGCGCTGCGTTCTGTCAGGGTGGCCCCGGGGGGAGCGGCCCTAGCGGAACAGGAGGAAGGCCAGGACCGCCACGATCAGGACTCCGACCACGATCAGGATCGGGGTGAGCAGCGACCGCCCGGCGGGCGCGGCCTCGGGCTCGTTACGCTGGGCGAACGCCTTGAACTGCTGGGTGTTGCCCGCAGGGTCCATCTGAGGTTCAGACATGGGGCTGACTCTAGCGACATCCATGACCGCGTCACTACCGGTTCATGTCACTTTCGTAGGCATCCATGGTGCTTGGGTATTCGGTGGGCGATGCTGAAGACAGGACCACCGGGTCGGGCGGATAGCGTGGTGTCATGCTCCGGACCCTGTTCTCTCCTCGCGCGCTGGTGCTCCACCTGCTCGCGATCGGAGCGCTCGTCGTGTGCGGGCTGCTCGGCCGCTGGCAGCTGGGGGTGTTCGAGGACTCGGGCAGGCCACAGGCGGCGCAGGACCCCGCACCGGTCGCCGTCGCGACCCTCACCCAGCCCGGCAGGCACATGACAAGCGAGGCGGTCAGCCGCAGGGTCACCGCCTCGGGGACCTACGACGCCTCCAGGCAGCTGCTGGTCGCCGGACGGGACGGCGGGGCGTGGCTGCTCACCCCCCTCGACCTCGGCGACGGCACCTCCGTCCCGGTCGTGCGCGGCTGGGTGCCCGGGGCCACGGACCCCGCCGCCGGGGCGGGAGCCGTACCGTCGGGGACGGTGACCGTGACGGGGCGCCTGAAGCCCTCGGAGGCGACCGACAGCGTGCGGCGCGGGGGTGAGAGGCTGCCCGAGGGGCAGGTGCTCACCGTCTCGTCGGCGGAGCTGGTCAACCTGTGGCGCGGGGTGAGACTGCGGGACGGGTTCGTGATCGCGACCGCCCACAGCCCGGCCCCGGCCGTGGCGGTCAAGCCGGTCGCCGTCGCCCCGCCGACCGAGCCCGGTGGCTTCTCCTGGCGCAACCTCGCCTACGCCGCCCAGTGGTGGATCTTCGGTCTCTTCGCGGTCTTCATGTGGTGGCACTTCCTGCGTGACATGGTGCGAAGCCGTACGGCGGAGCGGGAGCAGGAACCCGAGCCCGCCGCGGCCTAGGGCCCGCGGAAGCCGACATATCGTTTAGTGTCCCGAACTCCCAGACCGAGGTAGATGACGTGGAATCCGCCCTCAAGCCCTTTCGCATCCTGGCGTACGTCGTCGGCGTGATGCTGCTCGTCCTGGTCACGTGCATCGTGCTCAGGTACGGCTTCGACATCGCCGGGCCGTCGAGGGTCGTCTCCCCGATCCACGGGTTCCTCTACATGCTCTATCTCGTGGCCGCGATGAACCTGGGCATGAAGGCCCGCTGGTCGTGGCCGTACATCGTGGGCGTGATGCTCGCGGGCACCGTCCCGCTGCTGTCGTTCGTCTTCGAGCGCAAGGTCACCCGGCGGGTCGAGGCCGAGCTCGCGGCGGCCTGACCGGCCTCTCATGGCCGGCCCTGATGGACGGGCGGGGCCGCGGGGGTGCCGCGGCCCGTCCGCCGGCTATCGTCCGAGGCCGCGCTTGCGGGCGCGCTTGAGCCTGGCGCGCTGCGACGGGTCGAGCATCAGGTAGCCCACGATCGGGGCGGCGATGACGCCCAGGACCACGAGCGTGAACAGCAGACCGGGCAGGAACAGCCACGACAGGAACACCACCGCGCCTGCGCCGAGCAGGTACTTCTGGACCGGCGACATCGTCAACATCCTCCGAACGCGGAGCGCTCGCCCCGCCTGTCGTTCATTGTGCGTCTCCTGTCCAACGCGTGGGCGCCCTCCCGGGTTCCATCCGAGATATATCGTGTTAACCCGGCCGGGATCAGTGGTCCCGGGTGAGTGACTCGACCCCCCACCTGGCCGCGGTGAGGGCGTTGCGCATGATCTCCTCATCGGCCGGACCGGCGGAGTTCTGGTACTGGACGAAGAGCAGCAGGTTGTTGACCCGGACGATCACGGTCACCGAGTAACCACCCCCGGAGACCTCGCCCACGACGGCCTCGTTGCCCAGCCCACCGACGGGCCTCAGAGGAGTCTGCGCGCTTCCGTAGTCGTTCGTCCGCTTCTTGGCGGCCGTGGCCACGCGGCGAGCGAGTGCCTCGGAGGCCTCGGCCGCCGACGGATACAGCTTCTCCTCGACGGCGAGCTGACGCTTGAGGTTCCCCGGATCGTTGTCGTTCGCCGTACCCCAGATGAGGTGATCGTCGGGGCCGGTCGGATCGGTCCTCACACCGAGCTGCCCGAGCTGCTCGGCGGTGAAGAGCCCCTTCGCGGCGGGTTTCCCGGCGAAGGGCCCGGGGTCCACGTACGGCGCCACCTCGACCACGGGCGCGGAGGAGCGGGTCAGACCCCAGACGACCCCTCCGGCGACCGCGAGCACCACGGCCGCGACGGCCGCGATGACGAGCGGGGACCGGAGAGGCGACCTCGCGGGCTTGGGGGAGACCTGTTCGAGCGCGAGACGGACCGAGGTCGCGTCGGGACGCTGGGAAGGGTCGGCCGCGAGCAGGCCCTCGACGATCGGCGCCAGCACGCCCGAGCCCGTGGTCACCCCGCCGGTGAGGTCGGAGGGGGCGGCGAGCGGCGAGCCGTCCGCCATCCTGGGGACGGTCACCGACCCGGTGCTCGGCGCCCTGCCCTCCATGGCGGTGAACAGGGTGGTGCCCAGATCCCGCATCTCGTCGGCGCCGGAAGGGTTCAGGATGCCGGTCAGCACGACCCGGCCGTCCGCGGCGAGCACCACCGTGTCGGGGGTCGCGGCCAGGTTGACGCCCCGCTCGTGGGCGGCGTTCAGCGCGTCCAGCACGCGCAGGCCCACCTCGGCCGCCCGCTCGGGGGGAAGCGGACCCTCGTGCCTGACGATCTGGACCAGCGAACGGCCCGTCACCGCCTCGGCGACCAGCCACATCCGGTCGGGGGCCGAGATCACGTCGTGCAGGGTGGTGACCCCGGGGTGCCTGAGGTCGGCCGCCGCGCGGATCTGGGCGAGGAGCCGGTCACGGACGGGGCCGGGAGGCGGCAGCCGTACCTCGGCGATCGTGACCTCCCTGCCGAGCAGCTCGTCGCGGGCCCGCCACGAAGTGCCGGTGTGGTCACGGCGTTCGAGCAGCCGGTAACGCCCGGCCAGCAGACCGGGATCGGGGGACACGTCAGTCACGGCTGTTCAGCTCCTCGGCGGCGAATCTGGCGGCGCGAAGACTCCGCGCGCGCAGTTCGGGGCTCACCCGCTTGGCCTTCTCCGACAGGCTGACCTCGACCAGCAGGTTGCTGATCCGGAAGCGGATCACGGCGTGCGCCTGGTCGAGGACGCCCATGTCGTAGGCGAACGCCTCGGCGCCGACCCGGTTCACATCGCGCAGCGGGCCGACCCAGCCGGCGGGGGAGGTCCCCTCGTCGGCCTTGGACTTGACGCGTTCGGCGACGAAGAACGCGTGGGCGACCTCCGGCGCCGTTTTCCCGGAGACCGGGGTCTTACGGGCGAACCGTACCCTGAGCGCGGGGCCGTCCGAGGGGTCGGACCAGCTGCAGTACGCTTCCTCGTCCCCCTTGGCCTTGACGAAGAACGGGGCCGAGGTGGGGCCGAGGGTGCGGACCTGGGCGGGTTCGAGCATGGAGCACGGGTCGGGATCAGCCGAGAACCGCCCCGCGCCCGCCTCCGCCGTCGTCCCGGACGGGGACGGCGAGGGGGAGGGCGTCGCCGTGCCCCCGGTGGCCAGCAGCACGGCGGTCGTCACCCCGGCCGCCACGACCGCGGTCCCGCCTCCGACGAGCCACCCGGCCCTGATCCGCCCCGCCCGCCGCGAGGCTCCACCGGGTTCGGTGACCGGCTCGGCGGGGGTCAGCGGGCCCGCGGGCATCCCCTGCGCCACCCGCTGCAACGCCGTACGGAGCATCGCCGCACCGGGCCGCAGCCGGGGATCCTTCTCCAGTACGGCCAGCAGCACCGGAGCCAGGTCCCCCGCGCGGGCGGGGAACGGGGTCGGCTCGGTCAGCACCGCGCCCAGGGTCGCCACCGGGACACCCCGCTGGAACGGCCCCCGCCCCTCGACGGCGGCGTAGAGCGCGGCGCCCAGGGACCACAGGTCGGCGGCGGGGCTGTCGTCGCCGCGCAGCCGTTCGGGGGCGATGTACCCGGGGGAGCCGACCAGCGAGTCCGCCGAGGTCAGCTGGGCGTCCCCCTCGACCGTCGCGATGCCGAAGTCGGTCAGCAGCACCCCGCCGTCGTCGGCGAGCATGATGTTGGCCGGTTTCACGTCGCGGTGCATGATGCCCCTGCCGTGCGCCATGGTCAGCGCGTCGAGCACCGCCACCCCGATCGCGGCCACCCGCCGGGGCGGCAGCGGTCCCTCGGCGCGGATCACCCGGTCGAGGGAACGGCCCCGGACGAGGTCCATCACGATCCAGGGGCGCCCCTGCTGGGCGATGACGTCGTGCACCGCCACGATGGACGGGTGGCTCAGCCGGGCCGCCGCCCTGGCCTCGCGGAGGGTGCGTTCGTACGCCTCCACCCGCTCGGCCTCGGTCAGGTTCCGATTGAGCAGCACCTCCTTGATCGCGACCTCGCGGTGCAGCAACTCGTCCCTGGCCCGCCAGACCACCCCCATCCCGCCCGCGCCCAGCCGGTCGAGCGCACGGTAACGGCCCGCGAGCACGGGCGGCGCCTGGTCAGCCATTGGTCTTCAGAGAGGTGCTGAGCCAGCGGGCGACCTTCTCCGCGCCCGCCGCGATCTGGCCGTCCGAGTCGTTCTTGACGCCGTACCGGCTGTAGTCGATCTCCGCTACCAGATTGCTGATCCGGAGGACCACGGTGACCCGGTACGCCCCGCCGTACAGGTTGTACTGGTTGAAGACCCCGGTGCTGAAGGCCTCCTCACCGACTCCCTGGAGGGCCTTCGGCGTCGTGGGCTTGGGGGTGAGCACCTTGATCTTCTCCAGGATGTCCTGCCGCTTTCCGGACAGGTACTGCTTGGCGCGCGCCACCCCGGAGGCGTCCTGCTTCTGGGCGACCAGCCGTACGCTGAGGTCGAACTTCTCGACGCCCGGCTTGTGCAGGTCGAGCGAGGCGAGCCAGTCGCAGGAGGAGGGCTCGACCTCGGAGCTACGGAAGCCGGGCACGACCTCGGCGGCCTGCTTGTCGTCCAGCAGGCTGCACGCCCTGGGCGCGGAGGCGAAAAGAGCGCCGCCGGGACCGGGGGCGCGGGCCTCGGCCTCGACGGGGGCGCCGATCCGCTGGGAGAGCAGGACACCGATGGTGACCGCCATGGCCAGGAGCAACCCGCCGGTCAGTCCGACGATCGGGCGGGGCACGAGCACCCCGGAGGAACGCCGCGCCGACGTGGGCGGTCGCGTCGCGCTCTCCTGGATCGGAGACACCGGAACCGGCTCGCGCGGGGCGGGGGCCTGCTGGGGCTGCTGAACCTGGATCTGCTGGGCCTGGACCTGCTGAGCCTGGGGCGCAGGGGGCCGCGGTGCCGGGGTCTGCGGCTGGGGATGCGGGTTCTGGGGCTGGTTCGGGAAGGGCGAGGTGGGGATGGCCCCTTCGAACTGCGGCGGTGACTCCGGCGGCGGCCCGGCCAGCAGTTCGGCCAGCGGTTTCGACGGTGCTCCGGGCACTGCTTCGCGTACAGCTCCGGTCGGTGGTTCGGGCAGCGGCTCAGACAGCGACTCGGGCTGGGGCTCAGACAGCGGCTCAGGCTGGGGCCCGGGTCGTGTCTCGGCCTGACGGCTGTTCTCAGGGCCGTTCTGGGAGTTTTCTTGGGGACTGGACGGTCCTGATTGCCCTGTTAGTTCCAGTGTTCCCTGGGCTCCCGACGCCCCTGGAGAGCGCGGCGGTCCCGGCGGCCCTGACGGTCCTGACGAGAACGGGTCCGAGCTGAACGGGCCCGAGGTGAAGGGGCCTGAGGTGAACGCCTCCGACGGTCCCGAGGTGAACGCCTCCGACGGTCCCGAGGTGAACGCCTCCGACGGTCCCGAGGTGAACGCCTCCGAGGGGCCTGAGGTGAACGCCCTCGAAGGGCCCGAGGTGAAGGATTCCGAGGGCCCCGAGGTGAACGCCCCGGAGGAGAGGGGGCCGGAGGAGAACGGGTCCGAGGGGTAGGAGGAGGCCGGGGGGACCGTCGGGAGATCCGCGGGGAAGGGCGTGGAGGCCGCCCAGGGGGACGGCGGAGGCACCGCGTCCGCGCGGACCGGCGGCAACGGGGTGTGGCCGCCGTTGCGGGACAGGTCGAGCAGGGTGTTGCGCAGCACCCCGGGCTCGGGCCGCTGGGCGGGGTCGCCGGAGAGCAGCGCGAACAGCACCGAGCCCAGCATCCCCGCGTTGTCCAGGGACCCGCCGGGCGAGGGAGCGCGCCCCTCGACGGCGGTGTAGAGGGTCGCGCCGAGCGACCACAGGTCGGCCGCGGGGCCCGTCACCCCCTCGGGGGCGGTGAACGCCGGGGAACGCAGGGTGGGCGTCGCGAGGGTGACATGGTCGCGGGGGCCGATCAGCACCGAACCCGGACGCACGTCACCGTGGAGCATCCCCCGGTTGTGCACGGCCACGAGCTGGTCCAGTACGGCCAGGCCGATGGTGGCGGCCTGCTGAGGGGTCAACGGTCCGGCCCGCTCGACCACCTGCTCCAGTGAGGACTGTTCGAGCACCGCGGAACCGGGCGCGTTCACCGCGTGCCTGCCCGAGCGCCTGCCCTGCGAGTCCGGGACGTCTGGACGGTTCATCCTCTCGCTTTCTGCTTGTTCAGTGCCTGCGCGACCCAGGTCGCTGCGGTGTGGGCGCCCGCCTGGATCGCGGGACCGTCCTTGGAACCGTTGACCACCGTGTAGGTGACGTCGAGGACCAGGTTGTCGACGCGGAGGACCACGTGGCTCTGTTCGAGCCTGCCGGTCTTCCTGTTGTCGTACAGGTCGTAGCCGAACGCCTCGTCCCCCACGGGTTTGACCGTGAGAGGCCCCGTGGTCCTGGCCGAGTGCATGGCCGCCCCGATCTCGGACCAGCCCCACCCGATCTGCCCGCTGGGCAGTGTGCCGTTGCGCTGGTTGACGAAGAGTTCGTGGGCCTGGCGTGGGCTCTTGCCCCACTGTTTGCCGGGGGGAGCGGGCTGGACGTCAAGGCCGATTCCGGGGCTCATCCACTCACAGCCTCCCTGGTTGGTCGGCTTGCCCGGGGTCTTCACGGCGGGCAGGAGCTTCTTGACGTCGGCCGCGGAGATCAGCTCGCACAGGTCCACCGGGACGGTGAAGGCGCCCGGCTTCTCGCTGAGCCTGGGCGGCCCCTGCTGGACCGTACGGCCGAAGGCGAAGTGGGCCACCCCCGTGGTCGCCGCGATGACCGCGACGACCGCCGTGACCTCGACGGCCGCCCACACGAGGGTGCGCCCGCGGTTGCCCGCGGGGACGGGCGCCGCCTCGGGTTCCGCCGGGGGGAGGGACTCGGGGGAGGGGGAGACGACGGCCACCTCGGCGCCGGGGCGGCCGAGGGCGATCTCCTGCAGGATGCGGGCGGCCTCCTCGAAGGAGGGCCGTTCCTCGGCCCTGGGGGCGAGCATCCGCATGAGCAGCGGGCCGAGATGCCCCGCCCGCTCGGGAGGTCTGGCGGGGTCGGTCAGCACCCGGCCGATCGCCGCCACGGGGCTCTCCGCCGGGTGCGGGGGTGTTCCCTCGACGGCGAAGTAGAGTGTCGCGCCCAGCGACCACAGGTCGGAGGCGGGGCCGCCGCGTTCGCCGCGCAGGCGTTCCGGGGCGATGTAGTTGGGGGAGCCGATCAGCTGGCCGGTGCGTCCGGCCGTCTCCTCTCCCTCGACCGCCGCGAAGCCGAAGTCGGTCAGTACGGCCCGCCCGGTGCGGGTGAGGAAGACGTTGCCCGGCTTGACGTCCCGGTGCACGACCCCGGCGGCGTGCGCGGCGGCCAGCGCGCTGAGGATTCCCACGCCGACCCTGGCGACCTGGTGCACAGGCAGCGGCTGCCGTCTGCTGACGGTCTCCTCAAGGGAGGCTCCGGACAACAGCTCCATGACGAGCCAGGGACGCTCGTGCTCGATCACCACGTCGTGGACGGTCACGATCGAGGGGTGCTTGAGGCGGGCGGCCAGGTTGGCCTCCCTGAGAACGGAGGCGCACGCCTCCTGCCGCCGGACGGGGTCGAGGCCCGGCGGGAGCCGTACCTCCTTGACCGCCACGTCACGGCGGAGCATCTCGTCAGCGGCGAGCCAGACCGCCCCCGTGTCGCCCTCGGCGAGGGGGTTGAGCAGCCGATAGCGGCCCGCTAGCACTTGAGTGTCGATCCCACCCACCCCGTTCGCCGTCCCATCGCGGACAGCAACATAGCCACTTAGCGCCATATGAACCAATGAATGAGGACTTGCTGAAACGAAAGGTGGCCGCGCACGGGGTGCGGAGTTATCCACAGAACGGGATTCGGTGCCGACGGCCGTTCCCGGATCGGGCCATCCTGTCGGCGTGATGCCCACGGTGACGGTTCCGGGGAGGCGGCTGCGCCCCGCTCGGAGGCCGGTTTATCCGGTTGAGCGCGGGTCGCTCGGCCGGTTAACGTCTGCCCGCCGGTCCTCAGGAGGCCGGCCCTGGAAAGAAAGGAGTGAGGAACAGATGCCCACCGATCTGATCACGCGTCCCCGTCTTGGGTGGCAGACCACCTGAGATCCGGGAGGCGCACATGCTTTCTGGAGTTTCACATGTCCGATCTGCTGTTCCGTCCGCTCCAGGCGGACGAGTTCCCCCTGTTCCACCGCTACGGTCCGGTGCCCGCATCGGGAGTCGGCCTGCGTCCCCGGCCCTTCGAGGAGCTCGGCTACCGGTCGGGGTGGGTCTGGGTCGCCTCGCGTGGCGACGAGGTGGTCGCGCGTGCGGCCTTCTGGGCCCCTGAGGGTTCCGACCGTCCGGCCTTTCTCGACTGGTTCGACCCCGGCCACGGTGACGACCGGGTCGAGACGGGCGCCGCCCTGCTGGAGGCCGCCCTTACGGGGCTGTTTCCCGAAGGGGACACCCGGCCCGAGTACCACCTGTTCCTGCCCGTCGGCTGGCAGGAGCAGCCGGACGCGCTGGCGGACGCGACCGACCGGATCGACGCCGCCGAGCGGTTGGGCTGGCGCAGGACCGTCGAACGGCTCAACCTGCGCTGGCTTCCCGAGTACGGTCTGCCACCCAGGTCGGTCCGTCTCACCTTCACCCCGGCAGACGACGACGAGACCGTGCTCGGCCTGCTCGCCAGGGTCGCCGGGGACAGTCTCGACTCCTGGGACCGGCGCACCAGCGCCGAGAAGGGGGCCGAGGCGACGGCGAGGGAGACCCTCACGGCGCTCGCGGGGTATCCCGGCGGGCGCTCCCGCTGGCGCCTGGCTCACGACGCGTCCGGAGCGCTGGTCGGCGTCGTGATGCCGACCAGCAACGACAGCTCGGCGACGGTCGGCTACGTCGGGGTCGATCCCGCGCACCGTGGCCACGGCTACTCCGGCGATCTGGTCACCGAGGCGCTGCACATCTTCGCCGCGGAGGGCGAGCCCCAGGTCTACGACAACACCGACCTGGGCAACGTCCCCATGGCCGCCTCGTTCGCCCGGCTGGGTTACCGCGTCACCGGCCACCGGATGGTGCTCATGTAGTTCCGGCCACGCCCGCGCCCTCTGGCCGTGATGTCGGAGATGTCAGAGATATCCGAGACGCTCGGGGCGCCGGAAGTCGGTCAGGGGGCCGGGCGGAGTGCGCGAAACCTTCACAATTCATCACAGGTGATCTGCACGCGGCCCCCTTACGCTGCGAGGCATGACATCCCCCCAACAACGACGTGTCCTCGTGGTGGAGGACGACGAGACGATCGCGCGGGCCGTGGGGCACCGGCTGACGGCCGAGGGCTTCGACGTCCAGGTCGTGGGTGACGGGGAGGGGGCGCTCACGGCCTACGCCAGGGCCGGTGCCGACGTGGTCGTGCTCGACCGGCTGCTGCCCGGTCTCGACGGCCTGGAGGTCTGCCGCAGGATGCAGGCCGCCAGGCCGGTGCCCGTGCTCATGCTGACCGCACTGGGTGAGGAGACCGACCTGCTCGTCGGCCTCGGGGTCGGCGCGGACGACTACATGGCCAAGCCGTTCAGCATGCGCGAACTGGTCGCGCGGGTGCACGCGCTGCTGCGCCGGGTGGAGCGGGCCTCCCAGCTCGCCGTCGAGGACACGGTCATCCGGGTCGGTGACGTCGAGATCGACACCGCGGAGCGGCGGGTCTACGTGCGGGGAGCGGAGGCGCAGCTCACCAGGACCGAGTTCGACCTGCTGTGCCGTCTCGCCGAGCGGCCGGGCCAGGTGTACGAACGTGAACGGCTGCTCGCCGACATCTGGGGGTTCTCCGAGGCGGCCGCCACCCGGACGGTCGACAGCCACGTGCGCGCGCTGCGCCGCAAACTCGGCCCCGGCGTGGTCAGGACCGTCCACGGAGTGGGCTACGCCCTCGTCCGTAACTGACCCGCTCCTCTTTCAGTACCGGAAATCCTCCGAACCGCCACCACTCGACCAACGGACGGGCCCCATTGAGACCCCTCGACTTCCTCGGCAGGATCAAGGTCAAGATCGGCATGGTCATGCTGCTGGCCGTCGCCGCGGCGTTCGTCGCCAACGAGGTCGGCATCAACGCCGGATATCCGCGCAACGTCCGCGTCGCGGTCGCCGTCGCGTTCGCCCTGGTCATGATGCAGTTGCTCGCCCGGGGGATGACCAAACCGCTGCGTGAGATGGCCGCCGCCGCGCAGACCATCGCCAAGGGCCGCTACGGTCTGCGCGTCGCCGCCACCTCACGTGACGAGGTCGGCGAACTCGCCCGTGCCTTCAACGCGATGGCGGCCGACCTCGGCGAGGTCGACCGGCAGCGGCGCGAGCTGGTCGCCAACGTCAGCCACGAGTTGCGCACACCGATCACCGCGCTCAGGGCGGTCCTGGAGAACGTGGTCGACGGCGTCTCGACGCCCGACCCCGTCACGCTGGGAACCGCCCTGTCCCAGACGGAGCGGCTCGGCAGACTGGTCGCCCAGCTTCTCGACCTGTCCCGTCTCGACTCCGGGGCCAGGCCGATCGAGCTTGAGGAGGTCGAGCTCCGGCCGCTGTGCGAACAGGCGCTGCGCGAAGCCGTACTCGCCAGGGAGGGCGTCACCGCCCGCTGTGAGGTGCCCGCGGGCCTGAGCGCCCACGCCGACCCCGACCTGCTGGCGCAGGTGCTGGCGAACCTGCTGGACAACGCGGTACGGCACAGCCCCGCGGGCGGGGTCGTGGTGCTCGGAGCCGCCCCACGGGAGAACGGCGTACGGCTGCGCGTGACCGACCAGGGGCCGGGCATCCCGCAGGAGGACCGGGCTCGGGCGTTCGAGCGCTTCTCCCGGCTGGACGCCGGGCGGGCGGCGGACGTGGGCGGCGCAGGCCTCGGGCTGGCCATCGTCAAGGAGATCGTCGAGCTGCACGGCGGCTGCATCCACGTCGAGGACGGCGGGGGCTGCCGTGTCGTGGTCGACCTTCCGGAAAGTTCTTCGGCCTCGACCCTCACCCGGGCGTCGCGCGGACCGGCTGACGCCACCGGCCGTACCGGTGCCACGGGGGGCGCCCGGCTCTCCCAGGACGAGGCGCCCGTCGAGGGATCTGGTTTTCGGGAGATCGCGGGATCCGAAACGCCCGGCAACCCCGCCAAGGCGCGAGGGGAAGGCCCACGGCTCCCTGAGACGGCGGAATCCACCGGGGACTCGGGGGTTGAGGCGCTTCGGGAACACGGCGATTCGGACGAGGCCGGGAAAGCCGTGCCTTCCTCCGAGGGGACGGGGTCGCCGGAGATCACGGAATCCGGCAAGTCCGCCGGGCTCGCCCACCGGGCCGGGGGAACCGGTGAGAACGCGAAGCTCTCCGATGCCGTCGAGGGTGGTCTGGCCGGACCCAGGGAAAGTGCCGGCGCAGCCGGATTCGCGCGGTACGCCGAAGGAGACGGTGAACCTCCCCGGAGGACCGAGCCCGGGGCGGTGGAGCCGTCGGCCCCGGGTGAACCGCACCCGTCCTCGGCGAACGGGCCGGTGGCGGGTGAGTCACGGCTGTCCTCAGAGCGGGGGCCGGTGGGCGGGCCGTACTCGTCCTCGGCGAACGGGCCGGTGGCGGGTGAGTCCTCAGCGCGTGAGCAGCCGAGGGCAGGCGAGTCGCATCTGTCCTCCGAGCGGAGACCCGCGGTGGGCGGGTCGTATCGGTCCGCCGCGTGGGGGCCGATGCCGGGGGCCCCACGTCGGTCCCGGCCGCCTCGCAACTGGGCGGGGGCGTTCGCCGGACTCTTCGGCGGCGGGATCGCCGGACTGGTCTGCGGGGTGGTCACGGGGTTGATCATCGCCTCGATGAGCCCGCTGCTGGGGGCGCTGGCCGGTTTCCTGATCACGCTGGGCGGCGGGTTCGTCGGCACGGTGCTCGGGATCACCGACTCCTACGCCAGGGCTGCGGGAAGCCTCCCGGAGCGTCCCGTCATACCGAGGCCGGCGGGGCACGGCAGCGGGCCGTGGGGTGCGCGAGCGACCGGCGCCACGCGGGAAACCACCGGTGGCGAGCGGGGGACGGGCTCCTCGGGAGGCTCCCCGGACGGCACGCTGGAAGGCCTCCCGGCAGGGACGTCGGAAAGTTCTCCGGGAAGCCCCTTCGGGGGTCCTTCGGGAAAGGGCTCGGGAGGGCCGCCGGGGGGATATGTGGCCCCGCCGTTGTTCCCCAGGCCCGAGCTGCCCGCCACCCCCCGCTGGATGCTCGCCGCCGGCGCCTGTGTCGGCCTCGTCGCGGCGCTGGCCCTGCCGTACAGCCGGATCGGGCTGGGGTTCGTGCTCGTCGCCGTCGCCATGGGTGTGGCGGTTCTGCCGGTCGCCCGGCACCGGATCACACCGTGGTCGGCAGGGCTGGGGGTGGTCGCGTACGGACTCGTCACGGTCGCGGTGTTCAGGGACTCGGACTGGCTGGTCGCCTCGCTCCTGCTGGCCGGGTTCCTGCTGGCCGCCCTCGCCCTGTCGGGGGTGGGACGCGGCTGGCTCGGGGTGGTCAGGGGCGCCGCCTCAGTGCTGATCGCGCTACCGCCCGTGCCGTGGTTCCTCGCGGAGTCGGTCAAGGGGGCGTCCCTGCGCAGACGAGTGGTGCCCGCGCTGGTCGGGGTCGGGCTGAGCCTGGTGCTCGTACTGCTGTTCGGCGGGCTGTTCGTCTCGGCGGACGCGGTCTTCGCCGACGCCGTCGAACGGATTCTGCTGGCGCAGGACTGGGCGGCGTCGATGCCGGTGCGGATCGTGCTGTTCGCGGTCTTCGGGGTGCTGGTCGCCGCGGCGGTGCTGGTCGGCCTGCGTCCCGTGGCCGAACCGAGGGTTCCCACGCTGCGGCTCACGGTCGGCCGGAGCCTGTGGGTGCCTCCGCTGGTCGCTCTCAACCTGCTGTTCGCCGTGTTCGTGGGGATGCAGCTGACCGTGCTGTTCGGCAGCACCCGGTGGGTGGTCTCCGCCGTGGGGCTGACCTACGCCGAGTACGCCAGGTCAGGGTTCTTCCAGCTCGTCATCGTCAGCGTGTTCGTGCTGGCCATCGTGGCGGCGGCCTCGGTCCTGGTCGATCTCGGGGGGCGTGAGAGGTGGCTGATGGCCGGCCTGCTCGGCCTGCTCTGCGCGCTGACCCTGGTGGTCCTGGCCTCCGCGCTGCACCGTCTCGACCTCTACGTCGACGCCTACGGCTTCTCCCGGCTGCGGGCCTCGGTCGAGGCGGCGATCTGGTGGCTGGGCGCCGTCTTCGTGCTGGTCCTGGCCGCGGGGGCGGTACGGCTCACCCGGCGTGGCCACGCGGGATGGCTGCCCAGGGCGATGGTGATGATGACCGGGGTCGCGCTGCTGGCGTTCGCCGTGTGGAACCCCGACCTGCGGGTCGCCGAGACCCAGGTCGCCATCCGGGGTGTCGAACGGCTCGACCAGGCCTACCTGGGCGACCTCGGGGCGGAGGCCGTACCCGCGCTCGACCGGTTGCCCGAGCCGATGCGCAGCTGTGTGCTGCGGGACGTGGTCGCCGCCAACGACCTCGCGGCCCCCGACCCGTGGAACGGATGGAACCTCGCCCGCCAGCGGGCCAGGGATCTGCTGGCCGAACGCCCGGTGCTCTCCGGCCCTGAGTGCGCGACCACCTCCTCCCGGGGGCCGTACGACTGATTCCGGCGGGGACTCGCCGACCGCCTCCGGCGTCACGGCGAGTCACCCCCGGACGGCTGGAACGCTCGAAGATGCACGGAATCCCTCTTCAATGATTGAATCCGAGCATGTCCTTTGATGTGTTGATCAGAGACGGCTGGGTGTTGGACGGAACCGGCGCCCCGGCCTTTCTGGCGGACGTCGGGATCACCGGGAGCGAGATCACCGCGGTCGGCAGACTGACGGGGGCGGAGGCCGCGACGGTGATCGACGCCTCTGGGCGCCACGTCATGCCCGGTCTGATCGACTGCCACGTCCACGGCGACGCCCTCGTCTTCGACTCGGAGGTGCAGCTCGCCGCGCTGCGCCAGGGCGTGACGACCTTCGTCCTCGGTCAGGACGGCCTGTCCTTCGCCCCCACCTCGACCCCCGAGGCCTTCGCCTACGCCACCCGCTACTTCGCCGCGGTCAACGGCGCCCACCCCCACGCGGACGGCCCGCTGAGCGTGGCGGAGCTGCTGGCGGGCTACGACGGGGCGAGCGCGCTCAACACCGTCTACCTGCTGCCGCACGGCACGATCCGCTACGACGTGATGGGCGCCGCGGAACGGGCGGCGTCGGCCGACGAGCTCGCCGCCATGCTCGCCCGGGTCGAGCGCGGCCTGTCCGAGGGGGCGGCCGGGTTCTCCACGGGCCTGGAGTACGCCCCGGGACGCTACGCGGACGCCGCCGAGCTGGCCGCGCTCTGCGCGCCCCTCGGCGCTCTGCCGTACGTCACGCACATGCGCGGCTACGGCGCCAATGCCACGACCGGGATGACCGAGGTGACCGACATCGCCAGGCGCTCGGGCGCCGCCGTGCACGTCTCGCACTACCACGGTCCGGCGGCGACCCTGCTGCCGATGGTCGATCGGGCGCGCGACGAAGGTCTCGACGTCACCTTCGACACCTATCCCTACCTGCGGGGCAGCACGATCCTGGCGATGGTCGCGCTGCCGTCGTGGATTCCGGCCGCCGACACGGACAGGGCGCTCAGTCTGCTGGAGTCCGAGCGGATCGAGTGGGACGAGACGATCTGGCCGAGGATCACCCTCTCGCACGTCCCGGGGGCCGAGTGGGCGGAGGGGCTGACGCTGCCCGAGGCGGCGGAGCGGGCCGGCGCGGAACCGGGTGAGTTCTGCCGCGCGATCCTGGTCGCGACCCGCCTTGAGGCCGGGTGCGTGATGGCCCGCCCCGACGAGGGACCGGAAGGGGAGGAGTCGGTCCGTGCGATCCTGCGGCATCCCGCCCACACCGGTGGTTCCGACGGCATCTACGTCGGAGGGCATCCGCACCCCAGGGGCTACGGGGCCTTCGCCCGCATGCTCGGCCACCACGTCCGCGACACCGGTGACCTGACCCTGGAGCAGGCCGCCGTCCATCTCGCCTCCCACCCCGCCCGGCGTTTCGGCCTGGCCGGCAGGGGCCTGATCCGCGCGGGTCAGGTGGCCGACGTCGTCGTTCTCGACGCCGCCCGCGTCCAGGACCTGGCCACCTACGCCGACCCCCGCGTCCCCGCGGCCGGTGTCGACGACGTCCTCGTCTCCGGAGTCGCGGTGCTCGCCGGAGGAACGCTCACCGGGGCCACCCCCGGAAGGGCGATCAGACCCTGACGGATAGGGTCCAGCAAGGGAAGCGAAGGGGGTAACACGTGAAGGGGATCGTCGATCCCAGTCGGGCGGTCGGGTCCTCACTGTTCGGGGGGGCCTTCAGCTTCCCCGTGATGGTGGCCAACCGTGACGCGCTCGAACACAACATCGCCACACTCGCGGGATTCGCCGCCGACCACGGGTTGCTCCTCGCCCCGCACGCCAAGACGACCATGTCGCCGGAGCTGGTCAGAGCCCAGCTTGAGGCGGGCGCGTGGGGGCTGGCGGTCGCGACCCCGAGCCAGGCGTTGACCCTGCGCGAGTTCGGCGTGTCACGCGTCCTCATCGCCAACCAGGTCTTCGACCCCGCGGGCCTCGACGCGATCGCCGCCCAGCTGGACCAGGACCCGTCGTTCGAGTTCCTCTGCTTCGCGGACTCGGTCGCCGGTGTCGAGACACTCTCCCGGCACGCGGGCGGCAGGCCGTTCCAGGTGCTGGTCGAGCTGGGACACGAGGGCGGCAGGGCGGGCTGCCGTACGCTCTCCGACTTCCTTGAGGTCGCCACGGCGGCCCAGGAGGCGTCCGGCGTCGAACTGGTGGGCGTCGCGGGCTACGAGGGCGGGCTGGGGAACGCGCAGGAGGTGCGCGCCTACCTCGGCAGGCTGGTCGAGGCGCTGGAGCACCTGCGGGTGCGCGACCCGATCCTGTCGGTCGGCGGCAGCCAGTGGTTCGACGTGATCGGCAGGGAGCTGGCCACCTGCCAGGCCAGGGTCGTGCTGCGCAGCGGCGCCTACGTCTCCCACGACGACGGCTACTACCGCGAGCGCACGCCGTACAACCGGATCGAGGGGGAACTGCGGGCGGCGCTTGAGGTGTGGGCGTACGTGCTGAGTGTGCCCGAACCCGGTCTGGCCGTGGTGGGCTTCGGCAAGCGGGACGCCCCCTTCGACGAGGGGCTGCCGGTGCCCAAGGGGGCCGTCGAGGGCGCGACCGTGCTCAAGGTCCAGGACCAGCACGCGATCCTGCGGCTCACGCCGGACTCGACGGTGAAGCCCGGAGACCTGGTCTCCTTCGGCATCTCCCACCCATGCACCGCCTTCGACAAGTGGCGGGTCATCCCGGTCGTGGACGACGACCACACGGTCGTCGATCTGATCACGACCTATTTCTGACGTTCTGTCGTTGTCGTAGAGAGTCTCCTAAGGAGTTGTGACATGAGTGGCAAGCAGGAACTGCGGACGGACGAGGGCGCCGCGCCGGTCGGGGCGTACTCACAGGGCCTCGTGGTCGGTGACTTCGTCTACACCTCCGGCGCGGGCCCGCTCGACCCCAAGACCGGTGAGGTCGTCGGCACCGACGTGGCCGAGCAGACCCACCAGGTGATGCGCAACCTCGGCGCGATCCTGGCGGCCCACGGTCTCGGGTTCGACGACGTGGTCAAGTCGACCGTCCACCTTCAGCACCTGAAGCGGGACTTCGCCGCCTACAACGAGGTGTACAAGTCGTATTTCACCCAGCCGTACCCGGTCCGTACGACCGTCGGCTCCGACTTGATGGACATCCTCGTCGAGATCGACTTCGTCGCTTACAAGGCACGTTAGAGTCTGACCGACTGCGTGGGAAGGCGGCGGTTTGGACAGCTCGCTATACGTCTACGTCGAGGACGTGCGGGGTGAGGGCCTTGAGGCGGTCCTCGACCGGGTCACCGGGTACGGCGTGGCGGGCGTGACCGTCGCCGCCGCCTATCACCGCGCTCGCGACGTCACCCCGCACGGCCGCCCCCGGGTGACCGTGCGTGACGACGGCGTCCACTTCCTTCCGCCGGCCGACCTGTTCGACGGGCTCCGCCTCGTCCCGCCTGTGCAGGCGGGTGCCGAGGAGGAGCCCCTGACCGCGTTGCGTCTGGCCACCGCGGAGCGGGGCCTGAAGCTGCACGGCTGGACCGTCTTCCTGGAGAACACCACACTCGGCCTGGCCAACCCCGACGTCACCGTGCGCAACTGCTTCGGTGACCGGGGTTCGCCCGCCGAGCTGTGCCCCTCCAACCCCGACGTGCGCCGCTACGCGGTGGCGCTCGGCAGGGCCGTGGCCAGGCAGGGGGTGGACAGTGTGGTCGCCGAGGCGCTGCACTTCGGCACCTTCGGCTGCGGCTACCACAACGACCGCTGCTTCGTGCCGCTCGGGCCGATGGACGTCTTCCTTCTGGGCCTGTGCTTCTGCGACTTCTGCATCCGCCGCGCAGCGGACCTCGGTGTCAACGCGGAGGTCGCCAGGGAGGAGTGCGCCAGGATCGTGGGCGGTGTCCTCGACGGCGACCCGCCCGCGCAGGGCGAGGTGACCAGGGCGGCGCTGACCGCCTACGCGGGGCCCGAGGTCGTCTCCTACGCGCGGGCCCGCTCCGAGGTGGTGACCTCACTGGTCTCCGAGGTCTCCGCCGCGGTCACCGCGGAGGGCACCAGGTTCGTCTTCCTCGACGCGACCGGCGCGGCGAAGGGCTACATGGACGGCCTCCCCCCTTCCGGGCTGTCCGCGCACGACTCCTGGCAGCTCGGCGTCGACCTGGTCGCCCTGGGTGACCTGGTCCCCTCGCTCGGAGTGCTCGCCTACGCCCGCGACGCCGAGCGCGTCGCGGACGACCTGGTCGCCTACCGTCGTTCCACGGGCAAGGAGCTGCGGGCGGTGCTCCGGCCCGGAATGCCGGACACCGACTCGGAGGAACGGCTGGCCGCCAAGGTCAGGGCCGCCAAGGTCGCCGGGGCGGACGCGGTCGACTTCTACGCCTACGGGCTCATGCCGTACCCCATCCTCGACCGCATCCCCGGGGCCCTGTCCGGCTGACCGTTCACGGAACTGTCACGCCGGTCGGTGGCGGGGGATCACCAGGGCGGGCACCAGGGCCACGGCGATGATCACCAGAGTCCAGGTGAAGCCACCGGCGAAGGCGGCGGTGCCGTACGAACGGGTCAGTGCCTGCAGGACGACCGCGGTCACGGCGGCGCCGAGCGCGCTGCCCACCCTGATCACGATCTGCGAGGCGGTCGCGGCACCCGGAACGGCCGCCCTGGGCAGGGTGCGGTAGGCCGAGGCCATGATCGACGGGGTGACGAGACCGTGCCCGAGGCCGATCACGAAGAGCGCGGCGGCCGACGGGCCGATCACGGCGCAGGCGAGGGTCCCGGCGAGCACGGTCACGATGCCCGCCACCCCGGGCAGCCGGGCGCCGAGCCGGTCGGTGAGCCGTCCGGCCAGCGGCATGGTGACGATCGCGCCCACGCCCATCGGGGCGATCAGGAGGCCCGCGTCCAGCACGCCCGTTCCCGGGACGCTCTGCGAGTACAGCGGCACCAGCAGCAGCACACCGAAGACCCCGACGGAGTAGAAGAACAGGGACGCCGCGGAGGTGGTCAGCCCTCTGTCGCGGAAGAGACCCACGTCGATCAGGGCGCCGGTGCCCCGGCGCAGCGAGTGCGTGACGAAGACCGCGACGAGCGCGGCGCCGAGGCCGAGTCCCAGGACCGCCCGCGTACCGCCCCCCGCCTCACCGAACTGTGACAGTCCGTAGACCAGCGCGGCCAGCCCGGGGGACAGCAGCACCAGACCGAGCAGGTCCAGCCGCCCGGCGTCGCGCTCCCGGTCACCGGGCAGCAGCCGTACGGCCAGCAGCAACGCGACCACGCACACCGGGACGTTGACGTAGAACATCCACCGCCAGCTCAGGTGGTCGACGAGCACCCCGCCGAGCAGCGGCCCGAGTACCGGCGCGAGCATCGACGGGACCGAGATCACGGCCATCACCCGGCCCAGCCGTTCGGGGCCCGCGGCGCGGGCGAGCAGGGTCTGCGCGATCGGCATGAGCAGCCCGCCGCCGATCCCCTGGAGCACGCGGAAGGCGATCAGGGCGCCCACGGACCAGGCGGCCCCGCACAGGACCGATCCGGCTCCGAAGATCGCGAGCGAGGCGATCCAGGTCGTCTTGGCGCCGAAGCGCCCGATGGCCCATCCGGTCACCGGGATCGTCATGGACAGGGCGAGCACATAGCCGGTGACCGTCCACTGGACGGTGCTGAGCGGGACACGCAGGTCACGGCCGAGAACGTCGATCGCGACGTTGACGATGGTCGCGTCCAGCATGGTCATGATCGTGCCGAGCACCACGGTGATGGAGACGGCGCGCAGCGCGGGGTCGGATCGGGCTTGGGTGACGGTCATCCAGATCACCATTCCGTACAGTGTATCGGTTTTACGTACACTGTATCGCTCCTGCGCTACGCCGTACACTCTTCGGATGGGAACCGAACAGGCGCAGGGGCCGGTCTGGGCACGTGAGACGGCCGGGCGCCGTCCGAAACTGACCCGCGAGGCGATCGTGAGGACCGCGATCGAGGTCGCCGACGCCGAAGGGCTCGACGCCGTCTCCATCCGCAGGATCGCCACCGAGCTCGGGGCGCGGGCGATGAGCCTCTACACCCATATCGAGCGCAAGGAGGACCTGCTCGACCTCATGGCCGACGAGACGAACGCGGAGATCCTGGTCGAGGGGGAACTGCCCGACGACTGGCGCGAGGCGATCTCAGCCGTCGTACGGCGCACGCGGGAGACGATCCGGCGCCATCCCTGGCTGGTCGATCTTGTCGCCAGCCGTCCCCAGGTCGGCCCGAACGGCCTGCGGCACGGGGAGCAGTCACTGGCCGCGCTCTCCGGACTGCCGATCCCGCCCGAGCAGAAGTGGCGGATCATCGCCGCGGTCGACGACTACGCGCTGGGGTTCGTGATCAGGGAGACGCTGCGGGGGGAGGGGCGCAGCGGATACACCTGGACACCGCAGGAGCGCGAGGCCCTCATGCGGCCATACCTACGTGAGCTTCTCGAAAGCGGCGAGTTCCCCAATCTCGCGCCACTGGTGAACGAGATCGCCTCCGGCCCCGCCGCGGCGGACGAGGACTTCGAGCAAGGCCTGCGCTGGATGCTGGACGGCATCGCCGGGGACCTCGGCCTCTAGCGCACTCCGTCAAGGACGACGGACACCGCCTGGGTGGCGAAGTCGTCGTCGAGAGGGAGGCCACGGAAGATCGTCCGAATCCACACCGCGCCCCCGAGCAGATCCACGATCAGCAGCGGATCGGCCGTCTCCGGAAGCTCGCCGCGCCGCCGGGCACGGTCGAAGACCGCCTCCTCCCTGGCGAACCGGTCGGTGAAGAACCGCCGGACCGCCGTGGCCAGCTCGGGATGGTTCACGGCCGCGCCCAGCGTCGCCACCGCCACGTCCGAACTGGGGGAGGTGGTCAGGAGTGTGGCCATCCCTCGCACCAGCTCCTCCAGGTCTCCCCTGAGGGTGCCGGTGTCCGGAGGGTCGAACAGGAGCAGGTCGGCCTGGGTCAGCGCGGCGGCGAGCAGGGCCGCCTTGGAGGGCCACCAGCGGTAGATGGTGGTCTTGTTGACTCCGGACCGCTCGGCCACCCCCTCGATGGTCAGTCCCTCGTATCCCCTCACGGTGAGCAGTTCGAGCGTCGCCTGGAAGATCTGCTGCTCCTTGCGCGGTGCCATGCGCCAACCATAGCAACGCAACGGTGCGTTGTGTTTCAATGGGGTTGTTCGTCCGACATGTCTGGAGATCTCCCATGCGGCCAATCGTCTTCCTGCACGGCATCCGGGTCAGCGCGACCATGTGGGACCCCGTCATCGACCACCTCGACCGCCCCGCGAAGGCCGTCGACCTGCCGGGCCACGGCACCCGCGCGGGAGAGCCGTTCTCCATGGACGACGCGGTCTCCGCGGTGTCCGCCGCGATCGACGCACTCGGCGGCAGAGCCGTCGTGGCGGGCCTGTCCCTGGGCGGCTACGTCGGCATGGCGACCGCCGAGCGCTTCCCCGACAAGGTCGCGGGCCTGGTGGCCATGGGCTGCACGTCCCGCAGCCGGTCGATGCTCGGGGTCTACCGGTTCGCCGCCAGGCTCGCCGCGAGGAACCCCGCCCGGGCCAACCGGATCAGCGAGTACGGCTTCCGCCGCCTCCTGCCCGCCCCCTCAGCCGCCGCGATGATCGCCGGGGGACTGTCGTGCGAGGTGCTGCCCCAGGTGGTCGAGGCCGTCGCCGCGCACGATCAGCTCACCGCACTGGCCGCATACCCCGGTCGTGTGTGGCTGGTGAACGGCTCCCGCGATCCGTTCAGGGCCGACGAGCGCGACTTCCTGCGTGCCTGCCGGAACGGCAGGCTCATCCTGATCCCCGGGCGTGGCCACCTGGGTGTACTGGCGGCTCCAGGCTCCCTGGCCCGCCTCGTCGACGACCTGTGCTCCCAGGTCGAGCCGTGCTCCCCGGTGGGTCCGGGCGGCTGGTCCGAGCCGGGTTGTGCCTCCGGCCCGGATGGTTTCCCGGGCTGAGCCGATCCCTCAGGCCGTGCGTCCGCTTCCTGATCGGGCGTCTGGCCGTGTGTCGGGTTTCCCGGGTCGAGGGCCTGGTTTCTCTGGTCGCGTGTTCGGTTTCTCAGATGGACGTCCGGCCTCTCAGGCTGTGTGTTTGGTTTCCCGGTTGAGGGTTCGGTTTCAGATGGACGTCCGGTCTCTCAGGCAGAGCCTGATCTCTCAGACCGAGCGTCCGGCGAGCGCCGTCGCGACCCCCAGGCCCAGGTAGACCACTCCGCTGAGGCGCCCGACCGTGTTCGAACGGCCACGCAGCCTGGAGCCGAGCATTCCCGCCCCCAGCGCGTAGACCATGTCCGAGACCATGCCGAGAAGCAGGAGGGTGACACCCAGGACCACGACCTGCAACGGGACCGACCCCGCCTCGGGGTGCACGAACTGTGGAAGGAAGGCCAGGAAGAACAGGATCACCTTGGGATTGAGCAGGTTGACCACCATGCCCTCCAGGAAGATCGCGCGAAGCGGCTGGGGCCGGGCCTCGTAGGAGGCCTCCTCGTGCCTGCGGACCAACGCCCTGAGCCCGAGATAGGCCAGGTAGGCCACCCCGGCCCACTTGATCACGTTGAAGAGCGTTGCGGACCTGGCGATCACATAGGACAGTCCCGCGGCCGCGGCGGCGATGTGCACCAGCGTGCCCGTCCCGACGCCGAACACGCTCGCGATCCCGCCGGACCTGCCCTGGGCGATGCTCCGGGCGGCGATGTACAGGTGGTTCGGCCCCGGAATCAGGACGAGCGCCGAGGATGCGACCACGAAGACCAGGAACGTGGACATCGAGACCATGCCCCAACCATAAGAGCGTTTCGGTCCTATGGAACGGGCCATCAACTTTGTCGACGCACGGTGGCATACTCACCAGGTGGGACAGAGAGCTTCGAACGGTGTTCTGGGCGCCACTTCGGGCACCGCTTCGAGCGGAGTCCTGATCGGACGGTCGTCCGAGCTGGGCAGGCTCGCCGCGCTGCTCCGCGCGGCCTCCGAGGGCCTCGCGGGTGTCGCCCTGGTCGGCGGTGACGCGGGCATCGGCAAGACACGTCTCGTCACGGAGCTCGCCGAGCAGGCCAGACGGGACGGCTTCGCCGTACTGGTCGGTCAGTGCGCCGAACTGGGTGACGCGCTGCCGTACCTCCCGCTGGCCGACGCCCTGCGCGGGGCCCCAGCCGAGCTGCGTACGGAGATCGACGCCCGTCCCGTCCTGGGGAGGCTGCTGCCGGGAGGCACCGACCCGGGCACCGAGAGCGCCTCCGGCCTCACCCAGCAGCGGCTGTTCGGGTCGATGCTCGGCTTCCTGGCCGTACGGCCCATGCTGCTGGTGCTCGAAGACCTGCACTGGGCCGACCGTTCGACCCGTGACCTGCTGGTCTTCCTCAGCCGGATGCTGCAGACCGAACGTGTGCTGCTGGTCGGCACCTACCGGACCGACGACCTGCATCGACGCCACCCACTGCGCCGGGTCCTCGCCGAGCTCAGACTCCTGCCCTCGGTGACCTCCGTCGAACTGACCCCGCTCGACCAGGCCGAGATGGCCGACTATCTCGCGGCCCTCGGCGGCACCGACGCCCGGGTCATGGACGAGGTCGCCGAACGAGCCGAGGGCAACCCGTTCTACGGCGCCGAGCTGCTCGAAGCCGTGACCGAGGGCTCCTCGATGACCGACGACCTCGCGGGCCTGTTGCTGTCCAGGGCCGAAGTGCTCTCCGACGAGGCCCAGCGGGTGCTGCGCGGCGCCGCCGTCGCGGGAAGGCGGGTCGACCACGACCTCCTCCAGGAGGCCTCCGGCCTGCCTGACCTGGCCTTCGACGAGGCCATGCGGGAGATCGTCTCGCGTGGGCTGCTCCGCCCCGACGGCGAGTACGGCTACGCCTTCCGGCACGCCCTGCTCCAGGAGGCCGTCTACACCGACCTGCTGCCCGGTGAGCGGATCAGACTGCACTCCGAGTTCGCCCGCCTGCTCACGGCCCGTCAGGGAGCGGCGGCCGAACTCGCCTACCACTACCTCGCGGGCCACGACCTCGCCGAAGGCCTGTCCGCGTCGGTGGAGGCGGGACGCAGGGCCGAACGTCTGGGCGCCCCCGCGGAGGCCCACCGCCACTTCGAGCAGGCGCTCAGCCTGTGGGACCGCGTCCCGGACGCCGAACAGCGCGCCGGGACCGATCGCGTACGGCTCACACTGCGCACCGCCGCCGTCGCGGCCGACATGGGCGACAACCACCGGGCCATAGCCCAGTTGCGTTCTCTCACCCCCTCGGCGGAGATCTACGAGCGGCTCGCCTACTACCTCTACGACTCCGACGACGTCGAGGGCGCGGTCGCCGCCGCCAGGGCGGCCGTCGATGCGGCACCTCCGGACAGCCCTGACCTGGCCAGGGCACTGGCCACGCTCTCCCGCACACTCGCCTGGCCACCACGGCCGGCCGAGGTCAAGGTGCTGGCCGAACGCGCGCTCGGGGTGGCCAGGGCCACCGGGACGAGCGACGCCGAGAAGGGAGCGATCCTCGTTCTCGCCCTCTGCGCCGAATACGAGGGGGACGTCGAAGAAGCCGAGAAGCTGCTCGACTCCGTCGTCCTGCGAGACTCCGGCGACCTGGCCATGGACCTGCGCGCCCTGTTCCACCACGCCCGGACGCGATACGAGCGCGGATTCATGGCGAGTGCGGCCGAGACAGCCGAGCGTGGTGTACGGCTGGCCGAACGCACCGGACTGTCGTGGAGCACCTACGGCACCGACCTGCGGTTCCTGTGGCTGCTCGTCCACTACTCGTCAGGAGAGTGGACCCGCGCCGCGGAGATGGCCGCCGGGTTCGGCGCCAGGGTCGGCAGGGTCGCCGAAGCCGTGTTGTCCTCCTTCGCGTTGTTCGTGGAGGTCGCCTCAGGGGCGCCTCAGGTTGAGCAGCGTCTCGCCTGGCTCAGGCCGTTCTGGTCCGACCCCCTTGTCGCTTACATGTCACGCGGCCTGGCCGCCGAGCACGCCCTCTGGCAGGGCGACCCCGAACTCGCCCTGGAGCATGCCACCGCTGTACTGGACACGATCTACCCCGCTGACCTCGGGGTGATCCGTATCAGCGCCGTCGCGCTGTGGGCACTGGCCGACCTTGGCCGCACCGAAGGGGCCGACGAACTGCTCGCCCGCGCCCGTGGTGCGGTCAGGGCAGGGATGGGCACCGAGGGACACGGATGGATGGCACGCGCCGAGGCCGAGTGGCACCGCGCGAACGGCCGTTTCGACGTCCAGGCCTGGCGTCGGGTCGTCGAGATCTTCGACCCCGCCTTTGTCTACGAGACCGCACGCGCGCGGTGGCGGCTGGCCGAGGCGTTGCTTGCCTCAGGAGATCGCGCCGCCGCGCTTGAGGAGTGGCGACTCGCTGTCGAGACCGCCGACTCCCTGGGTGCCAAACCTCTGGCCAAGGCTCTGGCCGAACTGGGACAACGCGCCAGGTTCGTCACCGCCCAGCAGAGCCTGCTCACCAGCCGCGAACAGGAGGTGCTGGCCCTGGTCGCCGAGGGCCTGCCCAACCGCGAGATCGGCGAACGGCTGTTCATCGCCCAGAAGACCGTGAGTGTGCACGTCTCCAACATTCTTGGCAAACTCGGTGTCTCCTCTCGAACGCATGCCGCCGCTCTCGCGCGTAAGCGGGGCCTTCTCTGAGATCTGTCCTTGGTTTTCCTTTAGTGATATCACCCGGCGGGAACAGGGATTCGAGGGTTTTGATGGGCTTCGATAGGTGGGCCCGCCTTTGTTGTGAACCTGTCTTGTTGTAGACACGGCGCAGGACTCAGTGGCGACTCGCACTCAGCAGGGTAGGCGGGCCGTTTCACCACGTGGCGGGATTAGGTCCCGGCGTAGGGGCCGGAGGTGATCGTGACCTGGGCTGATCCGCCGTCTCCCTGGCCTGTGCGGTCGCCGGCCAGGATGCTCCAGCCCAGCGCCGGGGAGATCTCGTGTCGGGTCCCGTCGGAGCCGGTGTGGCCGCCGTCCGCGTGTGCGGCGGGAATCGTCGTCAGCGGTCCTGTGGGAACGGCGATCGCGGTGACAAGAAGAGCACGCCAGAACCGGATATCGCGGTGATTCCCGGAGCTCATGTGCGACTTCTTCATTTCATTGAAAGGGAACGTTCTCATCCGGGAGGCGTTCCGCCCGGAGAATACGCCATGGATGGAGTGGGTCAAGAGAGCCCGTGGCGTCTTCGAGTCTTTTCCTGAGGTGTTCGCTTACTTGGATTCGGCGCCGAGGTTCCGGAACGCGGAGGTTTCAAAGGAGCGGCATCGAGGTTTTCGAGTTCGACGCCGAAGATGATCTTCGTTCGGGAGGCCGAGGCTTCTGAGTGAACGGCGGGTTCTTGGGGCGTTCCCGGGCGGGCGTCTGTCCGGAGTCCGGAGGTATGTGATCTTGCTCGGCGTGCTGGGCGGCCGTTATCGGTCGTGCCGCCCGGCTGGGACGGCCACGACAGGCAGGCTTGTGCCGTTCGGGGAGCGGGTTCAGCCGTTGTGGGCGGCCAGGGCCAGGTCGCGGACGACCTGAATGAGCTCGGACGGGTCGAACGGCTTGGTGAGATAGGCGTCGACACCGATCCCCAGCCCACGCCGCTTGTCGTCCTCCTGTGCCCGTGCGGTGATCAGCACCACCTTGATGTGGCTCGTCTCCTCGTCGCCGCGCAGCCTTGTCGCCGTCATCCAGCCGTCGAGCCTGGGCATCATGACGTCGAGCGTGATGACATCGGGCCGCACGTCCAGCACCCGATCGAGGCAGTCCTGCCCATCGGAGGCCGTCTCGACCTGGAACCCCTCCAAGGTGAGATTGACCGCGATGAGCTGTCGGATGACCTCGTCGTCATCCACCACCAACACTTTTCCCAGAGGCTCGCCCACGGCCGTGAGGCTAACTCCTCGAAGAGGTGTCCCGCGCGGTTTTCGATGGATGTGTACACAGAGCTGTTCATGGGCGACAGGTTCCCGCAGGCGGAGACCGGCCAGGAAGACGTTTTTCGTCAGGTTTCCCACCTCCAGGATGGCTGTCACCGTCGTGCGTTCCACGGATGGCGTCGATCATCGGGGTTCTCCCTCAGGTGGTCGTTCGGGGCGTCGGAGAACATCTTCAGCCCGGAGGCGCGCGGAAGCGGTTACCGAACGCGGTTCTGTGGATAACTTGAGTTATCCACAGAACCGCGTTCGGTCGCTTGGCGACCCCGCCGTTCCTTCGATCCTGGGCCTCGACCGTTCACCGACCCCAGGAGGCCACACATGATCACGACCCTTGTCACCGTCACCGTTCTTGTGGCGGCACTCGTGGTCACCCCCCGGATATCCGTGACCCGACCCTGTCGTGAGGCCGCCGACAGCTGGACGAGGTGGCTCATCATGGGCGGTCCGCCAGGCCTCCTTGAGGGCCTGTCCGGGGGCGAACAGGACGCCTGCCATGCGGAGACGGCCGGAGCCGTGCCTTCACCAGGGGCGGCCGCCTTGACACCGGAGCCCGCTACGAGCCGCGACACCCCGCAGGAGGCTTCCGCAGGGCCGGCCGGGTCCGATACGTCCATCCGCGGGCAGGCCGCTCACCCCATGACCCCCGTGAAAGCGAATCCTCCGTCCACGGATCCCGGACCTCACGCCTGGAGTCCGGTCGGCTCCCCGCCTGCTCCACCTTCCCTGAGGGCTTCGGACGGGCTCGCTGGCGTCGACGAGACGAGCGACGCCGCAGTAAAGGGCGGTCAGGTCGGCGACAGGACAGGTCACCATGCCGACGAGAACGACATGGCCAGGGGAGACGGTGAGATCGTCGAGATGGCGAGCCCGGAGCCAAGCGGTCCTGAACCGCGCGGATCCGGGACGACCACAGGTCGTAGCGAGGCGGCCGGCAGGATCGCCTTGCGATGGTCGAGCCGTTTATCCCCGGCGAGGACGGCTGTCGCGTTGTCCCCTGGCCGGATGGCCGTGACCGCGGCCTTACGCCAGATCGGCAGGCCCTATGTCTGGGGAGGTGGTTCGAGCACAGGGCCGACCCGCGGCGGCTTCGACTGCTCGGGGCTCACCTTGCACGCCTGGGCGAGGGCGGGGGTCCGGCTCACCCACTACACCGGCAGTCAGTTCAGGCAGGGCAGGAGGGTGCCGTTCTCCCGCCTTCGCCCCGGAGACCTGGTCTTCTTCGGGGGAGGCAGCGGAGATCCCGCCCATGTGGGGCTCTATGTCGGTGGTGGCCGCATGATTCACGCCCCACGACGTGGTGACGTCGTCAAGACAACGAGCTTCGCCACCTCGCCCTACTACCGTGCCCGTTACCGGGGCGCCGTTCGCCCCGCAGGCTGACCTCACCCCAGAGCGATCTTCTCCCCGGCCTGTCCGATCTCCACCCCGGTCCCAAGCCGCCCACCCAGGGCTTCCCGCCTGTCTGCCCTCTAGATCACCCGCTTCGGGTTTCGAGTGTCGGTTCCCTCCAGGATGCTGGTAGCCTATTCACTCGTTGGCCCCCTTAGCTCAGGGGATAGAGCACCGGCCTCCGGAGCCGGGAGCGCAAGTTCGAATCTTGCAGGGGGCACCAACTCCTCATCGGCGATCTGTTCGCTGAAAAGGGGAAACAGCACAGGAACGGGCGGGTCTCCAGTCTTACGGAGCCTCGCCCGTTCTCATTGACGCCCACCAGTTGTGGACCCAGACCTCACGAGGTGAGTACGGGGTCACCCCTCCCGGAGGGCCTTCCTCAAGGACGCGGTGGCCGCGCGACCCGAACTCCCCATGGAGATGAGATGAGATCGCAGTATCCGGTGCGCGCCGTCCTGTTCGACCTGGAAGGGACGCTTTACGCCAACGGGGAGATGATTCCCGGTGCCGTCGCCGCCCTGACCGAGCTACGGGAACAGGGGCTCGCGCTCCGGTTCCTGACCAACACCGACTCCGAGCCCGCTGGGCGGACTCTCGCCCGGCTGGCCGGTTACGGTCTCCCGATCGGCCAGGAGGAGTTGTTCACCCCGGTGGTGGCCGCCGAGTCCCTGGTGGCGGCCACTCCAAACGCCCGGGTGTACGCGGTGGTCTCGCAGGCCCTGCGGGAGTCCTTCCCCTGCCTCGTCGACGAGCCCCCCTTCACCCACGTACTGGTGGGCGACTGCCGGGACACGTTGAGCTACCCCCTGCTGGACGGGGCCTTCCGTGCTCTGCGCTCCGGCGCGGCGCTACTGGCGCTGCAACGCGGACGCTATTTCAAGCGGGCGGACGGCGACCATCTGGACACCGGGGCGGTCGTGGCGGGGCTGGAGTACGCGGCGGGTGTCCAGGCCCGTGTGCTCGGTAAGCCGTCCACCGACTTCTTCGCCCTCGCCGCCGCGACGCTCGGCGTCGAGGTCACCGAGTGTCTGGTCGTCGGAGACGACGCGACCACCGACGTCGCCGGAGGGAACGCCGCAGGTGCGAGGACCGTCCAGGTGCGCACGGGCAAGTACGCCGACCAGCGGGCGGACGGCCTTGCCGGGGGAGCCGACCACACGATCGATTCGGTCACCGGGCTTCCCGGACTCCTCAGGGAGTTCCGCGAGGGATGACCATGACCGTCTACCGGATGGCCTGGGACGCCACGGCCCAGTGACTCATGGACCGGGAGGGCACACGGCGGTTGTGTTCCCGCCGCCAGGCCGCTGACCGGAGACCTTGGGTGCGAGGAATGCGCAGCGCGCTCGTATACGACGGGTGTGGGGGCCCTGAGGTGGAGGAGGACGGTACATGACCAGCGTGGGAGCCCCTGGACAGGCGGAGACGCGTAGCGCGCTGGACGCCCAGCGCTTTCGTCGGTCCGACGAGGAGACCGCCGTGGGGAGAGCCGTCCCGGACCCGAGGTTCGAGACGGCCCACATGGTCGGCGAGATCGGCGGCGCGTCGAACGCGTGATCCGTACGCCTGGACCGTCCGCTCCGGCCGGAGTGGTCACGAGCACGTTCGACGAGCGGGGCGCGACGGGCTCTCACCCGGAGGCGAGCAGGTGTTTCGCCAGGATGGGGGAGATCTCGGACAGGGCTTCGGGCTTGACGATGGAGGTGTGGTCGCAGGTCACGGTGTGGACGGTCAGGGCGGGCAGGAAGGGGCGCCAGGTGTCCGAGGCGTGGATGTCCTGGAGGGAGGCGTCGAAGCAGAGGGTGGGGCCGGTGAAGGGCACGGGGGAGTGTGCGGCCATCGCGTGGGTGTTCTCCCCGGTGATCGACACCAGGTCGTCGACTGTGGCCTCGTCCAGGGCGGCGAGTGGGCTTCCCGCCTGTCGCAGTGCCTCCCGTCGCGAGCCCCTGGGTGCGGCGACACCGTCCAGGGCGGTACGGACGACCTCCTCCTCAAGGGTCTCTTCAACGACCTCGGCAGGGGCCTCATCAGAGGCCTCCGCGGGGGACTCCTTGTGAGAACCCTCAAAGGCCTGGTCCGGGGTTCTCGCCCCGAATCCGCGGCGGGACGCGCGTCCTCTGACGTCACCGGGATAGGCGTCCAGCAGGACGAGCAGCGCGACCTGCTCACCCGTGGCGGTCAGGTCGACGGCGATCTGCTGGGCGACCGTACCCCCGAAGGACCAGCCCGCCAGGACGTACGGCCCGGCAGGCCGGATCTCGCGCATCCGCTCGGCGTAGACGGCCGCCAGCTCGGGCACCGACATCGGGCGCACCGGTCCGACGGCGAGGCGGGGGTCCTGAAGGGCGTGCACCGGATGCCCCCGGGGGATGTGCCTGGGCAGCGCCGAATAGCACCACCCGAGTCCGTTCGCCGCGGGGATCAGGAAGATCGGGCACAGCTCACCACGGGGGCGGTAGGACAGGACGGCGGGTACGGCACCGCTCTCCTCGCCGAGGCGTTCCGCGAGTCCCGTGACGGTCGGGTCGGCGAACAGCGCGGAGACGCCGACCTCGGCGCCGAGTACGGAACGGACGCGGCTGACGAGGCGGACGGCGAGCAGGGAGTGTCCGCCCAGGTCGAAGAAGTTGTCGCGCACGCCGACCTCGGGCACCCCGAGCACCTCGGCGAACAGCTCACGCAGGGCCGCCTCACGAGGGTTGCCCGCGGAACCGCCCGACGACGCCCGCCGTACGGGAGCCGGGAGGGCGTGCCGGTCCAGCTTCCCGTTCGCGGTCACCGGGAACGCCTCAAGCGCGACCACCGCGGACGGCACCATGTATTCCGGCAGCAACCCGGCCACGTGCTCACGACACCACTCGGCGTCCGCCACGCCCAGGCCTCCGGTGCCGGTCGTGGCCGCGTTCGGCCGGGGCGGTTGGCCTTCGGGTGCGGTGCCCGGTTGTTCCGGGGCCAGGCCGGCGTCGATCAGGGTGGTGTCCGTCGGGCTGCGTTGCCCGGACAGGGGCCCGGCCGGCACGCCGTCCGGTGCGGTCTCCTGCGGTTCGTGGCCCGGGGGCGTGCCGGAGGGGGAGGTCACGACGTAGCCGACCAGGTGTTTCTCGCCGGGGGCGTCCTCCCTGACGACCACCACGGCCTGTCTGACGCCGGGGACGCTCGCCAGCGCGGCCTCGACCTCGCCGGGTTCGACGCGGAAGCCACGGATCTTCACCTGGTCGTCGGCACGTCCGAGGAAGAACAGACGCCCCTGCTCGTCCCAGCGGACGACGTCGCCGGTGCGGTACATCCGTTCTCCGGCCGCGCCGAACGGGCAGGCGACGAACCGCGCCGAGGTCAGGCCGGGACGCCCGACGTATCCGCGGGCCAGCCCGGCCCCGGCGAGGTACAGCTCACCCGGCACGTGGGGCGGCACCGGGCGCAGGGCGTCGTCCAGCACGTAGGCGCGGGTGTTGGCCATCGGACGTCCGATGGGGACGGTCGTCCCCGGCCCGTCCCCGGCCCGCCAGCGCGACCAGGTGGCGCACAGGGTGATCTCGGTGGGGCCGTACAGCGTCCGCACGGTCGTCTCGGGGCAGGCGTCGAGCACCGAGGCCACGGCCTGTGGAGAGACGACGTCTCCGCCGGTGAGAACCTCGCGGACACCGGTGAGACAGTCGGCGAGATCCTCGGCGACGACCCGGAACAGTCCTGCGGTGAGGTGCACGTGGGACACACCGTGCTCACGGATCAGCCGTTCGAGCACCGGGGCGTCGAGGTCGCCGGGCGGCGCGACGACCACGGTGCCCCCGGTGAGCAGCGGCACCCAGATCTCGTAGGTGGAGGCGTCGAAGGCGTGCGGGGCGTGGAACAGCACCCGGTCCTGCGGGCCGACCTCCCACATCGGGTCGAGGGCGAGGTCCACGACGCCCTGATGGGTCACGCCGATGCCCTTCGGTTCACCGGTCGAGCCGGAGGTGTACATGACGTAGGCGAGGTCCTCAGGCCGTGCCTCGTCAAGGCCGCTCTCCGAGAGGCTCGCGGGGAAAGGAGAGAGGCCGCCGTCCGGGTGCACCGTCAGTGTCCGCAAGCCCGTGGTGAGTTCGTGCGCGCCGTACACCTGGTCGGTCAGCAGCACCGGGCTGCCGCTCTCCTCGACGACGGCCCGCATCCTGGCCACCGGATAGGCGGTGTGGACCGGCAGGTAGGCCGCCCCGGTCCGCAGTACGGCCAGTAGTGCGACGACCAGTCCTGCGGAACGCTCCATCAGCACCGGCACCGTCGTGCCGGTGCCGACCCCGGCCGTGACCAGCGCCGCGGCCAGGCGTCCCGCGCGTTCGTCCAGTTCGTCATAGGTGAGCTGGGTACGGCCGGCGACGACGGCTGGCGCGTCGGGGGTCGCGGTGGCGCGTTCGCCGAACACCTCGACGACCGAGGCGGTGCGGCGGGGCGCGGCGGTGTCGTTCCAGCCGGTCAGGATCAGTTCGCGTTCCCGGGAGGACAGCACCTCCAGGGCGCTCAGCCGGGTCTCGGGCTCCGCGACGATCTGACGCAGGACACGGACGAACCGTTCGGCCATCGTGGCGACCGTCGGCTCGTCGAACAGGGCACTCGCGTAGGTGGTCGTGAGCTCGACGTCCCGGCCCCGCCGTTCGAAGGCGAAGTCCAGGTCGAACTTGGCCCCCTGGGCGACCGCGGTGCCCGGCAGGCAGCGCGCTCCCGGCAGGTCGAGGGTGAGGACGCCGCTGTCGGCCCAGGACAGCGCCACCTGGAACAGCGGGTGACGGGCGGGGGAGCGGTTCGGGTTGAGGGCCTCGACGACGTGGTCGAACGGGACGTCCTGGTCGGCGTAGGCGGCCAGGTCCGCCTCCCTGACCCGGTCGAGCAGTTCGGTGAACGCCGGGTCGCCCGAGGTGCCGACGCGGAGCACCAGGGTGTTGACGAAGAATCCGATCAGGTCGTCGAGCGCCTCGTCGCCGCGTCCGGCGACGACCGTGCCCAGCGGGATGTCGGTGCCCGCGCCGAGACGGGTCAGCAGACCCGCCAGCGCGGCGTGAACCACCATGAAGACCGTGGCGTGACGACGCCGGGCGAGTTCGTGCAGTCCTCGGACGAGTTCGGCGTCGATCGGGACGAGCACGCGTCCGCACCGGTGGTCGGCCCGGGGAGGGCGGGGCCGGTCGGTGGGCAGCGTCAGCTCCTCCGGCAGGCCGTGCAGCCTCTCCACCCAGTGGTGCGAGCCGCCTTCCGTCCGGTGGGAGACGGCTCGGTCATGCACTCCGCCCTCCGCCAGGTGCCGTGGGGCCTGCTCCACGAGGGAGGCGGCCTCGCCCTCCACCCTGCGACTCGGGCCTTGCCTGGCGAGCGCTTCGTGCTGCCAGAGGGCGTAGTCGGCGTACTGCACCGGTAGCGGTTCCCAGCCGGGTGCCTGCCCGGTCAGCCGCGCCGCGTACGCGTGTGACAGGTCGGCCCCCAGCCGGTCGATCGACCAGCCGTCGCCCGCGATGTGGTGCAGCACCAGCACGAGCACGCACTCGCCGGGCTTCGACCTGATCACCTCGGCGTACAACGGCGAGTCCGTCGTGAGGTCGAACACGTGGGCACACGCCCTGGCCACCGCCGCCGCGCGTTCGGCGGGCGGGCACTCGGTGAGCACCACCTCGGTCCTGGGCTCGGGCAGGATCCGCTGGACGGGCTCGCCCCCCTCCTCGGCGAAGACCGTCCGCAGGCTCTCGTGCCTGAGCGCGACGTCCCGCAGCGCGGCGGCCAGCGTCGCCGGGTCGAGCGTGCCGTGGACCACGGTGGCGACCGGCATGTTGTAGGTGGGGCTCGGTCCCGCGAGCCGGTCGAGGAACCACAGACGCCGCTGCCCCGGTGAGGCGGGCACCGTCATGGGACGGGGGGAGACCGCCGTGACGGCGGGCCGTTCCCGTCCGCCGAGACGGCCGAGCAGCCCTCTCGGTGTCGGTGCCTGGAAGAGGGCGCGCACACCGACCGAGGCGCCGAGCGCCGTACGGACCCGTTTGACCAGCCGGGTGGCCAGCAGCGACTGCCCGCCCAGGCTGAAGAAGTTGTCCTCGGGACCGACGTCCGTCACCCCCAGCACCTCGGCGAACAGCCCGCACATGATCTCCTCCCGGGGACCACGGGGACCACGGGGACCACAAGGACCGCGCGAGCCACGCGGGCCGTGGAGAACATGCGAATCATGGAAGCCATGGGCGTCACGAGGCTCGTCGAGTTCGTGAGAGCCGTGAGAGTCCTGTGGGCCACGGGAGTCACGCGGAGCGCCGAGGTCGTGGGGCCGCGCCGTACCGGGGGTGTCGTGCATCGGTGCCCTTCTCGTCTCAGGTCGGTCAGCCGGGTACGGCGGCGCGCATCCGGTCGAGCATCTCGTCGAGTACCGCGGGTGAGGTGGCGAAGTTCAGCCGGGCGAACCCCCTGCCCTCCGGGCCGAAGTCCGGACCCCTGAAGAGCATGACCCTGGCCCGTTCGAGAAAGAACGCCGACGGGTCGTCACCGAGGCCCAGGGCGCGGCAGTCGAGCCAGGCGAGGTAGGTGGCCTCGGGAAGCCGGTAGACCACTCCCTCGGGCAGCCGTTCCGCGACCCGCAGCCGGTTGCGCGCCAGCAGGTCCCGCACGGTCTTCAGCCAGGGGTCCCCTTCGGTCCACGCGGCCCTGAGCGCGTCCACCCCGAGGGCGCTCACCTGGCCGAACAGGATGCCGCGGTGCGCGTCCACGGCGTCGCGGACCTCCTTGGCGCCGATGTGCGCGACGGCGCAGCGGACCCCGGCCAGGTTGAAGGCCTTGCTGCCCGAGGTGATCGTCACCGTGCGCGCCGCGGCCTCCTCGGAGACCGCGGCGAACGGGATGTGCCGGTATCCGTCGTAGGCCAGCTCGGCGTGGGCCTCGTCGGAGATCACCAGCAGGTCGTGTTCGGCGGCGAGCGCGGCCAGGGCCTCAAGCTCGTCGCGCCGGAAGACACGTCCGGTCGGGTTGTGCGGGTTCACCAGGAACAGCGCGCGGCACGGGGTCCCGTGACGGCCGCCGACCTCCTCGGAGACCCGGTCGAGGTCGAGGTCCCAGTCACCGGCGCGCCAGCGGATCGGCACGGGCCTCGGCGGGCGGCCCAGCTTGGTCAGCATCTCGGTGAACGGGGGACAGACCGGGGAGTGCAGCGCGACCGGGTCACCGGGTGAGGTGCCGAAGTGCAGCGCGACCTGCATCGCCTGGTTGATGTCGGTGAACAGTCTGACGTGCGCGGGGTCGGCGGCGAAACCGAACCGGCCGAGCATGCGCCCGGCGAACGCCTCTCCCAGCGGCCCGCCGCGCGACTCGTCGTACCACGCGGGGTAGCCGAGGTCGGTGTCGATCCGCTCGACCAGGGCGCGCCGTACGGCGGGCGAGATGGGGAAGTCCATGTCCGCGACCCACGCGGGCAGCACCCCGGCCGGGGCGGACGCCCATTTCTCCCCGTCACGCAGGGAGAGAGTGGCGAGGTCGAGGGCGTCCAGGGTCATCGATGTGTCACCTAGCCTGTCGGGGGTCCTGTTCGAGCGGCACCGGCGCGCTGTCGTTACGGATGGCGCCCCAGCGTCTTTCCGTCTCGTTGTGGATGTACCAGAGGTCGTCCTCCGTCAGTGTGACGGACACGACGCCGGGAAAGGCCTCCTCGAAGTAGATGTACGGCTTGCGGTTGTCGACCCACGGGGAGTGGTAGTCGAGCTTGTCGGTCATGCCGTGGATGCGGGTGATCGGGGTGGCCGGGTGGTAGGTCAGGATGTTCGGGCTGGCGAGGTCGATGATCCTTTCGTCGATCAGCTCGCTCACCCCCGTGATCGTCTCGTCGATGCTGGCGCGGGTCTCCCCGTCGAGGCCGAACAGGACGGACGTGCCGACCCGCAGGCCGTGTGACTTCACCAGTGACGTCGCCTCGCGCACCTTCTGCGCCCAGTCGCGTCCCTCGACGCGGCGGAGGTTCTTGTGGATGCGGTCCATCACCTGCGTGGACATGCTCTCGATGCCGATGTAGACGTAGGTGCATCCCGCCTCGCGCATCAGGTCGAGGATCGTCGCGCTCTCCTCGGGCCTGTGCAGGCCGACCAGCACGTCCACGGTCAGCTGCGCGCCCCACTGCAGGCGGCGCAGGCGGGCCAGGCCGTCCTCGCCGCCGAGCGAGCGCAGCAGGCCCTCGTCCAGCTCCCCGGCGGCGGCGCGGCGGACGCCGCCGAGCTCGGCGCAGAACTCGGCGATGTCCCGGAAGGTGCCGCTCCAGAAGACCGAGTCGTCGAAGAACAGGGCCTCGGCGCCGTAGCCCACATATTCGCACACGCGTTCGACTCCGGCGTGTGTCTGGCTGAACTTCTTCAGGCCGCCCGCGAGTTTGGCCGTCTCCGAGCAGAAGTTGCACTGGTAGGGGCAGGCGTTGGACACCATCACGTGCGCGGTCCGCTGGATCTCGCCGGTCGCGCCGTCGGTGAAGATCGGGAACCGGGACCGGATCGCGAACGCCTCGTACGGCGAGGGCAGTGTGGTCAGGTCGAGCCTGGGCCCTTCCTGGGGGTAGGCGTGCACGGCGTCCTGGCCGGTCAGCGTGATCAGGGAGCGCCCCGGGGCAGGGCCGTCCCGTCGCAGCAGGTCCTCAAGGCGGGGGCGGACGGCCGAAGGGGCGACCCACCCGGTGTCCAGGTCGACGGAGAGCGCGACGGCGCGCATCAGCAGGTCGAGTGAGTGGTAGGCCTCGCCGGAGACGGTCGCGTCGACCACGTGCGGCACCCTGCCGTCGTCCATGACCGCGAGCGTGCTGCTCGGCGCGATCATGAGCGTGTCGGCGCCGGGGACGCAGGTGGTCGTCTCGTCGACGTGCCGCCCGCCCAGGATCACATAGACACCGGGTATCTCGGCCTTGGCCAGCCCCGCGATGTCCAGGGCGTAGCGGTGGGCCGGTGAGACGCTGCTGATCAGCACGATCCTCGGCCGGGTCTCGCGCAGCAGGCCGATCCAGCGTTCCCGTGCCGCCCGGTCCCAGACGCGCGGGTCGAAGACGGTCTCGTCGGTGTTCGGCGAGTCGGTGTACGGCCGGTAGCCGTCCTCGCCGACCGACATGCGGTAGGAGAGGTCGGGAAACCGGGTCCACCCCGGAGCCAGGTCGTTGTAGTGCCCGGCGTCCCGTACGGCGTTGCGCACCGCGACCGAGAGGGCCGCGTACAGGCACATCGGGTCGCCGGGGTAGGTGATCTCGCCCTCCGCCTGCGTCATGACGGGCGCGAGCACGGCCAGCACCGGGAAGTTCCGGTGCGGAAGACGCCCGAGCGCGAGGTCCTCGGAGAGGCGCTTTCTGCGCGCGGAAAGAAGTTCCTCGAACCCGGAGGAAACGGTTCCCCCGGGGAATCGGTGAACGTGAATGTCATTCAGCAATGCAGTTCCTTTTCCCTTTGTGTTCGCGGCCGGTATGCGTACGCCGAGGGATGGATAAATCACTCCCCGTGTGATCCTGCATAGCTTTTGTATGAGTTATCTGCCACGTTACTTTCGACCGATTGAACCAGATGGCCGGTGGACGTCAAGCGAGTGCCTCCGGTGAGGGCCGATGTCCCGCCGGCGGGACATCGTGGCGGCGCGCGGACCCGCCCCGGCGGCGCGTTGACATGAACGCGCGGCATCGTGTTTCAATGGCGGGCGTGTGAGAGAAGGGGGATTCTCCGGTGTCTGGCGAGTCGCGCACCATAGTCGGCGCTTTCGCCGAACAAGTCCAGGAGAACAGCGACAGGCCCGCTGTCAAGCAGGGTGGGACCGTTCTCTCATACCGCAGATTGGATGAGATCTCCGACATTTTCGTTGATTTTCTGGAACGCTGTGATATTCGTTCCGAGCAGCGGATCGGCATCCTCATGGAACGCGGCCCCGACGTGGTCGCGGCGATCGTCGGGACGGTGAAGTCGGGCGCCGCCTACGTCCCGCTCGACACCCGCTCACCGGCCGCCCGGCTGCGGTTGATCCTCACCGAGTGCGGCATCCGCGTCGTGATCACCGACTCGGCGGAGCGCGCGGCCTTCGTCCGGGGCTTCTGCGAGCCGGGCACCCGGGTGGCCGTCGTCGGTGAGGATCTCGACCTGTCGGGACCCGGCCCGCGAACGGCTCGGAAACAGGTCGTCCCCGGGCAGCTCGCCTACGTCGTCTACACCTCGGGTTCGACGGGGACGCCGAAGGGCGTGGCGATCTGCCACCGCGACCTGGTCGCCTTCGCCGCCGACCCCTGCTGGACCGGCCTTGAGGGACGGGTCCTGCTGCACTCCCCGCTTGAGTTCGACGCCTCGGTGTTCCAGATGTGGGTCCCCCTGCTGCGCGGCGGCACGGTCGTGCTCGCCCCGCCCGGCCCCGTCGAGGCCCGCGCGCTGGCGCGGACGATCGCGGAGGAGGCCGTCACCTGCACCTTCATGACCACTTCCTTCTTCAACGTGCTCACCGAGCAACACCCGGACGCCTTCGCCGGCGGCTGCCAGGTGTGGATGGGCGGCGAGGCCGCCTCCCCGGTGGCGGTCGAGCGCACCCTGCGTGCCTCGGGGCCGGGCTCCGTCGTCAACGTCTACGGCCCGACCGAGGCCACGGTCTTCGCCACCTACCACCCGGTCGAGGAACCCGTGCCGAGCCCGGTGCCGATCGGCTCGCCCATGCGGGACGTCACCGTCCACGTCCTCGACGAGCACCTGCGCCCGGTCCCCGACGGCGCCGAGGGTGAGCTGTGCCTCGGCGGACGGGGCGTCGCCCGGGGTTACTGGGCGAGACCGGGCCTCACCGCCCAGAAGTTCGTCGCCGACCCCTTCGCGGGTGACGGCGCCCGGATGTACCGGACCGGCGACATCGTACGGCGCCGCCCCGACGGCCTGCTGGAGTTCGTCGGCAGGCACGACGGCCAGGTCAAGGTCCGTGGCTTCAGGATCGAGCTCGGCGAGATCGAGAACCAGCTCTCCCGCAGGGAGGACGTGGCCCGGGCCGCCGTCGTCGCCACCGCCGACCGGCACGGCGACACGACCCTGACCGCCTACGTCGTCCCCGCAGGGTACGCCGGAGACGCCGGGGAGACCGGGGACGCCTGGGCGGACGTCCTGCTGGACCACCTGCGCGAACGGCTGCCGCCGTACATGGTGCCCTCGGCGCTGGTCGTGCTCGGGGAGCTGCCGCTGAACAACAACGGCAAGCTCGACATACGGGCGCTGCCCGCCCCGGCGCGCGCGGCGGGTGGCGCGGAGCCCGCGTCGGAGACGGAGAAGGTGCTGTGCCACCTGTTCGCCGACGTGCTCGGCGTCGAACGGGTCGGGGTGAACGACGGCTTCTTCGACCTGGGCGGCCACTCGCTGGCGGCGACCCGGCTGGCGGCCAGGGCCGAGGCCGCCCTCGGCCTCCGGGTCGAGGCGGGGGAGGTCTTCGAGGCGCCGACGGTCGCCGAGCTGGCCGTACGCCTCCTCACCTCACCAGCCCGCGCCGCGGGTCTCTGCCTTCCGCCCGTTCCTAAGCCGCGCCCGGAGCGGATCGCGCTGTCCCACGCCCAGCGCAGGCTGTGGTTCGTCGACCAGCTCCAGGAGGAGGGCGACCCCGGCTACCACATCCCGCTGGTCTTCCGCCTGCCGTACGAGGTGGACGCCGACGCGCTGCGCCTGGCCATGGCCGACGTCGTCACCAGGCACGAGAGCCTGCGCACGGTCTTCCCCGACGACTATGACGACGACGAGGGGCCCTGGCAGCGCGTCCTGGACCCCGGGGAGCGCGACCCCGAGCTGACGGTCACCGTCTGCGCCGAGGCGGAGATGGAGGAGCTGCTCGCGGCCGAGGTCCGCAGGCCGTTCGACATCACCGAGGACCTGCCGCTGCGCGGCGCGCTGCTGCGCCCGTCCCAGGGGCGGGGGACGACACTGCTGCTGGTGCTGCACCACATCGCGGCCGACGGCTGGTCGCTGACGTCGCTCTGCCGCGACCTGTCCCTGGCCTACCGGGCCAGGCTGGCGGGTACGGTCCCGGAGTTCGTCCCGCTGCCGCTGCAGTACGCCGACTACGCCGCCTGGCACCGTGAGCTGCTCGGCGACGCCGGAGACCCGGGCAGCAGGCTGTCGTCCCAGCTCCGCTACTGGGAACGGCGGCTCGCGGGCCTGCCCGACGAGGTCTCGCCGCCGCCGGACCGGCCCCGGCCGCCGATCTCGGGCAACCGGGGGGACGCCGTCGCCTTCACCGTCCCCGCCGAGCTGCGCCGGGGGCTTGAGGACCTCGCGCGCTCCTGCCGGGCCACGCTGTTCATGACGCTGCACGCCGCGCTGGCGGACCTGCTCACCGACCTGGGCTGCGGGCACGACATCGTGGTGGGCAGCCCGACCGCGGGCCGTACGGCCGAGGCGCTCGACGAGCTGGTCGGCTTCTTCGTCAACATGGTCGCGCTGCGGACCGACACCTCGGGCGACCCGACCTTCCGTGAGCTGCTCGGCCGGGTGCGCGACGGCTGGCTGCCCGCCTCGGCCAACCAGGACGTCCCCTTCGAGCTGGTGGTCGAACGGGTCAACCCGGCACGCGGGCTGTCCCGCCACCCGGTCTTCCAGGTCACGCTCGGCCTGCTCGACGCCCCGGACCTCGCCCTCGACCTCACGCCGGAGCCCCCCGGAACTCCGGAGCCCCCCGAAACGCCGGAGACCCCCGGAACGAATCCGCAGGCCCCCGGAACGCCGGAGCGCGGTGAGTGGACGCTGGCCAGGACCGGGGCGGCCAGGTTCGACCTGACCTTCGACCTGATCGCCCGGCGGGAGGCGGACGGCACGCCCGGCGCGCTCGACGGCTACGCGGAGTTCGCCACCGACCTGTTCGACCGGGAGAGCGCGCTGCGGCTGGTCGAGGGGTTCGTCACAAGGCTGCGCCAGGCCGTCGCCGACCCGGACCACCGGAGCGGCCCTCAACGCGGGAACACAGACGCGGGCACGGACGGGAACACCGAAGGAGGCACGGACGGAAGCACGGACGGAAGCACGGACGGGCTCCGCGCGCTCGGTGGCTCCGCGCGATGACCGCGACCACCACCTCGCTCACCCGGCGGATCATGGGCCTGCCCAGGGAGGCCTGGGTCATCTGCGCGGGCATGTTCGTCAACAAGTTCGGCGCCTTCCTCAACGTCTTCCTGGTCCTGTACCTCACCCACCGGGGGTACTCCGCCTTCCTGGCCGGGCTCGCGCTCGGCGCGGTCGGCTTCGGCGGCTTCCTCGGCAACGCGGTCGGCGGAAGCATCGCGGACCTGATCGGCAGACGGTGGACGATCGTCGCCTCGATGTTCGGCACCGCGGTCTTCACCCTGCTCGTCCCGCTGGCCGACACCATCGGCGTCATCGTCGCGCTGTCGCTGGCCGTCGGATTCCTCGCGCAGCTCTACCGCCCGGCGGCGGGCGCGATCCTCGTCGACACCGTGCCCGCCCGCGACCTGATCGCCGCGGTCTCCCTGCTGCGCCTGGCCATGAACCTCGGGATGGCCGTCGGCGGCGTGGTCGGCGGCCTGCTCAGCGTGCTGTCCTACACCTACCTGTTCGTCGGCAACGCGGTGACGTGCCTGTTGTTCGGGCTGCTGGTGCTGACGCTGCTGCCGGAGACCAGGCCCGCCCCGCCCGAGCACGAGGGCGCCGGGGCACGCGGCGGCTACCGGACCGTGTTCCGCGACCGGGCGATGGTGCTGTACCTGCTGTCGATGACCGCCGCCACCTACGTCTACACGCAGACGATCGCGACACTCCCGCTGCACGTCAGGAACCAGGGGCTCGGCACAGAGTTCTACGGCCTGCTGCTCGGGGTGAACGCGCTGCTGATCGTGCTGTTCGAGCTGCCGCTCGTCCGGTTCACCGAGCGCCGCCAGCCCCGGTACGTGATCGCGGCCGGGGTGGTCCTGCTGGGCGCCGGGGTCGCGCTGACCGGGGTCGCGGACGAGCGGGCCGCGCTCGTGGCGACCGTGGCGCTGTGGACGCTCGGCGAGATGGTCTACACGCCGGTGGCCACGGCCTATCCGGGCCTGCTGGCGCCCGGCCACCTCAGGGGGCGCTACCAGGGCGCGGAGGGCGTCGCGGTGACCGTCGCCCAGACGGCGGGCCCCGCCGCGGGCGGCTTCCTGTACGGGCACACCGCCGCCGGCCACTGGGCGCTGTGCGGGGTGGTCGCCGTGCTCGGCGCGGGGTTCATGCTCGCCGCGCGACCCACCGGTACGGCCACATGACGACGGACTCTCCGCGAGGGGCGGGGAGAGAAAGCGGAGGCTGAGATGCCCGGACCGTTCGACGAGGAGACGGGGCTGTTCAAGGTCCTGGTCAACGACGAGGGCCAGTACTCACTGTGGCCCGCGGGCACCGCCGTACCCGGCGGGTGGCTGGTGCGGCTCGACGACGCGCGCCGGGACGACTGCGTCGCCTACGTGGAGGAGCACTGGACCGACATGCGGCCCCGCGGTCTGGCGGGCTCCCATGACGCGTGACACCGGCCTCGCCGACACGGTCGTCCTGGATCTCCTCGGCCTGCACGGCTCGCTCGGCTCTCCCGTCATCGAGTCGATGAACTTCCTCAACGAGGTCTCCAGCCGCTTCCCCGACGCGGTCTCCTTCGCCGCGGGACGGCCCTACGAGGGCTTCTTCGACATCGAGGAGGTCCACCGCTACCTGCGCGTCTACCGTGACCACCTGATGGAACGGCTGGGGGACGAGGTCCTGGTCAGGCGCACCATGCTCCAGTACGGCCGCACCAAGGGCGTCATCCACGACCTCGTGGCCAGGAACCTCCTGCTGGACGAGGGCATCGACGTCGACCCCGAGTCGATCGTCGTCACGGTTGGCTGCCAGGAGGCCCTCTACCTCACGGTGCGGGCGCTGCGCCGCGACGGGCGGGACGCCCTGCTGAGCGTCTTCCCGTGCTACGTCGGGGTGGCGGGCGCCGCGGCGCTGGCCGACATGCCGTTGCTGCCCGTCGCCGGCTCCCCGGAGGGGATCGACCTGGACGACCTCGTCGCGGTCGTCCATCGGGCCAGGGCCGACGGGATGCGGCCGCGCGCGCTGTACGTGGTCGCCGACTTCGCCAACCCCTCCGGCGTCAGCCTCGGCCGCGCCACCCGTGAGCGCCTGCTCGCCCTGGCAGGGGAGCTCGACCTGCTGATCCTTGAGGACAATCCGTACGGCCTCTTCCACGGCGAGGAGGAGCGGGCGCCGACGCTCAAGGCCCTCGACCCCGGCGGGCGGGTGGTCTACCTCGGTTCGTTCGCCAAGACCGGCATCCCCGGTGCCAGGGTCGGCTACGTCGTGGCCGACCAGCGCGCCGGGAACGGGCTGCTCGCCGACCAGCTGGCGAAGATCAAGAGCATGCTGACGGTCAACACCTCACCCATCGCCCAGGCCGTCATCGGCGGCAAACTGCTCGCCAACGGGTGCAGCCTGCGCGCGGCGAACGCCAGGGAGACCCGGGTCTACCAGGGCAACCTCCGGCACATGCTCGACGGGCTGCGCGAACGCTTCCCATCGGAGAGCCGCGTCAGCTGGAACACCCCGGAGGGCGGCTTCTTCGTCGTCCTCGACGTCCCGTTCCCCGCCGACGACGAACTGCTCGAACACTCGGCCCGCGAGCACCGCGTCCTGTGGACGCCCATGCACCACTTCTACGGCGACGGCCTGCCACGACCGCAGATCCGGCTGTCGTTCAGCCATCTGACGCCCGGCGAGATCACCATCGGCCTCGACCGGCTGGCGCGCTTCGTCGCCCGGCGTTGTGAGGCCCCATAGGGAGGCAAGAGATGACAGTTTTCGAGGAGCTGTCCGTCGACCACGTCGGATTCTCCGTCGCCGATCTGGCGGAGACGACCAGACTCTTCGTCGACCGCTACGGCTTCACCGTCTACGCCCGATCCGAGGAACCCCCCGAGACCGGGGGCGCCCTCACCGTCGCCCTCGGCTGCCAGGACATCAGGCTGGTGCTGACCCAGGCGGGCGACGCCGACCACCCGGCCGCCGCCTACGTGGAACGGCACGGCGACGGGGTCTCCGACATCGCCCTGCGCACCTGCGACGCCGAGGCGGCCTACACCGAGGCCGTACGGCGCGGCGCCCGGCCCGTGACACCACCGGCCGTACGGGACGGGGTGGTCACCGCCTCGATCGTCGGCTTCGCGGACGTCCTGCACACCTTCGTCCAGCGCCCGCCCACGACCGACCCGCGTGTCCTGCCCGGACTGTTCCCGGCCACCGGGGAACGGCACCCGGCGGGACACGCCGGGCTCGGCACGGTCGACCACTTCGCCGTCTGCCTGGAGGCCGGGCAGCTCGACCCCACGGTTGAGTTCTACGAGACGGCCCTCGACTTCGAGATGGTGTTCACCCAGCGCATCGTCGTCGGACGCCAGGCCATGGACTCGAAGGTGGTGCAGAGCCGTTCCGGCGCGGTGACGCTCACCCTGATCGAACCCGACGTGTCACGCGACCCCGGCCAGATCGACCAGTTCGTCAAGGACCACGGTGGGGCGGGCATCCAGCACGTCGCCTTCACCACCGGCGACATCGTCAGGGCGGTGGGCACGCTGCGGGAGAACGGCATCGAGTTCCTGGGCACCCCCGGCGCCTACTACGACCTGGTGCCGGAGCGGCTGCGGCTGGCCAGGCACTCCCTCGGCGAGCTGCGCGCGCTGAGCATCCTCGTCGACCAGGACCAGGACGGCCAGCTGCTGCAGATCTTCTCCAGGAGCGTCCACCCGCGCGGCACCCTCTTCTTCGAGGTGATCGAACGGGCCGGGGCGCGTACCTTCGGCAGCGGCAACATCAACGCCCTCTACACCGCGGTGGAGATCCAGCGCAACAGGCAGGCCCGGTGAACGCCGCGGACGCGGCGGTGTGCGTCGCGGACGTCGAACGGCTCGCCGGAGATCTCCTGCCGCCGGACATCCGGGACTTCGTCGCCGGGGGAGGCGGCGACGAGTCCGCCCAGGCGGCCAACCGCGCCTGCCTCGACCGGGTGCGCCTGGTGCCCAGGGTGCTGACCTCGGCGGACGGGGCCGACACGGCGGGACGGCTGCTGCACGGCACGGCGGCGATGCCGGTCGCCGTCGCCCCCATGGCCTACCAGCGGCTGTGCCATCCTGACGGCGAGCTCGCCATGGCCCGCGCCGCCGGGAAGGCGGGCGTCCCGTTCACGGCCGCCACGCTGAGCAGCGTCCCGATCGAGGAGATCGCGGCGGTCGCCGGGACACTGTGGTTCCAGCTCTACTGGCTGCGTGACCGGGGGCTCGTGCTCGACCTGCTGGCCAGGGCGGAACGGGCGGGCTGCACGGCGCTGGTGCTGACCGTGGACGTGCCGGTGCCCGCGCGGCGACCGCGCGACATGCGCAACGGGTTCACGCTGCCCGCCTCGGTCGTCGCCGCCAACCTCCCCGAGGGGACGGGGTCGGCCGCGCACGTCCCCATGCCGCACGAGTCGGCCGTCGCCTCCCACACCGGGATCATGTTCGAGAACACGCTCGGCTGGGACGACCTGGCCTGGCTGCGCGGGCACACCGGCCTGCCCGTCGTGCTCAAGGGAGTCCTCGACCCGGGCGACGCCGTACGGGCCGTGGAGGCCGGGGTGAGCGCCGTGGTCGTCTCCAACCACGGCGGTCGTCAGCTGGCCGGGGCCGTACCGTCCATCGTGGCGCTGCCGGGGGTCGTCGAGGCGGTCGCCGGGCGGTGCGAGGTGCTGTTCGACAGCGGGGTCAGGAGCGGCACCGACGTGCTGCGCGCGCTGGCGTACGGCGCGGCCGGCGTGCTGCTCGGCCGTCCCCTGCTGTGGGGGCTGGCGATGGACGGCGAGGCGGGGGCCGGGCTGGTGCTCGACCTGCTGCGCGCCGAGCTGCGTGAGGCCATGCTGCTGACGGGCTGCGCCGACCTCTCCGCCGCCCGGACCCTGGGCACCGTCCTGCTCTGACCGCTCACACCCCGGGCGGATCCCCGGCGAACGGTGCCATGAACGCGGGCAGCCTCGCCCAGACGTCCGGGGTGTAGAAGTGGCCACCGGGCAGCCTGTCGTGCCGGAAGGCGCTCTCGGCCAGCTCCCGCCACCTTTCGGTCGCCTCGGGCTCGATGACGTCGTCGGCGGCGCCGGTGAGCACCTGCAGGGGAACCCGGGCGCGTGTCCCGGCCCGGTGACGGAAGGAGTCGCGGACCTTGATGTCGGCGCGCATCAGCTCGACCGCCATCTCGCTCAGGTCAGGGTCGTCGAGCACGTGCGCGGGCAGCAGGCCGTTGACGCTCATCCAGTGCAGCAACTGCTCGTCGGTCTCCTCCTGGGCGGGGAACATGTCCCTGGGGCGCAGGCCGCCGCTCGGCGCGTTCGTCGAGGAGATGACGAGCGCCTCGGGGGGCCTGCCGCCGTGCCGTTCGAGCCGGGAGGCGACGTCGAAGGCCATCCAGCCGCCCATGCTGTGCCCGAACAGGACGTACGGCCGGTCGGCGGCGGCGAGCACGGCGGCGGTCGCGTCCTCGGCCAGTTCGTCCCAGTCGGTGGCGAACGCCTCGGCGAAACGGCCCTCCCTGCCGGGGTAGCAGATCGCGGCCAGGGACACATCCTGCGGCACGACGTCGGCCCACCCCAGGTAGGGGCCCGCGCCGCCGCCGCAGAAACCCAGGCAGACGAGTGCCCGCGTCGCCTCGGGCCGGTGCCGGGGGCGCACCACGATGGTGTCCACGCTTTTCCTCTCTCGTGGTCCTCAGCCGTTGCGGTGCAGCGACTCGACGTAGCCGGCCAGGTCGCGCAGGCGCGGATGCCGGTACACCTGCCGGGTCGGCACGACGACGCCGAGGTTCCTGCGTAGCCGCGCGACCACCCGGATGGCCATCAGCGAGTGGCCGCCGAGGGCGAAGAAGTCATCGTCGGGGCCGATCCCGTCCCGGCCGAGGACCTCCGCCCACACGCCCGCGATCAGCTCCTCGAACTCGCCCCGCGGCGCTTCCCCGGGTTCCGCGGCCCATACGGGCTCGGGGAGGGCGGCCACGTCGAGCTTGCCGTTCGGGGTGAGCGGGAGGCGTTCGACGAGGGCGAAGGCGGAGGGCACCATGAACTCCGGCAGCCCGGCGGCCAGGTGTTCCCGCAGCCGTTCCGGGGAGGGTTCGCGGCCTTCCACGGGCACCACGTGGGCCACCAGCCGGTCGCCGCGGAGCGTGACGACGGCGCGTGCCACGTCAGGGTGGGCACCGAGGGCGTGCTCGATCTCGCCGGGCTCGATCCGGAAGCCGCGGACCTTCACCTGGCCGTCGGCCCGCCCTGCGAACCGCAGCGTGCCGTCCTCTGCGCGGGAGGCCAGGTCGCCGGTGCGGTACATCCGGGCGCCGGGCGCGGAGAACGGGTCGGCGACGAACCGCTCCGCGGTGAGGGCGGGCCTGCCGACGTAACCGAGGGCAAGGCGGGGGCCCGCGACGTACAGCTCCCCGGTCACGCCGGGCGGCACCGGGCGCAGGGCGTCGTCGAGCACGTGGACGTGGCAGCCGGACAGCGGCCGTCCGATGTGCGGCCCGGCGCCGGTGATCCAGGCGGTGGTGACGTTGACCGTGCACTCCGTTGGGCCGTACAGGTTCAGCCCCTCCACGTGCTCCGAGCCTGCGATCTCCCGCCAGGTCCGTTCGGGTACGGCCTCGCCGCCGAGGAACAGCCGCAGCACACGTCCGTCGGGGCGGGGGGTGAGCAGTTCCTCGCGCAGGGTCTCCCAGTGTGAGGGGGTCAGGTCGAGGTCGGTCACCGCGTGCTCGTCGAGCAGGGCGCGCAGCCGGGCCGGGTCGGTGCGGTCCTGCTCGCCGAGCACGACCAGGGTGTCTCCCCGGCACACCCTGACCCACTGCTGCACGGAGGCGTCGAAGGAGACGCTGGCGTTCCAAGCGACCACCCGGGGACGGTCGGCGTAGGCGCCGAAGCGTTCGAGCGCGGTGACCATGGAGGCCACGGAGCTCCGGGACACCTCGACCCCCTTCGGCCTGCCGGTCGAGCCCGAGGTGTGGATGACGTACGCCGGGGCCGAGGCGGACGGAAGGTCCAAGGCCCCGTCGTTGCCCGAGGTCGCATCCGGGGTGAGGCAACGCGCTCCACCCGCCCACGAGGGACGTTCACCGGTGTGGAGCAGAATCCGCGTCTCCGCGTCCTCGGCCATGAACGCGAGCCGGTCGGCGGGGTAGACGGGATCGAGCGGGACGTAGGCCGCGCCCGCCCGCCACACCGCCAGCAGCGCCACGACCAGGTCGGCGCCCCTGGGCAGGCTCACCCCGACCCGGTGGCCCGGCCCGGCGCCCAGGTCGCGCAGCGCCGCCGCGAGCCGGGCCGTACGGGCGTCGAGTTCGGCGAAGTCGAGCACGGTCTCCCCGTGGCGCACCGCGGGCCGGTCGGGCGCGTGCCGGACCGTGGCGGAGAAACGGCTCAGCAGGTCCCGCTCCTGCCCGCTCACAGCTGACCGGCCGCGGGCTGGACGGTCGGCGCGCAGTCGAGGAGGTCGACGGGCTCGCCCATCGCCACCACGATCCTGCGGTCGCCGCGGAAGGGGTCCCTGCCGTGCGCCGTCAGGACGTTGTCGACGATGAGCAGGTCACCGGGGCGCCACCGTTCGCGTAAGGTCGCCGCCTCGTAGGCGGCCCGCAGGTCCTCCAGGTCGTCCCGCGTCAGGGGTTCGCCGTCGCCGAAGGCGGTGTTGAACGGCAGGCCGTCCCGCCCGAACTCCGCCACGAGGACCTCCCTGAGCTCCTCGTCCAGGGACCACTCGTTCCAGAAGGCCAGGTGGTTGAACCAGACCTCCTCCCCGCTGCGCGGGTGCCTGATGACGCCGGGGCGCAGCTGGCTGGTGCGCAGGTTCCCGTCGTCCTGCCACCGGTGGCCGATGAGGTTGTCGGCGCAGTAGCGCTCGACGTCGCCCCTGTCCTGTGCGGAGAAGGCGGTGCGCCAGTCGGTCGAGATGTGCTCGGAGTAGCCGCGTCTCAGCAGCCAGCCGGAGGCCCGGACCTTCTCGGCCAGGGGCGCGGGGACGTTCCGCAGAACCTTCCTGCAGTCGGCGACCGGCGTGGCCCCGCCCTCCTCCGGCGCGGTCAGGCAGGCGAACAGCAGCAGCCCGGGGAAGGTCAGGGTGTAGCTGTTCTCGTTGTGCATCATGATCGGCTGCGAGGGGGGAAGGTCGGTCGAGGAGAAGACCCCGCTGCCGAGGTCGCTGCGCGGCGTCGCCTTCTCCCGGTACGGCGTGTGCCTGGGGATGAGCACGTCCCGCACCCTCGCGAAGTCCTCGACGCCCTTCAGCGGCAGGCCCCGGAGGTGGACGGCACCGTGTTCGGCCAGGGCCGCGCGCAACTCGGGCAGGAGGGCGCTCAGCCGGTCACAGGTCCCGGCGATGTCGTCGGGGCCGGTGAGCCACGCGGACACCGGTTTCCCCTCGGAGACCTCCCAGTCGAGTTCGCCGGTCGTTCCTTCCGGCGTTGATCTCATTTCCGATGTCCTTTCGCGCTCGGTCGGGCCTGGAGAGACCGTGGACATGACGGGAGCGCCGGGCCGGAAAACGAGAGGGGAAGGCCGTTCGCCCCCTGTTGAGATTTACGGACGGCGTCGTCCGCCCGGATGGTCCGTTCAGCCGAGAAACGCGGCGGCCGCGGTGTCGAGTTGTTCGACGATCCAGGATTCGAGGCTGGTCTGCGACTGGCCCGCGACCTCCTGGTAACGGGCGATGCGGTCGGCGCCCAGCCTGAGTTCGAGTGAGACCCGCTTTCCTTCGGCCTCTGGTTTCTCCTGGCGGAGGGCGGCGAGGTTCCGCCTCAACCGGTTACGTGTCCATCCGTTCCGCTGCGCCTGGTCGAGCCAGTGGTCCTGCTCCTCGGGAGGCAGTGACGCCACCTCCGCGTGGTGCTGGAAGCTCAGCCCGTCGCGTCTGCGGGAGAGGTCGACCCTCCTGGAGACCCAGGCGTAGTTGCGAAGTGTCTGGTAGTCGAGGCCGATGGCCTCGATGGCTTTTCGGTATCTGTCGGTGTAGCGGGACCGGCCGTAGGCGAGCCAGTCGCCGAGACACCATGTGGAAGAGTTGGCGACCGCGGAAATCCGGAAACCGGCCTTCTCCCAGAGTTCGTAGGGCAACTCCGCTGGGATGCGAAGACCGACGGGGGTCACCTGGACGCCTCCGTAGGCGTCGTCGGAACCCCTGTGATGATTCTTTTCTCCGATGGAATTCCTTTTCGGTTGGATCCGGGTCGCGCCTTTCGTTGCACCTGGGCGCCCAGCCAACACGTCCTCCCTGATATGAACAGGCGGAACAATATTTTAACTAATACCAGATTGCCACTCATGTTGTAAAGCTCGGTCAATATCACCGTGAACCGTGTTTTTGAGTGCGCATGCAATGTGGGTTGTGGGACGGTCTTATTGGCTGCCGACCCAACAGGTAAGCAATCTGGATAATGCTGGATAAGGGCGGAAAAACATTCCGCCCGGCCGTGTGGCCGGGCGGAACGTGTCAGCGAAGGTGCGGTTCCCGGATCACCGGGAGATCACCGGAGAGATGACCGCGGGTTGTCGGCGGCCATCCGGTAGGACTTCCCGCCGAAGGTCACGACGAAGTTGGACGGCGTCGCGATGGGCAGGTCGTATCTGAGCTGGACCTCCTTCGACTGCCCCGGGGCGATGCTCTCCCAGGTCGGAACGGTCAGCCGTATCCGATGGAAGTCGCCCTTGAGGCCGCCGACGTTCGGCCCGGTGTGCCCGGTCGAGACCACCGAGAGCGTCCAGCCCGTCTGCTGGGTCATGGTCGCCGGGGCGGAGGTGCCGTAGTCGAACTCGATCGTGGCGCCGCCGGGGATCGTGGTCGTCGAGTTGTTGGTGAACTTGAACTTGGGGGAGATCGGGTAGTTGGCGTCGCCGACCGCGAAGCCGTACAGCTCGGCCTGGACGTTGAGGGTCTCGGTCGGCATCGTCCTGGTGCCGGCCTTCAGGTTCCCGTACGGCGCGGCCGTCTTGAAGGTGTTGTAGATCTTGGTGGTGAGGGTGTCGCCGATGAAGTACTCGCCCTTGCCGCCGTCGCGCTCGGGGTAGTACTTGTAGTCGCCGGCCAGCTCCCAGATCATGATGCCGCCCATGCCCTTGTCGGCCACGTAGTCGGCCTTGGCCTGGATGGACTGGTCGTCCTCGGTGGACAGGTAGACCTTCTTGTCGTTGTTCCACAGCCAGGGGGCGACCATGGAGGAGGAGTACTTGCGGACGTAGGTGCCCGAGATGCGGTCGGTCGGGTCGGTGTCCGGGGTGAGGCCGTACTGGGTGATGTAGCTGCCCTGCTTGCCCTCCTGCAGGTTCTTGAAGTGCCAGACCGGGTTGACGCCGGCCGGGACTTCCTTGCCCGCCTTGTCCAGGTCGTGCCAGAGGTTGTCGATGCCGATGGCGCCGTCACCACACGGCACCTTGGAACCGATCTTGCCGCCGGTGCCCTCGGGGCAGTTGTTCTGGTCCGGCAGGTCGGAGGTGCCCCAGAGGCCGTCCGTGCCTCCGGTGACGCGCTGCCATCCCCGGCTGTAGTAGCCGACGCCCAGGTTGATCCGACCCGCCTGCATCGCGCCTCGCAGGTGGTGGAAGGCCCAGTCGCCGTTCATGTAGCCGATGCCGCTGTAGGTGCCGTAGACGTTCCAGTACTTCATCTCGGCGTCGCTGCCGTCGTCGTAGAGGGCCTGCAGCGGGCCGACGAAGTGGTTCCACGCCCCGTGCAGGTCGTAGGTCATCATGTTGGCGTAGTCGAGGTACGGGGTGACCTGGTAGGTCTCGCTGCCGCGCAGGATCCAGCCGGAGGCGGTGGTCGCCGCGGTGAGCAGGTAGTACTTGCCGTCGGCCGCGGCGGCGGCGTCCAGCTTCTGCCGCAGGGTCTTCATCAGGTTGACGTAGCCCGCCATCAGCGTCGCCCGGCGCGGGTTGGAGAAGCTGAAGTCGTCGGGGTTACCGGCGTTGGGGGCGGAGGTCGCGTACTCGTAGTCGATGTCCACACCGTCGAAGCCGTAGTCCTTCATGAACTTCACGGCCGAGTCGGCGAAGGTGTTGATGCTCGACTGCGAGCTGGCCATCGTGTAGAAGCCGCCGGAGGCCTGCCGGACGCCGTTGTCGTCGATGTAGCCACCGGTCTCGGCCCAGCCGCCGATCGACAGGATCGTCTTGACGTTGGGGTGCTGCTTCTTGAACTTGTTGAGCTGGTTGAAGTGGCCCTTGTAGGAGTAGGCCGGGTCCATCTCGGCCCCGGCGACGCCCGGCCACTCCATGCCGATGGAGGGGTTGTTCGCGCTGGGGGAGCCCACGGAGACCTTGCCCTGCCCGTCGATGTGGGCGAAGGCGTAGTTGATGTGGGTGATCTTGTCCCAGGGGATGTCCTTGGCGAGGTAGGACGGGGAACCGTCCTTGCCGGTGCGCCAGCTGGTGAAGTAGCCCACCACGCGGCGCGGGTGGTCGGCGCCCATCTTCTCGCGCCCGTTGTTGTCGTAGACCGTGCAGTACGGCACGCCGGTCACGCCGGGAGACTGGTAGAGGCCGTCGGGACGGCAGGCCGACTGGTCGGTGGGCAGCTTGTCGGTGCGGCCGGTGACCGTTCCGGAGAAGTCGGACTGGTTGCCGACGGCGTCCTTCGCCCGGACCTTGAAGGTGTACTCGGTGTCCTCGGTCAGGCCGCTGACGGTCGCGGTCGTACCCGGCGGGGTCCCGGTCACGACGGTCGCGGAGGAGTTGCCGTTGTAGACCTCGTAGGAGACGACGCCCTTGTTGTCGGTCGAGGCGCCCCACTGCAGGGTGATGCTGGTGTTCGTCTTGCCGGTCACGGTCGGCGTGCCGGGGGTGGTCGGCGCCTCGGTGTCCGGCTTGTCGGTGCGGGCGGTGACGGTCCCGGAGAAGCCGGACTGGTTGCCCGCTCCGTCCTTGGCGCGGACCTTGAAGGTGTACTCGGTGTCGGCGCTCAGCCCGTTGATCGTGGTGGTCGTGTTCGGCGGCGTCCCCGTCACAGTGGAAGCCGACGAGTCACCGTTGTAGACCTCGTAGGCGGTGACGCCCCTGTTGTCGGTCGAGGCACCCCACTGCAGGGTGATGCTGGTGGTCGTCCTGCCGCTCACGGTCGGCGTGCCGGGGGTGGTCGGCGCCTCGGTGTCGGGGGTGTCGTCCTTGAGGGTGCGGACGGTGGTCGAGGGGGAGGAGGCCGACTCCTGGCCCGCGGTGTCCTTCGCCTTGACGGAGAAGGTGTACTCGGTGTCGGGCGTGAGGCCGTTCACCGTCGCGGAGGTGGTCGCCACCGAGGTGACCTTGGAGGTGCCCTGGTAGACGTCGTAGCCCGCGACGCCCTTGTCGTCGGTCGAGGCGGCCCAGGTCAGGGCGACGCTGTTGGTCGTCGGCGTCGCGACGGGCTTGCCCGGCGCGGTCGGCGGGGTGTCCGGCGGCGGGCCGCCCTCACACGGGTTGCCGTTGATCTTGCAGTTGGCCGGCGGGGTGGTCGGCCCCATGCCGACGAAGCCGAAGCTGTTGCCGCCCGTGCTTCCGCCCGCGGGAACGTTGGCGTTGCCGCTGCCGGGCTTGACGGTCACGTGGCTGCCGCTGATGGTCGGCGTGCCGTTCCACCAGTTGCCGATGGACTGGCCGGAGTTGAGGTCGAATTCGAGGGTCCAGGTGGTCGCCGCCGAGTCGCCGGCGTTCTTCACCTCGTACGTTCCTTGCCACCAGGTACCGCGGTCGGAGGCGGAGAACTTGGCGGTCAGCGATGCCGCGGCGTGCGCGGCGGGCGCACCGACCGCGGCCATTCCCGCCGTTGCGGCCGCGTACATGACCGCAACGGCGACTGCTCTCCATGAACGGAGACGGGACATCGTGCTTCCTCTCTGGCGAAGCAGCTAAAAAGGTGTCCCCCGAGATAGTTCGCGCGCGTGTGACCTTCCCGGCGGGCGGGTGAATCCGCTCGTCAGGGAAGCAACAAACAAGAAACCTTCTTATTTAATTCGGGAAGCTACTCGCGCTGACATACACCGTCAACCCTCGGTTTTTCTATATGTCCGGACATATCCATCCGGACACCGGGGATTACGGGCCACGAAGATCCCGTACGGCGCGCGACCGCGGAGGACGGTCCAGAGAGGGCGCGCCGGAGAAGGTCAGAGCAGGCCGTGCCGGGGCGGCAGGGTGCCGTTGAGCAGGTAACGCCCGATGTGCTGCACCTTCCACCTGGCCGGGTCGTGCAGGGTGTGGGTCCTGGCGTCCCGCCAGAAACGGTGCAGGTTGAGGCCGTCCAGCGCGGAGCGGGTTCCGGCCAGCTCGAACAGGGCGCCGCCGATGTCGACCGCGGCGCTCGCGGCGAAGGCCTTGGCGGCGGCCACCGCGATGGACGCCTCGGCCGCGCTTTCCTCGGTGAGCCCGGCCCCCGGCGTGCCCGCGGCGTCCACGGTCCTGGCGGCCGTCGCCAGCAGCGCCTCGGCCGCGCGCAGCTGAACGCCCAGCTCACCGAAGCGCTGGATGAGCAGCGGGTCGTCGGCCGCGCTCTCGTGACCGCTCTCGAACCAGGGCCTGCTCCTGGTGCGGACGAACTCGGCGGCCTCGGCCAGGGCCGCGGCGGCGATCCCCACGTCGATGGCGGTGTGCAGCAGCTGGGCGACCGCGCCGTGCAGCTGCGGCCCCTGGAAGGTCAGGTGGTGCGGCACCACCCGGTCCGCGGGCACCTCGACCCGGTCGAGCTTGACGGTCCCGCTCGCCGTGGTGCGCTGGCCCATGCCGTCCCAGTCGTCGACGACGGTCAGCCCCCGCGCCTCGCGCGGCACGTAGGCGACGTGGAGCGTGTCGTCCTCGGCACGGGCGAGCACCGGGATCCAGTGCGCGAACAGCGCCCCGGTCGAGTAGTGCTTGACGCCGCTGAGCAGGAACGAGCCGTCCGGCGCCGGGACGAGCCTGGTACGGATGTCCTGGACGTGCCTGGTGCCCGCCTCCGACTGGGCGTTGCCGAACCTGCGTCCCGCCAGCACCTCGGCGAAGAAGAACTCCCGCTGCGCCGGGGTGCCCTGGCGGCGCAGGACGTTGACGTAGACGAAGTGGCTCTGCGGGATCTGCGCCAGGCTCGGATCGCCGGAGGCCAGCAGCCGGAAGACCTCGGCCAGTGTCTCGTGGCGGATGTCGGCGCCACCGTGGTCGGCGGGAACGGTGACGCCGAGCAGCCCGCTCGCCGAGAGCCGCTCCACCTCGGCGTGCGGGAGCTTCCTCGCCGAGTCCCGCTCGGAGGCGCCCGCGCGGAACTCGGCGGCCAGCCTCCCGGCCGTCTCCAGCGCCTCGGCGTCGTCGGTGATCACATGAGCGGTCACGGCGGGATCTCCAGGGGGTCGGTACAGGGAGAACCGGGGCGTGCCCGGTCGTGGCCGTCCGTGTCGGCCACGACCGGGCCCGCGGTCACCGGCGCGGAGGGGTCAGGAGTACCAGGTCGGCTCGGGAATCTCGCCCGTCAGGACGAAACGCCCGACCTCCCGGCGCTTGTAGGCGACCGGGTCGTGCAGGGTGTGGGTGCGGACGTTGCGCCAGAACCGGTCCAGGCCCTCGGCGCTCGTGGTCGCCCGCGCGCCGGTGACCTCGAAGATCCGGCCGGTCACCTCAAGGGAGACCTCGGTCGCCACGGCCTTGGCCGCCGCGACCCGCACCTCGAACTCCCCGCGCGCCGCCTCGGTCACCGCGTCCGGGTCGCCGTGCAGCCTCTCACCCTCCTCGGCGATCCGGTCGGCCAGCGCCTCGGCCGCCCAGAGCCTGGAGGTCAGTTCGCCGTAGGCGTCGATGACGTACGGCTCGTCCACCGCGTTGTCGTGTCCGCCGTGCAGCCAGGAACGGGACCTGGTCCTGGTGTATGTCGCGGCCGTCTCCAGGGCGCCCGCCGCTATGCCGAGGTAGAGGTTGACGAAGACGAGCTGGATCGTCGGGACGTTGAGGGTGTTGTAGACGCGGGGCTGGAACACCCGGTCCACGAAACCGGCCGCCGAGGCCCATGGGGTCCGGACGCCGTCGAGGGTGACGCTGCCGCTCTCGGTGAGCCGCTGGCCGATGTTGTCCCAGTCGTCGTGGAAGGTCAGCCCCGGGCTGTCGGAGGGCACGATCGCGAAGATGTGCGTCTGCGTCCCGTCGAGCACCCCTTCCAGGACGGTCACGTCGGAGACCTTGCTGCCCGTCGAGAAGGACTTGCGCCCGGTGAAGACCAGGTCGTCGCCGTCCTCGGTGACGACGACGTCGTTGTCGCGTGGGTTGACCGCGCCGCCGAAGAACCACCGGTTGCGCGCGGCCTCCGCCTCGACGTGCTCCCACTGCTCACGGGTGCCGACCAGCCTGGCCGCCCAGTTCCACAGGTAGTGGTAGCCGAGCAACTGGCCGACGGAGCCGTCCGCCTTGGAGATCTCACGGACGACGCGGTAGGCGGTCGGCCAGTTCTGGCCCCCGCCCCCGTGCTCGACGGGCCCGAGCAGGGTGACGAGCCCGGAGTCCTTCAGCAACCGGACCTCGGCGTACGGCGTCGCCGCGGCCTTGTCACGGGCGGCGGCGTCGGTCGAGAGCACGGCGGCCACCTCGGCGGCCCGGTCGATCCAGCCCTGCGGACTGTCGGGGAAGGGCTCTGTCTGCCAGGCGGAAGGAGTGACGGCGGTCATGACGGACCTCTCGTTCGGGCTGACGGTCGTGGGTTCGCTGTTCCGGGGGGCTGGTGGTGCGGTCAGGAGCCGAGCGTGGCGGGCTCGCTCTCCTTCCCGGGCAGCCGGGACTCCAGCTCGCGCACGAGCGGCAGCACCCGCCTGCCGAAGTACTCGACCTCCTCGTGGTAGTGCAGGAAGCCGAGCAGCAGGAGGTCGACGCCGAGCCGCCGGTAGGCGACGATGCGCTCGGCGACCTGCTCGGGGGTGCCGATCAGGCCGGTGCGGAACCCGTCGTTGTACTGGACCAGGTCCTCGAAGGTCGAGTCCTGCCACATCCCCCTGCCGTCGGCGGTCGAACGGCCCGCCTGCCTGACGGCGTCGCCGAAGTCGCGCACGGCCTCGGTGTCGGCCTTGGCGACGATCTCCCTGAGGGTCTCGCGGGCCTCGGCCTCGGTGTCGCGGGCGATGAGGAAGCCGTTGAGACCGAAGCGGGGCGGGCGGCGCCCCACGCCCTCGGCGGCGGCGCGCACGTCCGCGAGCTGCTCGGCGACGCCGTCGAAGTCCCTGCCGTTGCTGAAGTACCAGTCGGAGACCCGGCCCGCCATGGCGCGGGCGGCGGTGGAGTTGCCGCCCTGGAAGATCTCCGGGTGCGGACGGCCCGCGGAACTCAGCGGCTTCGGCTTGAGGGAGAAGTCGCGGATCCGGTAGAAGTCCCCGGCCAGCTCGGCGTGGTCCTCGGTCCAGATGGCGCGCAGGGCGCGGATGAACTCCTCTGAGCGGCGGTAACGCTCGTCGTGTTCGAGCCACGGCTCGCCGAGGGCGGTGAACTCGCCCTTGAACCAGCCGCTGACGACGTTCACCGCGAACCGGCCGCCGGAGAGGTGGTCGGCGGTCGCGCCGAACTTGGCCAGCACCCCCGGATGCCACAGGCCGGGGTGGACCGCGGCGATGACCTTCAGCCGCCGGGTGGCCAGCAGTAGGGCCAGGCTGAATCCGGTCGACTCGTGCTGGTACTCGGCGCCGTAGCCGGCGATGTAGCGGACCTGGCTCAGGGCGTAGTCGAAGCCGTTCTCCTCGGCGAGGACGGCCAGGTCACGGTTGTACTCGTAGCTCCAGTCGGTGCGTTGTTCGATCCGGCTGGTGACCAGGCCGCCGCTGACGTTCGGCACCCAGTAGGCGAATCGCACGGGTTCTGTGGAGGGTGGTGCGGACATCGAAAGGCTCCCGGCACATGGAGGGAGGGCATGACGGAGAAAACCGGGTGGTCGTCGTTCACGGCATGGGGAAATACCGTTCACGACGGACGGGAAAAGAGGATCGGGAAATTGGCATGGCGAATTCACATGCGATGCCGTACCGCTTGGAAGGGGAATTCCGAAGGCGGTTGGGAAGAGGGGCGACGCTGTGAACGCCGGGCAGAGAAAGAGGGAAACACCTGGTGGGAGGGGGTGAGAGGGGGAAGGGCTCTCAGGACTGGGGACGACAGATGGCGCTGGAGACGCGGGCGAGATCGACGTGCCGCCGCCGCGTCAGGGCCTGTCGCTTCGTCATGCGAGTAAGAGTAGCCGAGTCGTCACCGGCAGTCGAGAAGCTGTTTGTTTTTTCTCTCCTGTGTTTTTTGTTAATTTCGGCGAAACACGTGTGACGACCGGGCTCGGGGCGGGGCCGTCACAAGAAGTTGGCGAAGCCGTGTTTGGTCACACGGGCATCGGGTACCGGGGACGGCTGTGGCTGAAGTGGCCGATGTGACAGCCGAAGGAAAGTTTCGTAAACATTCAAGACATGCACGATTTGTGGTCTAGGCTCCAACGCCTGTGTGGGCAAGGAGCGGGCACAGAGCGGGCACAGACCTCCTCCGGCGGCTCCCGCCGGAGGCAGGACCGGCGCGTGCCCATGTCACAGATCGCGTCGCGGACCACGGGCCCGCGATGGATGGGAGCGATGTCGAGTTGATGGACCAGTACACGCCGCGCGGCGGCCTGGACGACGGGGACCACCTCCCCGGTTCGAGGGGGGAACACGTGCTCCAGCTCCTGTTCGCCACCCGCGACAGGGCGAAGAGGTTCTACGAACGCCAGGTCACCGACCGGCTGACGCCGCGGATGAGGGAGTTCGTGGCCCGCCAGGAGATGGTCTTCGTGGGTACGGCCGACGCCTCGGGAAACTGCGACACGACCTTCCGCGCCGGCCCTCCCGGATTCGTCAGGGTCCTCGACGAGACCACGCTCGCCTACCCGGAGTTCCGCGGCAACGGCGTGCTCGCCAGCCTCGGCAACATCATGGAGAATCCGCACCTCAGCCTGTTGTTCGTCGACTTCTTCGAGGAACTCGTCGGGCTGCACGTCAACGGTTCGGCGACCATCGTCACCGCCTACGACGCGGCCCGCCGTCACGGCCTGGCCGACGAGGACATGACGGCCCCGGGCCGCAGGGCCGAGCGCTGGGTCAGGATCGAGGTCGAGGAGGCCTACATCCACTGCTCGAAGCACATCCCGCTGCTGGCCAGGCAGGAACGCGGAGGCCGGCACGGAGCGCGGCGCAGACCGGCGGGGGAGGACCACTTCGGCGTCGGCCGCCGTGGGGAGCGGCCCGTCGAAAGGGAGAGATCCGTCGACAGAGGGCTGCCCGCCGAGAGGGAGTGGCCCGCCGAGAGGGAAAGGGAAAAGGCGGGGAAGCCGGCCGGGTGACGACATGATGATCGACATCGGGCTGATCCGCCACAGCTGGCTGCTCGTCGCCCCCGTGGCCGAGAAGGTCACCATGCACTTCTACGGCAGGCTCTTCTCCGAGTATCCGCAGGTGAGAGAGATGTTCCCGCCCGCGATGGACGTGCAGCGCGACCGGCTGCTCAAGGCGCTGACCCAGGTGGTGCTCAGCCTGGAGAACGGTGAGCCGCTCGACGACTACCTCGGCCAGCTCGCCAGGGACCACCGCAAGTACGGCGTGCGCCCCGAGCACTACCCCGCGCTGGGCCACTGCCTGGTGGCCGCGATGCGGGCCAACGCCCACGGCGCCTGGCTGCCCGCCTACGACGAGGCGTGGATGAACGCCTACCGTTACGTCGCCGAGGTGATGATCCAGGCCGCGGAACAGGACGCCGTCCACGCGCCGCCCTCCTGGATCGGCACGGTCGTCTCGCACGAGATGCGCACCCGGGACATCGCCGTGATCAACGTCGAGCCCGACCAGCCCTACCCCTTCAGGGCGGGTCAGTACGCCACCCTGCAGACCGGGCAGTGGCCCAAGGTGTGGCGGCCGTACTCGATCGCCAACGCGCCCAGGCACGACAACCGCCTGTCCTTCCACGTGCGGGCCGTGCCGGGCGGATGGGTCAGCACGGCGCTGGTCCGGCACACCCAGCCCGGCGACATCGTCCTGATCGGCCCGCCGAGGGGGACGTTCTCGCTGAACGACGCGCGCACCCCGCACCTGGTGTTCCTGGCGGGCGGCACCGGCCTCGCCCCGCTCAAGGCGCTCGTCGAAGAGTCGGCGTGGTCGCCGGAGCGTCCCTCCATCGACCTCTTCCACGGCGTACGGCACAGCTCCGAGGCCTACGACATGCACGACCTGCGGCGCCTGCGGGCGCAGCACAAGCGTCTGCGGATCATCCAGGCCGTCTCCGACGAACCCGAGCACTGGCCGAGGCACACCGCGGTCGACGCCCTCGAATACCACCGGGTCATCCCCGACGGGGACGTCTACGTGTGCGGCTCGCCGGAGATGGTGCGTCACACGACCGCGCGGCTGCTGGCCATGGGGGTGCGCGGTGAGCGCGTGCACAGCGAGTTCAGCGGGGAGGCCCCCAGCTTCGTGCCCTCATGACACACGGTCAAGGGCGGTGAGGGTCGTCTCGCGCGGATAGGGCGACAGCCGTACGGCGTGCTCCCGGTCCAGCTCGCCCGAGGCGACCCGGCGGCAGAGGTCGGCGACGGCGGCGATCTCCGCGCGCTGGGCGACGACGAACCCGCGCCCGACCGGGTCGCCGTGGCCGGGAACGACCGTCGTCGCCGCCGTGGTCCCGGGCAGCCCGAGCAGTCCGTCGAGGGCGGCGGGCCATGCCAGGGGAGCGGCGTCCTCGTAGTCGGGCGGCGCGCCGTTCTCCACCAGGTCACCGGCGAAGACCACGTCCGCGTCCGGCACGTGGACCACGAGGTCGTTGCCGGAGTGGCCGGGACCGAAGTGGGCCAGCACGACCCTCCTGCCTCCGGCGACGAGTTCGCCCCCCGAGCTCACCAGGCGGTCGGGCAGCGCGATCTCCGTGCCCGCGATGTCGTCGGCGATGTCGTCCCGCCCCTGGTCGCGGTACCACCGCGCCCAGGTGTCCCTGGCCGCGCAACCGTTCGCCACCAGGTCGCCACGGCAGGCCTCGTGCGCCCAGACGGGGCAGTCGAGGAAGGCGCCCGTGCCGAAGCTGTGGTCGAAGTGCGAGTGGGTGATCACCACCGTCCACGGATCCGGGGTGATCCTCCGTACCTCGGCGGCCAGTTCTGCGCCCTGCCGGGCGTCGCCCCGCGTGTCGACCACCAGGCAGCCACCGTCGCCGAGGACCAGCCCGACGGACAGGTCGAGCTCACTGTGCCGCCGCACCAGCACCCGGTCGGCGACCTCGATCCAATGTCCCTCCACGGACGGCATTCTCCCGTACGGCCCGCGCGGCCGGGCCGTACGGGAGGCTCATTTGTGCAGCATCACCCAGATGCCGAGGGCGACACCGCTCACGACGACCAGGAAACCGGCCACCGCGACGACCCAGCCGAGGGGACGTCCGCCGCCTCCGGCCGAGGTGGGCCGGGCGGCGGCCAGACCGGCCAGGGCGACGGAGAAGACCGCGACGAGCCCCGCGCCACCGGCCAGGGCGGCGACCAGGACCCGCCACAGGGCGTCGGGGTCGAGGTAGGCGTTCATCACACGGCCTCCTTGACCGGGGCGGGGGTGCGTCCGGTCCACTCGTCGTTGACGTTGGCGGCGTTCACCGTGCTGCGGCGGGAGGCGAGGTAGAGGCCGAGGCCGCCGAGCAGCGCGAGCAGGAAGACGACGGTCACCCCGCCCGCCCCGCCGATGAGGTCGGCGCCCTTCCACGCGACGGCGCCGACCAGGGCGGCGGCGGGCAGCGTCAGCAGCCACGCGGTGGCCATCTGACCGGCCACGTTCCAGCGCACCTCGGCCAGCCGCTTGCCGAGGCCGGAGCCGATCACCGACCCGGCGCACACGTGCGTCGTGGACAGCGGGAAGCCGAAGTGGGAGGAGGCGAAGATGACCGCCGCCGAGGACCCCTCCGCGGCGAAGCCCTGCGGCGTCTCGATCTCGGTGAGCCCCTTGCCGAGGGTACGGATGATCCGCCAGCCGCCGAGGTAGGTGCCCAGGGCGATGGCGCTCGCACTGCAGACGATCACCCACAGCGGCGGTCCCGCGTCCTTGCCGAGGGTGCCGTTGGCGATCAGGGCGAGGGTGATGATGCCCATGGTCTTCTGGGCGTCGTTGGTGCCGTGGGCGAGCGAGACGAGTGAGGCCGACCCGATCTGGCCGATCCTGAACCCTCTGCCGCGGATGTCCTCGGGAACGTTCCTGGTGATGACGTAGACCAGGAAGGTACCGATGGTCGCGACCAGGATGGCGGCCAGCGGCGCCAGGACGGCGGGGATCAGCACCTTGGAGACGATGCCGACCGCCTTCACGGCCGAGGGGCCCGCGGCGATCAGCGTCGCCCCGACGACTCCGCCGATCAGCGCGTGGGAGGAACTGGAGGGGATGCCGAAGTACCAGGTGAGGAGGTTCCAGGCCAGACCGCCCACGAGTCCGGCGAAGACGACGGTGAGGGTGATGGCTCCGGCCTCGACGATGCCGGTCGCGATGGTCGCCGCGACGGCCAGGGAGAGGAAGGCGCCGAGGAAGTTGAGGATCGCCGAGAGCGCGACGGCGATCTTGGGGCGCAGGGCGCCGGTGGCGATGGAGGTCGCCATCGCGTTGGCCGTGTCGTGGAATCCGTTGGTGAAGTCGAAGGCCAGGGCGGTGGCCACCACGACTCCCAGCAGTACGGTGTTGGAGTCCATAACAGCTGTATTGACCTTTTAGGCAGCAATGACCCTTAAAGTCCGGCCTTAACTGGAAAATTCATTCTTTATATGCCTGCTTGTCCACGGGCCATGGAGGTCAGCCGCGCAGGTAGGTCACCACGGCCAGGACTCTGCGGTGGTCGTCCTCGGCGGGCGGCAGGTCGAGCTTGGTCAGGATGCTCCCGATGTGCTTGCCGACGGCGGCCTCGGAGATCACCAGCCCCCTGGCGATGGCCGCGTTGGAACGGCCCTCCGCCATCAGGGCCAGCACCTCCCGCTCACGCGGGGAGAGCCTGCCGAGCGGGTCACGGCGGCGGCGCAGCAACTGCCTGACCACCTCGGGGTCGACGACCGTGCCGCCGGAGGCGACGCCGTGCAGCGCGTCCACGAACTCCTCGACGTCGCCGACCCGGTCCTTGAGGAGATAGCCGACCCCGGTCCCGTCGCCGGAGTCGAGCAGCTCGCTGGCGTAGGTCTGCTCGACGTACTGGCTCAGCACCAGGACGGGCAGGCGGGGGTCGGCGGCGCGCAGCGCGACCGCGGCCCGCAGTCCCTCGTCGGTGAAGCCGGGTGGCATCCGCACGTCGGTGACCACGACGTCAGGGGTGTGCGCCCGTACCGCCTCGACGAGGCCGTCGGCGTCGCCGACCGAGGCGACCACCCGGTGCCCGAAGCGGGTCAGCAGCCCGGCGAGCCCCTCACGCAGCAGGACGCCGTCCTCGGCGAGGACTATGTCGAGGGGTCGGTCGGTACGCAAGGGATCTCCACACGTAGCAGGGTAGGGCCCCCGGCGGGGCTGGAGAGCATGAGCCTGCCGTCGACGACGGAGACGCGGTCGGCCAGACCGGCCAGGCCGCTGCCCCTGGCGGGGTCGGCGCCGCCCCGGCCGTCGTCGACGACCTCGACCACCAGGAGGCCGCCGTCGAGACGGCCCTCGACCCGGGCGTGGGCGGCGCCGCTGTGCCTGGCCACGTTGGCCAGCGCCTCGGAGACCACGAAGTAGGCGACCGACTCGACGGCCTCGGGCAGGCGCGGCAGCGTGACCGAGACGTCGACGGGTATCGGCGACCGGTCGGCCACGTCGGCGACGGCGGCGGGCAGGCCCCGGTCGGTGAGGATCTGCGGATGGATGCCCCTGATCAGGTCGCGGATCTCGGCCAGGGCCAGTTTCGCCTGGCCGTGGGCCCGTGCGACCAGCTCGGCGGTCTCCTCGCCCTCCGTCAGCCTGGCCATGCCGAGCGTCATGGTCAGCGCGACCAGCCGTTGCTGCGCGCCGTCGTGCAGGTCGCGTTCGATCCGGCGCCGCTCCGACTCGAAGGCCGCGACCAGCCGGGTCCTCGACCGGGTGATCTCGGCGAGCCGCCGTCCCGCGTCGATCTCCTTCGGCGACAGCATCGCCCTGGCCAGCGCGCCGTGGGCCAGGGCGAGCAGCGTCAGCGGGTACAGGGCCAGCAGGAGCCAGAGCGAGCCGATGGCGAGCGCGGCCATCGCTGACAGGTCGTTGTCGACCAGCCAGAACCTCAGCACCCTGACGTCTCCCGTCTGCGAGCGCAGGGCGGGGGTCAGGACCATCGTGGCGGGCATGCCCAGGCCGAAGGTCACCGCCAGCAGCTCGATCGGCCACAGCACCGTGACCATCAGGACCAGGTAGCCGAGCTCCCGCCAGGTGGCCTGTTCCCGCAGCCGCAACCGCAGCCACGCGACGACCCCCGAGGACTCCGCGGCGCGGTGCGGGGTCGGGGCCGGGTCCGGGTCGATGATCCGCAGCCTGCGGCGTTCGAGCGCGGCCACGGGTATGCCGCCGAGGACGAGCACGAGCAGCAGCGGCACGCCGATCAGCACCGCGGCCAGGACGGTCCCGGTGAACAGGCCCAGCAGGAAGACCACCAGGACGACCTCGCCGACGAGCACGCCGGTGACCAGGTAGGCGAGCGAACGCCACGGCCAGGAGGTCAGCACCAGGTCCCACCGGGTGAGGGCCCGCCACGCCGCCGATGACTGCATCCGACGACACTACGTCCCCGGAGCGGAGGCCCCCAGGAGAGCAACCCCACTTATAGGGGTATAGCCAGATATACCCGGAAAACTAGGCTTTGGCGTCCTGTGTCCACGACCCCGGCGACGGTGTCATGGGGGCCATGAACCAGACAGCCGTACGCCCGGACCTGCGGGCCTTCATGTCGGCCGCGCTGCGCAGACAGCACGTCGTCGGCGCGATCGCGCCGAGTTCCCCCGTCCTGGGCAGGGCGCTCAGCGCGGTGGTCCCCACGGGGAACGCGTCGGTCGTGGTCGAGCTCGGCCCCGGCACCGGCCCGATCAGCGAGGTCATCCACGCGCGGCTGGCCCCCGGCTCCCGCCACCTGGCCGTCGAGATCGACCCCGACCTCGCCGCGCACCTGCGCAGGACCAGGCCGTGGATGGAGACCCTGTACGGCGACGCCGCCGACCTGGGCACCCTGCTGGCCAAGGCGGGGGTCGAGCGGGTGGACGCGGTCGTCAGCACGCTGCCGTGGTCGTTCTTCCCCGGTGACGTGCAGGAGCGCATCCTCGGCCAGATCAGCGGGGCCCTCGCCCCGGGCGGGGCGTTCACGACCGTGACCTACCTGCACGCGCTGCCGCTGGCCGGGGCGAGGGCGCTGCGCCGGCGGCTGCGCGCGGTCTTCGACGAGGTGCTGATCACCGGGCCCGTCTGGCGGAACATCCCGCCGGGGATCGCGTACGTGTGCCGCAGGCCGGTCGACGCGGCCCCCTGAACGTCAGGCCAGCACGCGGCCGACCATCCGGGCGTACATCCGCCCCGGGCTGGGCGCCGAGGGCGGGTTGAGGAAGCCGGGAAGCATCGGCGGGTTCACGGCGAAGGGCTGCAGCCGTTCGTAGAGGACGTCGGCCCCTGGGGGGCGCCGTTCGGGGTCCTTCTCCAGCAGGTCCTGGATCAGCCGGTTCAGCTCGGCGGGGACGCCGCCGACGGGGGGCGGGCGCTCCTTCACCTGGCGCTCGAACACGGCGTACTCCGTCGGGCCGGTGAACAACTGCTCGCCCGTCAGCATCTCGTGGATCACACAGCCCAGGGCGTACAGGTCGCTGCGGGGCCCGACGATCCCGCTCTGGATCTGCTCGGGGGCCATGTAGGCGGGCGTCCCGAGGATCTGCCCAACCCGGGTGAACTGGGCCGAACCGGTCTCACGGAGCACGGCCAGCCCGAAGTCCAGCACCTTGACGCTGCCGTCGGGGCAGAGCATCAGATTGGTCGGCTTGAGGTCGCGGTGGTAGATGCTCAGCGCGTGGGCCGCGACCAGCACCGCGCAGGCCTGCGCGGCTATCGTGGCGGCCCAGGGAACCGGCAGCGGGCCGTGCTCGCTGAGCAGGTCGGCCACGGTGACGCCCGCGATGAACTGCATCACCTGGAACAGCCGGTGGTCGAAGGTGCCGAAGTCGTACAGGACGGGCGCGCCGGGATGCTCCAGCCTGGCCAGGATGCGCGCCTCACGCAGGAAGCGCCGCTTCATCTCCTCGTCGGGCCCCGTGACGAGCCGCAGGAACTTCACGGCGACCCTGCGGTCGAGATGCCTGTCGTGCCCCGCGTAGACGGCGCTCATGCCGCCCTGGCCGAGCGGGAGGTCGTCGAGCACGTACCGGTCGCCGATGACCATCCGGTCCTCCAAGCCCGCGGAACATCACACTCCTTGGTCGCACGGCCGCAGATGACCGTCGACCAGTCCGTCAAAGCCTAACCGGATCAAGGTTTCCCCCAGCGCCGCCGTCTCGCGCAATCTGTCCTCAAGGGCGAACAGCTCACGGAAGGCGGCGCCGTAACGGCGCTGCTCAACCAGGGGAAGCATCGGCACCCTGGCTCGCCGTACGTCGAGGCGGCTTGAGCTGGGATGGATTCGCGCCGCGTCCGCCGAACGGAGGAAACCGGCGAGGAAGTCCGCGTCGAGCCGCCCGGGATCGACCCGGTAGAGCGTGAGCTGCGGGCCGAGCGCGGCCCCGCCGTGCGTGACCACCCGCACCGCGCCCATGACGGTCGTCACGACGTCTCCGGGCGTGACCATGACCGGCGCCGGGTCAGGGGTCGTCCTGCCGGAGGGGGCGGTGCCCAGAGCGGCGTCCTCCGCGGTCAGCACCGGCAGCGGGCCCTTCTCGACGGACATCTTCGGCGGGGCCTGCAGGATCGTGATCAGGCCCGCCTTGACCAGCTCGCCCACGGTGGTCGTCGGCAGGTCCTGCCGTTCGGTGAGCGGTTCGAGGGCGAAGGGCGCGCCGGAGAGCCTCGCCGAGGTGCCCCTGAAGCGGTCGAGCGCCCCGGTGAAGTCACGCAGGAAGTCGGGGCCGCCCTGCTGGGGGCGGACGCGCGCCAGGCTGAGGTCCACCTCGTCGTCCAGCAGGTCGATGATCCGCACCGTACGGCTCTCGCCGGTCATCTCGGCCTCTGGGTCGTCGCAGTAGGCCCGCCAGGCGGGTTCGACGACCGACAGGTTCTCACTGGCGTCGACCACCAGGAGCTGGGAGGGGGGCCTCTCCCCGTCGGGACGGCGCAGCAGCCACAGGTCGGGGCCGCCCGCGCCCAGCGTGACCACCGCACGCAGCGCCCCGGCGCGCAGCAGGTTGCCCCTGATCCGCTTGCCGGGACGGCGGCTCGCCGCGGCGGCGGGCATCAGGATCGCCACCAGGCCGCCGGGCCGTACGCGGGCGAGGCAGTGCTGCACCCAGGCCAGCTCGGACTCCCCGCGCGGCGGCAGGCCGTACTCCCAGCGGGGGTCGCCGGTGAGCTCCTCGTAACCCCAGGCGCGCTCGTTGAACGGCGGGTCGCAGACCACGGCGTCGGCGGGCTCGTCCGACAGGCCGTCCTCGCGGAGCGAGTCACCCGCGACGATCCGCGCCCTCGTCCCCCGCAGCAGCAGCCTGACCGCGGTGAGCAGCGCGTTCGTCTCGTTGATCTCCTGGCCGAGGGCGTTCTCCGCATGCAGCAGAAGGGTCCCGACCCCGCAGGCCGGGTCCAGCACCGTTCCGCCGTCCTGCACGGCCAGCCGGTGCATGAGCGCGGCGACGTCGTCCCTGGTGACCGAGAGCCTGCGGGAGTGGGCCTCGACGTAGCGCTCGCAGAGGAACTCGAAGGCGGGCAGCGGCCCGAGCTCGGCGGCCAGCTCGGCGACCAGGCGCAGCAGCGCGGGGTCGTCGACGCGTGCCGGGGTGCCGGGCAGGTCGGCGGTCACCTCGGCGATCCGGGACAAAGCGCGTCTGCCCTGCTCACGCCAGGCCCGAGGCTCACGGTGCAGGAACAACAGGAAGGCCCCGGCGCCGCCGACCAGGTCGCCGAGGCGCAGGTCGTCGGCCGAGGTGCGCAGCCGCTGCCAGACCAGGTCACCGAGGGAGACCTCGAAGGTCTTGCCGTTACGGCGCAACCAAGCGGCGATCTCGGGCAGGGAGTAGAGCGGGCTGGAGGTGGTTCCGCCGACCGGCTGGGGGAAGTCGTCGTGGCGGCGGCGCCAGTTGCTGACCGCGGCACGGCCGACGGAGGCGAGCCGGGCGATGTCGCCCGCGTTCACCGTGATCTCCTGGCTCTCCTCCATACTGGGCCAGAGTAGTTCACTGTGCCGCAGCGGTCTACAACAGCTTTGCTTGTGAAGTGCTTCAACCAATGATTTACTGCCTTCATGGCACTGAACGAAGCACCGGCACTGCGCTATGCCGCCCGCTCGGATGTCGGCGTCCGCCGTGAGGCGAACGAGGACTCGGGCTACGCGAGCGCGCGCCTGCTGGCCATAGCGGACGGCATGGGCGGTCACGCCGGCGGGGAGGTCGCCAGCTCCCTGGCCGTCACGGCCCTGGCGGCACTGGACGACAGTCTCCCGCAGGGTGGCGTCGATCTGGTGACCACCATCAAGAACACCGCGCGGGACGTCAACCACGCGCTGAGGGAGAGGAGCGAGCAGGACCCCACCCTGCGGGGGATGGGAACCACATTCACCGCCATGCTCTGGGACGGCGCCTCCTTCGCGCTGGCCCACGTCGGCGACTCCCGCGCCTACATGCTGCGCGAGGGCGCCCTCTACCAGATCACCCACGACCACACCCTGGTCCAGTCGCTGGTCGACGACGGGCGGATCACTCCGGAGCAGGCGGCCGAGCACCCACGCCGCTCCATGGTGCTACGGGTCCTTGAGGGCACCGGGGACGGCGAGCTCGACCTGTCGTTGCGCGAGGCCAAGGTCGGCGACCGCTACCTGCTGTGCTCGGACGGCCTGACCGCCGTGGTCGGCCCGGAGACCCTGTTCAACACGCTGACCGACATCGGCGACCCCGACGAGGCGGCCAGATGGCTCATCGACCTGGCCAACCGGGGTGGCGGGCCCGACAACATCACCTGTGTCGTGGCCGACTTCGGCGCCCACCCCGCCTCCGCGAACCGGTTCGTCGTCGGCGCCGCGGCGGAGCGAAGACTGTCCCTGTGACCGGTACGGCGGGCGGATCGGAGGCCGGCCCGCCGTACCGGACCTGGCACTACCAGGTCCTGCCGGTGATGCGCTCGTAGGCCTCGATGTAGCGGGCCCTGGTGATCTCGACGACCTCCTCGGGCACCTCGGGGGCGGGCCCCTTCTTGTCCCAGCCGCTGTTCGCCGCCCAGTCGCGGACGAACTGCTTGTCGTAGGAGAACTGCGGGCGTCCCGGCTCCCACTGGTCGGCGGGCCAGAACCGCGAGGAGTCCGAGGTGAGCACCTCGTCGCCGAGCACCAGCGTGCCCTCGGCGTCCCGGCCGAGCTCGATCTTCGTGTCCGCGATGATCACACCGCGCTCGCGTGCCAGCTCCGCGCCGCGCCGGTAGACCTCAAGGGTGATCCGGCGCAGCTCCTGCGCGGTCTCCGCGCCCTCCCGGGCCACCACCTCGTCGAAGGTGATGAACTCGTCGTGCTGCCCGAGCGGCGCCTTCGTGGTCGGCGTGAAGATCGGCTCGGGGAGCCTGGAGCCCTCGACCAGGCCGGGCGGCAGCTCGACCCCGGAGACCGCGCCGGTCGCCTGGTACTCCTTCAGGCCCGAGCCGGTGAGGTAACCCCTGGCGATGCACTCGACCTGCACCATCTCCAGCCGCCTGCACCGTACGGCCCGGCCCTCGAACTCGTCGGGCACCTCGGTGGCGGAGATGACGTGGTTGGGCACGACGTCGGCGAGCTGCTCGAACCACCACAGCGAGAGCTGGGTGAGGATCCTTCCCTTGTCGGGGATGGGCGTGGGCAGGATCACGTCGTAGACCGAGACCCGGTCGGAGGCGACCAGGATGATGTCGCCCCGGTCCTCGTAGACGTCGCGGACCTTCCCTGAGTGGAGAAGCTTCACTGTTCCCTAATCCCCTGAGATCGCTCGGCACGATGGCCGCGATGGCGGCACCGCCCGCTGGTTGACACGTGTCCGCCCGGCCCGGTGGGAGGCTGATCGGCACCAACAGCGTAGTCGCAGGGGTGAGAACCGGGGCGGCGGGCCTTGCGCGCCCCGGCCTCGGGGCCTCAGGCGGGCCGCGTGATCATGATGGCCAGCCCGACGAGGATCACGACGGGGATGAGCCACACGATCGCCTCGATGGCGAACTCCTTGTACACGACGGGCATCCCTTCGAGGGTGACGATCGTTGCGGGAACGCTGAGCACCGACGATAGCGCCTGCCCCGCGCCGCGACCAGAACCCTCGGAAGGCCGTCAGGAGGGGTCTCAGGAGGGAATCGCCGAGCCGACGACGACCGGTTCCTCGGAGCCGGGTCCCTCGACGACCTCGGCCACCACACAGGTGATGTTGTCCGGGCCGCCCGCCTCGCAGGCCAGGTCGATGAGCTGCCGCGTCACCTCGGAGAGGTCGTCGACCTCGGCCAGCACGTGGCGCAGCCGCTCGGCCTCGACGACCCCGGACAGGCCGTCCGAGCACAGCAGGTAGCGGTCGCCGACCTCGGCGTCCCGCAGCGACAGGTCGGGGTCGGCGTTGTCTCCGCCGTCGAGGACCTGCAGCAGGATCGACCGGTGCGGGTGCCTGGCGGCCTCCTCCGGGGTGATCCGGCCGTCGTCGAGCAGCGTCTGCACCAGGGTGTGGTCGTAGGTGATCTGGTAGAGGTCGCCGTTGCGCAGCAGGTAGGCGCGGGAGTCGCCGATGTGGGCCAGGGCCACCCGGGGGCCGTCCCAGAGCATCATCGTCAGCGTCGTGCCCATCCCGGTGAGGGACGGGTCCTGCTCGACGAGCTCGCGCAGGCGCTGGTTGGCCCTGCGTATCCCGGCCTCGGCCGCGGCCGCCAGGTCGGCGGAACACTCGTGGTCCAGGTAGGCGACCGCGGCGATCGCCGCCGAACTGGCGACCTCCCCGCCCACGTGGCCGCCCATGCCGTCGGCGACGGCGAGCAGCCGGGCGCCGGCGTACCCGGCGTCCTCGTTGCCCTGGCGGACACGGCCGACGTCGGAACCGGCTGCGTAGCGGAGCGTGATCATCTGCACACCACTGGAAGGTCGAGTTGCACGAGCGGGTCGCTTTCGGGCGGTGGAATCGGCACGGTCGAACCGAGATGTTCCACAATCCACTTAACACCATGGTGGCGCAAGCGGCCTGTGGAAGTGTCGTCACATCCTTTGGGGGTCACCGTGGCGCGTAAGCTGTTTCGGCTCCCCGCACACGTTGCCGGGAGCCCCACCACCCCGGACGGCGAGGAGCTGAGGAAATGACCGCGGTCACGCAGGAGGCGGGGCGGCGCCGTACGTTCGCGGTGATCAGCCACCCCGACGCGGGAAAGTCCACGATGACGGAGGCGCTCGCGCTGCACGCCTCGGCGATCAGTGAGGCCGGTGCCGTGCACGGCAAGGCCGGCAGGCGTGGCGTCACCTCCGACTGGATGGACATGGAGAAGGCCAGGGGCATCTCCATCACCTCGGCGGCCCTGCGGTTCGAGTACCGCGGCCACATGTTCAACCTGGTCGACACCCCGGGCCACGCCGACTTCTCCGAGGACACCTACCGGGTGCTGGCCGCCGTCGACTGCGCGGTCATGCTGCTCGACGCGGCCAAGGGCATGGAGCCGCAGACCCTGAAGCTGTTCGAGGTCTGCCGCCACCGGCGCATCCCGGTCATCACGTTCGTCAACAAGTGGGACCGTCCCGGCAGGGAGGCCCTTGAGCTGCTCGACGAGATCCAGGAGAAGACCGGCCTGCGGCCGACCCCGATCACCTGGCCGATCGGCACCGGTGGCTTCTTCCACGGGGTGATCGACCGCGTCGCCGAGCAGGCGGTCCGCTACACCCGGACCCCCGGTGGGGCGACCAAGGCCATCGAGACCCTGCTGACCCCCGAGCTGGCCACGGCCGAGCTCGGCGAGGACTGGGAGCGGGCCAGGGACGAGGCCGACCTGCTGTCGGCGATCGGCTCCGACCACGACCAGAAGGCCTTCGAGGCCCACGAGTCGACCCCGGTGCTGTTCGGCGCCGCGCTGAACAACTTCGGCGTCGGCCGCCTGCTCGACGCCATGGTGGACATCGCCCCGGCCCCGGCGCCCCGCCCTGACGTCAAGGACGACCCCCGCCCGCTCGACAAGCCGTTCTCCGGCCTGGTCTTCAAGGTGCAGGCCAACATGGACCCCTCGCACCGCGACCGGATCGCCTTCGTCCGGGTCTGCTCGGGGCGCTTCGAGCGCGGCATGGTGCTGACCCACGCGGCGACGGGCCGTCCCTTCGCGACCAAGTACGCCCAGTCGGTCTTCGGCCAGGAGCGCGCCACCATCGACGAGGCCTTCCCCGGCGACGTGGTCGGCCTGGTGAACGCCACCGCCCTGCGCCCGGGGGACACGCTCTACGACGGCGTCCCCGTGGAGTTCCCCAAGATCCCCAGCTTCGCGCCCGAGCACTTCTGGACCGCCCGGTGCCGTGATTCGAGCAGGGCCAAGCAGTTCCGCAAGGGCATCGACCAGATGGAGGCCGAGGGCGTCGTCCAGGTCCTGCGCTCCGACATCAGAGGAGACCAGTCGCCGGTGCTCGCCGCCGTCGGCCCGATGCAGTTCGACGTGGTCAAGCACCGCCTGGCGGGGGAGTTCAACACCGAGATCGTCATGGACAGGCTCGACTACAGCCTGGCCAGGATCACCGACGCCGAGTCCGCGCCCATCCTGGCCCGTCAGCGGGGTGTCGAGGTCCTCACCCGGGCGATCGACGGAGAGCTGCTCGCGCTGTTCAGCGACGAGTGGCGCATGCGCGGCGTGCTGCGCGACCACCCGAACCTCGTGCTCAAGGCCCTGCTCGCCGACACCCGGGGCTGAGCCGCCCTACGAGCCGCCGAAACGGCCCCGGGTCTCGATGGATCACATCGGGCGCGCCGGGGCCGCTGAAGGCCGCTGGAGGCGGGCGTAGGGGCCCTCTGTCGCGCCGCTTATCGGAGAATGGGCGACACTGTCCGCGCCTAGTGCGATATATCCCCACAAGACGGCCAAATGGGGCATCCTTATCGCCGGAGCGCCTGTCCACCGGGGGGGTAGGGCGGTGGCTCGCGTGCCGTGCGACGGCGGCCGTGTGACAGAGGGAAGCAGATGTTCGGAATCGTCCGTCCGTGCCGCCACGGGATGTGCAACGGGTTGTTCAAGGAGTGGATGGCGCACCTGTGCGGGCTCTGCCTGGCGCTGCGTGACGAGCACGGCCACCTCTCCCGGCTGGTCACCAACTACGACGGCCTGCTCGTCTCGGTGCTCACCGAGGCCCAGGCCGTCTCCTCCTCCCCGCACCGCAGGGCCGCGGCGTGCGCGCTGCGCGGCTTCAAGGGCGCCGACGTCGTCGAGGCCCAGCAGGGGGTACGGCTCGCGGCGGCGGTCTCGCTGATCCTGGCCGCGGGCAAGATCGGGGACCACGTCGCGGACGGGGACGGCGCCTACGCGCGCAGGCCGGTCGCGGCCGTCGCGGGCCGGGTCGCCACCCGCTGGTCCGCGGCGGGCTCGGGTACGGCCGTCGCGGTCGGCTTCGACCCCGAGGTCCTGGTCAGGGCGGTGGCGGAGCAGACCAGGCTGGAGGGCGTGCCGGGGCTGCGGCTGCTCGAACTGACCGCCCCGACCGAGGAGGCCGTCGCCGCCGCCTTCGGGCACACCGCCCTGCTCACCGGCAAGCCGCACAACCAGGAGGCGCTGCGGGAGGCGGGGCGCCACTTCGGCCGCCTGGCCCACCTGCTCGACGCGGTCGAGGACCTGACCGAGGACCGTGCCCGGGGCGCCTACAACCCGCTGATCGCCTCGGGGACCGGCCTGACCGAGGCCCGGCGCCACTGTGACGACGCGCTGCTCGGGCTGCGCCTCGCGGTCGCCGAACTCGACCTGGAACGGCGGACCCTGGTCAGGGCGCTGCTGGTCAGGGAGACCGCCCGCTCCGTCGAACGGACCTTCGCCCTGGCCGGGCAGCGGGGGAGACCGGGTCACAAGGACCCCAAGACCCCGCACCACGACCGGCCCCGCGACCCGCGGCTCAAGCCCGACCCCGGCGGCCTGCTGTCGATGATGTGCGCGGCGATGGCCTGCTGCACCTGTGGCCTGTACCGGCCCCCGTGGGATGAGGACCGGTACAAGTCATGCGGTGAGCGGTGCGACGCCAGCGGCTGCGACTGCTGCGGGAACTGCGGCGACTGCGGAAGCTGCTGTGACTGCTGTGGCGGCGACGGGTGCTGCGGCGACGGCTGCGGTTGCGACTGCGGCTGCTGACGGAGCGCTCAGGACTCCCCGGTCAGCCTGGCCGACCCCAGCGACGCGTTGGCGATGACCCTGGCCGCGGTCTGCGTCGAGGAACTCGTGGTCAGCTCGGTCAGGCTCGCCCTGTTGAGCGCGTAGACCACGAACTCGTAGGTGTTGACGGTCCTGGGCGAGCAGGGGCCCTGGTAGCCGTACAGGCTGGCGCTGCCGCGGTAGTAGACCTGCCTGGCCCCCGAGGGGACCGTGGGCCGGTAGGCGTGATCGACGTTCTGCGGGAGCGAGGTCACGCTCACCGGGATGTCGTAGATGACCCAGTGGATGAGGTTGTTGTTGTCGAGGTCGCGCATGACGAGCGCGTAGCTGCGCGCGGCGGTGGGCGCGCCCGCCCACGTCAGCGGCGGGGACTCGTTGTGCTGGCGCGGGTCGTTGCCGCCGCTGGTGCACTCGTGGACCTTCGGGATCGTCCCGCCCTCGGTGAAGGCGGCGCTGGTCAGGGCGAACGCGGCGTGGCCGGCCGTGTTCGCGCTCGACGGGGCGGCCGTGGCGACCGAGGAGGTGACGGTCAGTGCGGCGAGCAGGGCGTACGAGGCGGCTCGTTTGATGGTCACGGGGGGCTCCTGGAAGGTTGGGTCGTGGTGCTCCCGCCGGTGTCCTCTCGGATTCTCCGAGGTTTACCGATATTACTGACACAGCTTACAAATCACTGTTTTTCCCCGCCATCACCGTGTTGTCGCCTTTTTCCGTCTGGCGTCGTCTATGTCGTGAAAAGGCTGGTGAGGGTGGTGGACGATGAGCCCGCGGCCGGTTTTCCGGCGTCCCCCGCATCCCCGGGGCGGCCCGTGCACAGCCCCTCTCCCCGTACGGCCCCGCCAGGCCCTAGACCCGGCGCCAGTCGTGGCGTTCCAGGAAGGAACGGCCCCCCTCGGCGTACTCGACGAAGGCCTCCCGCACCGCGCCGATCTCCGGGACGTGCGTGCGGACCATCACGTCCCGCGCGCTGTCCTTGTACTCCAGCTCGTATCCGGTGATCTCCGGAGACGACTGGACGAAGTGCTCACCGAAGACGACCAGCGCCGTGAACGGGTTCTGCGGCGACATCGTGGCGACCGCGTCCCCGACGAGCCGCAGGTCGGGATCGACGACGATCATGCCGTCCCCGGTGCGCAGCTGCATGCCGGGATAGGCGCCCAGCGGGGCCAGGTTGTGCACCAGTCCGCGTTGCGGGTCGTAACAGACCAGCCCGCACTCACGGGCCAGGGCGAAGGCCTCGCCCGCGACCTCGTCGGAGCGTTCGAGGTCCACGGTGAGCAGGGCGTAAGCCGGGGAGTCGCCGAAGGACACGGCCTCGGGGAACGCGGCGGTGAACTCGGTCACCCCGGGATGAGGCCGTACGGCCCGGGTGTCGCCCTCGCGCAGCGCCCGCAGGACCTCGGCCGCGCGCTCGGCGGTGATCGGCTCGGGTTCGTGCCAGACGGCCAGTTCGAAACTCATGACCCCATCGTCTCGCGGACGACGGGGAGGGCGCTCAGGAGGCGGCCGTGGCTCCGGAGTCCTCCAGCACCGCCGTGCAGAACGCGCAGCGCCTGGCCGCGACGGGGATGTCGCTGAGGCACTCGGGGCACTTCTTCTCCGTCGACTCCTTGTTCCTGTCGAAGTAGGCGACGACCCTGCTCATCGGCAGCACGACCAGCCAGTAGACGACCGAGGCGATGATCAGGAAGCTCAGCAGCTGGTTGACGAAGTCGCCGTACATGAACTTGGCGCCGTTGACCGTGAAGACGTAGTCGGAGAAGTCCGGCTCGTTGCCGCCGGTGACCGCCGCGATCAGCGGGGTGATGAGGTCCTTGACCAGGGCCTGGACCAGGCCGCTGAACGTCGCGCCGATGACCACGGCCACGGCGAGCTCGACGAGGTTGCCCCTCATCAGGAACTTCTTGAATCCGGTCATTCCGTGCGTCCTCCACTCGTGTGGACGCCGAGCCTACCGCGAAGCCCGCCCCGGAGAGTAACTGAGCGATGACGTTCGCACGACCACGACTTTACGGTCCGGGTCCATGGTGGGTTACCATCTGCCGAATTCGTGAGCGAGGTGCCTGATGGACTTTCGTGTGCTGGGACCGGTCAGCGTGATCACCGGTGACGGGACGCCGCTGGACATCGGTCCCCACCAGCAGCGTGCGGTCCTGGCGCTGTGCATGCTGGCCGCGCCCAGGCCCGTCGGGGCGGCCACGATGATGGAGGAGCTCTGGGAGGGCGAGCCGCCGCCCAGGGCGCTCAACACCCTCCAGGCCTACGTCTCCAAGCTCCGCCGGGCTCTCGAACCCGGCAGGAGCCGTGCCACGCGGCCCACGGTCCTGGTCAGCAAGCCGGGCGGCTACGCCCTCGACATCCCGGCACGGGACCTCGACCTGACCAGGGTGCGGGGGTACGCGGCCGAGGGCAGGCGCCTGGCCGCCGCGGGCGAGCACGAGGCCGCGGCGGGACGGCTGCGGCTGGCACTGGCCGAGTGGCGCGGGGAGCCGCTGGCCGACTTCGCCGAGGCCTCGTGGGCCACGCGGGAGGCCGCCCACCTGGGCGAACAGCGGCTGACCCTGCAGGAGGACCTCGCCGAGTGCGAACTCGCGCTCGGCCTGGGGGCGGAGCTGACGGGCACCCTGACGCGGCTGGTCGCCGCCAACCCGTTCAGGGAACGCCTGCACGTGCTCGGCGCGCACGCCCTCTACCAGGCGGGACGGCAGGCCGACGCGCTCGCCGTGCTGGCCAGGGGACGCGACACACTGGCCGACGAGCTGGGCCTCGACCCCGACCCCCGCTCAAGGGAGATGGAACGGCGCATCCTCGCCCAGGACCCGTCCCTGACCCCCCGCGTCCAGGCCACACCGGCTCCGCCCCGGCCCGCGGAGGACCCTCGGGAGACCCGGCTCATCGGCAGGGACGCCGAGGCGGAGGTGCTCGACGCCGCGGTCACAGGCGGGCCGTACCGGGTGGTGCTGCTGGCCGGGGAGCCGGGCATCGGCAAGACGAGCCTGGCCGAACAGGCGGCGCGGACCGCGCGGGCCGAGGGGAACCGGGTGGTGTGGGGCCGTTGCTGGGACGGCACGGGAGCGCCGCCCTTCTGGCCCTGGACGCAGGCCGCGCAGGAGCTGACCGGCGGGCAGGGCGGCAAGGCCGGTCCCTCGGGAGGCGACCGCTTCGAGCTCTACGAGGCCTTCGCCGAGCTGTTCAACGAGCACGGCAGGGTCCTGGTCGTCCTCGACGACCTCCAGTGGGCCGACGCCTCCTCGCTGCGGCTGCTCGAATTCCTCGCCTCGACCCGGCTGTGCCCCAAGCTGACCGTGGTCGCCACCTACCGCGACACCGAGGTACGGCCCGGCGGCGCGCTCGAACACGCCCTGGCCGCCCTTGCGCGGCTGCCGTACGTGCGCAGGCTCCCGCTGCGGGGGCTCGGCGAGGCGGAGATCGGCGAGTACCTCGGGCGGGCCGGCGCCGACCCCGGGCTGGCCGGGGAGATGGGCAGGCTGACCGCGGGCAACCCGTTCTTCCTGGGGGAGGTCCTGCGGCTCGGGGAGACCCCGGCGGCGCTCTCCGACGTCGTGCGCGGCCGGATGACGGGCCTGCCTCCGGAGACGGAGGAGGTGCTGACCACCGCGGCGCTGCTCGGCGATCAGGTGGTCGCCGACGTCCTGACCCAGGTGACCGGGCTGTCCGTCGAGCGGGTGCTCGACATCGTGGACGCCGCCGTCGGCGCGGGGCTGCTGACCGAGGGGCGGGGACCCGCCTGCCGCTTCGTCCACGACATCGTCCGCGACGTGCTGCGCGAGGCGCTGCCCCCGCTGCGCCGCAGGCGCCTGCACGCCCGGATCGCCGAGGTGCTGGAGGCCCGTGGCGGGGCGCGCCTGACCGAGATCGCCCACCACTACCGGCAGAGTCTGCTCACCGCCGCCACGACCGGCAAGGCGATCGGCTACACCCGGCGCGCCGCGGCGCAGGCCACGGCGCAGTTCGCCCACGAGGACGCGGTGGAGAACCTGGAGCAGGCGATCACGCTGGTCGGCGCCCTGCCCAGGTCCGACGACGCGCTCCGCTGCGACCTGCTGCTCGACCTGGCCGAGGCGCAGGGCGCCGCCGGGATGAGCGTGGCGGCCCACGCCTCCCTTGAGGCGGCGGCGGAGATCGCCGAGGGACTCGGCGACGACAGCAGGCTGGCCAGGGCGGTGCTGGGGTTCACCGACCCGATCTCCCTGGCCATGTACGAGGAGACGACCGGCATCGACCGGCTCACCGAGCGGATCGAGCGGGTCCTGGCCTCCGGGCTGGCCGCCGACTCGCCCTGGCGGGCCCAGCTCCTGGCCGCCGCCGCGCTGACCGGCGCGACGACCAGGCCCGTCGAGGAGAGCACGCGGACCGCGCTGCAGGCCGTACGGCTGGCCCGCAGGCTCGGTGACGACAGGACGCTGGCCAGGACGTTGATCGTCCAGGAGCTGCTGTCCCGGACCGAACACGACCACGACCGCAGGCAGGCGGTCATCGACGAGATCACCGAGATCGGCCACCGCATCGGCGACCTGGCCGTCGAGTGGGTCGGCAGGGAGACCGCCTACGTCGAGCTGCTCGCCCAGGGCAGGACCGAACGGGCCCCCGAACTGCTGGCCTGGCTCACCGAGACGGCCGAACGCCTCAGGCTCCCCTCGATGGTGAGCCTGGCCGCCTGGCAGCGGGCCGTGCACGCCTGGCTGTGCGGGCACGCGGAGGCGGCCCTCACCGCGGCCGAGGAGTCCGCCGCCGCCTACCCGGAGGGGGCGCTGGGCAGGGACGACGCCGGGCTGCGGCGCGGGGTGTTCCGCTTCCTGACGCTGCGGGCGGACGGGGACGCGGCCGGGGCACTCGCCGTCGCCGACGAGATGCTCGCCCTGCGCCCGGGGCAGCGGCCCTGGCTCGCCCTGCGCTGCCTGGCCCTGATCGACCTGGGCGAGACCGAGCGGGCACGCGCCGTCTTCGCGGTCCTCGCCGAGGACGGCTTCGCGGCCGCCGGACCCGACCTGGCCTACCGGTTCGTCCCCGACGCCCTCAGCGAGGCCTGCGCCGCGCTGGGCGAGCGGGCGGCAGGACGTGTCCTGTACGGCCTGCTCGCCCCCAACGCGGGCAGGCTGCTCGGCTGGTCGGTGACGGACCTGTGCCTGGGGCGGCTGGCCCTGCTCGACGGCGACGTCCGGGGCGCCCACGACCACCTGGGGGCGGCGCGTGACCTGGTCACCCGCGCCCGGCTGACCCGCTACGAGCCCGCGCTGCGCGACCTGGAGGACAGGCTGGCCGAGCCGGTGGGGGAGGCGAGGACGGGCCGGTAGGCGGGCGGGCCCGCCGACGGGCCGCGAATCGCCGGGCGCGGTCCTGTCCTCCCGCCTGAGGGCCAGGAATACTCCCATGTCATGCCGGTTTCGCCGCGCCGAGGCTCACGCCGGGGCACCGCCACGCATGACAGGGGAAACATGGGGCATGTCTTCCCACCGCTGAAGGGCGGTGTGATGATCGAGATCTGGCCCGGTGACCCCTATCCCCTCGGGGCCACCTACGACGGCGCGGGGACAAACTTCGCGCTCTTCACCGAGGTCGCCGAGCGGGTCGAACTGTGCCTGTTCGACGAGGAGGACAACGAGACGCGGGTCCCCTTCACCGAGTGCGAGGGCTACGTCTGGCACGGCTACCTGCCGGGCGTCGGCCCGGGCCAGCGGTACGGCTACCGCGTGCACGGCCCCTACGACCCCGCCAGGGGCGTGCGCTGTAACCCCGCCAAGCTGCTGCTCGACCCCTACGCCAAGGCCATCGAGGGGGAGATGCGCTGGGACGAGGCCGTGTACGGCTACCGCTTCGGGGACCCCGACCTGCGCAACGACGCGGACTCGGCCCCGTTCGTCCCCCGGTCCATCGTGATCAACCCGTTCTTCGGGTGGGGACACGACCGGCCGCCCGCGACGCCGTACCACGACACGGTCATCTACGAGGCGCACGTCAAGGGCCTGACCGTGAACCACCCGAAGATCCCCGAGCGGATCCGGGGCACCTACGCGGCCATCGGCCACCCGGAGATCATCGACCATCTGACCTCCCTCGGCGTCACGGCGATCGAGCTGATGCCGGTCCACCAGTTCGTCACCGACCACGTCCTGGCCGAGCGTGGCCTGACGAACTACTGGGGTTACAACAGCATCGGGTTCTTCGCCCCGCACAACGCCTATTCGAGCACCGGGCAGCGCGGCGGGCAGGTGCTGGAGTTCAAGGCCATGGTCAAGGCGCTGCACGAGGCGAACATCGAGGTCATCCTCGACGTGGTCTACAACCACACCGCCGAGGGCAACCACCTGGGGCCGACGCTGAGCATGCGGGGGATCGACAACCCCGGCTACTACCGGCTGGTGGACGACGACAGGCGCTACTACATGGACACGACGGGGACCGGCAACAGCCTGTTCATGCGCTCCCCGCACGTCCTCCAGATGATCATGGACTCGCTGCGGTACTGGGTCATCGAGATGCACGTGGACGGCTTCAGGTTCGACCTGGCGGCCACCCTGGCCAGGGAACTGCACGAGGTCGACCGGCTGAGCGCCTTCTTCGACCTCGTCCAGCAGGACCCGGTGCTCTCGCAGGTCAAGCTGATCGCCGAACCCTGGGACGTCGGCCCGGGCGGCTACCAGGTGGGCAACTTCCCCGCCAGGTGGACCGAGTGGAACGGCATGTACCGCGACACGATCCGCGACCTGTGGCGCGGCGAGCCCGCCTCCCTGCCGGAGTTCGCCTCCCGGCTGACCGGCTCCAGCGACCTCTACCAGGACGACAGCCGCAGGCCCGCCGCCTCGATCAACTTCGTCACCTGCCACGACGGCTTCACCATGCAGGACCTCGTCTCCTACGACCGCAAGCACAACGAGGCCAACGGCGAGGACAACCGGGACGGCACCGACGACAACCGTTCGTGGAACTGCGGCACGGAGGGGCCCGCCTCGCTGGCGATCGAGTCGCTGCGCGAGCAGCAGAAACGCAACTTCCTGACGACGCTGTTCCTGTCCCAGGGCGTGCCGATGATCTCCCACGGTGACGAGCTCGGCCGTACCCAGCTGGGCAACAACAACGTCTACTGCCAGGACAACGAGCTGAGCTGGGTCGACTGGTCCGACGTCAGGGAGAACTGGCTGCTGCTGGAGTTCACCCGGCGCCTGGCCAGGCTCCGCGCCGGGCACCCCGTCTTCCGCAGGCGCCGCTTCTTCTACGGCCGCCCGGTACGGGGCTCCGGCGACAACCTCAGCGACATCGCCTGGTTCACCCCGAGAGGGGAACGGATGACCGACGCCGACTGGAACGTGGGCTACGCCAAGTCGCTGGCGGTCTTCCTGAACGGCGACGCGATCACCGAGCCGGACCGCAGGGGACGGCGGATCGTCGACGACTCGTTCCTGCTGCTGTTCAACGCCCACCACGACGTCATCGAGTTCACGATCCCCAAGGACCACGGCGACATGTGGGTGACGGAGATCGACACGGCGATGCCCATCATCGTCGACACCAGGGTCTGCAGAGCGGGTGAGGAGGTGCCGGTGACCGGCAGGTCGGTACGGGTGTTGCGGCGTGTCTGACGGGCGAAGGGAGAACGCGGGGCGGGACTTCGGACCGCCGCTGTCCACCTACCGGCTCCAGCTCACCCCCGACTTCGGCTTCGCCGAGGTCGCCGAGCTGGCCCCCTACCTGCGCGACCTGGGGGTGAGCCACGTCTACCTCTCCCCGATCCTGCAGGCGACCTCGCGCTCCCGCCACGGCTACGACGTGACCGACCACTCCCGGATCAGGGAGGAGTTCGGCGGCCTTGAGGGGCTGCGGGCGCTGTCGGAGCGGCTGACCGCGCACGGCCTGGGCGTCGTGGTCGACATCGTGCCCAACCACATGACGGTCCCGGTCCCCGAGTCGGGCAACCGGCAGCTGTGGTCGGTGCTCAGGGACGGCCCGGCCTCGCCGTACGCGCGGTGGTTCGACATCGACTGGGCGGGCGGCGGCGGCCGGGTGGACATGCCGGTCCTCGGCGATGAGGTCGAGCCGCACGCCGACGGCCCCGTGCTGCGCTACCACGACCACGAGTTCCCGCTGCCCGACACCCACTACCGGCTGGTCGACTGGCGTCGCGGCCCCGGCTACCGGCGCTTCTTCGACGTCTCCTCGCTGATCGGGCTGCGGGTCGAGGACGAGAAGGTCTTCGACGCCACCCACGAGGTGATCGTCGGGCTGGTCCGCGACGGGATCGTCCACGGGCTGCGGGTCGACCACCCGGACGGCCTGGCCGACCCGCGCGGCTACCTCGCCAGGCTCCGCGAGGCCTGCGGGGTGTGGACGGTCGCCGAGAAGATCCTGGTGGGGGAGGAACGGCTGCCCGCCGACTGGGACTGCGACGGCACGACCGGTTACGAGGTGCTCAACCGGATCACCGGCCTGTTCGTCGACCCGGCAGGGCAGGAGCCGCTGACCGACCTGTTCGTCGAGCGCACCGGCATGCCCCGCGAGTACGCCGCCGTGGTCGGCCGTGCGAAACGGGAGGTCATCGACCTGTTCCTGGGCGCCGAACTCGACCGGCTGCACGCGGTCGTCGGCTCCGACCGTACGGCGCTGGCCGAACTGCTCGTCGCGATGCCGGTCTACCGGGCCTACGCCGTGCCGGGTGAGCCGGTCCCCGAGCGGTCGGTGGCGATCGTCGAGGCGGCGGGGCGGGCCGCCGCCGCCAGGCTGCCCGAGGGCGCCCCGGTCGCCGAGGTCGTGGACAGGGTCCTGTACGGCCCCGCCGACGCCGTCGTCCGCTTCCAGCAGACCTGCGGCCCCGTGATGGCCAAGGGCGTCGAGGACACCGCGCTCTATCGGTGGTACCCGCTGGCCTGCCTGAACGAGGTCGGCGGCGAGCCCGACCGGTTCGGCGGAGACGTCGGGGACTTCCACGCCTTCTGCGGGGAGATGTCCCCGGGGACCATGACGACGTTGTCCACCCACGACACCAAACGCTCCGAGGACGTGCGGGCGCGGCTGGCCGTACTCTCCGAGATGCCGCAGGAGTGGGCGCGGGCGGTGGGGGAGTGGTCGGCGAAGGTCTCCTTCGACCCGGCGCTCGACTATCTCGCCTGGCAGAACCTGATGGCCGCCTGGCCGATCGAGCCGGGCAGGTTCTTCGACTACCTGCTCAAGGCGGCCCGCGAGGCCAAGACGGCGATCTCGTGGGCGGCCCCGGACCCCGCCTACGAGCGGGGCGTCCGTGACTTCGTCATGCGGGCCGTCGACGAGTGCGGCCCCTCGGTCGCCGAGTTCACCGCCATGATCGAGCCGTACGCCAGGTCCAACTCCCTCGGCCAGAAGCTCGTGCAGCTCATGCTGCCCGGCGTGCCCGACCTCTACTGGGGCAACGAGATCACCGACTTCTCGCTGGTCGATCCGGACAACCGCCGCCCGGTCGACTTCGCCCGCCGTCGCGCGCTGCTGGCCGTGACCGGGAGCGGGCCCAGGAGCGGCTCGTGGGACGAGGACAAGCTGCTGGTCACCACCCAGGCGCTGCGGCTGCGCAAACGCCTCGACCCGGCGCTGCCGTACCTGCCGGTCGAGACGGGGGAGCACGCCGTCGCCTTCGCCCGGGGGGACAGGGCGGTGGCGGTCGCGACCCGGCTGCCGGTCGGCCTGGCCGCGCGCGGCGGCTGGGGCGGTGAGACGATCACCCTGCCGCACGGCAGATGGCTCGACCTGCTGTCCGGCGCCCGCCACACCGGGCGTGTCCCGCTGGCCCACCTGCTTTCCGTCTTCCCGGTCGCGCTTCTTGAGAGGGAGTAGCCCGTGTTCGAGGTCTGGGCGCCGCAGGCGTCCTCGGTGGACGTGGAGATCGACGGAGTGCGCCACCCGATGGCCCTGGGCGCGGGCGGCTGGTGGTCTGCCCGGGTGCCGGGCGCGGGCCACGGCACCGACTACCGCTTCAGCCTCGACGGCGGTCCCGGGCTGCCCGACCCGAGGTCACGCAGGCAGCCGGAGGGGATCTTCGGGCCGAGCCGGGTCTACGAGCACGACAGGTTCGCGTGGAACGACGACCTGTGGCGCGGGCGCGCCCTGCCCGGTTCGGTGATCTACGAGCTGCACGTCGGGGCCTTCACCCCGGAGGGGACCTTCGACGCGGCGATCGACAGGCTCCCGCACCTGGCCGAACTCGGCGTCGACTTCGTCGAGGTCATGCCGGTCCCTCCGGTGCCCGGCACGCGCAACTGGGGCTACGACGGGGTCGACCTGTGGGCCGTGACCGAGAACTACGGCGGCCCCGACGGGTTCAAGCGCTTCGTCGACGCCTGCCACCGGCGGGGACTCGGGGTGATCCTGGACGTCGTTCACAACCACCTGGGGCCCTCGGGCAACTTCCTGGCCCCCTTCGGCCCCTACTTCAACCCCTCGGCCGCCTCCTTCTGGGGGCAGGCGGTCAACCTGGACGGCCCCGGCTCCGACGAGGTGCGCCGCTACTTCGTGGGCAACGCCCTGCAGTGGCTGCGCGACTACCACGTGGACGGCCTGCGCCTGGACGCCGTGCACGCCCTGCACGACTCCCGGGCCGTGCACCTGCTTGAGGAGATGGCCGTCGAGGTCGAGGCCCTCTCCACGGCCGTCGGCAGGCCGCTGACGCTGATCGCCGAGTCCGACCTCAACGACCCCCGGCTGATGACCCCCCGCGAGGCGGGAGGGTACGGCCTGGCCGCGGCCTGGAACGACGACGTCCACCACGCGCTACACGTGGCGGTCACCGGGGAACGGCACGGCTACTACGCCGACTTCGCCGGTGCCGAAGCCGGAGCCGGGGCCGGAGCCGCCGGGGCCGTGGTTGGGGCCGAAGCCAGGGCCGTAGCCGGGGTCACGGCCGGAGACACCAGCGGAAGCACGGGCGGAGACGCCACCGGGGTCACAGCCGGAGACGCCACCGGTGGCGTCACGGCGACGTTGGCCAAGGTGCTGACCTCGGGTTACTACCACGACGGCACCTACTCCTCCTTCAGGGGCCGCTCCCACGGCCGCCCGGCCGGGCACGTGCCCGCCCACCGCTTCGTCTGCTCGGCGCAGAACCACGACCAGATCGGCAACCGCGCTACGGGCGACCGGATGCCGCCGGAGGCGCTGCGGCTGGCCGCCGGGCTGCTGCTGACCTCCCCGTTCACCCCGATGCTGTTCATGGGCGAGGAGTGGGGGGCCCGCACCCCGTTCCTGTTCTTCACCGACCACGTCGAGCCTCAGCTGCGCGAGGGCGAGGGGGAACGGCGGCGCCGGGAGTTCGTCGGCCACGGCTACGACGACTGGGCGGACAAGGCCCCCGACCCCGGCGAGGAGCTGACGTTCCTGCGCTCCAAACTCGACTGGAGCGAACTCGACGACGACGCCCACCGGGCCCATCTCGACTGGTACCGGGCCCTGATCGCGCTGCGCCGTGCCCACCCCGAGCTGACCGACCCCCGGCTCGACCGGACCGCCGTCTCCCACGGCGACGACTGGCTTCTCGTACGGCGCGGCGCCCTGCGGATCGCGGCCAACCTCGGCCCCGTCCCCCTCACCCTGCCGACCGGCCCCGGCCACATCCTCCTGGCCCTCGACCCGACCACCACCCTGACCGGCCCGGACCTGTTCCTGCCCGCCCGATCGCTGGCTGTACTCCAGTCGTCCGGGGCTGAGTGACCCTGCGGCCGACATCTGACATCAACGGCTCTCACCTGGAAGGTGCGTCATCACCGTCATCGCGCACGACGATCCGATCGGCCGTGACCTCAGCGACTACCTGATCCACGCGGACCTTTCCGAGCGCGTGGACGGCTGGCGCGAACAGCTGTGGACCCGCCGAGTGGCCCCGGACCGGTTCGAGATCACGTGTCTGCCGTTTTTCACCTACGGCATCTGCCATCGCGACGTCGTGACCATCGACGACCGGCACCTGGTGTCGGCCGTGGTCGAGAAGTCGGGTCACAGCACTTTGCGGGCCGCCCTGGTCCGGCAGCACCCTCACCGTGACCGGTTCCACGAGCTTCTTCATGGCGAAGCGGTGACCGCTGGGCTGGCTCACGAGTGGTTGCAGGGCACCTACCTCTCCGTCGATCTCCCTCCAGGCACCGACCCGGGCCCTCTGGTGAAGACCCTCGCCGGTCTGGAGGAAGAGGGCGCACTCATCTGGGAGATCGATTCCTAGGGCCGGGCACGTTTGGTGTCCGATGGTCGCGGGAGGCAGAGTGGGGTCATGGCCGCGTACGAGACGATGGCGTTTCATCTGGAGACCGAGCGGTTGACGATGCGGCCGTGGGCCGAGTCGGACGCCGGCGAGCTTCGGGACCTGCATGCCGAACGTGGCAAGGGGACGCCCACGATTGAGCACGTCCGGGCGATCATCGCGAAGCAGCTCACCGCGACGGCGGCCACGGGGATCGCGCTGCTGCCCGTCCGGCGCCGGGTGGAAGGCGACTTCATCGGCTACTGCGGGCTGATCGTCGGTCGTTGCACCGTCGAGGAGCCCGAGATCGCGTATGAGCTGTTCCAGCGTGTGCACGGGCGCGGGTACGCGACCGAGGCGGCCCGCGCGGTGCTCGACGCGGCGGTGGCGACCGGGCGGAAACGGCTCTGGTCGACCGTCGGCTCGTGGAACACGCCCTCGCTCCGCGTCCTGGAGAAACTCGGGTTCGAGCGGGACCGCCTGTCCACGGAGGAAAACGGTGAGGTGGTGTGGCTCACCCGCTCACTGCCGTGACATTGAGCGCGCTCAGGCGTCGGCCTTCAGATGGCCGATGAACGAACGCCACTGGGCGGGGGTGAGGGTCAGTGTCGGGCCGGTGGGGTTCTTGCTGTCTCTGATGGCTGTCAGACCGTTGAGGTGGGCGACTTCGACGCAGTCGCCGCCGTCGCTGCCGGAGAGGCTGGATTTACGCCAGGTGTTCATGATGGTTTCCTCTCCGGCGGGCGACGAGGGTGAATCAGAGGGCGTCGAACGTGCCGTTCTTCACGCCCTTCACGAAAGATTCCCAGCCGGAGGCGGTGAAGGCCAGTGCCGGACCGGTGATGTTCTTGCTGTCGCGAACGCCGATGTGTCCTCCGCCGAGACGGGCGACTTCGACGCAGTTACCGCCGTCGCTGCCAGAGAGAGAGGATTTGCGCCAGGCCGCAGAAACGAGTTCCCTGGTCAGGCTGTCCATCGCCGCATCATCTCCTTGATCGCGTTCAGCGACTCGCGCCGCGACATGGCGTCGGCGCGAATCGCGTCGTGCTTGAATCGTAGACGTTCGACCTCCTTTACTCGATCGTTCACTCGCCCTTCGGTGCCCTGTGATTCCACGTAGACCATGTCCGCGGCCGCACCGGAAAGCTCGGCGACCACAAAGCTGCCCAGCAGTCCCACAACGTTGTAGGCGCTGTGCGGGAGAATCTGGATGGAGATGTGCCCCTCCTCTGCCACTTCCAGCAGGTGGGCGATCTGGGCCGCCATGATCTCGGGGCTGCCCACGGGCCGGGCCAGCACGCCCTCGTCCAGCACCACCCAGAAGCGCGGCGGGTCGGGCCGGGCGAAGATGTTCTGCCGGTCGAGCCGGGCTCGCACCAGCTCCTCGGTCCGCTCCTTCGAGACCCCCGGCTCACCGCTCAGCTGCGCCCGAGCGTAGCCCTCCACCTGGAGCAGTCCGGGAACGATCAGTGGCTCCCATGCCCGCAGCGTCTGCGCCTCGCGCTCGACCTCGATCCAGGGGCGGAACCACTCGGGTGACTGGGCGGCCATGCTGTCGAACATGTCGTAGAGCTCGATGAGCCGTCCTTCGAGGCGCATGGCCGCGTCCACGGCCACGGTGAAGGGCCTCGTGGGCTTCCTGTGCCCCTGCTCGACCATGCTGATCTGGCTCTCCGACCACCCAATTATGTCGGCAAGTCGCAATTGGGTGATTCCTTTGCCGGTGCGAATTCTGCGGAGTTCTTGGGCGAAGTAGGTTCGCGGCGACTTCGAGGAGTCGTATTCCTGGGAGACGTCCATGGGTAATCCTTTACATCCTCATGGGCCGGGTCGCCAGTACTTCACAAGAAGTGTGTGGGAACCGTGCGCCATTACAGGCTGCTCTGTGGCCGTCGTGTCTGGGATTCTCGGTGACGAGCCGAAGCGGCACCCTAGGCGCGGACGAGGGGATGGTGAACATGAGGGAACACTCACGACGACGCGGGTGCGGAAATCGGTATTCCGCAGCTCACGGCATTCGGGGCGGACTTTCCTCCCGGGTGGGTACCGTCAACTTCACAACTCCCTGTGGAGGTGCGGAAGTCAATCAGAAAAGGGGTATTAAGGGTATTGGTATGGTAATGAAGATGGTTGTTTCGGTGATAAGCGCGAACACTCGCCATCTGGGAAATAGCCGACCGAAGTCCCTTTTGCCTGTTATTGCAGGGTTTCCCGCCATCCGCGTACCGGCCGCTTCTCCAACAGGACGGACCCGGGAGGTCCAGATCATGCATGGCATCCCCACGGCCCAGGTGATCCCGGGCTGGCGGTTGATCATCAGTGACGCGGGCCGCTTCTGGGCCTTCCGCGCCCACGTCTTCCCCCGCACCGCCGTACGGGCCGGGGCCCAGTCGGCCGTGGACGCCGACACCTTCGACGAGGTCCGGGCGGCCGTGGCCGAGCAGGAGGAGATCGCCAAGGGGGTGGCGTCGTGACCGGACGGCACCGTGCGGGCCTGCCGTACGCCCCGGTGTATAGGCGGGTCTGGGACGGCCCGGCACGGGCGCAGGCCGAGCGGATCGACCAGGCCTGGGCGGGCTGGACGGTGCTCTACAGCCTGGGTCGCCGCCGCTTCTACGCCGTGGCCGCCTGGGACGGCCCTCGTCCGGTGATCGTTGAGGACTCCACGGGTGAGGGGCTGGAGGAACGGATGCGGGAGGCGGAGATGATCAGGGCGATTCGTTCGACGCCCGCGTCTCGGCTCTCCCCGGCACCGGTTCGGCGCAGAAGGGGTGGCGGCTCCGGTCGCCCGCCCTCCGGGTCGCGGAACGAGGAGACCGGCGGAGAACGACGCTCACCAGACGAGAAAACGGCACCCGCCGGGGTACGGCCTTCGCCGGGTGGTGTCGGAGGGCGGCGTCCGCCGGGTGGGAGGGCGGCGTGACGTCGGATACCGCGCGTCAGAGCTGCGACGCCGTACAGCGGGCTCACCCTGACTGGCTGGTGTTCCACAACTCGGCGACCGGCCTGTGGAGCGCCTACCGAAGCGTCCTGTCCGGCAGGCCCCGCTCCGGGGACGTGCTGCTGGTGCGGGCCGGGTCGGCCGAGGAACTGGACCGCGAACTGGCCGCCCAGTCGTCCCCGGCGGTGCCGCCGAGTATCCGGGCCGTCGCCGTCGCCCGCGCCCTCCGGAGCGCCCGGTTCAGGCAGCCCGCCCGGACCTCCCCAGCCGTATGCCCTGGTCAGGCCGACGTGTCTGGTCGGTCTACGGCGCTGCGCAGACTTCTGCGCTCGTGAAGCCGGTACGGCGGGCGGTGGACATTCATCCCACCCGCCGCCCTGCCGTACCTCCTCAGCGTGCGGCTCAGGTGGGAGGGGCCTGGGCCGCACCCCCTCACCTCATGAATGCGCGGCTCGGGCGGGAGGGGTCCGGGCCGTGCGTCCCTTCATGAACGTGCGGTTCGGACGGGGGGCTGGGCCGTGCGTCCCTCCGTGAACGTGCGGCTCAGATAGGAGGGACCTGGGCCGCACACCCTCGCAGGACGGCTCTCACGCGCGCCGAGCGTGCTGGGGAAGAGGGAGTCGTCTGGCGCACCGGCCTCATGTGGGGCCGGTCCTCCTCCAGGGTGCCCGGCCGTCGTGCTCCCCGGCTCGGGGCCGGGCACCCGCCCCGGAACGCTCCCGGAATGTTCTCGGAACGCCCTCGGAACGACTCCCGGGAGACCTTCGGCACACCCCGGAACGACTCCCGGAACCAGGGACGACCATGACCGAGTACGAACGCCGGTTGATCGACCTCCTCACCAGCGCCCACCCCGGCTGGCGGTACGAACACCTCCACCTGCCCGGCCTGCCCCGATGGTGGGCCATCCGCTACAAGCCGCTCCGGCCCGACCAGCGCGCGGCCGGAGCCAGGGACGTGCTCGGCCGTACCACCCTCCACCGGCTGGCCGGCGCGCTGGCCCACCACGACGAGATCCTCCACCGCAGCCGCCACTGACCCTTCTGGAGCCCTCCATGTCCCCACTCAAGGCCGTCGCCCCGGACGGCACCTTCACCACCGGCCCGGACACCACCGACAGGCTCCTCACCCCCGGTGAGGTGGCCCGGATCTTCGGCGTCGACCCAAAGACCGTCAACCGCTGGGCGCTGACCGGCCGCATCCCCTCGGTGCGAACCCCCAGCAGGCAGCGCCGTTACCGCGAGAGCGACATCAGGGCCCTCCTCGACGCCGGCTGAACTCATGTCGCCGGTAAAAGTGCTCATTCGGTGAGCACTTTGGCTGACAGGATCGATCTCACAAGCCACCGAGCGGAAGGCAGCAGGACATGCTTCGCGGACTCACCACCATCAGCTTCTACGCGCACGACGTCGCCGCCGCCCGTGACTGGTACGCCGAGCTTCTCGGGATGGAGGCCTACTTCCAGCGGCCCGAGCAGGGCGATCCGGTCTATGTGGAGTTCCGGGTGGGTGACTACCAGCACGAGCTGGGCGTCATCGACGCGCGCTTCGCCCCGCAGGGCTGGAGCGCCGAGAGCGGCGGGGCGATCGTCTACTGGGCGGTGGACGATCTGGAGGCGGCCTGGGAGCGGCTGCTGGAGATGGGGGCCGTCCCGTTCGACAAGCCGACCGAGCGCGGCCCCGGGTTCGTCACCGCCTCGGTGCGCGACCCGTTCGGCAACATCCTCGGCATCATGATCAACAACCACTACATGAACGTGCTCGCGAGCCGGAAGGGCTGACCACGATGACCGAGAACGCCCTGATCCTGGACGATGCCGCCGCCTGGAAGGCCTGGCTGGCCGAGCACCACGACAGCGCCCGCGACGTCTGGCTGATGATCGCCAAGAAGAACGGCAACGCCACCACCGTCACTCTGGACGAGGCCCTGGACGAGGCGTTGTGCCACGGATGGATCGACAGCCACCGCAGGGCGTTCGACGGCGACTACTACCTGCAGCGTTACTCACCGCGCGCGCGCCGCAGCCCCTGGTCGGAGATCAACGTCGCCAAGGCCGAGGCGCTGACGGCCGAGGGCCGGATGCGCCCGGCGGGCCACGCCGCGATCGAGGCCGCCAAGGCCACCGGCCGCTGGCCCGAGACCCGCTGACGGTCACGCCGCCATGGGGGTGAGCAGGGCCGAAAGGCGGCGCAGGCCGCGGGCCGTGCGAGCCTTGACGGTGCCGAGCGGAACGCTCAGCCGTTCGGCGATCTCCCGCTGGGTGAGGTCGCCGTAGTAGGCCAGCTCGATGGCCTGGCGCTGCGGGGCGGGCAGTTCGGCCAGCGCCCGCCGTACCTCGTCGCGTTCGGCCAGGGCCTCCCCGTGGGCCCTGCCGTCCTGACCCGCGGGGTCGGCGACCGCGTCGAGCGGGACCGTCCGCAACGTGCGCACCCGCAGGTGGTCGACCGCCCGGTTGTGCGCGATGCCGAGCAGCCAGGCGGGAAGGCTGCGGGCCGGGTCGAAGCGGTGCCGTGACCGCCAGACCTCGGTGAACACGACCTGCTGGAGGTCCTCGACGTCCTGGAAGGCGACGAAGCGCCGCAGGTAGGAGCGCACGAGCGAGCCGTGTGTGTGGAGGCACTCGGCCAGGGCCGCGTCGTCACCCTCGGCGAACCGGACGTTCAGGGTGTCTGTCATGGTGCCCCCCTTGCCGAAAAAAGCTACTCAAAACTTATTCATACTCTCCGGCGTGCATGAAGGCAAGCGACTCGCGCAGGTCAGCGCAGTGCGGCGTGGACGCCGGTGAGCGCCTCGGTGAAGGAGGAGACCCGCAGAACCGAGGCGGGCAACCCCTCCCGCCAGCCCTCGCCGCCCACGATGAGGCGGCTCGGCGGGCGCAGCGGAGGCAGCGAGGCGAGCGGCGCGGGATCCCCTGTCTCGGGGATCTGGGACCAGACGAAGACCACCGCAGGGCCGAGACGACGCATCGCGTCCCCCAGCGCCGGGTACGGCGTCCGCGCGCCGAGCACCCGCGTCTGGACGCCCTCCAGGGACAGCGCGGCGGCCAGCGCGTGGACCGGCATGCTGTGCAGCTCGTTCTCCGCGCAGGCCAGCAGCACGGGACGGTCGTTGACCGGCAGGGCGGGGGGACGGCCTATCCGGGTCAGCGCGCCGAGCAGCCGTTCGGAGAACAGGTGCTCGATCTCGATGCCCGCTCCGGTCTCCGCCTGACGCCTGCAGATGGCCTCGAAGACCGGCAGCACCAGGGTGTGCCAGGTCCACTCGACGCCGTGCCTGGCCAGCGCCGCGTCGATCCAGTCGGAGACACCCCCGCTGTCCAGCGCGGTCGCGGCCCGTGCCAGCATCGCCACCGTCGGGATCGCGGCCTCCCCTTCCGAACCCGAGCCCGAACCTGAGCCAGGGACCGAGCCCGAACCCGAGGCAGGGACAGGGACCGGCGCGGGCTCCGGCGTCTGGAGGGGCAGGGCGCCGGGCCGCAGGACCCGCCTGGCGGCGTCGGCCGCCGGAACCCCCTGCCTGATCAGCCGGTTCATCTCCTCAAGGCGGCGCAGATCGGCGGAGTCGTAGCGGCGGTGCCCACCGGGGCTGCGGCGGCTCGGGCCGAGGCCGTAGCGCAGATTCCAGGTGCGCAGGGTCGGGGCGGGCACCCCGAGCCTGCGGGCGACGGCCCCGATGCCATATCCCGGCTCCTGCTCGTCCGTCACCGTCTCACCCCATTCACGGGCCCCTCCCGTACGGTCTACAGCCTGCCAGTCTCGTCCCCCTGACGATCCCTTCGGACACCCGGCCCCGGCCGGATGCAACCACGCGGAGCGCGGGCACGAAGGTCCCCGTGTGACCGAGACCGTCATCGTCCTCTTCACCCGTGACCTGCGGGTCCATGACCATCCGGCGCTGACCGAGGCGTGCGCGGGGGCGCGCCGGGTGGTGCCGCTGTTCGTGCTCGACCCCGCCGTCCGGCCGTACGGCAGGGCGGCCTTCCTCGCCGAGAGCCTGGCCGACCTGCGCCGGTCCCTGCGCGAACGAGGGGGCGACCTGTTGGTCCGCCGGGGCGACACGGTCACCGAGACGATGCGTCTGGCCCGTCAGGTCGGTGCCCGGGCCGTGCATGTCAGCGAGGACGTCAGTGTCCTGGCCTCGCGCAGGCAGCGGAGGCTCGCCGAGGAGTGCGAGCGCGCGCGGACGGCCTTCCTGACCTTCCCCGGTGTCACGATCGTGCCTCCCGGCGCCCTGCGGCCCTCCGGCGGCGGTGACCACTACCGGGTGTTCACGCCCTACTGGCGGGTCTGGGCGGAGCACGGCCGCAGGCGGCTGCTGGACGCCCCGCGCGAGGTCGTCCTGCCCGAGGGACTCGACGCCGGCACCCTGCCCGAGCCCGGCCCCGGAGGGCCTTTCCCCGGCGGTGAGCGGGCCGCCAGGGAGCGGATGAACACCTGGCTCAGGTACGACGCGGAGAACTACGCCGACAGGCGCGACGACCTCGCGGGCGACCGTACCTCACGGCTCAGCCCCTACCTGCGTTTCGGCTGCCTGTCGCCCCTTGAGCTCGAATCACGGCGGCCCGGTGACGACCTCGTCAGACAGCTCTGCTGGCGCGACTTCTTCCACCAGGTCACGCGGGCCTTCCCGGGCATCACGCGGGACGACTACCGGCCGCGCGGACACCGTTGGCGCCACGACGAGGAGGCCGCGCGGGCCTGGCGGGAGGGCAGGACCGGTGTGCCGATCGTGGACGCGGGCATGCGGCAGCTGCTCGCCGAGGGCTGGATGCACGGCCGCGCCCGGATGGTCACCGCGTCCTTCCTGGTCAGGAGGCTGGGCGTGGACTGGAGGGTGGGCGCGGAGCACTTCTTCTCGCTGCTGCTCGACGGGGACGTGCCCGACAACTACGGCAACTGGCAGTGGGTCGCGGGGACGGGCAACGACACCAGGCCCAACCGGGTCGTCAACCCGCTGAGGCAGGCGAGACGGTTCGACCCGACGGGGGAGTACGTCCGTCGTCACGTGCCCGAGCTGCGGGCCGTACCGGACAGGGCGGTTCACCGGCCCTGGCGCCTGCCCGGCGGGGTCGAGGGCTACCCGCCACCCCTGGTGACCATGGAGTGAGGTCGCGGGCCGTGTTTCGGCCCTGACCGCAAGTGTTGATATGTCGGGAGCGGAACAATTCGCCTGTGCCGTACGTCGCACTGATGTGATGATCTTCGACGGCATCGACGACGACCTGCGCGCGGCCCGTGAGCGGGTACGGCGTCTTGAGCGGCTGACGGCCCAGCGTCAGGGACTGGCCCTGCAACTCGACGAGGTCGGGCGGCTGCTCGCGGAACTTGAGGAACGGCTCGCCGAGGAGGAGAAGGACGTCTCTCGGCTGGAGGCGGGCGGCTTCACGGCGTTCCTTGCGGGGCTCGCCGGTTCGAAGGAGGAGCGGCTCGCCAAGGAGCGGGCCGAGGCGCAGGCCGTACGGCAGCGCCTTGACGGGCAGCGCGGCCGCCTGGGGTGGCTGGAGACGGACATGGCGGCCGTGGAGAGCGGCCTCGCCGAGGTGGGCACGGCGCGCGAGGAGTACGCGGCGCTGCTCGAACGCAAGGAGCGCATGCTGGTCGAGTCGGGCGACCCGAAGGGCAGGGAGCTCACCGACATCTCCCGGCGGCTCGCCGACACCGACGCCGGGCTGCGCGAGCATGAGGAGGCGCGCCAGGCGGGGGTCGGCGCGGTCCAGGCCGTTGGCCAGGTCCTGCACAGTCTCGGCAGCGCCCGGGGCGCCTCCCGCTGGGACATGCTGAGCGGCGGCGGGGGCTTCGCCGACATGGTGGAGAACGGCCACCTGCGCAACGCCGACGAGGCGGCCTGGCACGCGCAGCGGGCGCTGGACGTCTTCTCCAGGGAGCTGGCCGACGTCGGGGTGCACGTCAACCCCCAGATGCCCGAGGTGGACACCCGCTGGTTCGCCGACATGTTCTTCGACAACATCATCGTGGACGCGATCAAGCACCAGAAGATCTCCCGCACCGGCGAGGCGGTCGCCGAGATCGCCCAATGGGTGCAGGAGACGGTCGCGACCCTGACCACCAACCACGCCGAGCTGGCACGTCAGCGTGACCTGCTCATCGCCCGCAGGGAGGAGCTCCTCGCGGGCTGAGAGAGGACGGACCGGACGGCCGGAACGGAAGGTGTGGCGGACATGCTGACGTGATCGGCCAACGGTGACAAGCTCTGGGCTTAAGACATCGCATCGTCTCGGTGGAGGGCCGCATGTCGAACCCCAGTGTGGTTCCGTTCCTTCGTTACCAGGACGCCCCGGGCGCCATCGAATGGCTGGGCAAGGTCTTCGGCTTCCGGCCGTCGGTCACGGTGCCCGGCTCTCACGGGGGAGTGGGGTACGCCCGGCTCACTCTGGGGGACGCGGTGATCGTGCTCGCCTCGGTACGGCCCGGCGAGCCCTACCTGCGCAGCGCCCTCGACCTGCCCGCGGTCAGCCAGGGCGTGTTCGTCGTTGTCGAGGATCTTGAGGCCCACTACGAGCAGGCCGTGGCGCGGGGCGCCGAGATCGTGGTCGAGCCCGAGACCACCCCCGAGGGCACCAGGATCTACATGGCCTTCGATCTGGAGGGCCAGCTCTGGGCCTTCGGGGACGGCTTCGAGGCCGACGACTGATCTCAGTGGTCGTGGCCGTGGTGGTCGTGGTCGTCTTCCTCGTCCGAGGGGCCGTCTGAGGGTTCGACCCCCAGCACGGCCTCGCGGGGCTCGACCTGCTCCACGTGCTCGATCAGGCCCAGAACGTGGTCCGGCTCGATGAGCCACTGCAGGGCCGTGGCCCCCGTCTCGTCGGCGGAGACCATCTCCGCCTGTTCCCTGCGCTCGTCGTCGTCCAGGTCGGCGTCGGGGTGGTTGATCTCCTTCAGCGCGGCTTCCTGGAGCCCGGCGAGGTCCTGCACCTCAACGGTCAGCTCGATCGTCAGACGCAGATAGCGTTCGGTGCCCGATTCATCACTCATGGTGGAATCCTAGTGCCCCGACAAGGGACGATCAGACTACGGCAGCTTCCATTCGACCGGTGCCGCGCCCTGCTGCTGCAGCAGGTCGTTGGCGCGGCTGAAGGGGCGGGAGCCGAAGAAGCCGCTGCGGGCCGACAGCGGGCTCGGGTGGGCCGACTCGATGGCCGGGGTCGAGCCGAGCATCGGGCGCAGGGAGCGGGCGTCGCGGCCCCACAGGATCGAGACCAGGGGCTGGTCGCGGGCGACGAGGGCCTTGATGGCCTGCTCGGTGACCTCCTCCCAGCCCTTGCCGCGGTGCGAGGCGGGCTTGCCGGGCATGACGGTGAGGACCCTGTTGAGCAGCAGGACGCCCTGGTCGGTCCAGGGGGTCAGGTCGCCGTTGCTCGGCATCGGCAGGCCGAGGTCCTCGGTCAGCTCCTTGTAGATGTTGCGGAGGCTGCCGGGGATCGGGCGCACGTCGGCGGCGACCGAGAAGCTCAGGCCGATCGGGTGTCCCGGGGTCGGGTAGGGGTCCTGCCCGACGATAAGCACCTTCACCTGGTCGAAGGGCTGCTGGAAGGCGCGGAGCACGTTGGCTCCCGCGGGGAGGTACTGCCTGCCTTCCGCGACCTCCTGACGGAGGAAGTCACCCAGCTCGGCGATCTTGTCAGCGACGGGTTCCAGGGCCTGCGCCCACCCGGCTTCCACGACTTCGTTCAAAGGACGTGCGGCCATGCCGAAAACCCTATCGAGTTTTGCGACCAGGTACGGCTCGCGTGACGAATCACGCGAGCCGTACCTGACCTGCCCCTGTCGTTATTTCACGGAGCCCGCCATCATGCCCTGCACGAAATACCGCTGGAATGCGAAGAACAGGATTAATGGGATTATCAGCGACAAAAAGGCGCCGGGGGCAAGGATGTCGATATTGGTGCCGAACTGCCGCATCTGAGACTGCAGGGCCTTGGTCATCGGCTGGTTGCCGGTGTCGGCGAAGACCAGGGCGACGAGCAGGTCGTTCCACACCCAGAGGAACTGGAAGATCCCCAGCGAGGCCACCGCGGGCTTGGCCAGCGGGAACACCACGGTCGAGAAGATCTTCCACTCGCCCGCGCCGTCCATCCGCGCCGCCTCTAGCAGCGAGCGCGGGATGCCCGCGAAGAAGTTGCGCAGCAGGAAGATCGCGAACGGCAGGCCGAAGGCCGTGTGGAAGAGCACGACCCCGGCGATGGAGCCGAAGATCCCGAGCGTGCCGTACAGCTTCGCGATCGGGATCAGTGCGATCTGGACCGGTACGACCAGCAGGCCGACCACCACCAGGAACAGGGTGTCCCTGCCCCGGAACTCCATCCAGGCGAAGGCGTAGGCCGCCATGGCGGCGATGCCGATCACCAGGACGGTCGTCGGGACGGTGATGAGGACGGTGTTCCAGAACGAGGAGGTGAAGCCGGTCGCCAGCAGGTCCGAGTAGTTCCTGAGGGTCAGCTCGGCCGGCCTGGTCAGGGCCGTCCACCAGCCGGTGGAGTTGTTGGCGGTCTCGTTCCTGATCGAGACCACGAACAGGCCGAGTGTGGGAACCAGCCAGAACAGGCCGATCACCACCATCAGGGCCTGGAGCAGGCCGCCGCCGATCCGGTCGACGGCCCTGCCGAGGGGGCCGCGACTCGGCGCGCCCAGCGCGGGGGTCGTCACTGGTTGTCCCTTCTGAACCGGCGGATATTGATGATCATGAACGGCAGGACCAGGATCAGCAGGAAGATGGCCAGCGCGCTGCCCAGCCCCTGGTTGCCTCCGCCGCCGAAGGAGACCCGCCACATCTCAAGCGCGATCACGTTCGCCTGCGGCTGCACGGAGCCCGGGGCGATCACGAAGACCAGGTCGAAGACCTTGAGCGTATTGATGATCATGGTGACGAACACGACCAGCAGCACGGGGGAGAGCAACGGGACGGTGATCTTGCGGAACACCTGCCACTCGGTCGCCCCGTCGATGCGGGCCGCCTCAAGCGCGTCACGCGGGATGGACGCGAGCCCGGCCGCGATCAGCACCATGGCGAACCCGGCCCACACCCAGATGAACGCCCCGATGATGGCCGGGGTGATCAGGGTCGGCCCGAGCCAGGAGACGCCGTTGAAGGGCTCCTGGAAGTTCGACGGCGGCAGCCGCAGGAGATAGTCGCCCTGGGGCAGACCGGCGAAGCGGAAGGTCCCGTCGGCCTCGGTGGTCGCCGTCGCCGCGACCGCGTCGCCGCGCACCGCCTCGACCGTCACCCCGGCCAGCGCCTTCTCCGTGCCGTCGACCTGGTTGAGCGTGCCGCCGCCGCCCTGGGTGAAGTCGACCCACACGGTGCCGGTCAGCTCGCCGGGCACCGGCTGCGCCGCCTTGGCCGCGGAGGCGGAGGCGAGCGTCGCGGGCTTGACGCCCACCAGCGGCACCTGTACGGCCTGGCCCGGCTTGACGGTCTGCCTGGTCACGACCGCGCCGTCGCGTGGGACGACCGGCGCCGCGTCGTTCTCCCTCGGCCTGGCGTCGGGATAGCCGTGGGAGGGGCCGAAGATCCCCTGGACCGAGGTGATCACGGCGTTGGCCACGCCCCGGTCGGGGTCCTGCTCGTAGACGAGCCTGAAGATGACGCCGGAGGCCATCAGGGAGACGGCCATCGGCATGAAGACGACCAGCTTGAACGCGGTGGCCCAGCGGATCCGCTCGGTCAGCACCGCGAAGATCAGGCCGATCGCGGTGACCATGGCGGGGGCGAACACGACCCAGATCAGGTTGTTCCTGATCGTGGTCAGCGTCGAGGAGTCACTGAAGATCGCGGCGTAGTTCCCGGCGCCGACGAAGGTGTCCCCGGTGGCGTCGAAGAGGCTGCGGAAGATCGAGTAGACGATCGGGTAGATCACCAGCGCGCCGAGGACGACCGCGGCGGGCAGCAGGAAAACCAGCGCCAGCGTCGGGGAGGGGCCGAGCCTTCCCCGGCGGCCCGAGGGATTCGAGGGATTCGGGGGAGGAGCGGGAGCCGCAGACCCCCGGGCCGCGGCTCCCGCCGTCGTGGCCTCCGCTGTCGCCCCGGCCGTCTCCGGCGCGGTGGCGGACGGCGGGGGATCGTCCGCTTGGCCCTGCGGGGTCGCGGGGCCGGGCCCGGGCCCGGGGGAGGCGCCCTCGCCCTCCCTCGGGCCCTGCGGGCCGTCCAACCGGTTGGTCACGGCCGGTCCCCCTACTTCCAGGCCTTCTTGGCCTCGTCCTCAAGCTTGGTCTGGGTCCCCTTGACGTCGGAGGGGTCGCGGACGAAGTCCTGCAGGAGCTTCCACTCGCCCTTGCCCTCGGTGCCGCCGAACGCGCTCGGCGCGAGGTCGGACATGTCGTAGCGGACCGCCTCACCGGCGGAGATGATCGTCTGGGCGAGCTTCTTGGTCAGCTCGGCCGGGTAGTTGTCCGGCGAGACGTTGCGGTTGGGCGAAAGGTAGCCGGGCAGCTTGGCCCAGATCTCGCCGCCCTCCTTCGAGGCGAGGAACTCAAGCAGGGCCATGCCTCCCTTGGAGTCCTTCAGCGCCACGGCGATGTCGCCGCCGAGCACGACCGGCTCGGTGTCACCGGCCTTGGGGAAGGGGAAGTACTTGGCCTCCTCGCCCAGCTTGGCGCCCGACTGCTCGGCGGAGGTGGCCACGAAGTCGGCCTCGATGACCATCGCCGCCTTGTCCTGGCCGTACACCTGGGTCGCGCAGGTCGGGAAGTCGGTCTGCAGGGCGCCGGAGGGGCCGCCGAGCAGGAACTCCTTCTTGCCGACGATCTGCGCGATCTTCTCAAGCGCGGTGGTCACGGTCGCGTCGGTCCACGGGATCTCGTGCTTGGAGAGCTTGGTGTAGTTGTCCGGCCCGGCGGTCGAGAGGTAGACGTTCTCGAACAGGTCGGTCAGCGTCCAGCCGGAGGCGCCGCAGAGGGCGAACGGGGCGGTGCCGGAGTCGGCGACGGTCTGGGCCGTCTTGATGAGGTCGTCCCAGGTGGCGGGGGGCTGGGCGCCCGCGTCCTGGAACGCCTGGTCGCGGTACCAGACGAGCGACTTGTGCGCGGCCTTGACCAGCACGCCGTAGACCTGGCCGTCGGCGGAGCCGAGCTCCTTCCAGTACGGGGTGTAGTTGTCGTCGATCTGCTTCTGGACCTCGGCGGTGAGCGGCTTGAGGGCCTTCTCCTTGGCGTACTGCTGGACGAGGCCGGGCTGGGGCAGGATCGCGATGTCCGGCGGGCTGCCGCCCTGGATGCGCGGGCCGAGGTAGGCGCCGGTGTCCTCACCGGTCGAGGCGTAGGTGACCTTGGCACCGGTCTTGGCCTCGAACGCCTTGAGCACCTGCTGGAAGTTCTCCTGCTCCTGGCCCGTCCACTTGGCGGCGACCTCGATGGTCACGCCGTCCAGGGTCTTGGCTCCCGCGGCGGCCGAGGAGGCCGGGGCGCTGTCGCCCGGGGCGGGCGTCGAGGACGCGTTGTCCTGGCTGCCGCACGCGGCGAGCGCGAGCGCCAGGCCCGTCAACGTCACCGTGGCGATGGTCTTACGCATTCTGGCGAACCTCCTGTGCTGACGGAACGGAGATGGGGGGACAGGCGATCGGTGCGGGGGGACCGCCTGTCCCCGGTCCTGGGGTGGTGAGGTGAGGCGTGAGGTACGGCGGACGCCGCGCGGTGGGGATGCCCACGGGCGTCCGCCGAGAACGGAGAGAGACGGAAAGAGACAGAAACAAGGGGAAGGGAAGGGATGACGACTCGCGGAACGGAGGGGTGACCCCCGTCATCGAGCCCGGATGATCTCGTCGAGCTGACCCTTCATCGAGGTGACGACGTCGCCGCTGTCCTCGTCGAAGGGCGGGGTGAGCGCGTTGGAGACCGCACTGGCGATCACCAGGCTCAGCTGGTTGTAGTTGGCGCTCGTCGGCCTGGGCCGCGCGGACAGCAGGCTGTCCTTGAGCACCGGCAGGTAGGGGAAGCGCTTGATCAGAGCGGGGTCGTCGTAGAGCTCGGCCCAGACGGGGGGGAAGGACCCGTCGGCGAGCACCCGGCGTTCGTTCTCAAGCCCGGTGAAGTAGCGGATGAACTCCAGGGCGGACTTCTGCCGCTTGGAGTAGGCGCTGATGGCGAGGTTGATCCCGCCCAGCGAGCTGGAGCCGGGCCCGTTGAGGCCGGGCAGCCGGGTCACCCCGAACCTGCGGCCGATCGGCGAGGTCGTCGCCGGGCCGTAGGCGTGGGGCCAGTTGCGGGAGAAGGCCAGGCGGCCCTCCTGGAAGGCCAGCCGTGACTCCTCCTCCTTGTAGGAGAGGGACTCGCGGGGGATCCAGCCCTCACGAAGACCGTTGACCAGGAAGTCGAGCCCGGTCGTGGCCTTGGCGGTGTCCATCGTGACCTGGGTGCCGTCGCGGTTGAGGATCTGCCCGCCCGCCGACTGCACGGCCTCGGCGAAGTTGACGGTCAGCCCCTCGTAGGCGAGGAACTGCCCGGCGTAGCCGCCGATGCCGTACCTGTCGTGCAGCGCACGGGCCTGCCTGCGCAGCTCCGCCCAGGTCGTGGGCGGCGTGAAGCCCTCCTTGGCCAGCAGGTCCTTGCGGTAGTAGAGCAGCCCGGCGTTGCTGGTGTACGGCACGGCCCAGAGCTTGCCCCGGTGGACGGCGGTGTCCGTGACGGACGGCAGGAACCTGTCCAGCGGGAACATGCCGCGTTCGAGCGGCACGATCCAGCCGGCGTCGGCGAACTCCGCCGTCCAGACCACGTCCAGGCCGAGCACGTCGTAGCGGTCGCTCTTGGCCTGCAGGTTGGCGACCATCTGCGCGCGTTGCTCGTCGGCGGCCTCGGGAAGCTCAAGGAGCGTCGCCTGCTCCGCCGGGTGTGTCTGGTTCCACCGGTCGATCAGCGGTCGCAGATAACCGGTGGTGTCACGGCCCGTCACGAAGGTGAACGGACCGCTGCCGCCGGAGCGGTCGGCGTCCCGCGCGACCACTCCCGAACACCCCGTCACCAGAACGACGACGAGAGTGACGAGAAGGAGGTGGCGCACGATTGCCTCCCTGTTTCCTGGCGGCTACATACATGTTAGGTAGATGCATGCATGTTATGCACAGCGTTAATGTGGACGTCAACGGATAGTCCCGTAACGCTCAGGTAACGAGCATGTCGAGGAGGTGGGGGGTGAGACAGTCGCTGCTGGCGCTCCTCGCGAAGGAACCTGCCCACGGATACGAGCTGAAACAGGCGCTTGAGCAGATCTTCGGCCGGGCCTACCCGTCACCGAACATCGGGCAGATCTACGTCACGCTGGGCCGTCTTGAGAAGGACGGCCTGATCCGCGCCGTGGACGTCGAGCAGTCGAACCGGCCGAACAAGAAGGTGTACTATCTGACCGCCGCGGGCCGGGACGCCCTGGACGCGTGGGTGGAGGAGCCGACCGAGGGCCCCAGGGTCCGCGACGAGTTCTTCATGAAGCTCGTCCTGGCCCCCATGACCGGCATCGCCGACCGGATGGCGCTGATCAACCGCCAGCGCCGCCACTATCTCGGGCTCATGCGCGACCTCAACGAACTCGCCGACCGGACAGACCGGGAGGACTACGTCGCACTCCTGCTGATCGAGGGGGCCATGCTGCATCTGCAGGCCGACCTCGACTGGCTCGAACGATGTCAGGAGGACCTTTCGTGAGTCACCCCCCGGTCGTCCGTACGGTCAATCTGGTCAAGATCTACCAGAACGGCGCCGTGCCGGTGCCCGCGGTGCGCGGGGTCGACCTGGTGGTCGAGCCGGGACAGTTCGTCGCGATCACCGGCCCCTCCGGCTCGGGCAAGTCGACCCTGGTGCACATGCTCGGCGGCCTCGACCCCCGCACCAGCGGGGAGATCTGGCTGGACGGCAAGCGGGCGGACACCATGAGCGAGAGCGCGTGGGCGCTGCTCAGACGCCGGAAGATCGGCTTCGTCTTCCAGTTCTTCAACCTGGTCGCCAACATGACCGTGGCCGACAACGTCGAGCTGCCCGCGCTGCTGGCCGGGGCCTCGGCCCGCGACGCCAGGGAGCGCAGGGAGCACCTGCTCGGCGAGCTCGGGCTGACCGGCCGCGCCGACGCCTCGCCCGCCCAGCTCGCCGGCGGTGAGCAGCAGCGGGTCGCGCTGGCCCGCGCGCTGGCCAACAAGCCGAGCCTGCTGCTGGCCGACGAGCCGACCGGCAACCTCGACAGCCGCAACACCCGTGACGTCCTGCGCCTGCTCGGCCAGGTCCACCGCGACGGGCAGACCATCGTCCTGGTCACCCACGACGCCCGGGTCGCCAGCCTGGCCGACCGGGTGATCACCCTGCTCGACGGCGAGATCGTCGACGACGGAGCCCTGGGAACCGCCCGCCGCCGCCCGAGGGGCACGGCGGGCGACGTCGTCGAGCTGCGGGGATAGCCCGCGTTGTTCCCGAACACACCCCCGAGCGGAGCGGCCACGTGAGCACCCTGCGGGCCTCGGTCAGATGGGTCAGGGCCGACCTGAGGGCACGACGGGGGCAGGCGCTGCTGACCGTGCTCGCCGTCGCCGGGATCGTCACCGCCCTGATCACCGCGGCGACCCTCCTTGAGGACGGGACCAACCCCTGGCGGGGCCTGTTCACCGAGTCCAAGGGCGCCCACGTGTGGATCCACACCAGGGACGCCCCCCAGGTGGCGGCGCTGGCACGCCTCCAGGGGGTGGTCAGGGTCGCCGGGCCGTACCGGGCGGCGCCGGTGATGCTCACCATGAACGGCAGGCGGACGCCGGTCACGCTGCGCGGGATGGAGGCCAGGCCGCCGGACGTGGCCGTGCCGCTGGTCCGCGCCGGACGGTGGCTGCGCCAGGGGGACGACGACGGGGTGGTCGTCGAACGGTCCTTCGCCGAGGCGCTCGGCCTGCGGGTCGGCTCCTCGTTCACCGTGACGGCCCTCAACGGCGCGCTGCACCCGCTGAACGTGGTCGGCCTGGCGGACACGGCCGACCAGGGCTTCTACCCGGAGACGACGCCCGGCCTCGCCTGGACCCTCGGCACGACCCTCGTCAAGATCGAGCCCGCGCCCGGCCGCAGCGAGATGGTCACCGGGCTCAGGCTCGCCGACGGCGAGGACACCCTGCCGGTCGTGCACGGCGCGGTCACCTTGCTGGGCGGGCAGATCCAGCGCATGTCCACCTGGCGCGAGGTGCGCGCCTCGATGGAGCTGGACAACCGGCTGCTCGGCCTGCTGCTGGCGCTGTTCGGCGGCGTCGGCATGGTCGCCGCCGCCCTGGCCATCGCCAACGCCGCCGGCGGCCGGGTGCTCGGCCAGATCCGCGACCTGGCCACCCTCAAGTCCCTCGGTTACACCAGGGGCCAGATCTTCGGCCTGCTCATGGCCGAGCACGGCGCCCTCGGCATGATCGGCATCGCCGCCGGGCTCGTCTGCGGGCAGCTCGCCTCCTCCTTCGCGCTGCGGGGCGTGCCGATCCTGCCGCTCTCCCCGATGCCGCTGCTGGCCATCACCTCGGGCACCGCCGTGGTCGTCCTCGTCGCGGTGGCCCTGCCCGCCTGGCGCGGCGGCCGTACCGCGCCCATCCCCGCCGCCCCGGCCGCGCCGCTGCGGGGCCACCTGTCGCGCATGGCCAGACTCGCCCTCCTCGTACGGCTGCCGCCCGCCCTGGTGCTCGGCACCCGGGACGCCTTCAGCAGGCGGGCGCCCGCGTTCCTGAGCATCTTCGGCCTCGCGGTCCCGATGATGATGATCGTGGTCGGGCTCGGCTGCTGGGCCACCCTGGACGACTTCCTGAGCCACCCGGAGCGGGTCGGCCAGGCCGCGGCCCTCACCGTCCGTTCGGACCGGCTGCCGGCCGAGGACGTGGCCAGGCTGGCCAGGGCCGACCCGGACGTCGCGGCCGTCTATCCGGGCAGCGAGGTCGCCGCCCTCGAACCCGAGCAGACCAGGAGCGTGCTCGTGCGTGCCGTCGGTACCTCGGCGCAGCCGTACCCCTTCTCCGTGGTCGAGGGGCGGATGTTCACCGCCAGGGGCGAGGCCGTGGCCGGGCAGGGGCTGCTCGACCTGATGGGGGTGCGCATCGGCGACCGCGTCAGGATGACCGTCGGCGGCACCCCGCTGATCGTGCACATCGTCGGCCGGGTGATCGAGCCCGAGCAGGACGGCGAGGTGCTCTCCCTGGGGCTGGACAGCCTGGCGGCGAAGGACGCCGTGCCACCGCAGTTCCACAGCCTGGTGCTGAGGGAAGGGGCCGACCCGGCGACGGTCAGGGCACGGCTGATCGCGGCCTCGGGCGAGGCGCTGGAGGCGCGGCGGGTGGTCAACCCCGCCGAGCGGCTCTCGGTCATCCGCGGGGTGATCGTGGCGCTGATCGCCGTGCTCGCGCTGCTCGGCCTGGCCAACCTGCTGACCGCCAGCGCCCTGGGCCTGCGCGACCACGCGTTCGACCTGGCGGTCCTCAAGGCGATGGGCCTGACCCCGAGGCAGGTCGCCGCGACCCTGGTCACCGGAACCGGCCTGCTCGTCGTGCTGGGCGTCGTCACGGGAACCGCCGCCGGGGTCTCGGTCGTCGGCGGCCTGATCGACCTTCAGGGGCACAGCAGCGGTGTCGGGGCGGGCATCGGCCGTACGCCCTCCGCGCTCACCCTGGTCCTGGCGGTGCTGGCCGCGATCGGGGCGGCGCTGCTCGTCGCGCTGATCCCCGCGAGAAGAGCGGCCCGCGCCCGGGTGCCCGTCACGGCCCGCTGACACGCCGACGCCCGCCGCCCGGGATCACCGGACGGCGGGCGTCGGTACGCGGGGTCACCCCTGCAGGGAGAACCAGTAGAACCCGTGGCCCGGCAGGGTCAGCAGGTAGGGGAGCTCCCCGACGACGGGGAACGGCACGCCGCCCCTGGCCTCGACCGGCGTCATGCCCTCGAAACGACGCAGATCAAGCTCGACCGGCTGGGGGTACTTCGACAGGTTGTTGACGCACAGCATGACGTCGTCACCGTCCTCGCGAACGTAGGACAGCACCGCGGGGTTGCTGGACCACAGCTCGTTGTAGACGCCGGTGCCGAAGACCGGGTGGTTACGGCGGATCTCCAGCATCCGCTTGGTGAAGTGCAGCAGGGAGGCGGGGTTGTTCTGCTGCGCCTCGACGTTGACCGCCTGGTAGCCGTAGATCGGGTCCATGACGGCGGGCAGGTAGAGCCGTCCCGGGTCGGCGGTCGAGAAGCCCGCGTTGCGGTCGGGGCTCCACTGCATCGGGGTGCGGACCGCGTCACGGTCCTCAAGCCAGATGTTGTCGCCCATGCCGATCTCGTCGCCGTAGTACATGACGGGGGAGCCGGGCAGCGACAGCAGCAGCGCGGTGAACAGCTCGATCTGGTCCCTGTGGTTCTCCAGGAGCGGGGCCAGGCGGCGCCGGATGCCGAGGTAGGCCCGCATCCGCGGGTCCTTGGCGTACTCGGCGTGCATGTAGTCGCGCTCCTCCTCGGTGACCGTCTCCAGGGTGAGCTCGTCGTGGTTGCGCAGGAAGATGCCCCACTGCGCGGTGTCGGGGAGCTTCGGGGTCCTGGACATGATCTCGGAGATCGGCTCGCGGCTGCCGCGCCGTACGGCCATGAAGATGCGCGGCATGAGCGGGAAGTGGAAGGCCATGTGGCACTCGTCACCGCCGACCGAGGGGTCGCCGAAGTACTCGACGACGTCCTCCGGCCAGCCGTTGGCCTCGGCCAGCAGCACCCGGTCGGGGAAGAGCCGGTCGACCTCGGCGCGGACCTTCTTCAGGTAGGCGTGGGTTTCCGGCAGCCCGGAACAGGTGGTGCCCTCGCGCTCGAACAGGTACGGCACCGCGTCCAGCCGGAAGCCGTCGATGCCCAGGTCGAGCCAGAAGCGCAGCACCTCCAGCATGGCCTCCTGAACCGCGGGGTTGTCGTAGTTCAGGTCGGGCTGGTGGTGGAAGAACCGGTGCCAGTAGTACTGCTTGCGGACCGGGTCGTAGGTCCAGTTGGACTCCTCGGCGCCGATGAAGATGATCGGCGCGTCGGGGTAGCCGGTCGGCTCGTCGGCCCAGACGTAGAAGTCCCCGTAGGGCCCCTCCGGGTCGTGGCGTGAGGCCTGGAACCAGGGGTGCTTGTCACTGGTGTGGTTCATCACCAGGTCGGTGATGATGCGCAGCCCGCGCCGGTGCGCCTCCTCGATGAGCTGGATGAAGTCTCCGAGGTCCCCGAAGTCCGGAAGGATCTTCATGTAGTCGGAGATGTCATAGCCCCCGTCGCGCAGCGGCGACTCGTAGAGAGGCAGCAGCCACAAACAGTCCACGCCGAGCCACTGGAGGTAGTCCAGTTTCTCGATCAAGCCACGCAGGTCCCCGGTGCCGTCGCCGTTGGAGTCCTTGAACCCACGGACGAGCACCTCGTAGAAGACCGCTCGCTTGTACCACTGCGGATCGGCCGAGACGAAATCCTCGGGCACGGAATCCGGGCAGGGGGATGCATTCATCGTGTTCTCGCTCACAGTGAGAAAGGGCAGGACGAAGTCACCGGAGTGTCCGGCTCATGATGTTTGATGACTGCGCTGGGAGGAGCCGTCATCCCCACGTGCTCCATGCCCCCGGCGGACCGAATTCGTGGTTCGGTGCCATCCGTTGTGGCGCTTTCTGGGCCGAAGACTACCAGCCGTGTGAGTGCTGCGAAGCCCTCCCAAAGAGGTACCTCTCCCCGAGGGGACACGGAATCCCGTCAACTTAGCGTCGTCGGCGCGTAATCGTCCGCTCACCCAGTGTCCTTCGGCGCGAAGAACGCGATGATCAGGGCCCTGACCTCGGTGGACGACTCGCGCTCGGTACGGCCCCGCTGGAGGTGCCGCATGCCCTTGCACGCCGGGTTTCCGAGGGTGAAAACCGGCTTCTGTCCCCTCCCGCACCCCGATCCGGTGGTGGATTCGGACGCTCACCGAGAGTCATGTAAAGGTCGGACGATCCCCTCGCCTGGATATGCCATCAAAAGGCATGAATTTTTACCTTAAAAACACAAGAAGCCGTAAAATCTACATAAAGGGGATCAAGACCAGGGCGGGGTGAGTTCGGTCAGCCGGTTCTCGTAGTCGCCCAGCCACGCTCCGAACAGCACCAGGCTCCGCACCCAGAACCGGTCGTTCCACCCGTTGAACCGGGCCAGGGCGTCCGGCCCCTCGGCGACCACGGCGTGCAACTGCTCCGACAGCAGCGTGGGCACCAGCTCCGCGACCCGGCCCAGCATGCGGTGGCCGTACTCCCTGGCGGGGGCGGCGGCCGAACGCAGCGGCACCCGGCGCAGCGGCTGCTTGACCACGTTGGTCGAGGGCAGGGCGGCGACCCGGGGGTTGGCCGCGTGCAGCAGCTCCCGGTAGAAGGCGCCCCGGGCCTTGCGGGCCACGCCGACCGAGAGCGCGGCGTCGAAGAAGGCCGGGTGCATGAACGGCGCCACGAAGGAGACCTCGGGGCCGACCAGGTTGACCGGGGAACGGGCGATGCCCCGCGCCGTCCTGGTGTGCAGGACGGACAGCGGCAGCTCCGCCCGGTGGCCGTTCAGCATCGAGGTCGCCTGGGTGAACGCGGCCCCGACCGAGGAGGCGATCCAGTCCGCGGCCTCCTCGGCCAGGAACGGCACCGACGGGGTGCCCAGCGCCAGCGAACCGAGCAGCGCGGCCTTGCGCTCGGCCTGCGAGGAGGCCTCCAGAGCGGCCCCGCTGACCATGAAGTTCTTCAGCAGCGGGCCTCCGGCGAGCCCGTCGACCAGGGTGCGCCCCGCCCGGTGCACCTCCCTGGCGAAGGGGGAGTACCAGGCGTGGTGCGGGGTGAGGAACTCAAGGCGCCGCGCGACCGCCAGCGCGTCACCGGGGTAGGCGGCGGGGTCCTGCTCGATCACCCGGTGCGGCACGCCCAGCTCACGGGTGATCGCCTGGGCGAAGGGGATGTCGGTGTCGGTGCCGTCGTCCGGGCTGGTCGTCCACGACTCGACGTCGGCGCCCCTGGTCACCGCCACCGAGCACAGCAGCCGCGAGTCGTAGCCGCCGCTGACCGGCACCAGCAGGGGCCGCCCGTCGAACTCCTTGTAGACGTCGTGCAGGATCTCCAGGATCTCCCCGGCCGTGTGCCCGGCGTCCAGCGGCTCCTCCCGCAGCCACCTGGGCAGCTCCCTGCGGGTCGAGATCCGCCCCGTGGCCCGCTCGAAGACCAGCGCGCCGGCCCCGGCCAGCCGCCTGACCTCGGCGTAGGGGGTGTCGTCCCGCAGCGGGAAGGTCAGCTTGATGATCGAGGCCCAGGCGTCCCAGTTCACCTCGTACGGCGTGCGCGCCAGCGACAGCAGCGGTTCGAGCAGCGAGGAGAAGTAGACCGCGTCCCCGCGCATGACGTAGTAGACGTCGACCAGCCCGAGCCCGCCCGCGTGCAGGACGATCCGCTCGCCGTCGTCCATCAGCCCGGGCGTCTCGAACTCCTCGGCCACGGAGATCCACGACCCCGCCCCGACCGGTCTGCGCTCGCCCCAGGCGAAGGCCCACGTCCGCTCGTCCCGCCGGTACGGCGGCAGCGGCGCCGAGCTGAACAGCGCGGCCTCCGGCGTCCGCAGAGCGGGCCTGACCCGCGGTCCCGCGCTCCGCAGCGTCTCAAGGGCGGCCTCGTCGAGGTGACCGATGCCGCCGCAGACGTACGGCCTCACATTGAACGTCGGCCACTGCACCGTGCTGACTCCTCTGTGTCGCGATTGAGCAAAGGGTATCCTTTGCCCGGCTCAGAAAACGGAGGACGGCGTGGCGGACGAGCAATTGGAAAGCACCCGGCTGGCGTTGCGGGAGGCCATGGCCCAAGGAGAGCGGGCCGCTGAGCTGGCCAGGCTGCTCGCCGCGGCGGAGGCCAGGCTGGCCGAGGCACAGGACGCGACGGCCGAGCTGCGAGGTCTCCAGGAGCGGCTGGAGGAGGCCGAGGAACGGCTCCAGAAGGTCCAGGCGGCCGAGGAGAAGCTCCGCAAGGACCTTGCCGAGCAGCGCTACCAGGCCGAGGTGGCCAAGTGGAAGCTGTCCTCGGTGCAGGTGGCCCGCTGGTCCAGGCTCGGCGACGCGATCAGGACCGGCAAGAGCAACCCGGTACGGCTGGCCCGCGGGCTGCGCGGAGCCGCGAAACCCGCCAAGCGCCCCGCGGCGCCCAAACGGCAGCCGATCCCGCAGCGGGCCACCGGCAAGCCGGTCCCCGGCGCCTCCTTCCAGGCGACCACCTCGACCAGGACGGTCGGTGGCGCCTCGGTCAAGCTCAAGCCCTTCCGCGTGCCGACGGGCCCGAACACCCGACCGCACCTGACCGTCGCCGTCGTGGCCGAGCCGCACGCCGAGGCGCTGCTGCGCTACGAGTGGCGCCAGAGCACCGGCTTCACCCCGCGCGACTTCGCCAGGGTGCTGGCCGCAGAGGTGCCGCACCTGCTGCTGGTCGAGTCGGTCATCACCGGCCCCTGGGCCGAGGAGCTCGCGGGGGCCGGTGAGGGGCTGCGCGCGCTGCTGGCCTGGTGCGCCGAACGGGGCATCCGCACCGTCTTCTGGCACACCGGAGGCGAGGTGGCCGCCTTCTCCGCCGCCGCCTCGCTGTTCGAGCACATCGTCACCGCGCTGCCCAGGAGCGTGGGCGAATGGGGGGCGGCCCTGGCCTCCTGCGAGCCGGAACCGGGCCGTCGCACCCCCTCACTCGGGCTGCTGCCCTTCGCCGTGCAGCCCCGCGTGCACAACCCGCTGCCGCTGGCCGGAGACCGCTTCGACCGGGTGCTGACCCTGGAGGAGCTGCTCCCGGCACACCTGTCCTATCCCGACGTGCTCACCTCCTACCGCTGGCCGAAGGCCGTCGACTGCCCGCCGGGCACCGACCCGTGGCGGATGGCCGAGCTGGCCGCCTGCGGCACGCCGATCGCCGCCTCGCCCTTGGCGGCGCCCGCGCAGCCCGCCGAGCCCCTCCCGCTCGGCGCCACACCCGACACCGGCGCCGAGGCCCGCAGGGCGCACGCGGCGCTGCGCCAGGCCTACGCCTCGGGCACGATGAGCCAGAAGGTGGACGACCTGCTCGGCGTGGTCGGCCTGCCCAGCGCGCGCGCCACCCTGAACATCTCGGTGATCATGATCGACAGGGGCGACCTCGACCACACCCTCGCCCAGGTCGTGCCGCAGAAGGGCGTCATCCAGCTCGTCCTGCTCTCCGACGCCGAGGACGCCCTGAAGCGGGCCCGCGACGCCATGCCCACCGGGGTCGAGGTCGTGGTCCGTCCCGGCGACCCCGAGCTGACCACGGGCACCATGCTGAACCGGGCCCTCGACCTGTGCCAGGGCGACCTGGTCGCGGTCATGGACGCCCAGGACGTGTACGGCGAGCACTACCTGACCGACCTGGCCCGCGCCTTCCTGTTCACCACCGCCGACATCGTCGGCAAGGCCGCCTACTACGCCCACCTGCGTGACGTCGCCGCGACGGTGTTGCGCCAGCCGTCCGCCGAGTACTCCTACCTGCCCGAGGTCGCGGGAGCCACCCTGCTGGCCCGCCGGGCCGTACTGCGCGGGATCGGGTTCGCCGACGTCTCCGAGGGGTGGGACGAGGTGCTGATGCGGCAGTGCCGTACGGACGGGGTGAAGGTCTTCTCCGCCGACCGCTTCGGCTACGTCCGCATGCGTGACCGTGACCGCTGGCTCCTCGGCTCCGCCCAGCTCGTCGACTACGGCCCCCCGGAGCCCCACGCCCTGGCCTGAACCGTACGGCCTGGCGTCGTCCCGAGAGGGGATCGTGGCTGTTCGAATACTTTGAGTCGTCGGGCGCGCTTGGGGTGACGTACAGCTCAAGATCGTTGCAGACTTCGGCGACCCGTCCATGGTGCTCGACACGCCCCGTGGCCGCCGTACAGGTTGACGGTGACGGGGCTTCGGCGGCGACACGTCGTTGAGCGCCCGACGGGTTCTCGCGGGGATGGAACCGGTGTGCTCGGGTATCGTGCCTTTCATGTCGAGCCCTGAGGCATCCAGGACGGGGGCTTTCGGTCACCCGTCAGCCCCCTGAACCACTCAAGACCCTGTCCCGCCGTACGGCGGTGGCGACAGGAGCGGCCGGGCCGCTGACCGCGGTGACGAGACGTCCCATCCGATCTCTCATCACCCCGGGGTCTCTCGATGCCTCTGCCCGTCTACCTGCTCTCCATGGCGATCTTCGCCATGGGCACGTCCGAATTCATGCTCGCCGGTCTGCTGCCGGACATCGCCGCCGACCTCGGTGTCCCGGTCGCGACGGCGGGGCTGCTCACCCCGGCCTTCGCCGCCGGGATGGTGGTGGGCGCCCCGCTCACGGCGGGACTCGCACGCCGCCGGCCACGGCGGGCCGGCCTGCTGGGCCTCCTCGGCCTGTTCCTGGTCACGCACGTCGCCGGTGCCCTCACCGGCGATTTCACGGTCCTGTTCGTCACCCGGTTCCTCGCGGCGCTCGCCAACGCGGGCTTCCTGGCGGTCGCGCTCACCACGGCCACCGGGATGGTGCCCGCCGACCGGAGGGGCCGGGCCCTGGCCGTCCTGCTGGGCGGCGTCACGATCGCCACCGTGGCCGGGGTTCCGGGAGGCGCCCTGCTGGGGACGCTGCTCGGCTGGCGCGCCACCTTCTGGGTGGTCGCGGCGCTGTGCGTGCCCTCGGCGCTCGGTGTGGTGCTCGGCGTCCCCCCGGGTACGGCGCGGCCCGACGGACCGGTTCCCGACCTGTGCCGAGAGCTCGCCGAGCTGCGGCGCCCCAGGCTGGTGCTGGTCCTGTCGCTGGGCGCGCTGGTCAACGCCGCGACCTTCGGCACCTTCACCTTCCTGGCCCCGATCGTCACCGGTGTCGCCGGGCTCGACCCGCTGTGGGTCCCCGTCGTGCTGGTGCTGTTCGGCCTTGGTTCCTTCATCGGAGTCACCGTCGCCGGGAGGCTGTCCGACCGGAGGCCCGGCCTGGTCGTCGCGGTTGCCGGGCCGTCGCTGCTCTGCGGCTGGGTCGTCCTCGGACTCACCGCCGTCCATCCGGCCGCCCTGCTGGTCCTGGCCCTCGTCCAGGGGGCGCTCTCCTTCGGCCTCGGGAGCACGCTGATCGCACGTGTGCTCCACGAGGCTCCGGGGGCACCCACCATGGCGGGGTCCTACGCCACCGCCGCCCTCAACGTCGGAGCCGTCGCCGGTCCGGCCCTCGCCGCGGCCACCCTGGCAACCGGCTCCGCAGGAACGGGCCCCGTCTGGGTCAGCGGCGCCCTGGTCGCGACCGCGCTCCTGCTGGTCCTGCCGTTCCGCCGGGTGGTCGTCCGGCCGTGAGCCGTTCGGGGCCTTAGGCTGCCGGGCGTGACGGTTGGTCAGCTCGGGGCGCCGCCCGTGCCCGGGGGCATGGGAGCGGGCGGCGCTCTGCGTTTCGGTCACCGTGCGAATTTCAACCAGGACGCCGGTCCTCTTTTCCGTCGTCCGGCAAAGAAACGGAGAAGAGATCTCTGTAACGTGAGATATCGCTGAAGCCTCTTGTGTAAAGACTTGTCTCCGAGGACAGATCGTCATACAGGGCGGCCCGAACGTCCGCGGTTCCGAGGAATTTCCATTCCACGGTCTCTCCGTACTGGTTCCTGTACGACGTCTCCTCCTCGCGGCCCATCGCCTCGGCGGCCGCGTGGGCCTTCTCGTCCGACTCCTCGTACAGGACGACGAAGTCCTCGGTGTACTCAGAAGGAGTGCGGCCGTCCTTCACGATGACCTCGAAAACCAGGATCGCCATATAAGGAAGCCGGCTCATCTGGACTCCTGTCGCATTTCCTGTGTGTCTCGCGGGGCGTCCTGCTCCAGGGTGCGGACGACGATGAGCTTTTTCAACCTGGTTTCGCGGGCCGTGGACGCGACGCGGTGTACGGCATCTCATCGAAAAAGAGGAGATCCCCTGGTGATGCGGGTCGCTGTCACAGGCGGCGCCGGTCACGCATGGCCGTCACCGAATCCGCGGTGGTCGCGTTCCCCGGTGCCTTCGCGTCACGGCCTCAGGCCGGGAGACGGACGTCGGCACGGGAGTCCACACGCCACCGCGCGGCCCCCGCGAGTCACGGCCTTACTAGGCTGCCGTGCATGACGCCGGGTCAGCTGGACGAGGTCCTCGGTACGCCGCCGGTCCCGCGTGGGACGTGGGAGAAGGAGGCGCTGTACGTCTCGGCGGCTGCGCTTCGAGGGCGGGAGGAGCCCGAGGCGCTGGCGGCGCGGGTGCGGGCCCTGCCGGGGGTCGCCGAGGTCCGGGTACGGCCCGGCGGCTTCCTGGAGATCGTGGTCACGGTCCCCGGGGAACTGCTGACCGAGATCGGGGCCGCCGGGACGGTGGCTCCCTCCCCGGGAACGGGGTCGCCGTGGCCCGACTTCCCCAGGACGTGGCGGAACCCGGGGTTCACGGTCAGATACGCCTGCGTCAGGGCGGCGGCCGTACAGCGTTGGGCGGACGAGCTGGGGGTCGGGGGTCCGTTCCTGCCCGAGCTGCTGGACGGGCGGCAGGACAGGGCGGTGCTCAGGTTGCTCGCCGAGCTGTACGGCAGGCGCGGCAGCCGTGACGCCGGCTGGGCCGCCTACGCCGAGCAGCTCGCCCTGGCCTACCACGACGCCTTCGAGCACGCCCCGGCGTTGCCCGCCGGGGACGAGGAGCCCACGGCGCTGCACACGGCCCGGGTACGGCTGGCGCAGGCCGTACGAGAGGTGCTGACCGAGGCGTTGGCCGCAGTTGGTGAGACAGTTCCCGACAGATTGTGATAAATCCGGTAGTTCAGGAAGACCATAAGGGGGACGGGTGGGAACCGGATTACGGCGCCGGGGCATCGTCGGGTGGGTGCCGGTGGTCCTCATCGTCCTGGTGATCGTCGCCGGTGCCGTCTACATCATCAACAACCTGGAGAAACCGGCCGAGCCCGTACGGGCGGCGGCGGTACCCATGGCGTCCACGGCGTCCCCAACGCCCACGCCGACCAAGCCCGCGTGGTTGCGGGTCTCCCACAAGTCCTACCGGGGACTCGGTCCAATGGACGCCTCGTGCGACCTGCCGGGGCCGCTGAGGGACTCCCTGATGCTCGGCACCGAGCCCGAACCGGCGCTGCGGGCCCTGGCGCTCTGCCTCGACCGCATGTGGGCGGACACGCTGGCGAAGGTGGGGGTCGACTACGTCAAACCCGAGGTGCGTCTGGTCCACACCCAGGAGGAGGCGGCCTGCGCGTCGCTCGCCTTCGAGTGGGGCGGGATCTACTGCCCGGGGAAGAACGTGATCAACGTGATGATCACGGACGGGGATTCGACCTCCTGGTTCACGCTCGCGCACGAGTACGCCCATCACGCGCAGTTCATCGGCGCGATCACCGACAGGTGGATGACGCGGCCTCGCGATGATGACATCGTGCGTCGCTCCGAACTGCAGGCCAGTTGCCTGGCCGCGGTGACGCTGCGCACCGCGCTGCCGGAGGAGCTGGAATTCATGCGGAAGGCGTACACGGCGGCCATCGGGTCGAAGGTGGAGCCCGGGAAGGCCGAGGAGACGGCGGCGATCCTGCGCACGCACGGCTCCTGGGCGCACAACGCCGCCTGGATAAAGCGGGGAGAACGCCAGGGAACGGTGGCCTCCTGTGACACCTGGGTCGCCCCCGCCAGACAGGTCTCCTGACGGCGGAACCGTCCACGAGCACAAAAATATCCTCCTATACCCCTAGAAACCGTGAAAAATACGCGGTTTTTAGGATGATCACGTCTCGATACGTGGGCACGCGTCCCATGGGGATCACCGGGTCCGATAGCCTCGATAGGGTGAGTCGATTCGCCCATCCCGCCGGTGACCGGCACGCCGAAGTGCTGCCCGAGGACCGCCCTCCCCACGTACCCGCCGACCTGAACACGCTCGACCCCACGATCTGGCCGCGAACGGCCGGCCGCGTCGACGGTTCGGTGACGATCGGCGGCGCGGACGTCAGGGATCTGGTGGCACGGCACGGCAGCCCGCTCTACGTGGTGGACGAGGAGGACTTCCGCTCCCGCTGCCGCGACTACCGGGAGGCGTTCGCCGGAGGCGAGGTCCACTACGCGGGCAAGGCGTTCCTGTGCCGCGAGGTCGCCCGCTGGATCATGCAGGAGGGCCTCGGCCTCGACGTGTGCAGCGCCGGTGAGCTGGCCGTCGCGCTGAGCGTCGGCTTCCCGCCCGAGCGGATCACGATGCACGGCAACAACAAGTCCCCGGCCGAGCTGGAGAAGGCCGTCGAGGTCGGCGTCGGGCACATCGTGGCCGACTCCTTCGAGGAGATCGCCCGCCTCGGCTTCCTCGCCGACAAGCACGGCAGGCGTCCCCAGATCATGATCAGGGTGACCGTCGGCGTCGAGGCGCACACCCACGAGTTCATCGCCACCGCGCACGACGACCAGAAGTTCGGCTTCTCGCTGAGCAGCGGAGCCGCGGCCGAGGCGGCCAGACGCATCCTCGCCCTGCCCCAGCTCGAACTGGTCGGCCTGCACTCCCACATCGGGTCCCAGATCACCGACACCGCAGGGTTCGAGGTGGCCGCGCGCCGCCTGGCCACGCTCCTGGTGCAGATCAAGGAGGAGCACGGCGTCGTCCTGCCCGAGCTCGACCTCGGCGGTGGCTACGGCATCCCCTACGTCGAGGGCGACGTCGCCCCCGACGTCAAGGAGATCGCCGACGGCCTGCGGGAGATCGTGACCAAGGTCGCGCAGGCCGCGGGGCTGCCCGTCCCCAAGCTGACCGTCGAGCCCGGCCGCGCCATCGCGGGCCGGGCGGGCGTGACCCTCTACGAGGTCGGCACGATCAAGGACGTCGAGGGGCTGCGGACCTACGTCAGCGTCGACGGCGGTATGAGCGACAACATCCGCACCGCGCTCTACGGGGCGGAGTACACCGCGCGGCTCGCCTCGCGCGAGAGCACGGCCGAGCCGATGCTCTCCCGCCTGGTCGGCAAGCACTGCGAGAGCGGTGACATGGTCGTGCGTGACCTGTGGCTGCCGGGAGACCTGGCCACCGGAGACCTGATCGCCGTCGCGGGCACCGGCGCCTACTGCCGCTCGCTCGCCAACAACTACAACTACCTCCCCAAGCCCGCCGTCGCCGCGGTCAGGGACGGGGAGTCCCGCGTGATCGTCCGCCGCGAGACCGAGGACGACCTCCTGAGGGGACAAGCGTGAAACGATCCGGAAACGAGAAGAGGAGTGCGGCCGTATGGCTCTGAAAGTTGCCCTCCTCGGATGCGGCGTCGTCGGTTCCCAGGTGATCCGGCTGATGCACGAGCAGGCCGACGACCTGGCCGCACGTATCGGGGCACCGCTTGAGGTGGCGGGCGTCGCCGTACGGCGCATGGGCCGCAGGCGGGACACCGACGTGGACCCCGCGCTGTTCACCACCGACGCCGAGGCCCTGGTCACCCGGGACGACGTGGACATCGTGGTCGAGGTGATCGGCGGCATCGAACCGGCCAGATCGCTCATCCTGGCCGCGATGAACAGCGGCAAGTCGGTCGTCTCGGCGAACAAGGCCCTGCTGGCCGAAGACGGCGCGACCATCCACGCCGCGGCCAAGGCCAACAACGCCGACCTGTACTACGAGGCGGCCGTCGCGGGCGCGATCCCGCTGCTCAGGCCGTTGCGCGAGTCGCTCGCCGGTGACCACGTGCACCGGGTGCTGGGCATCGTCAACGGCACGACGAACTACATCCTCGACAAGATGGACTCCTCGGGCGCCTCCTTCTCCGACGCGCTTGAGGAGGCCCAGGCGCTCGGTTACGCCGAGGCCGACCCCACGGCCGACGTGGAGGGCTTCGACGCCGCGGCCAAGGCCGCCATTCTGGCCGGGATCGCCTTCCACAGCCGGGTGACGGCCGCCGACGTGCACCGCGAGGGCATCACCGAGATCACCGCGGCCGACGTGGCCAGCGCCAAGGCCATGGGCTACGTCATCAAGCTGCTGGCGATCTGCTCCCGTTCCGACGACGGGCGTTCCTTCGGCGTCCGGGTGCACCCGGCCATGATCCCCAGGACGCACCCGCTGGCCGGGGTGCGCGAGGCCTACAACGCGGTCTTCGTCGAGGCGCGCTCGGCGGGGCAGCTGATGTTCTACGGCGCGGGCGCCGGTGGGGCCCCCACCGCGAGCGCGGTGCTCGGCGACCTCGTGGCCGTCGGGCGTAACCGCCTGGCCGGGACCAGGGGCCCGGAGGAGTCCACCTACGCCGACCTGGGCGCGCACGCGATGGGCGAGACCGTCACGCGCTACCACGTCTCCCTGGACGTCGCCGACAAGCCGGGTGTCCTCGCCCGGGTCGCCGACATGTTCGCCAAGCAGGACGTCTCCATCCAGACCGTCCGGCAGGAGGGGCACGGCGACGACGCACAGCTCGTCCTGGTCACCCACCGGGCCAGCGACGCGGCCCTCTCGGCGACCATCGAGGGCCTGCGGGAGATGGACATCGTCCGTGACGTGGTGAGCGTCATGCGCGTCGAGGGTGAGGACGCCTCCTGACGAGGCCGAAGAGCGCCCTTCCCGGCGACGGGGAGGGCGCCTGCGTCGTAGGGGAGGGCGGGCCGTCGTGAGGATCGCATACCGGCTGGGCGCGCCGGCGGTCGCGCTGGCCGTACTGGCCGGGGCACTTCCCGCCAGAGCCGAGACCGCCGAGACCGCCGGGAAGGTCAGGACCGTCGTCTCGCTGACCTTCGACGACGGGGACGCCACCCACGTGGCGGCGGCGCGTCTGCTGGAGCGCAGAGGGATGCGGGGAACGTTCTACGTCAACTCCGCGACCGCCGGACGCGCGGGCAAGCTGACCCGCAAGCAGGTCGTCGCGCTGGCCCGGGCGGGGCACGAGGTCGGCGGCCACACCCTGACCCACGTCCGGCTGGACGAGCTGACCCGTGCCGAGCAGCGCGGGCAGATCTGTGACGACCGCAGGAGGCTGCTCGCCTGGGGGCTGCGTCCCGTCACCCTCGCCTACCCCTTCGGCGCGGTCGACGCCCAGGCCAAGAAGGTCGCGCGGGGATGCGGCTACGACGCCGCCCGCACGGTCGGCGGCCTGCGGCAGTGGAGCTGCTCCGGCTGCCCGGAGACCGAACCCCGGCGCCCCCGGGACCGGTACGGCATCCGCACCCCGGGCTCCGTCCGTGAGGACACCTCGCTGCGGCAGCTGAGACAGCTGGTCCTCAACGCGGAACGGGCCGGTGGCGGCGTCCTTCCGCTGGTGTTCCACCGGGTCTGCGACGACTGCGGCCTCTACTCGGTGCCGCCGAAGGTTCTGGACGGCTTCCTGGCATGGCTGGCGGCCCGCGAACGCCGTGGCACGGTCGTCATGACGCTGCGGGACGCGGTCGGCGCCCGCGGCTGACCGTACTGTGGACCGTCACGGCGGGCCTGTCAGCCCGTCACGGGGCGGGCGGTGAGCGTGAGGAAGACGTCGTCGGGGTCGGGGGCGTGGATCGAGAGCCCGTCCACGGCGAGCAACTGGTGGTCGATCCTGTCGAGAAGGGCACGCAGGGAGCCGACGCTGCCGTCGTTCGGGACCCGCAGGGTGAACGCCTCGTCGTCGCCGGGCACGCCGCCCAGGACGCGCACGGCCCATTCGAGCTCCTCGGCGTCGGCGAAACGCAGGTGGGCGTGGCCGCAGGAGGCCAGGCGCCCCAGCTCCCGCGGGGTCCCCTCGGCGACGATCCTGCCCTGGGACAGGACCGCGACCCGGTCGGCCAGCTCGCCCGCGTCCCGTGGGTGCCGCGTCGTCAGGAAGACCGTGACGCCCTCCGCGGCGAGATCGCGCAGGACCCGCCGTACGGCACGGCGGCCACTCGGGTCGAGCCCGCCGGTCGGCTCGTCGAGGAGGACCACCTCGGGGGAGCCGACCAGGGCCGTCGCGATGCCGAGCCGGTGCCGCATGCCGCCGGAGTAGGCGGCGACCGGTATTCCTGAGGCCATTCCTGAGACCTCTGTGAGACCGAGGCGGCCGAGCAGGTCGGCGGCGCACCGCGCGGCCTCAGCGTGGTCGAGCCCGCGCCGCCGTGCGACCGCGAGCAGGTTGTCCTCACCGGTGAGCGAGTCGTCCAGGGGGGAGCGGCGGCCCACGTGCTCCCCGGTGATCCGCACCAGGCCTTCGTCGGCCCCGGTCACCCCGGACAGGATCCGGATCACCGTGGTCTTGCCCGAGCCCTCGGCGCCGAGCAGCGCGAAGACCGTCCCCGAGGGGACCTCAAGGTCGACGCCGTCCAGGACGGTCCTGTCGCCGAACGACATGCGCAGCCCGGACGCCGAGATCGCGAAATTGTGCATTCTGTCCCTCGTTTCGCCTTTCAGGACTTCAGGAACGGTGGATCACGACGTCGCCGTAGTGGGTGCGGGCACGCACCTCGACGGTCTCGTCAGAGGGGGAGGGGCCGTCCACGGCCTCCAGGGTGTTGCGCACGCTGCCGTAGGGCGTGCTCAGGTCGAGCCAGGCGGCGGTTCCCTCCCGGATGCCGACCTTCAGCTTGCCGTAGGAGGTCTCCAGGACCACCGACCCGCGTACGGCCTCACCGATGCGGATGTCTCCGGAGACCGTCCTGGCGTCGACGCCGGCCAGCGCGCGGCCCACGGTGATGTCGCCGTAGGCCGTGTTCAGCCGCAGGTCGCCGGTGACCTCGCCGATGGTGATGCCGCCGTTGGCGGTCCTGACCATCGCGGGGCCGTCGATCTCGCCGATCCTGATCTCACCGTTGGAGGTGGTGACCTCGGTGCGCCCGACGGAGCGGATCACCGTGATGTCGCCGTCGGCGGTGTTCAGCCGCAGTTCGCCGGTCTGGCCGAGCCAGATGTCGCCGGAGACCGTGCGCAGCGTGGACTCGCCGAGCCGCCCCTCGCAGTGGAGGTCGGCCATGGCGCTGACGTCGACGCGGGAGCCCTCGGGCAGGTCGATGACGACCCTGACCGAGCCGTCCCACCCGAGCAGCGAGCCGATCCTGGTCTTGGGGGCCTTGACCAGGAGCCTGCCCTGGTCGTACTCGACCCGGGTCTGCTCGGCGGCCCTGATGTCGGCGCCGCCGTGCTCGTCGGCGGGCTGCACGTCGACGACCGTGTCCGCGCGTTCGGCGGCGTTGAGCCGGATGTGGCCCGCCCCGATGTCGATGACGACGAAGATCGGTTCCGGGGTGTCGAAGGTGGGCATGGCGCTCTCTTCCTGACGGTCGGCTACCGCACCCAGCCGGTGTAGCGCCGTTCGCCCCGCTGGGAGACCCGGGGAGGCGGCGAGGGGCGGGCCCCGGCCTCCAGGGCGGCGGAGACGGCGCGGACCAGCCAGGCGTTGACCGAAAGCCCCTCCTTGCCCGCCGCCTCCTCGATGCGCGGCTTGAGGTGCTCGGGGACCCGCAGGGACAGGCGTGTCGTGCCGCCGTCCTCCGCCTCGGGCGAGGTGGGGGCGGGGCCCTGGGCGGTGGGCGCCCCGGCCTCGAAGCCCTCCTCGAACGGCCTGGCCGCCGGAGGAGGCGTCACCACGAAGTCGGGGTCGCGTCTGCGCAGCCGTACCTCGACGGAGCCGGGGGCGAGGTCGCGGCTGATCTCGTCGGCGGCGGTGGACAGCGCCTCAAGCAGGACGAGCCTGGTGGTCGACTCAAGGGCGGAGGTGAGCTGCCTGGCGGCGGCGCGCACCTCCTCGCCGCCTGTCTCCGCGACGACCGTGAGCTCGCGGCGCAGGTGATCGACGTAGGGCGTCAGGTCCATGACGCCACTATGACGCCACGATGGCGCCATGGCAAGTCCGCGGTGGTGTCACCATGGCGCCGTTCCGGGCATGCCAGGAGGAAAGCCAGGCGTGTCAAGGGGAAAGCGGGGAAAGCAGGGGAAGGCGCGGGTCAGCGGCCGCCCTCGGCGAGACCCCGCAACCTGCGGGCCGCACGGCGCAGCAGGGAACGGTCCCGTTCCCTGCGCAGGGCCACGGCTTCGAGGCGGCGCTGCTCGGCCTTCTCCTTCCACCGGGCGGCGGCGCGGTCGCCCTTGGCCGCCTGGGCGCGCAGTTCACGCAGCTCGGCCTTGAGCGCGGCGACCCGCTGCCTGGCGCGCTCAGCCTCCCGCCCGTGTCTCTCCGCCTCCGCGCGCCAGCGCACGGCCTCCCTGTTGCGGGCCGAGGCCCAGGCCGGATAGGCGCGTGAGGCGGGCCGGAACCGCCAGGTCTCGGCGTCCAGCCAGGTCGCGCCGTACAGGTCGGCGATCACGTCGTCCAGGGACTCGCCCTCGGCCGCGACGCGCAGCGCCCTGGCGACGGCCGAGGTCCGTTCGAGACGCGCGGTGACGACGCCGGTCTCGTTCTCGTCGAGCGCGACGAGCAGCAGTCCCTCGTCGTCCCCGTCGGCCTGCTCGACCAACATGGCCAGGCTCTCGGCCCCCGGCACCCACCCCGGCGGGCAGGTGAGCCTGAAGGGAGCGGGAAAGGAGGTCGCGGGGACGCGCTCGGCCAGGCGCACCCGGCCGTCGCCCGCGTACTGCCCGCGCACCAGCCTCAGGTCGAGCAGCGGGTCGTCCAGCGGCGTCCGGCCCTCCTCACCGGGCGGACGCGCGTCGAGCAGGGCCCACGGGCCGGTCAGCACCACGCTCACGTCGGACAGGGTGCTCGCCAGCGCGCCGTCCACGCTCGCCCTGACGTCCTCGAAGGAGGCGTCCGCCGCGTCCACGACCACCTCGACGTACGGCACCAGCCACTGGCGGCCCGGGTCGGAGCGCAGATTGCGCCGGTACGGCACGCGGTCGGCGATGAACGGCCCGTTGTGCCGTCTGACCTCGGCGGGCCTGCGCATCGCCGTCGTGGTGCCCAGGTGCCAGCACACCGCCTCGGCGTCGGGGACGAAGACCGCGCCGGTCTGGGTGAGCCGGTAGCCCAGCTCGGTGTCCTCGCCGAGCACCAGGGAGGTGTCCAGGCCGCCGGCCTCCTTCAGCAGGGCGGCGGGTGAGGAGACCGTCGCCCCCACGTGGACGCGGTGCAGCAGGGGGCTTGGCGCGTCGCGCAGGCCGCGATGGGCCGCGACGAGCTCGTCGATCCAGTCGTGCCCGTGCTCGGGGTCCTCCGCGAAGAGGCCGTGGGCGTCGCCGTCCGCGACGACCCCGCTGACCTGGGCCGGGGCCGGGAGGGGGCCCGCCGCGGCGGTGAAGCGCAGCCTCCCGAGCACCACCAGGTAGTCGGCCAGATGGTGCCAGCGCATGTGCGCCTCGACGTGGTCGCGGTAGGGGACGATGTCGGCGTCCATCCTGTGGATCACCTCGCCGTCGGCGGCGGCCGTACCGGTCTCCATGGCGCTCGCGATGCCCCGCCTGCCCTGGGGGGAGCGGACGATCCTGGTGCGTTCCGGGGCGATCCCGGGGACACGGAGCGGGGGAACGCTTCCGTCGTCCACGACGACCACCTCAAGCAGGTGGGCGGGGTAGGTCTGGGCGGCCAGGGCGGCCAGGGTGAGGTCGAGCCTGTCCTGCCCGCCCCTGGCGGGGATCACCACGCTCACCGCCATGCGGGGCCGCCACGTGCCGGGCGCGGGCGGCTCCAGCACCCCGTAGTCGTTGCCGGGGATCCGCGCGGTCATCCCGCCTCCACGGGCAGCTCCATCAGCGCGCTCGGCCGGAAGCCGCGCCACTGGCGTTTGTTCCTGCGCAGGAACGTGCCGATGGGCTCCCGCCAGGTGTGCCCCGCGGCGTTGCCGCGCCGCAGCACGTATCCCAGCCCCTGGGTGCGGTAGATCCGCCCGCCCGCGCCCTGCACGGCGTGCTGGAACTGGGCGTCGATCGTGCCGGGAAGCGGGCGGAAGCCCCCCACCGCGTGGAAGGCCGAACGCTCGGTGAGGATGGTCCCTCCCGCGATGAAGTTGGTGATCTGCTCGGTGACCTGTTCCCGGTGGACGGTCACCCCGATCGAGGCGAGGTAGACGAACTCGGGCACCATGCCGACCACCTCGGCCCCCGAGTAGGAGTGGGCCAGCAGCAGGTCGGAGACGAAGTCGGGGCCGTACCAGTCGTCGTCGTCCATCTTCAGCAGGAACGCCCCCGACGCCCTGGCCGCGGCCTCGTTGAGCACCGTGCCGAACACGCTCGCCCGGTCCGCCTCGAACACGGTGAGCGGCCGGTCGAAGGACGCCGTCGCCTCCGCCACGTCCGGATGTCCGGCGGTGATGCCGTGCAGGGCGAGGATCACCTCGAACTCGGCGCCGCGCTGCCTGGACAGCTGCTCGAACGCGAAGCGCACCATCTCGGGACGCCGGGTCGCCAGCAGCACCGAGACCAGGGGGACGGGGGCGGCGGGGGCGCCGAGCTGCTCCCAGCGGGCCCGTACGCCGTGGACGCGCAGCGCCCGCCTGCGCAGCCGTACGCTGTACTCCTCACGTGTCAGGTCGTCGGCGAGCGCGGTCTCGTCGGCGGAGGTGACCAACTCGGCGAGGTCCCGGCCGAGCGCGCCCGCCCACGGGGGCACGGTCTCGCAGACCAGCGGAACCCCGGCCGCGGCGAGCCCGGTGACGACCCGCAGCGCGGCGACCGGCCCGCTGTGGCCCCGCCGCCAGTCCACGCGCACCCCTCTGACCTGCCTGATCCTGGTGACGTCCACGTCGGTCACGCAGCCGGAGGCGCCGAGGACGGTGAGCGTGCGCCCCTCACAGGTGATCGCCCAGCGGCCCGACTCGACGGACAGGTCGGCCATGCCGAGCGACGGTACGGTGACGAAGCCCGTCGGGTTGACCGAACGGTCGTCGACCGGCGGGATGGTCCTGGGCTCCGACAGGTCTCCCAGGCCGCTGCGCAGGATGCCCGCCCCTCCTGGACGGCCGAGCCGTTCCCAGCTCATCAGCGCGGCGGCGGGGCGGTCGATCGGGGTCTCCGCGCCCTCCCAGGAGGGCGGCTCCTCGTCGGTGACGCGCAGGACCAGGTCGGCTCCCGCGGCACCGAACCGCTCGGGGACCGGGCCCGTCACCTCGGCGGGGGCGGCGTTGGGGTCGCCGGGACGCCAGTGGGCGGCTCCGGGGCCCGCCAGCCCGGCCACCGGGGCCGCGACCGCGTCCATCCCGTGCCCGCCGAACGCCCTGGCGGTCGCGGCGAGCGTACGGCCCGCGGGCGTGGGCTTGGCGAACCTCGCCTCGACCGCCCAGGCGTCCTTCGCGGGACGGTGCACCCGCAGTTCGGTCAGGGACCGCCAGCGGTGCGCGGGGACGGGGGAGATCACCGGCGCGGTGTACCAGTACGGGGCCTCCTCGACGGCGACCGTGACCCGTGAGGCCGAGGGGAGCAGGGACTGCAGCGCCGCGGCCCTGCGGACGTCGGTCGGCGTCCTGGCGACGACGAGGACCTCCGTCACGCCGTCCTGGGCTCCGGGCAGCCCGCTGAGGTCGCCGTCGAGGTCCGTCACCCGGTACGGCTCCAGGTTTTCGAGGGTGTCGAACCCGGCGTGGCAGACCAGCAGGCCCCGCGTGTCCCGGCCGCCGAGCAGGTCGGTCAGGAACGACATCAGCCCGCCCTCCTGTGCCGGACGGTCGCGATGATCTCGCCGATCGGGCCGCGCCGCCGTTCGGCCCCGGCCTGTTCGGCCCGCTCGCGCGCCTCCTGCGCCTCCCGGCGCAGGCTCCGCACCTCGTCCTCAAGGCGTTCGGCCTCGCGCCGCCACCTGGCCGCCTCCGCCCGCCACCTGGCGGTGTCCCCGGCGACGGGCTGGGACCGGTCCGCGGGGGTGAAGCCGAACTCCTCCCCGCCCACCCACAGGGAGCCGAACATCTCGTGCACCAGGTCGTCCCGGTCGTCCCCGGCGACGAGCGCCGCCCTGGCGAAGGCCGAGGTGCGTTCGAGCCTGGCCGCGGTGACCCCGTTCTCCCGCTCGTCGAGCACCACGCTCAGCAGGCCGTACCCCTCGCTCTCCGCGTGTTCGACCAGCCTGGCGAGGGTGTCGGGGCCGAGGGCCCATCCGGCGGGGCAGGTGAGGCGAAAGGGGGCGGGGGCCGCGTCGGGGACGGTCTCGGCGAAGGAGACGCGCGGCTCGCCGCCGTACAGGTTGCGCACCAGGCGAAGGTCGAGCAGCGGCTCGTCGAGGGAGGAACGACGTCCCCGGGGCAGGGCCGACCACGGTCCGGTCACGGTGACGGCGACGTCGGCGAGGGTGCCCGCGAGCGCGGCGTCCACACTCGTCCTGACCTCCTCGTAGGTGGCCCCGGCCGCGTCCACGACGACGCGCACGTACGGCACCAGCCAGGTCCTGCGCGAGTGGGCGCGCAGCCAGCGCAGGTCGGGGATGAGGTCGGGCAGCACCGACCAGTTGTGCCGGTGCACCTCCTTCTCCCTGGTCATGACCGTCGAGGGGCCGAGGTGCCAGGCCGTGGCGCGCGGGTCGGGGACGAAGACCGCCCCCGCCTGTGCCAGCCGGAAGCCCAGGTCGGTGTCCTCACCCATGTTCAGCGCGGTGTTCACCCCTCCCGCGGCGCGCAGCAGCGCCAGCGGGACCGAGGTCGCCGCCCCCGAGTGGAGCAGGTGGGCCCGGGAACCGGCCTCCCGCAGCCGCCGGGTCTCGGCGAACCGCTCGGCCCGCCAGGCGTGCGGGGCGGAGACGGGGAAGAGGTCCTCGGCACGCCCCCGCCGTACGGCCGCGAGGACCTCTTCGGGTCCCGGCGCGTCCCCGGACGGCTCGGGGGTGAAGCGGATGTCGCCGAGCACGACCGCGTACGGGGCCAGGTGGTGCCAGCGCATGTGCGCCTCCACGTGCTCCCGGTCGAGGACCACGTCGGCGTCCACCCAGAGCAGGACGTCGCCGGTCGCCGAGGCGGCACCGGTCTGGCGCGCCCAGCCGCGTCCCCAGCGGCCCTCGGGCACCCGGACGATCCGGGTTCCGGCCGGGGCGGGGCCGTCGATCCGCAACGGCGGTTCACTGCCGTCGTCGGCGACGACCACCTCCGTGAGATGGGCCGGGTAGGTCTGGGCGGCCAGGGAGGCGAGCGTGCGGTCGAGGGACTCCTGGCAGTCGTAGGCGGCGATCACCACGCTCACCCCGAGCCGGGGCTCCCAGTGGCCGGGTTTCGGCGGGGTCAGCGAACCGTAGTCGTTGTGCCTGACCCGCGCAACCCCTCCGGTGTTCCGGGCGGGGGGAACGGCGACCTGTCCCGTGCCGTCCTCCCCGCCCGTCCTGAGCGCGCCGTCCTCTCCGTCCAGGGACGGGCCGGCCGTACCGGAACCCGCCTCCCGGCGCTCTCGGGCCTCATTCACGCCGCGCCCTCCGGCCTGGCCCGCCAGGGCCTGGCCTCGGCCGCGGCGAGCTTGGGGAGCAGCTCGCTGACCAACTCCTCCATCTCCCTGCGCCGGGGAACGGCCGTCAGCCGGTCCTCGCCCAGGGAGACCAGGATCGCCCGCAGGTCCTCCTCGTGCCTGCCGCTCTCCTGCCTGAGCAGGGAGACGATCTCGTCGAGCCGTCCGTCCAGCCGTTCGACGGCCGTCCTGACCTTGGCCAGCTCCGCCTCCTGCCGCTTGACCCGGTTGTCGACACGCTGGGCCTTCCCGTCGGTCCTGCGCAGGGTGACGAGGGTCAGCGCCTGGGCGGCCAGCACGGCCACGGCCGCGGCGAGCCCGAGGGCGCCCACGACCGGGACGGCGCCGAGGACCGTGAGCAGGGTCAGCGCGATGACGACCAGCGGGGCCGCGATCGTCGTCAGTAGCGTCAATTTTCGGGGCGTGGACATCCGCGCTTACCTTCCGTGCCGCTCTGTCGTTCGTTGCCTGTTCTGTCGGGGGGAGTGTTCGAGGCTATCCACTCCACATGAGTGGATATAGCGATAAACGGTAAACCTCAAGGTTTTTGTGACCTGGGTGAATGCTGTGAGTGACTGTCGGTGAGTGCCCGTGTCAACCCTGGAACGCGCTGGGAAGTGATCTCCCGGCCTCGATATCCTGCGTCGGTGCCCTCCCCCGCTCTTTCCGCGTCACCGCCCACGTCCCCGCCCCCATCAGGGCCCGTTCCGGCCCTTTCCGCGACCCCGGCGGGCTTCCTGCGGACGGCGAAGGAGGGGATGGCCGAGCTGACGTGGTCCGGCTCCGGATGGCTCGCGGCGGGTGAGCCAGTCGGGGAGCGCCCGGAGGCCGCCGAGATCGACAGGCTCAGGCCGCTGCTCGGCCTGAACGTCGGCTGGCCGGATCAGGAGGTCCCCACGGGCGCGCTCACCGCGCTCGCCGCCGCCGGAGTCCCGCTGCGCGCCGCCGCCTCGCCCGGCTGGGCCGAGCCCGGCCTGGCCCGCCTGCTGGCGGCCTGGACCCCCGGAGAGCCGGAGGAGAACCCGCCGCCGCACTCGGTGACCGCCCTGCGCAGGGAGGAGCACAGCGTACGGCTGCGCCGCCACGGCCTGTCCCTGCTGGGCGTCCCTCCCCGGGGCACCCCGTCCGTCAGCGTCGTGATGTCCACCATGCGCCCGCACCTGCTCGGCGGGGCGCTCGCCCAGATCGCCGCCCAGCGCCGGGTCGAGACCGAGGTCCTGCTCGGCCTGCATGGCGTCCCGGCCGACCACCCCGAGGTACGGCGCGCGGTCGAGGACAGCGGCCTGCCGGTCAGGGTGACCGAGGCGCCCGCGGCCGTGCCCTTCGGCGAGGTGCTCAACCTGGCGGCGGCCGGAGCGTCGGGAGAGTACGTCGCCAAGTGGGACGACGACGACTGGTACGGTCCCGAGCACCTGGCCGACCTCCTGCTGGCCAGGGCGTACTCGGGCGCCGACATCGTGGGCACCGCCGCCGAGTTCTTCCACCTGGAGCCCCTGGGCGTCACGGTCCGCCGCACCGACTACACCAGCGAGATCTGGTCCGACCACGTCGCGGGCGGCACGATCCTGAGCGGCAGAGACCTGTTCACGCGGACCGGGGGTTTCCCCGCCCTGCCGCGCGGGGTCGACGCGGCCTTCCTGAAGGCCGCACACGCCGAGGGGGCACGGATCTACCGCACCCACGGCCTCGGCTACATGCTGCGACGCTCGGTGAGCGCCGAGCACACCTGGCGGCTGCCGCTGGCCCACTTCCTGCGTGTCGCGTCGTACCAGTGGTACGGCTTCGCGCCGAGCCTGATCCTGGAGGCCTCGTGATCGCGCGGGTCGTGGGCAACGACTACCGCAGCCTCACCCCGCCGGAGCCGGGGGCCTGGACCCCGTCGCTGCGGGTCAGCGTGGTCGTGCCGGCCTACGGCGGCCAGGACAAGCTCGACCTGGTGCTCGCCGGGCTCGCGGGCCAGACCTACCCCGAGGACCTGACCGAGGTCATCGTGGTCGACAACGGCAGCGACCCGCCGCTGCGCCTGCCCGAGCTGAGGCCCGCGGGCACCCGGCTGGTCGCCTGCCCGGTCCCGGGCAGGGCGCACGCGCGAAACGCCGGGCTGCGGGCCGCGACCGGCGACGTGGTCCACTGGCTCGACTCGGACGTGGTCCTGGACCGGCAGGCCGTCGAGGCGCACATGCGCTGGCACCACGCGGCGCCGTACCTCGTGGTGACGGGGCGGCTGCGTTTCACGCCCGCGCCGCTGCCCACGGCGCGGGAGGTGGCCGAGGCGCCGGACCTGGCCGAGCTGTTCGAGCCCGCCGAGCCGCACGCCTGGCTGGTCGACCTCATCGAACGCACCTCGGGCCTGACCGACGGCCGCAGCCGGGCCTTCAGCCTGCACGTCGGCGGCGCGACCTCGGTCAACGCCGCGTTGCTGGCCGAGGCGGGCCCCATGGACACCGATCTCGTCCTCGGTCAGGACACCGAGATGGGCTACCGGCTCGCCCAGGCGGGCGCGGTCTTCGTGCCCGAGCCGCTGGCCCGCGCCTTCCACCTGGGGCCGACCATGCGGATGCGTGACAAGGCGCCGATCGACCGGGTCAGTCACGCCTTCGTCGCCGACCGGATCCCGGCCTACCGCTGGCTGCGTTCCCACCCGGCGCGGCAGTGGAAGGTGCCCTACCTGGAGGTGGTCGTCGAGAGCGACGGCGACCCCGGCTACGACGAGGTCAGGGCGAGTGTGGACGCCGTGCTCGCGGGCACCGTGCCCGACGTCGCGGTCACCGTCCCCGGCCCCTGGGAGCACGCGGGCGTCGAGGGACGTGCCCCGCTGCGCGACCCCCACCTCGACCTGACGCTGATCCTCGGCCACTACGCGCACGAGGGCCGGGTGCGGTTCACCTCGTCGACCCCGGGACAGGCGGGACGGCCGGGGGAGTCGTCGTGGGGGGCGGTGCCGTACCGGCTTCGGCTGCCCGCCGGATGGACGCCGGGGGAGGACACCCTCGCCAGACTGCTCGACCTGGCGACGGACGGAGGATACGGCCTGGTCAGTGTGCTCCTGGCGGAAGACGCGGAGCGGGGACTCATCGTCGCCAGGCTGGAGCGGACCGCGGCCTTCGCCCGCGCGGCCATCGTGGCCGCCGACGGCGAGCCGCTCGACGACGCGGTCCAGGACACCTTCGGCACCTTCTGGGCGGACGGGGAGACCTACGGCTTCCTGCGGGAGGCCAGGACCCCGGCCGGGCGCAGGGGGGCCTACCGGGCCAGGGCGGAGGCACAGGCCGAGATCGCCCGCCTCACCAAGGAGGCCGAGCGGTTGCGCGGCCAGGTGACCCGGTGGCGCGAGGAGGCGGGCCGCTGGCGCAGGAGCGCCGTCGAGCTGCGGCGCGAGGTCGGCACCCTGCGCAAGGAACTGGCCGCGGCCAGGAAGGTCGTCCAGTACGGTCTGCTGTCCTCGGTGAAGCGGGCGATCACCCGTCGCCGTTGACCACTCCGACCCCGCCCAGGAAGTAGGACCCGATCCCCTTGTACGGCACGGTGTCCCCGGGGGCGGGGCGCCACTCGGGCAGGTTGACGATGCCGGGCTCGACCAGGTCGAAGCCCTCGAACAGCCGGACGATCTCCTTGCTGGTCCTGGCCACGAACGGTGAGGAGGCCCGGTCGTAGACCTTGGTGACCCCGTCGGCCGCCGCGGGCCTGGCGTCGATGGCGACGTGTGACATGACCAGGTGGCTGCCGGGGGCCATGGCCTCGCGGAACGTCGCGAGGATCCCGCAGGGGTCGTCCTCGTCGGGCACGAAGTGCATGATCGCCAGGAGCAGGACACCGACCGGCCTGTCGAAGTCGATCGCCGCGCGGACGTCCGGGTGCTCCAGGATCTCGCGGGGGCGGCGCATGTCCCCCTCGACGATGGTCACGTTCTCGTTCTTGCCGAGGATCGCCCTGCCGTGGACCAGCACGGTCGGGTCGTTGTCGACGTAGACGACCTTGGCGCCGGGGGCGACCTGGTGGACGTTGTTCTGGGTGGGCAGCCCGGCTCCGAGGTCGAGGAACTGGTCGATGCCCGTCCTGGCGACGAAGTCGACCGTGCGGCGCAGGAAGGCGCGGTTCGACCTGGCGCTGTGCCTGATCTCGGGGACGACCGTCAGGGCCCGTTCCGCCGCCTCCCGGTCAGCGGGAAAGTTGTCCTTGCCGCCCAGATAGTAGTCGTACATGCGTGCAACGTTAGGTATCTGGGTGTTGATGCCTTTTAGTGCCTGATCGGTCACGTGCTGCTCCCCGGTAGAAATATTTCCGGAATTGTCGTGATCATATCGAGCGGTAACGCTGGAGAAGTGATCAGGCGGCTGGCAAGATCGCCGCATGGCCGCCCTTCCCCCGCGTCGTTTCGCCGGGCTTCACCTGTCCGACGGCATCAGCCCAGGCAACCTGGTGGCGTCCATGATCATGGCGTTCGCGGCGACCATGATCATCACATTCCTGCCCGCCGCCCAGCCGCTCCTGCTGCTCGGTGTGCTCGACGGCCAGGGAGCCGACCAGGGCAGGGTGGTCGCCCTGCTGGCCGCCGCCGCCGAGATCGCGATGATCCTCAGCCTCCCCTGGTACGGCGCGCTCGCCGACCGCTTCGGCAGGCGGCCCGTCGTGGTGACCGGGTTCGCGCTGTGCGGCCTGTCCACCCTGCTGTTCCCCTACGCGGGCAACGTGACCGTGCTCGTCGCGCTCAGGGTCGTCTTCGCCCTGGGTGTGGCGGCCCTCAACGGGATGCTCGCCACGGTCGCCATCGACTACGTCCGCGACCGCTCACGCGGCAAGTCATACGGACTGATCGGCCTGTTCAGCGGGCTGGGCGCCATGGTGGCCGTCCTCGGCCTGGTCCGCCTGCCCGCGATCATCGAGAGGAACCTCGGCGGGGACGGAGGCAGGGCGGCCACGGTCGACGCGGCCCGCTACTCGTTCCTGATCGTCGCCGTGATCGTCCTGGCCGTCGCCGCGCTGATGTGGGTCACCATCTCCAGGATCAGGGTGGACGCCGCCTCGGCGCGCATCCCGCTGGTCCGCCTGGTCAGGGAGGGGTTCGCGCTCGCCCGCGACCCCGGGGTCGCGCTGTCGTACGCGGCCTCCTTCGTGGCCCGCGCCGACCTGTCCATCGTCGCGGCGTTCCTGCCGCTGTGGGTCGTCGTCCACGGCGTCAGGGAGGGCGGCCTGTCCCCCGTCGAGGCCGTGGCCAGAGGCGGAGCCGTGGTCGGTGTCGCGCAGACGGTCGCCACCCTCGGGGCCCCGCTGTTCGGCTGGCTCGGCGACCGGCTGCGCCGCCAGGACGCCGTCCTGGTCGCCCAGGCCCTGGCCGCCGTCGCCTACCTGTCCACGCTGCTGGTCGACGACCCGCTCGGCCCGGGCATGATGGCCGTGGCCGCGCTCATCGGCCTCGGCGAGATCGCCGCCATCGTCAGCGCGGGTCCGCTGCTGGCCCAGCAGGTCCCCCCGGCGGTGCGCGCCTCCGCCTACGGCGTGCAGACGCTCTGCGGCGCCGTGGGCATCCTCGTCATCTCCGCGGTCGGCGGGACGCTCTTCGGCTCCTGGCGGCCCGCGGCGCCGTTCGCTGTCGCGGGCGTCGCGGGCCTGCTCGTCGTCGCCTTCGGCCTGGTCGTACGGCGGCGCGTCGTTCCCCGCCCGCAGCAGGAGCAGGGCGAGACCCCCGCCGTCAGGCCCGCAGTTCCCTGAAGGCCGCCCCCAGCCTGGAACGCAGGGACCGGGTCGCCCTGGAGGCGGAGGACTGGTTCGCGCAGGGCTTGGCGGCCTTGGCCGGGGCCGGCCTGGGTGCCTGACGCCGGGGAGCGGGCCAGAACTCCGCCTTCGTGCCGTGCCGTACCCCGTGGGTGGCCTTGATCGAGGTGACGACGTCGTCCGCGCCGAGCAGCCTGGCCCTGCCCAGCGCCTCCGCCCGTTCCAGCGTCGCCGACCCGTCCTCACCGAGATCGACGACGAGCATGCCCGACCGGTCCTCCTGGACCGCGGCGATCATCCGCTCCAGCGTCTCCCTGCCGAGCGGGACCGAGACCGGCCCCGTGTAGCGGAACGGCGTCGGCCCCGGCGTCGGGACGACCTCGTCGGCCAGCCTGATCCGCTCGTCGTGGGCGAAGTGCTCCCGCATCACGCGAAGCTCGAACGACGGGTCGCCGAGCACCGAGTGCCGTCCGGGCGACAGACGCGACCAGGGCGCGACCAGGGTGACCCGGACGTCGGAGACCGAACCCTCAAGCGCGGCGCTCACCGCGGCCCGCACCTGCCTCTCGTCCCCGTCGACATGGAGGACCACCTCCACGTACGGCACCAGCCACCGTCTGCCCCCGTCCTTGCGCAGGTCACGGCGGAGCGGAACCCGGTGGGCCAGGTAGGGGGCGACGGCCCTGACCGTCCGGTCCCGGTCGACCCGCTGCGCGGGAAGCCCCAGGTGCGCGGCCCTGGCCGCCATGTCCGGGACGAAGACCACCCCGTGGGTGGCCAGCCGGTAGGCGAACTCGGTGTCCTCACCCCTGAGCACGCCGGGATCGACCCCGCCCACGGCGTGGAAGGTCTCCCGCCGCATCGAGACCGTCGGCCCCGTGCACACGTGGTAGGGGTTGCGGCTGCTGCGCAGGCCGTCGGTCCGGGAGATCGTCTGCTCCGTCGAACTGGCCAGCGCGTTCGACAGGTCGAGGACCTCGCCGAGGGAGCCGGCGCGCGCGTGCTCGTAGAGCCCCTCGGGGGAGAGGTCCGGGGGCGGCTCCTCGACGAACCTCTTGGCGCCGATGGTGACCAGGTAGTCGCTCAGGTGGTGCCAGCGGGCCAGCGCCTCGATGTGCTCGGGCCAGACGACCATGTCGGCGTCGAGCCGCTGGATGATCCGCCCCTCGGCCACGGCGGCACCGGTGTTGAGCGCGTGCGCGATGCCCCAGCCGTCCGAGGCGGAGGAAACGATCCTGGCGCCCTCGGGGGCGATGTCCGGCAGGCGCAGCGGTGGATCGCTGCCGTCGTCGACCACGATCACCTCCATGAGGTGACCGGGATAGGTCTGCGCGGCCAGGGAGGCGAGGGTGAGGTCGAGCGCGTGCTGCCCGCCGTACGCGGGGACGACCACGCTGACCGACAGGGAGGGAGCCCAGTCGCCCAGTGGCGGCGGATCGAGAGGGGAGTAGTCGTTGTGCCGGATCGGGGGCCGTCTGGTCGCCACTCCGCCCGCCATGTTCCGCCGCTCCTTGTCTGCGTTCCCGCTTCTCAGGACCCGATGACACTACCCACGCTTCCTGAGCGTTTCCTGGGGAGACGCTTGAGGTGTCCAGTTGGTGGACGGCAGATCCCGGTTCAGATCCCATTACCCGTAGACTTGCTGCCTAACACCGCAGGTAGAACGCGCGTGCTGGGAACGCGCGGGAGGAGCAATGATGAGCAGGGCGTGGCGTGGCCTCATCGAGGAGTACCGTGACCGACTTCCGGTGACCACGGCGACGCCCGTCGTCACGCTGCTGGAGGGCGGCACACCGCTCGTTCCGGCGCACCGGGTCTCGGCGCTGACCGGCTGCGACGTCTACCTCAAGGTCGAGGGGGCCAACCCGACCGGCAGCTTCAAGGACCGTGGCATGACCATGGCCATCAGCAAGGCCGTCGAGGAGGGCGCGAAGGCCGTCATCTGCGCCTCGACGGGCAACACCAGCGCCTCGGCCGCCGCCTACGCCGTCCGCGCGGGCCTGACCTGCGCCGTGCTCGTGCCCCGCGGCAAGATCGCGATGGGCAAGCTGGCGCAGGCGCTCGTCCACGGGGCCAAGCTGATCCAGGTCGAGGGCTCCTTCGACGACTGTCTCGACATGACCAGGAAGCTCTCCGAGAGCTACCCGATCGCGCTGGTCAACTCGGTCAACCCGTTCCGGCTCCAGGGCCAGAAGACCGCCGCCTTCGAGATCGTGGACGCCCTCGGCGACGCCCCGGACATCCACTGCATCCCCGTGGGCAACGCAGGCAACATCTCGGCCTACTGGATGGGCTACACCGAGTACGCCAAGGACGGCGTCGCGACCAGGAGCCCGCGCATGTTCGGCTTCCAGGCCAGCGGCTCCGCGCCGATCGTCAACGGCGCCCCGGTGCCCCACCCGCACACGATCGCCACCGCGATCCGCATCGGCAACCCCGCCTCCTGGCAGCTGGCCGAGGCGGCCCGTGACGACTCGGGCGGCGTCATTCAGGCCGTGACCGACCGTCAGATCGCCGCCGCCTACAAGCTGCTGGCCCAGGAGGAGGGCGTCTTCGTCGAACTGGCCTCCGCCGCCAGCGTCGCGGGCCTGCTGCAGGCCCACTCCCAGGGCCTGGTCGACCCCGGCCAGCGGATCGTCTGCACGGTCACCGGCAACGGCCTCAAGGACCCCGACTGGGCGATCTCCGGGGCGCCGACCCCGCTGACGATCTCGGTCGACGCCCACGCCGCGGCCCAGGCACTGGAACTCGCCTGAACCGTCCGTCCGCAGGGCACCTCCCCGACCCGCGTGCCGCGGCGGCCCCGCCGCCGCGGCTCTTCGCGCGCACTCCCGAAGCATCAGGCAGACCGTCCCGCGTCAGGCGGACAGCAGGCAGATAGGAGGAGGGGCCTTCCACGCCCATGGCCACGCCAGGGGCTCGCGCCCCAGATTCTCGATGACCGAACGCACCAAGGTCACCGTCCGGGTCCCGGCGACATCGGCCAACCTCGGGCCCGGGTTCGACACCCTGGGACTCGCCCTCGGCCTCTACGACGAGGTCGAGGCGAGCCTGTTCACCCCGGACGGTTCCCATACCGGGACGGTGGAGATCGCCGTCTCGGGAGAGGGCGCCGGCGAGCTGGACCAGGGTGAGGGGCACCTCATCGTCAGGACGATGCGCACGACCTTCGAGCGGATGGGCCTGCCGCAGCCACACGGCATCCGGCTGAACTGTCTCAACCGCATTCCGCACGCCCGGGGCCTGGGCTCCTCCTCCGCGGCGATCTGCGCGGGCGTCCTGGCCGCCAGGGCGCTCGCGGGCACGTCCTCGCTCGGCGACGACGACGTCTTCGCCCTGGCCACCGAGATCGAGGGACACCCCGACAACGTGGCCCCCTGCCTGGCGGGCGGCCTGACCGTCGCCTGGACGGACCGGTCGAACACGCCGCATATGCTGAAACTGGTTCCGCACGCCGACATCCGGCCCGTGGCCATCGTTCCCCGACAACGCCTCTCGACGGAGGTCGCGCGGGGACTCCTCCCCGAGAACGTGCCGCACGCGGACGCGTCCGCGAACGCGGGGCGGGCCGCGCTTCTCGTGGCGGCGCTGACCGTCAGGCCCGAGCGGGAGCTGCTGCTCGCCGCGACCGAGGACCGGCTGCACCAGGACTACCGCGCGCCTGCGATGCCACGTACGGCGGATCTGGTACAACGTCTGCGCGGCATCGGGGTCCCCGCCGTGGTCTCGGGAGCGGGTCCCACAATTCTTGCGTTTTCCACAGTGGATACGCAGGATTTGATCGCACCGGAAGTGGGTACGGATTGGCTCATCCAGCCACTGGATGTCGAAACCCGCGGTGCCCGTGTTGTCTCTCCCGAGACACGCTGATACCTCTTCGACCTTCAGGGAATAGCTGTGTGCGCTGGTGATGTTAGGCTGGTAGCCGCACCAGGTGCCCCCTTGTTGGGTGCGTGCTTGTCAGCCACACATCGCTGTCTCATTTCCCACACCGTGGGGCATGAGGGCCGCAGTGGCCTCCCCGAATCCGTCGCCTCCGAATGCTCCACATTCGGTTGGGGCAACGAGAGGCGGCGTTTGAGGGGACATGCGCGTTCGAACTACCTCGACATCTGGTTGCCGGTAGCAATCCGGGGGGTGTCCTCCAAGCCCCACCGTCGGCGAATCTCGATGGTGACGGCATGGATGTGCCCTTCCCCGACAGTGGCGGCGGTCCCCAAGGGCCGTCGAGGATCGCGACGTGCAACCCGACCCGGTCTGTCCCACCGGGTCGATCGCACCACCGGGACGATTGGCTGATCATGGCCACGCCCGACCCCTGGGAAGGACCCATTAGTGAGCGACACCACCGAACTCCTCTCCGACGCCGCCGGCGCATCGCCGACGGCCGGCGACACCCCCACCCGCGCCGCGGCCAAGCCGCGCCGTCGCTCCGGCACCGGCCTGTCCGCCATGGTGCTGCCTGAGCTGCAGGCCATCGCGTCCGGCCTCGGCATCAGCGGGACCGGGCGGATGCGCAAGAGCCAACTCATCGCGGCGATCCAGGAGAAGCAGGGCGTAGCCACAGAGAGCGCCCCGGCTCCCGTCGCGGCCAAGGAGGCCTCTGCGGCTCCCGCTCCCGCCGCCGCTGCGGCCCCCGTGGCCGAGCCGGTCGCCGAGCGTCCGGCCCGCAGCCGGAGGGAACGTTCCCGCGCCGCCGCCCCGGTGGCCGCGGAGCCGGTCGCCGAGCAGGCGCAGCCCGCTCCCGTCGTCCAGCAGGCCCCCGCTCCCGTCGCCGCCGAGCCCGTCGCGGCTCCCGTCGTTGAGCAGCAGGCCGAGCCGGTTCAGGCGGAGACGCGTCCCGAGCGCGGCGAGAGCCGCCGTGAGCGCGGCGACCGCCGCCGCAACGGCGACCGCGGTGAGCGCGGCGAGCGCGGCAACGACAGGCGTGAGCGCGGCGAGGGCCGTCCCGACCAGCGCGCCGCCGACGCGGGCCAGAGCCGCGGGGAGCGGTCGAACGACCGCAACGACCGCGGTAACGACCGGGGCGAGCGGTCGAACGACCGCGGTGACCGCAACGACAGGAACCAGCAGAACCGCGGCCCGCAGGACCGCAACGACCAGCACGGTGTGGGCGACGACGACGACCGTCGCGGGCGTCGCGGCCGGTTCAGGGAGCGCAACCGCCGTGGGCGCGACCGCTTCGACGGCAACGAGCCCGTGGTCGGTGACGACGACGTCCTGATCCCGATCGCCGGCATCCTGGACATCCTCGACAACTACGCCTTCGTGCGGACCAGCGGCTACCTGCCGGGCGCCAACGACGTCTACGTCTCACTCGCCCAGATCCGCCGCAACGGCCTGCGCAAGGGTGACGTCATCACCGGCGCGGTGCGTCAGCCCCGCGACGGCGAGCGCCGCGAGAAGTTCAACGCCCTCGTCCGCCTCGACACCGTCAACGGCATGGACCCGGAGCAGGCGCGGCAGCGGCCCGACTTCAACAAGCTCATCCCGCTCTACCCGCAGGAGCGGCTGCGCCTGGAGACCGAGCCGAACATCCTGACCACCAGGATCATCGACCTGGTCGCCCCGATCGGCAAGGGCCAGCGCGGTCTCATCGTCTCCCCGCCCAAGGCGGGCAAGACCATGGTCCTGCAGGCCATCGCCAACGCGATCACCAGGAACAACCCCGAGTGCCACCTGATGGTCGTCCTGGTCGACGAGCGTCCCGAAGAGGTCACCGACATGCAGCGGTCGGTGAAGGGCGAGGTCATCCACTCGACCTTCGACCGTCCCGCTGAGGACCACACCACGGTCGCCGAACTCGCCATCGAGCGGGCCAAGCGCCTGGTCGAGCTGGGTCACGACGTCGTCGTGCTCCTCGACTCCATCACCCGCCTCGGCCGCGCCTACAACCTGGCGGCCCCGGCCTCGGGACGCATCCTGTCCGGTGGTGTCGACTCGACCGCGCTCTACCCGCCGAAGCGCTTCTTCGGTGCCGCCCGCAACATCGAGAACGGCGGCTCGCTGACGATCCTCGCCACGGCGCTGGTCGAGACCGGCTCCAAGATGGACGAGGTCATCTTCGAGGAGTTCAAGGGCACAGGAAACCTGGAGCTCAAGCTCAACCGTCAGCTCGCGGACAAGCGCATCTTCCCCGCGGTTGACGTCGACGCGTCCGGCACCCGCAAGGAGGAGATCCTCCTGGGCAAGGACGAGCTCCAGATCATCTGGAAGCTGCGGCGTGTGCTGCACGCGCTGGACATGCAGCAGGCTCTGGAGCTTCTCCTGGAGAAGATGAAGGAGACCAAGTCCAACGCGGAGTTCCTCCTCCAGGTCAGGACGACGACCGTCAGCTCCGATCGCGACTGACCCACCCGTCCCGTACGGTGAACGCCCCGGCCCTCACGGCCGGGGCGTTCGCCGTTGTCCGGCCCTTGTGAGATCCGCCTCCCCGGGATATCCATACCTCGGGAAGACCCGTCGAGGGCACTTACAGGGCACAGCGGACAGGGCGTGGGAGGCGCGCATGACGGCCGGGACGGCGCCCGTGGCGCGGACACCGCTGAGACTGCGCGTCCCTCTGGGTCCCAACGGTCCACTGGGCATGTTCGTCGACCCGATGACCTGGCGGGCGTTGCCGTACCTCCTGGGGAGCGTGTTCCACGGCCTGGTCTGTTTCGCCGTGCTGGTCTCGGTGATCCCGTTCTCGCTGACCCTGGCGGTCGCCTGGGTGGGGGCGCCGCTGCTCGCTTTGACCATGGTGGCCTGGCGTGGCGCGGCGATGCTCGAACGCCGTCTCGTCGGGCTGGCCTTCGGCGTCAGGATCCCCGACCCCTACCGGCCGGGTGGGGGCGGCAACCCGCTGCTGCGCTGCGGAGGGGCACTCGCCGACCCCGCGACCTGGAAGGATCTGCTGTACCTGCTGCTGTTACCGCTGGTCGGCCTGGTGGAGTTCGTCGTCTCGGCCGCCCTGTGGGCCGTCGCGCTCGCCCTGCTCGTCACGCCGCCGCTGGTGCTGTCCGGGGTGACGGAGGTGCGGATCGTCGGCGAGCTGACGGTCGACGGCCCGGCCGGGGCGCTGGCGTGTGTCCCGGCGGGGCTCGGGGTGCTCGTCGCGGCGCTGTACGCGACGCGGGGGATGGCGCGGCTGCACGGGCAGCTGGCCATGGCGCTGCTCGGCCCGGGGGAGAAGATCGCCGGATCGGCCCGGCTGCGCGCCAGCAGGGCGCGCGGGGCGGACGCGGCCGAGGCCGAACGGCGCAGGATCGAGCGTGACCTGCACGACGGCGCCCAGCAGCGGCTGCTGTCGGTGGCCATGGATCTGGGGCGCGCCCAGGTCAAACTGGACAGCGACCCGGAGACCGCCAGGCGGCTGCTCGCCCAGGCCCACGAGGGGGCCAAGGCCGCAATCGCCGAACTGCGCGATCTGGCGCGGGGCATCCACCCGGCGATCCTCACCGACCGGGGCCTCGACGCCGCCCTGTCCGCGCTGGCGGCCAGGGCACCCGTGCGGGTCGCCGTTTCGGTGGAACTGGCCGAACGGCCTCCGGCGGCCGTGGAGAGCGTCGCCTACTTCGTGGTGGCCGAGGCGCTGACCAACATGGCCAAGCATTCGGGGGCGACCGAGGCCTCGGTCCGGGTCGGCCTGCGCGACCGGCGGGTGTCCGTCGAGGTCCGCGACAACGGTTCCGGCGGCGCGCTCGCCCGTCCGGGAGGAGGGCTGGCGGGCCTGGCGGACCGGGCGGCGACCGTTGACGGCGTCCTCGGGGTGGACAGCCCACCGGGCGGCCCGACCGTGATCCGCGCCGAACTTCCCTGTGACTGGTGAACACTTGGACCATGCGCGTGGTGATCGCCGAGGACTCGGTGTTGCTCCGGGAGGGCCTGGCCAGGCTCCTCGATGACGGCGGGATCGAGACCGTCGCGGCGGTCGGCGACGGCCCGTCGCTGGTGGCCGCGGTCGCCGAGCACGATCCCGACCTGGCGATCGTGGACGTGCGGATGCCGCCGACCCATCGGGACGAGGGACTGCGCGCGGCCCTCCAAGCCCGTGCGCTGAAGCCGGCCCTGCCGGTCCTGGTGCTGTCGCAGTACGTCGAGGAGCGTTACGCGGCCGAACTGGCCGGTGGGGGAGCCGCACCGTTCGGCTACCTGCTCAAGGAGCGGGTAGCGGATGTGACCGACTTCCTCGACGCCGTGCGCCGGGTCGCGGCAGGAGGGACGGTCCTCGACCCCGAGGTGATCGACCGGCTCCTCGACCGCCACCACACGGGCGGTCCGCTGGGCTCCCTGAGCGGGCGGGAGCGCGAGGTGCTGGCCCTGATGGCGCAGGGCCGCTCGAACTCGGCGATAGCCGTCCGGCTGGCGGTCACGGCGGGGGCTGTCGAGAAGCACGTCTCCGGCATCTTCGCCAAGCTCGGCCTCGACCCCGCCCCCGGCGACCACCGCAGGGTGCTGGCCGTACTGGCGTATCTGGGGTTGTGAGGTGCTCCCGGCCGGGAACGGCGAAGCGCCCGGCGGTCCGTGCCGCCGGGCGCTCCCGGTCCTCGTCGGTCGGTCAGTCCTCTGTACGGCTTGCGCCCGGGGTTGGGGACGCGAGCGGTACAGGTGACGTGGGGCTCGTGATCAGCGGACGTCCACGAACTCGTAACCGGAGGTCGACCCGGAGGTGGTGCTGTTGCCGGTGACCACGGCGCGCCAGTAGGCGTCGGCCTTGGGCTTGACGACCTTGCTGTACTTACCGCTGCGGTTGGCCTTGGCGATGGCGAAGAACACCCACTTGGTGGAGCCCTTCTTGCGGTAGTAGAGCTCGACGCCCTTGCCGGAGTAGGCCGAGCTGCCCCGGTAGGCGGCGCCGTAGAAGCGGACCGTCTTGCCCTTGCGGACCTTGTTCGCGTTGACGTCGAAGGAGACCTTGGTCTTGGCCTTCTTCTTCTTGGCCTTCTTGAGCTGGACGGTGAAGACGTCGGCCCGCTCGTACTTGATGCTCTCGTTGCCGCGCGTGACGGTCACGTCGAGGGTCCAGGAGCCGGTGTTGAAGTCGCTGTCGAACCAGGTGTCCTGGTACCACGAGTTGGCGGAGTTGCCCTTGTCGAGGTTGAGGTCGACGGAGTCGTTGCCGTCGTTGCTGTAGAGGTGGGCCGAGACCGAGGTGGCGCCGCCGAGGACGGTGGCCTTGACGGCGACCTTGGTGTCGTCGTTCGTGGTGACGACGACCGGGTCGGTCACCGAGGCACCCGCGAGCTTGAGCTGCGGGCCGACCGCGATCTCCTCGACACACGGCTGCGCGCTACCGCGGACGGGGTTGAGCTTGAGCAGCCACTTGCCGTCCTTGTCGTCCTTGGTGACGGTGAACTTACCGGTCACCTTGGCCTCGCCGAGGGTGGCCGACTGCTCGTTGTCCGCGGTGATGGTGGGAGTGGCGGGAAGGTCGAGCTCAACCTTCGCGCCGGTGGTCGCCCCGGCCTTGACGATCTCCCCGCCGAGGGCGGTGATGTCCCGTACAGCCTTGTTGTCCGGATCCTTCGCCCACTTCCCGTCGGCGCCCTTCTTGAAGGGGTTCTTGAGGGTGGCCGTGACGGTGACGTCGTTGTTGTCCTTGAGGGGGACGAACGCCTCGGTCCACTCCACCTTGGAGAACTCGGCGGAGCCGGAGCAGCGGGTGTCCGCGCGGGCGCTGGACTGGGAGGCGAGGGCTGTGACCGTACCGTTGGCGAAGACGGCTGCCCCCGTCGCGGTGGCCAGAAGCAACCGCATTCCGTTCCTCATCTTTGGGCCCCCAACTTGGGTGAAGATAGTGATAAAAGTTACGGTTTGGGCACCGGAGCCTAGTGGTACGAATGGGACCCGTCCATACGAACCCGATCATGGTCTCCGGGAATGTCCCGTGGCCTGGGATGGTTGGAGCATCTGGCACACTGGTAGCCGAACCGCAGCGGTTCCGGTTCCCGCCCGCGCGCACCTCGGTGTGCTACAGCGCGTAAGCCTCGAACAGGCGAAAGACAGTGGCGACCCGGCGACCGCGCATTGGAGAGGAACCGAAGGACATGAAGCCCGACATTCACCCGGAGTACGTCACCACCGAGGTGACCTGCACCTGTGGTAACACCTTCACCACCCGCAGCACCGCGAAGTCCGGCGTGATCCACGCCGACGTGTGCTCCGCCTGCCACCCGTTCTACACGGGCAAGCAGAAGATCCTGGACACCGGCGGCCGGGTGGCGCGCTTCGAGAAGCGCTTCGGCAAGAAGACCACGGGCCAGTAGCTCTCATCCCGACGCCGGCCCGGAACGCTCCTCGCCCGCGAGGAGTACCCCGGGTCGGCGTTCGTGGTGATGAGGCAGGTTTCGTCAGGACTTCGAGGAGGACGCACGGTGAATCTCGACGAGCTGCTCAGTGAGTACGCCGAGCTGGAACTCAAGCTCGCCGATCCCACCGTGCACGCCAACCCCACGCAGGCGCGTACGTTCGGCAGGCGCTACGCCGAGCTGACTCCCATCATCAACACCTACCGTGAGCTCCAGGGGGTCCACAACGACCTGGAGACCGCCAGGGAGCTGGCCTCGGAGGACGAGGCGTTCGCCGAGGAGGCCAAGGAGCTTGAGGCCCGTGTCCCCGAGCTTGAGGAGAAGCTCAGGCACCTGCTGATCCCGCGTGATCCCAACGATGACAAGGACATCATCATGGAGATCAAGGCGGGCGAGGGCGGTGAGGAGTCGGCGCTGTTCGCCGGAGACCTCCTGCGGATGTACCTCAGGTACGCGGAGCGGGTCGGCTGGAAGACCGAGCTGATCGACGCCACCCATTCCGACCTGGGCGGATACAAGGACGTCACCGTGGCGGTCAAGGCCAGGGGCGACGACGGCGTGTGGTCGAAGCTGAAGTTCGAGGGCGGCGTGCACCGGGTCCAGCGGGTGCCGGTGACCGAGTCGCAGGGGCGCATCCACACCAGCGCCGCGGGCGTCCTCGTCTACCCGGAGGCCGAGGAGGTCGACGTGCAGGTCGACCCGAACGACCTCAGGATCGACGTCTACCGTTCCAGCGGCCCCGGCGGCCAGAGCGTCAACACCACCGACTCCGCCGTACGGATCACGCACATCCCGACCGGTGTGGTCGCCTCCTGCCAGAACGAGAAGAGCCAGCTGCAGAACAAGGAGTCGGCCATGCGCATCCTGCGTGCCCGTCTCCAGGCCATCGCGGAGGAGGAGGCCAACGCCGCCGCCATGGCCGAGCGCAAGTCCCAGATCCGTACCGTCGACCGCTCCGAGCGCATCCGCACCTACAACTTCCCCGAGAACCGCATCTCCGATCACCGCGTCGGTTTCAAGGCTTACAACCTCGACCAGGTGCTGGACGGCGACCTCACGGCTGTGATTCAGTCCCTGCTCGACGCCGAGATGGCGGAGAAGCTCGCAGACCACTCATAGAACGCGCCCATGACCTTTCTGCTGGACGAGATCGCCCTCGCCACCGCCCGGCTCGCCGAGGCAGGTGTGCCGTCGCCACGCACGGACGCCGAGGAGATCGCCGCCTTTGTCCACGGAGTACGGCGCAGCGAGCTGCACAACGTGACCGACGCGGATTTCGACGCGCTGTTCTGGGAGGGCATCGCCCGGCGTGAGGCCCGCGAGCCACTCCAGCACATCACCGGCCGCGCCTACTTCCGCTACCTGTCCCTTGAAGTGGGGCCCGGGGTGTTCGTCCCGCGTCCGGAGACCGAGGTCGTCGCGGGATGGGCGATCGAGCGGCTGCGGGAGATGGACGTCGCCTCGCCGGTGGTCGTCGACCTCGGCACGGGCTCCGGCGCCATTGCGCTGTCCATCGCGCAGGAGATCGCGCTGGCCATCGTGCACGCCGTCGAGGTCGATCCCGACGCCTACCGCTGGGCCAAGCGCAACATCCTCGAACACGGCCAGGGCCGGGTCCACCTGCACCCCGAAGACCTGGCCGACGCGCTGCCCGAACTCAACGGGCAGGTCGACCTGGTCATCTCCAACCCGCCGTACATTCCGCCGGGTGCGATCCCCAGGGATCCCGAGGTGCGTGACTACGACCCGCGCCGCGCGCTGTACGGCTCGGGCAGCGACGGCCTCGACGAGGTCAGGGCCGTCGAGCGGACCGCGAGGCGGCTGCTGCGTCCCGGCGGGTTCGTCGCCGTCGAGCACGCCGACGAGCAGGGAACCGCGGTATATCTGCTCTTCCCCGAGGACAACGGCTGGCGTGATGTGCGTAGCCGCCAAGACCTGACCCGCAGGGACCGCTTCGTTACCGCCCGTTTCGGCCAAGAATAGGCAAGAATAGGATGGTTTGCCGTGAGTCGACGTTATGACTGCTCAGACCCTGATCAGCGGGCTATGGGGCTGGCCGACGCGGTAATAGCCATCCCGAAGTACGAGCTCATAGTCTTCCCGACCGACACCGTCTACGGGGTCGGGGTTGACGCCTTCATCCCGCCGGCCGTCACGAAGCTGCTGGAGGCGAAGGGGCGCGGGCGCGACATGCCCCCGCCGGTGCTGGTCGGAACCGTGCGCGCGGCCACGGCCCTGGTGGACAGCCTCGGCCCGTACGGCCAGGACCTCATCGACGCCTTCTGGCCCGGCCCGCTCACGCTGATCTGCCGCGCCAACCGGTCCCTTTCCTGGGACCTGGGCGACACCAAGGGCACCGTGGCCATCAGGATGCCGCAGCACCCCCTGGCCCTCGAACTCCTCAAGCAGACCGGTCCGCTCGCGGTCTCCAGCGCCAACCGCTCCGGAGCCCCCGCGGCGACCACGGCCGCCGAGGCCGAGGCGCAGCTGGGCGACTCCGTCGGGGTCTACCTCGACGGCGGCCCGACCGAGGACAACATCCCCTCCACGATCCTCGACCTGACCACGGCGGTGCCCAGGCTGCTGCGCAGGGGCGCCATCCCGGTGGGACGGCTGCGCGGCGTGGTCGGCTACGTGGCCACGGACGGGGACCCTGAGCCGGACTCCGAGCCGGACGCGGCACCGAAGCCGGAGGTCAAGCCAGACCCGGAGCCGGAGGCGAAGCCCGAAGCCGGGGCCGAGGCGAAGCCGGATTCCCGCGACTGAACGGTGGATCCGCGCTCCATATCGTGATCCATACAGTCTGATTATGATCGTGACGCCGGGCTGCCCCGCCGGTACCTTGAGGTGGCCGACACTTCCGGGAGACGTCCATGGGCAAGTTAGACGGAATGGACCCCAAGCTGGTCCGTGATCTGCTGTCCGAGGTCCGACAGGCGGCGGAGCGCATGCGGACGACGGAGGGCCGGGTCGCTCGCATGATGAGCGCCGCGGGGCTGTCCGCGCAGTCCACGCACCGTCCCGTCCAGGTCGCGGAGTCATGCGACATCATGGTCCGCGACGTCTCCTCCCGGGTCGAACTCCTGGAGAAGAGGGTCAAGCAGGAGGGCGGCTCCCCGGCGGGACAACCGGTGTCGAGCGGAGAGAAGGCCGAAGACCACAAGGAGAAGACGTCCGGGGTCGCGGACGCCAGGGGCGAGGCCTCCAAGGAGACGGACGCCAAGGGCGCCGACGCGAAGGATCACGCGAAGCCGGCCGCCCCCAAGGCGGAGGATCTCAAGCCCGCCGTACGGCCGGACGACGACCAGAAGCACAAGCCGGACGCGGGACCGAAGGACGGACACTCGGGCTCCGACACCAAACCCGACCCCAAGCCCGACGCGGGCTCCAAGGGCGACGAACGTTCCCCCAGAGAGGGGCATTCGTCCTCTTCCGGTGGTCGTACGGACTCCGACGCCAAGCCCGACGCGGGTTCCAAGGGTGATGAGCGGTCTCCGAGGGACGGGCATCCGGGTCCCGACACCAAGCCCGAGGCCAAACCTGACGCGAAACCGGATGCCAAGCACGACACGGGTTCCAAGGGTGACGAGCGGTCTCCTAGGGACGGGCATCCGGGTCCCGACACCAAGCACGACGCGGGTTCCAAGGGGGACGAGCGTTCCGACACGAAGCCGGACAACGCCTCCAAGGATGACGAGCGTTCGCCGAGAGGCGGCCATTCGGGTCCCGACGCCAAGCCCGATGCCGGTTCCAAGGGTGACGAGCGGTCTCCCAGGGACGGGGATTCCCCCTACGGGTCCTACGAGGACGCCGGCTCGAAGGGTGACGAGCGGCCTTCCGGAGAGGAGGACTCTTTCTACGGGTCCTCTGAGGGTGATTCCTCGTCGGACGCCAAGCCTGACGCCGGTTCGAAGGGCGACGAGCGGTCTCCCAGGGACGGGGACTCTCCCTACGGGTCCTACGAGGACGCCGGTTCGGAGAGCGACGAGCGGTCTTCGGGAGAGAGTGGCTCTTCCTATGACTCCTCGTCGGACGCCAAGCCTGACGCCGGTTCCAAGGGCGACGAGCGGTCTCCCAGGGACGGAGATTCCCCCTACGGGTCCTACGAGGACGCCGGGGACGACTCCTCCTCGGACGCCAAGCCCGACGCCGGTTCCAAGGGGGACGAGCGTTCGCCCAGAAGCGACGGGAAGGTCGACATCCTCGACACCCCGCAGAAGGACCATCCCGACGACGTCGACCAGGCCGGCGGAAGCAAGGCGAAGGTCGTGGAGGTGGACGGGGCGAAGGTGCTGCAGATCCCCCTCGACTCGCCCACCGCGGAGCAGGTCAACACGCTGCTCGACCACATAGAGGACGTCCCGCTTCTCGACGCGGCGGACGGCGACCCGGACCCGGGCGGTACGGCCCCGCAGGACTCCGGCCTCCAGGCAGGAGACGCGGGCTCCCTTCCGCAGGGAGACGACGGCAACCCCGGTCTGCACAGCGGCCCCAGCGGTGCCGACTCCCACCAGGCGGGCAAGGCGGATCCGTACGAAGCGTTGCCGTCGGCCAAACCGGCCCTGCCCATCCCCGACACCGTCGAGCAGGCCCTCGACCCCGCCCCCCAGAACACGGGCACCCAGGCCGTCGGCGCCTTCTACGACGGCGGTACGACGGAGCAGGCAGGCACCCACACGACCACCGCGAACACCCACGCGGCCGGAAGCCCTGGGACGAGCACCCATGCCACGGGCACGCACGCGGTGAACACCCACGCGGCGGGTACCCATCCGGCCTCCGACGGCGCTCACAAGACGATCATCAACACCGGGTCCGTTCACCCGGTGGCCCACTCCGCGGACCCGAAGGACGGGGTGCTCGCACAGTGGGCCAAGGAAGCCGATGAGGCCGGAGGCAAGGGAGGGGCCGGCGGGTTCTACGGCGACGACTGGGAGGAGGAAGGGACGTGGAAGTCCACGAGCGACGGACAGGGTGACTCGCGGGGGGCCGTCCTGCGGGAGGACCCGTCACGGCCGTCCACGCCGTCCGGTCCCGGTGCGGTGAAGTGAACGTGAGGAGTCTGTGATGTTCGTCGATCCGCCCGCTCCACAGCCGTTGCAGCCGGGGGAGACCCCGCCCGTCTCCGGGAGCCCGGGGCTGCCCACACCGGACATGGCCGTTTCCTGGGAGTTCAATCCCGACTACCAGCGGCTGGTCATGATGTGGCGGCAGGTGCTGCCAGAGCTTGACGCGCTGACCTCAAGCCTGGACAAGGCTTATCAGATGGCCAGGAGCAAGGACGTCTGGGACGCCCCTGTCTCCGGGCGCTACGTGGAGGAGATGGCCGAGTGGCGCACCCGGCTCGGCCTCTACCGGCAGGCGATCCTGACCTCCATCAGTGATCAGGCGGCCGACACGCCCAGGTGGATACCCGTCAACGCGGGGGCACCGCACGCTTTCTCGTGAGGCGCCCACGGGCCTGCGCCCACGGGGAAACGCTCCCCTGGCGTGGGGCGTAGACGGCGGACAGGCATACAGTGGGGTGAGTCGTCATCCCCGGGATGTGAACCATGGGTGCTGAGCCGTACTACGGGCCCGACTTCGGCCTCCTGCAGAGACAAGATCCCGAGATAGCGCAGGTCCTCGTCGACGAGCTCGAACGGGTCCGGGACGGTGTGCAGCTCATCGCCAGCGAGAACTTCGCCTCGCCCGCCGTGCTCGCCGCGCTCGGGTCGACGCTGACCAACAAGTACGCCGAGGGCTATCCCGGCAGGCGTTACTACGCGGGGTGCGAGGTCGTCGACCGCGCCGAGCGCCTCGCGGTCGAGCGGGCCAGACGCCTGTTCGGCGCGGACCACGTCAACGTGCAACCCCACTCCGGCACCTCTGCCAACCTGGCGGCCTACGCGGCGCTGCTCCAGCCGGGCGACACCGTGCTGGCCATGGCGCTGCCGCACGGCGGCCACCTCACCCACGGCTCCCGGGTCAACTTCTCCGGCCGCTGGTTCGGTGTCGTGGCGTACGGCGTGCGCAGGGACACCGAGCTGATCGACTACGACGAGGTCAGGGAACTGGCGCTGCGGCACCAGCCCAAGATGATCATCTGTGGTGCCACGGCCTATCCGCGGCGGATCGACTTCGCGGCCTTCAGGGGCATCGCGGACGAGGTCGGGGCCTGGCTGCTGGCCGACATCGCGCACACCGTGGGGCTGATGGCCGGAGGGGCCATGCCGTCCGCCGTGCCGTACGCGGACGTGGTGACCTTCACCACGCACAAGGCGCTGCGCGGGCCGAGGGGCGGCGGGATCATGTGCACCGAGGAACTGGCGGGCAGGATCGACCGTGCGGTCTTCCCGTTCACCCAGGGCGGCCCGCTCATGCACGCGATCGCGGCCAAGGCCGTCGCCTTCGGGGAGGCGCTCAGTCCCGAGTTCGCCGAGTACGCCCGTCAGGTGGTCGCCAACGCCCAGACGTTGGCCGACGGACTGGCCGCCGAGGGCATGCGGCCCGTCTCCGGGGGCACCGACAGCCATCTCGCCCTGGTCGACCTGCGGGACACAGGGATCTCCGGAGCCCTCGCCGAACAGCGGTGCGCCTCCGCGGGCATCACGCTCAACCGCAACGCGATCCCCTACGATCCGGAACCACCCACGGTGACCTCGGGAATCCGGGTCGGCACCCCCTGCGTCACCACCCAGGGGATGGGAGCCGAGGAGATGAAGGAGATCGCCTCGATGGTGGCGCGGGTCGTCAAGGACCCGGCCGCCGTGGCGGAGACCAGAGAGCGGGCGAGGGAGCTGGCACACGCCCACCAGACATATGCCAGGGAACTATGAGGCGTTCTGTCACGGTTTTCGGTCACAGATGGCCCGACTATCAGAGAAACTAGGTCCGTGCGCGAATACCTACTCATGGCACTGGTCGCGGCGGCGGCCACGTACCTGCTGGTCCCACTGGTCCGCGTGTTCGCCATCCGCATCGGCGCGATGCCGGAGGTCCGTGACCGTGACGTGCACACCGTCCCGACCCCCAGACTCGGCGGCCTTGCCATGTACGGCGGACTCGTCGCCGGCCTGCTGATCGCGAGCAGCCTGCCGTACGCGGGAGGCAAGCTGGGGGAGGAGACCTTCGCCGGCGGCAACACCGCGATCGCGCTGATCGCGGCGGGCGGCCTGATCACGCTCACCGGCTTCCTCGACGACTGGTGGGGGATGAGCGCGCTGGTCAAGCTGGCCGGGCAGATCGGCGCCGCGGGCGTCCTGGTGGCCTTCGACGTCACCCTGCCGTGGCTTCCGCTGCCCAACGCCATGGGCGGGCCGTTCGGTCTCGATTCGACGCTCCGCCCGTTGATCACCATCCTGGTCGTGGTCGTCGCGATCAACGCGGTGAACTTCGTCGACGGGCTCGACGGGCTCGCCGCCGGGATCGTCGGCATCGCCGCGATGGCCACCTGGGTCTACTCCGTCGTCCTGTCCAGTTACTACGGCAACACCAGCATCAACGTCACGGCGGTCATCGCCTCGGTGCTGATCGGTGTCTGCCTGGGCTTCCTGCCGCACAACTTCCATCCGGCGAAGATCTTCATGGGTGACACCGGGGCGATGCTGCTCGGGCTGGTCCTGTCCTCCACGATGATCACCATCACGCCGCTCGACTCGACCACCATCAACCGCTTCCCGGTCATCCTGCCGCTGCTCGTGCCCGTCGCCATCCTGGTGCTTCCGCTGCTCGACCTGATCATGGCGGTGATCCGGCGCACCTCGAACGGTCTGTCGCCTTTCGCGCCCGACCGGGGCCACCTGCACCACCGGCTGCTGGACATCGGCCACTCGCACCGGCGCACGGTGCTGATCATGTACGCCTGGACGATCCTGTTCGCCTTCACCGTCGTGGCGATGGCCGTTGAGGGCCTCCCGCTTGTGCTGTTCCTGCTGACCTTCCTGCTGGCGGTCGTGGTGCTGGTGGTGATGGCGCTGCCCAGCTGGCGCGCGCGCAGGAACGCGGGGGGCGGCCGCCACGTGCGTTCGGACGCGGAGCCGTCCTCCGTCCAGCCGGCACCGCCGTTCCCCGCTCAGCCTCCGTATCCCCCCGGCCCTCCCGGCGCCCCCATGGCCGCCCTGGGAGCACCGGTGGCCTATCCGCCCGCCCCTCAGGTGCCCGGTGTGGGAGAGGACACGGCTGTGCTGTCGGCGCTCCCCGGACCCGGTTTCTCCAACCCGGAGACGCTGCCCTGAGGTCGTTCGGTGTGTGATCCGTCACTGTACGGCTGGGGCCGGTGTCTCCCCGTGCCCCTTCCCGGGCGTGTGATGCCCCTGTGAGGACGCCGGGCGTGGGCCTCGGCCGTCCCGGCGACGGGAACGGCGGTGACCTCCCGCACACGTCCGGTGGCGGGATATCGGACACGGATTCCCGGTAGGGGAAAAACAGAGCGAACCCCGAGAAATGATCTCTTTCTTCATGAATGCCGGTCAGTTCATCGTGCTTCGGTGGGAGATCGCCCCGCAGGGTGATGCATGGGATTGTCGTCCTATGCGATGCGAAGTCTGAATTGTTGCTGGAGTGATCTCCGCGTGGGGTCGATGAGAGGTATGAAAGCCGCAATTCGGATGCGTTCTTCGGTGCCGTCGTCCGGTCCGGGCGGGACGGCCCCCTCCGGGAGCGTGAGTCGCTCCTCATGACGGGGGTGGGGGGCTCCGTGGAGAGATCGCTGATCAGAGGTGGGCGGTGCCGTACGTCGCGGGGGCGTTGAGGGGCCGGCGCCGACGTCCACGGTGAAATCCGGGGTAAGGTCATGACTCCGTATAACGAATCCCTGATTCGGGTGCCGCTTTACTCCGGGCTCGGAAGGCCGTGTTCGATCCCGGTCAGGCAGAGTTCGTATTCGTTTGATTTGGCGCATGAGAGGCATTGAGGGAAAACAGTTCTTTTTCCCTGGTTAATGGTGCGGCGAAATCGATTGCGAACCGCGGGGAGCGGAAAAGGGTATGCTCGTTCGCCGGGGTCGGTGGCCTGTATCCACCGGTCCGCAGGGGTCGGGTGAGCCGTCAGGGGTGCCGGCGACCCGGTGCGGCCGAATGCCGCTTTCCCGTGGAAGGCGCGCCGGTCGTTCCGGAGGGCGCCGGGTCGTGCCGGGTCCGGCCGCCGGACACTTCTTGATCGTTTACTTGAAACGGCAGGTAAAGGCGGCCTTCGAGAGCTTGTGATAGCTTTCACTAGCAGGCAGGCGTCATGAACGCATCCTGCGCCGTAGCAATTGCTCGCTTGATAACCGTACCTGGAGCACCGATGCAGGCCAACGATCTCCAAGTTCTCAAAGCCGCCGCGATCCCCACGGCGCTACTGGGGCTGGTCGCCGTTGTCGTCTCCGCGGTCCTCTCGGGCGGCAAGGGGGCACTGGGAGCGGGCATAGGCGTCCTCGTGGTCGGCGCCTTCTTCACGATCGGCCTGCTGGCCGTCGTCTACGCGGCCCGGATCTCGCCCACGATGATGATGGCCGCCGCGATGGGCGTCTTCTTCACCAAGATCCTCGCGCTGGTGGTGCTGCTGACCGCCTTCGAGGACACCACCGTGTGGAGCCCGATGGCCTTCGCCCTGACGGTCATCGCGTGCACGATCTGCTGGACGGCCGGTGAGGCACGCGGCTTCCTGAAACTCCGGATCCTCTACGTCGACCCCGACGCGACGGTGCCCGGCCAGTTCGGGAGCAAGCGATGACAAGTCGCGATCTTCACAGCCCGTCCCCTAAGCTCGTCATGGCAGACGAGGCGGGACCGGTCACGGTCGGCCCTCCCGGGAGAGAGAACCCTGGAGGCTGGCCCGGTATGACTAGTCAGAGCCCCGCCTGCTATTGTCGCGTGCGCGATAAACATCGCGATAGACGAAGGTAGAGGAACGTCCTTCGGAGCCATCGAGCCCTGGTCTCCTCACCATCTTCACCCTCCTCGTCCGGCCGGCCTGCATACGGCGCGGCAGCCGGATGACACCCTCTTGACCAATCATCACGACGAAGGGAACGCCGAGTGAGCGCCGCGCTGACGCCTCTCGCCTCCGAGGAGTTCCATGCTCCGGGGCTCGGCATATTCGACTGGCCGCCGCTCGTCGAAGGTCAGGCCTGGTTCAACAAGCCCGCTCTCCTCGCCTTCATCGGCGGATTGCTGGTCATAGCCTTCGCCTTCGCCGCCTTCTCCCGGCCCAAGCTGGTGCCCAGGGGCGTGCAGAACGTCGGCGAACTCGCCTACGAGTTCGTCCGCGAGCAGATCGCCAGGCCGAACCTCGGCAAGGACAGCGACCGGTGGATGCCGCTGCTGTTCACCATGTTCCTCTTCGTGTGGATCATGAACCTGTTCGGCTCCATCATCTTCATCCAGTTCCCGGTGATGTCACGCATCGGTTACCCCGCGGTCCTCGCGATCGGGGTGTGGGTGCTGGTGATGTACCTGGGCATCAAGAACCAGGGCCCCATCAAGTTCTTCACGAACGTGATGTTCCCTCCCGGCCTGCCGACCTGGATCTACTTCCTGGTCGCGCCGATCGAGCTCGTCTCCACGTTCTTCCTGCGCCACATCACGCACGCGATCCGGTTGTTCGCCACCATGATGGCCGGTCACCTGATCATCGGCCTGTTCTCCGAGGTCGGCTGGCACTTCCTGTTCGTCCAGCTGACCCCGCTTGGGGCTCCGGTCGGCGTGCTCGGCGTCGTCATGACGCTCCTGCTGACGGCCTTCGAGTTGTTCATCCAGGCGCTGCAGGCCTACGTGTTCGCGTTGCTGACCGCCATGTTCATCAACGACGCCCTGCACGCCGCGCACTAAGACTTTTCCCTCTCACCGCCAGAGAACCCCGGTGGACACTCCACTGGTCGATAGAAAAGGAAACCAACCAATGAGTGGTCTGCTCGCCGAAGTGACCGGCAACCTCGGTTCCATCGGCTACGGCCTCGCAGCGATCGGCCCCGGTGTCGGCATCGGCATCATCTTCGGTCAGGGTGTGCAGGCCATCGCCCGCCAGCCCGAGGCCTACGGCCTGATCCGCCAGAACATGATCCTGGGCTTCGTGTTCGCCGAGGCGCTCGCGCTGATCGGTATCGCGCTCGCGTTCGTCTTCCGGACCTGAGAAACACCACCCCGCTCTGACGGAAGGCAGCACCCATGTATCTCCTAGCGGCAGAGGAAGCAAGCAATCCGCTTGTGCCCAACGTGGCCGAGATGGTCGTCGGCGGGTTCGCGTTCCTGGTCGTCCTCTTCATCGTCGGGCGTCTCCTGGTTCCCCGTATCCAGAAGACCCTGGCCGAGCGCGTCGACGCGATCGAGGGCGGCCTGAAGCGAGCCGCTGACGCTCAGGAAGAGGCGCAGCGGGCCCTCAAGCAGTACCGCGACCAGCTGGCCGAGGCTCGTCACGAGGCGTCCCGCCTGCGTGAAGAGGCCCGGGAGCAGGGCGCGCAGATCAAGGCCGAGCTCCGCGAGGAGGCGCAGGCCGAGGCCCGTCGTCTCATCGAGGCCGCGCACGCCCAGATCGAGGCCGACCGCCAGCAGGCGTTCGCCCAGCTTCGCACGGAGATCGGCCGCCTGTCGGTCGACCTCGCCGGTCGTATCGTCGGTGAGTCCCTCCAGGACGAGGCGCGCCAGCGCCGTACCGTCGACCGGTTCCTTGAGGAGCTTGAGGCCGGCAGCAGCGCGGCGGTTCGCTGATGCGAGGTCTGAGCAGGGCTTCGCTGGCCGAGGTCGAAGAGCGCTTCAACGCCGTCGCGGGAAGCGCCGACCTCGGCTCGCTGGCCGACGAGCTTTTCGCGGTCGCCGACCTGTTCGACCGTGAGCACGGGCTCCGGCGCTATATGTCCGACCCGGCCCGCCCGGCGTCCCAGAAGGCCCAGGCCGTACGGGTTCTGCTGGAGGGCAAGGTCAGCGGTGCCGCCCTGGAGACGGTCATCCAGGCCGTCTCCGTCAGGTGGTCCGGCTCCGGAGACCTGGCCGACGCCCTTGAGCGGCTCGGCGTCGTCGCCGCCTCGGCCGAGGCCGAGGCACAGAGCAAGCTCGACGACGTCGAGGACGAACTGTTCAGGTTCGGGCGCATCGTCGCCTCGAACCTGGACCTGCAGCGCGTCCTGGCCGACCCCGCCGTCACCGGACAGGCCAAGCAGGAGCTGCTCGGCTCCCTGCTCGACGGCAAGGTCGCCCCCACCACGCTCCGTCTGGTCACGCAGCTTGTGCTGCATCCGCGAGGACGTAGCCTGGACAGAGGGCTGGACGAGTTCGGCAGCCTGGTCGCCGCCCAGAGGCAGCGCCTCGTCGCGGTGGTGCGCAGCGCGGTCGAGCTTTCCGAGGAGCAGAAGCGGCGTCTCGCCACGTGGCTCCGCACCTCGTACGGCCGCGACGTTCACCTGAACGTCGAGGTGGACCCGCGAGTGCTCGGAGGGTTCTCGGTGCGGATCGGGGACGACCTCATCGACACCACGATCGCGGGACGAATCGAAGAAGTCCGCCGCCGGTTGGCCGGCTAGGCGAATAGGGAGACTGAAGAGAGATGGCGGAGCTTACGATCCGGCCGGACGAGATCCGGGACGCGCTTGAGCGCTTCGTCCAGGCGTACGAGCCGGAAGGCGCCGCGCGCGAGGAGATCGGGACCGTCGTCGACTGCGGCGACGGTATCGCCCATGTCTCCGGCCTTCCCTCGGCGATGGCGAACGAGCTGCTTGAGTTCGAGGACGGTACGCGCGGCCTGGCACTGAACCTGGACGTCCGGGAGATCGGTGTCGTTGTTCTGGGCGACTTCAGCAAGATCGAGGAGGGCCAGTCGGTCCGCAGGACGGGCGAGGTCCTGTCCGTGCCGGTCGGCGACTCCTTCCTCGGCCGAGTGGTCGACCCGCTGGGTGTTCCGCTGGACGGCAAGGGTGCCATCGAGTCCGAGGGCCTGCGCGCCCTTGAGCTCCAGGCCCCGTCGGTCGTTCAGCGCCAGCCGGTCAAGGAGCCGCTGCAGACCGGCCTCAAGGCGGTTGACGCCATGACGCCGATCGGCCGCGGCCAGCGTCAGCTGATCATCGGTGACCGTGGCACCGGCAAGACCGCCATCGCCGTGGACACCATCCTCAACCAGCGGGAGAACTGGCTCTCCGGCGACCCCGAGAAGCAGGTTCGCTGCGTCTACGTCGCCGTCGGCCAGAAGGGCTCCACGATCGCGCAGGTCAAGGGCCGCCTTGAGGAGGCGGGCGCGATGGAGTACACCACCATCGTCGCCGCCCCGGCCTCCGACCCCGCCGGTTACAAGTACCTCGCCCCCTACACCGGCTCGGCCATCGGCCAGCACTGGATGTACCAGGGCAAGCACGTCCTCATCGTCTTCGACGACCTGACCAAGCAGGCCGACGCCTACCGCGCCGTCTCCCTGCTGCTGCGCCGCCCGCCGGGCCGTGAGGCCTTCCCCGGCGACGTCTTCTACTTGCACTCCCGTCTGCTGGAGCGCTGCGCGAAGCTGTCGAAGGAGATGGGCGCGGGCTCGATGACCGGTCTGCCGATCATCGAGACCAAGGGCAACGACGTCTCGGCGTTCATCCCGACCAACGTCATCTCCATCACCGACGGTCAGTGCTTCCTTGAGACCGACCTGTTCAACTCGGGTGTGCGTCCGGCCATCAACGTCGGTGTCTCCGTCTCCCGAGTCGGTGGCTCCGCGCAGATCAAGGCGATGCGCAAGGTCGCGGGCACGCTGCGTCTGTCGCTGTCGCAGTTCCGTGACCTGGAGGCCTTCGCCTCCTTCGCCTCCGACCTGGACGCGGCCTCCCGCGCCCAGCTGGAGCGCGGCCAGCGCCTGGTCGAGCTGCTCAAGCAGCCGCAGTACGCCCCCTTCCCCATCGAGAAGCAGGTCGTCTCGGTCTGGGCCGGCACCACGGGCGAGCTGGACGACGTCCCCGTCGAGGACATCCGCCGCTTCGAGGCGGAGTTCCTGGACTACGTCGCCAGGGAGAAGAAGGGCGTCTTCGACAGCATCCGCGAGACGAAGGACCTCTCCGACGACACGGTGACCGCCCTCAAGGACGGCATCACCGAGTTCAAGAAGACCTTCGAGACCTCGTCGGGCGAGCTGCTGGTCAACGAGGAGCCGGTCGCCGCGCTGTCCGCGGACGAGGTCGGCCAGGAGAAGATCACCAAGCACGTCCGCTCTGCCGAGAAGAAGTAGCCGATGGGTGCCCAGCTAAGACTGCTGCGGCGGCGGATCAAGTCGGTCAGGTCCACGGCGAAGATCACCCGCGCCCAGGAGCTCATCGCCTCGTCGCGCATCGTCAAGGCGCAGCAGCGTATGCAGGCGGCCGTGCCGTACGAGCGTGAGATCACCCGCGCCGTCACGGGCGTCGTCAGCAACACCAGCAGCGTCGACCACCCGCTGACGGTGTCGAAGGAGCGGCCCGCCAAGGCGGCCGTGCTCATCGTCACCAGTGACCGCGGGTTCTGCGGTGGCTTCAACGCCAACATCCTGCGTGAGGCCGAGGCCCTCGGCACGCTGCTGAAGGGCAAGGGCATCACGCCGGTTCCCTTCGTGGTCGGTCGTAAGGGCATCGCCTGGCACACCTTCCGCGGCCGCGAGATGGGCGGGAAGTGGGACGGCTTCTCCGACAACCCGTCCTACACCCACGCCAAGCAGATCGCGGACACGCTGATCGAGGCGTTCTCGGCGCAGGACGGGGTGGACGAGATCCACATCGTCTCGACCGGGTTCGTCTCGATGCTCACGCAGGAGGTCGCGGTCAGGCGGATTCTCCCGCTTGAGATCGAGGAGACCACCGCGAAGCCGGAGACGCCGCTGCCGTACTTCGAGTTCGAGCCCACCGCGGGCGCCGTGCTCGACACGCTGCTGCCGCGTTACGTGGAATCGCGTATCTTCAGCGCGCTGCTCCAGTCGGCCGCCTCCGAGCACGCCTCGCGTCGCCGGGCCATGAAGTCGGCGACCGACAACGCCAACGAGCTGATCCGTGTGTTCACCATGCAGATGAACCAGGCTCGCCAGGCCGAGATCACCCAGGAAATCAGCGAGATCGTCGGTGGCGCCAACGCGCTGGCTGACGCCGCAGCGGGGAAAGAGTGAAATGACTGCACAGACTGTTGAGACCGGCGTGGGCCGCGTCGCGCGGGTCACCGGTCCCGTCGTCGACGTGGAGTTCCCCGTCGAGGCGATGCCCGATATCTACAACGCGCTGAAGGTCGACGTCCTCCTCGCGGGGGAGACCAAGACCCTGACCCTGGAGGTCGCCCAGCACCTGGGTGACAACCTGGTCCGCGCCATCTCCATGCAGCCCACCGACGGTGTGACCCGTGGCGCTCCGGTGACCGACACCGGTGCCGCGATCTCCGTGCCGGTCGGCGACGTCGTCAAGGGCCACGTGTGGAGCACCCTGGGCGAGTCCCTGGACGTGCCGACCGCGTCGCTGAAGATCGAGGAGCGCTGGGGCATCCACCGCCCCTCGCCCTCCTTCGACTCCCTTGAGTCGCGCACCGAGATGCTGCCCACCGGCATCAAGGTCATCGACCTGCTCACCCCGTACGTCAAGGGTGGAAAGATCGGTCTGTTCGGTGGCGCCGGTGTCGGCAAGACCGTTCTGATCCAGGAGATGATCCGCCGAGTCGCGCTGAAGTTCTCGGGCACCTCGGTGTTCGCGGGCGTCGGCGAGCGCACCCGTGAGGGCAACGACCTCTGGCTGGAGATGGAGGAGGCGAACGTCCTCAAGGACACCGCCCTCGTCTTCGGCCAGATGGACGAGCCCCCGGGCACCCGTCTGCGCGTCGCGCTCTCCGCCCTCACCATGGCGGAGTACTTCCGTGACGTGCAGAAGCAGGACGTGCTTCTGTTCATCGACAACATCTTCCGGTTCACCCAGGCCGGTTCCGAGGTCTCCACCCTGCTCGGCCGTATGCCGTCCGCGGTGGGTTACCAGCCGACCCTGGCCGACGAGATGGGTGTTCTCCAGGAGCGCATCACCTCGACCCGCGGTCACTCGATCACCTCGATGCAGGCGATCTACGTCCCCGCGGACGACATCACCGACCCGGCCCCGCACAACGCGTTCGCGCACCTCGACGCGCAGACCGTTCTGTCCCGGCCGATCTCGGAGAAGGGCATCTACCCCGCGGTGGACCCGCTCGACTCCACCTCGCGGATCCTCGACCCGCTGATCCTCGGCGAGGAGCACTACCGCGTGGCCCAGGAGACCAAGCGGATTCTGCAGAAGTACAAGGAACTGCAGGACATCATCGCGATCCTGGGTATCGACGAGCTCTCCGAAGAGGACAAGGTCACCGTCAACCGGGCCCGCCGTATCGAGCGCTTCCTGTCGCACCCGATGTACGCCGCCGAGGCGTTCACCGGTCAGCCGGGTGAGTTCGTGCCGCTGGACGAGACGATCGCCTCGTTCAAGGGTCTGTGCGCCGGTGAGTACGACCACCTGCCCGAGCAGGCGTTCTTCATGGTCGGTGGCATCGAGCAGGCCATCGCCAAGGCCAAGGAACTCGCCCGCTAGTCGCCATCGGCACCGGTACGGCCCGGCCGTACCGGTGCCTGGTTCGAAAGGAACTCAGGAAAGTGGCGAAGCTGCGAGTAGGCGTTGTCTCGCCGGAGCGTGAGATCTGGTCGGGCGAGGCCGACATGGTGATTGCCAAGACCATTGACGGCGAGATCGGTATCATGCCTAAGCACGCGCCCGTGCTCGGCGTCCTCGTTGAGGGCGGCGTGCTGACGGTCAAGCGCGGCGGTGGCGAGCCCGACCTCGTCGCCGCGGTCCACGGAGGTTTCCTCTCGGTGGCGGACAACGAGGTGTCGATCCTGGCCGAGCTGGCCGAACTCGGCTCCGAGGTGGACGTCGCCGCCGCCAAGGACGCCCTCCAGCGGGCCCAGGCATCCATCGATGCCAACCAGGAGGACGCCGACGCCGCGATCGAGGTCAAGCGCGCCAGGGCAAGGTTGCGCGCGGCGGGCGAAGAAGTCGGATAAATTCTGCTTCTGAGCGCGGTATCGGTTGTTGGGGGCGGGGACATGGTGGTGCTGGACGTACTCATCGTCGTGGCGCTGCTGGCCGCCCTCCTCGCCTCCCGCGTGCTGATCCTGACCCGATCTCGGGGTTCGGTGCTGTGTTGCCTGCGTCCGATGTCGGGAGAACGAGGCTGGCGGGTCGGTGTGGCCCGCTACGCCGACGGTCACCTCAACTGGATTCCGCTCATAGGTCTGCTTCCAAGGCCGCGCCACGTGATCGTGAGGCGCGGCCTTGTCATTTCTGGACGACGCAGGATCGGGTCGGACGAGTTCTACGGCTTCATCGAAGGTGTGACGGCGCTGGAGTGCCGCAACGAGCGTGTGGCGTTCGAGCTCGCGATGGGGTACCGGGCCTTGACCGGCTTCGTCGCCTGGCTGGAGTCCGCCCCGCCCAGCGCCCATCTCGACGTGGCCTGACCCTCCTGGGTGAGGGCGGTCCACCCCGGCATGGAAGATGGCCCGGACCTGGTGTGGTCCGGGCCATCCGGCGTTCTCAGGGGAGAACGCGGCCCCGGGGACGGTCCTATGAGTGACGGTGCGGGTTGTCACCCATACGTGCCGTCCAACCGGGTCCACACGCCGTCACCGAGCCGGCGGCGGCTTTCGCCCTGAGGCGATTCGCCGATGAGGGTGCCGGGGGTTTGCCCGATGACGGGAGCCGACGGGCCTCGCGCGTGCCGGCGGGATCACCACCGCACACATCCGGTGCCTGTCACGGGCAGGTGGGCTCACCACTCTGCGCGCCGACGTTGATCGCGCTCCAGGCGGCCTTGACCGCGTTGAACTCGGCGCAGGTGTAGAGGGACTTGGCGGCCTTCAGGGTCGCCACGCGCGCCTTGCCGTGCGTCCAGGGGATGGTCTTGAGGTTGAGGCCGCCCTGGAAGATCCGTCCGGCCTTCTGGACGCCGATGCCGGTCAGGCTCGACGGGCCGGAGCAGACCGGGCTCGCGGGCTTGCCGCCACCGGGGTTGGTGCCCTCGGCGAGCAGGTAGAACCAGTGGTTCTGCGGGCCTGCGGCCTTGTGCACCTCGGTGCTGGGGATGGAGGAGCTGTAGCAGTTGGGGTCACCGTTGGTGCTCGGCTTGTACATGTAGCGGATCGGGCCGCTGCCGACCAGGTCGACCTCCTCACCGACGGTGTAGTCCGGCGGGTCGTAGGCGTTGTTGGCGTAGGCCTCGGTGAGGGCTCCGAAGATGTCACCGGTGGACTCGTTCAGGCCGCCGGCCTCGTTACCGCTGCCGGAGCCGCCGGAACCGGAGAACTGGAAGATGGCGTGGCCGTACTCGTGGGCGACCACGTCGATCGGAGTGGCCTGCCTGCTGTTCGACTGGTTGTGGCCGAAGTTGGTGTAGGAGCCGTTCCAGAAGGCGTTGACCTGGTTCAGGCCGACGCGAGCAGGGAAGGCGCCGCCGCTGCCGTTGAAGCCGTTGCGGCCGAGCCAGTTCCTCAGCAGGTCCCATTCCTTCTGGGCCGCGTAGAGGGCGTCGACGCAGGCGGTCTCAAGGTTGGTGCCGGAGCCGTTGCCCCAGGAGTCGGAGCTCTTGGTGTAGGCGGAGCCGCTCTGACCGCCACACTTCAGGCCGGGCCTGGTGCCGTCGGTCATGGAGTAGGAGCCACCCGAGCCCGAGGTCTGGATGGTGACCGGGTTGCCGTTGTAGTAGCTGTTGCCGGTTCCCTCCTTGACCTCGTCCACCTTGTCGATGACGGCGCCGGTGCGCGCGTCGACGTACACGTGGAGAACACTCTCGGCGTTGTCCGAGCGTCCGGTTACCCCGACCTCCCAGGCCAGCGCCGGGGTCTCGGTCGCCGCGTGGACGACGAGCACCGGCGCGGAGGCGGTCGCGACGGTGGTGAGCTGGCCGCGGGCGGTGGCCGCAGCCGCGTCCGCGCTGACGACGGGGGTGGTGTCCAGGTTGAGCGTGGCCTGCTGCCCGGAGACGACGTCCCGTGCCTGCTCGCCCGTCCGGTCGGTGGCGACGATCACGTCACCGCCGTAGACGGGAAGGCCCCGGTAGCTGCGCTTGTAGTGCACGTACTGGAGGCCGAAGGTGCCCACGACGGTCTTCTCGCGGACGAAGCTGTCTTCCGGAGCCTTGTGCAGTGCCTGGGACTGCGCCACCAGCGCCCTGTCCGCGGTGGCGATCGCACGCTCACTGCTCTGGGCGTCCGGCGGGGCGTAGGCGCCATCGGAGTTCGCGGTGGCCGAAGGGCCGGTGCCGTTCGGCTGGGCGTACGCGCCGGTCGCGCTCGTGAGCGCGGATGTGGCCAGGGCGGCTGCCGCCAGTACGGCGACGCCCCCCAACCTTGTCTTGGACCTCACTACGGATGACTCCTCTCACAAGTCCCACAAAGGGGGGAAGGGACTAGCAGGAGCCCGTGGCCGGCCAGGGCTGCACTAAAGGTGACATGCAACAGATAGATTGACAAGCCTCGTAAAGGCATAGCATTTTCGTATGTCAAGGCAAACGGTAAGTAACGACCCTCGGAACCCTCCGTCGCCACCCGTCCACGCTGCGCATGTGCGACGGGGCGCGTCCAAGGGGCGGGAGGTCGGGGCCCATATCGCCTCCCCGGCTTGGCGCGCTGCGCCCGGTCCGTGCGCGGACGGCGGCGCGGCGGCCATAACGCTCGGAGAATGGAACCCGGCTCCGGAACGGAGATCTCGGCCCGGACGGGGAAGGGGCGGGGTCACGGCGCGTGTGCGGGATTCGCGCTCCGGGCCCGGCCTGGCCGGTGGGGGATTGAGGTGATCCCGGTCGGGATGGGCCCGGCGTTCGAACCGGGTGGATCTCCGCTGTCGCGCGTCGCACCGGCCTGTGGGTTCGAACCCGTCCGGCCGGGCCGTCGCCGGTTCCGGCCGGTAGCCGGGTGGTGGGAACGTTCCGGCCGGTCCGTGGACGGCGGGGCGTTCTATGGGGATTCGCGTCGGCGGACCCCGCCCATTCGGCGATAAGTGTCACCCGCCTATAAGGGACAAGCCATGACATTTTGCCACCGCGGGGATGGTGGTCGACGGCGAGGTCAAAGCCCGACTTGTCGGCTGCTCGTGCCGTTCATGGAAACCCGGAGACGTGTCCGTCGGCCCGTCCGCAGCGGTCGTGCCCGTGGGGCGGCCTCTCGGGGAACCGCCAGGTGAAGGCCATTGCCGTAGGCTCCGGTCTCCTGTTTCTCAATTGTGAGAAAGCCGTCCGCCTTCTCCCTCTCTTTCGGCTCCAAACAGATTTAACCGCTCCGGATTCGGCCGCCGTTGGCCTTTCGGTGAACCTCCAGGAGGCTCATTCCCGGGCATGATGACCCGTCTCACCCAAGATCTTTAAGCCCTCCGGCGAAGCGCCCCATCCCATGACGGCAACCAACCAACACACGAAAAATGAACTTTTGGCACCCATCGCGCCTACGCGGGGAGCCCCCGATCCCACCCAGCCGACGACACAGGCGACCACCCCCACACGGGAGCAGGGGGCGCGAGGCGCCTCTCTCTCATTCCGCCTTCCCGGACGCCCCGACCCCAAGCGTGAAGAGTTCCACCCGGACACCGGGACGCCGCTTCCGAAGGGTTTGATCTTGGCTTTCCCGGCCCCAAGTGTGAGGAGTGTCGGCTTGGGCGCGTCGGTGCTTGGACTGAGGAACGCAGGAGCGCAGCGACGAAGTGACGAGGGAAAGCACCGACTCGGGGCGCCCAAGCCCGCGGCGCCGAAGGCGGCGCAAAGAGACACAGCGACGAGGGAAAGCACCGACTCGAAGCGCCCAAGCCCGCGACGCCGTCAGGCGGAGCAAGGAGACACAGCCAGGCGGAGCAAGCGCTAACGCGTACCCCCCGGCTTCCACAGGATCTCATCGCCCCCGGCGGCGACGCGGCACAGGATGAACAGCAGGTCGCTGAGGCGGTTGAGGTACTTCGCGGTCAGCGGGTTGACGTCGTCGTGCTCTTCGAGGGCCGCCCAGACGGTCCGTTCCGCGCGCCGGGCCACGGTCCGTGCGACGTGGAGCTGGGCCACGGCGAGGGTGCCGCCGGGCAGGATGAAGCTGCGCAGTGGCCTGAGCCGTTCGTTGAACTCGTCGCACCTGGCTTCGAGCCACTCGACGTAGGAGGCTTCGACGCGCAGCGGGGGGAACTCGGGGTTCTCGGTGATCGGCGTGGACAGGTCGGCGCCGAGGTCGAACAGTTCGTTCTGCACCCGGGTCAGGACCGTGGTGACGTCCTCGTCGAGGGTGCCCACGGCCAGGGCGACACCGATCGCGGCGTTGGCCTCCTCCACGTCGGCGTAGGCGGCGAGCCGGGAGTCGGTCTTGCGGGTGCGGCTCATGTCGCCGAGTGCCGTCGTACCGTCGTCGCCGGTGCGCGTGTAGATCTTGGAGAGCACCACCGGGTTGTCTCTGTCAGCTCGGGTCATGAGACTCAGCGTATCTTGCGCAGAATTACTCCTGATTAGTTAGATAGCTGACAATATGATTTACCGATGGTTTCCGGTTTTTACCTGCGTTTCCCGCACATCTCCCGGGAGACTCTGACCTTCGTCGCCGACGACGACGTCTGGACCGCTCCCGCCGAAGGCGGCAGGGCCTGGCGCCTGACCTCGGACAGGGCGCCGGCCTCGCATCCCCGGCTCTCTCCCGATGCGACCAGGGTCGCGTGGACGAGTGTCCGCGACGGCCACCCCGAGGTGCACCTCGCCGACCTTGAGTCCGGGTCGGCGGAGAGGCTGACCTACTGGAACGACCCCAGGACCCGCACCCGCGGCTGGACTCCGGACGGCAGGATTCTCGCGATCAGCGCGACCGGCGAGCCGTTCGTCTGGCGGAACTGGGCCTACGCGCTCGGCGACGGCCACGTCGAGCGGCTGCCGTACGGGCCGGTCTTCGATCTGTCGGCCACGGGGGACGGCGGGGGATCGGGGGAGGCGGGGGCGACGGTCGCGTTGCTCACCGCCTCACTCTCCCGCGACCCCGCCGTCTGGAAGCGTTACCGAGGCGGTACGGCGGGCCGCCTGTGGGTACGGCGCGGCCTGTCGGATGAGTTCGAACAGGTCCTGCCGGAGGTGAGAGGCACCTTCGCCAACCCGATGCTGGTCGGGGGACGGCTGGTCTTCCTCTCCGACCACGAGGGCGTCGGCAACCTCTACTCCTGTGAGCTCGACGGCACCGGACTGCGCCGCCACACCGACCATGACGTCTTCTACGCCCGTCACGCGACCACTGACGGGACCAGGATCGTCTACCAGAACGCCGGGGACGTCTACCTGCTCGACGATCTCGACGGCTCCTCGCGCAAACTCGACGTGACGCTCGGTTCGCCGCCGAGGGGGCGGCAGCCGTACCAGGTCAATCCGGGGTGGCGGTTGCACGATCTGGCGGTGGACGCGACGGGGCAGGCGAGCGCGGTCGAGGTCCAGGGGACGGTGCACTGGCTCACCCACCGGGACGGGCCCGCGCGGCAGCTCAGCACGGGCCTGGCCGCCGGCACGCCTCGGCTTCTGGGCGCGGACCGGGTGGTGTGGGTCTTCGACGACGGGGAGCGTCAGGGGCTGGAGATCGGCCCGGCCGGCGGTGGGGAGACCCGCAGGATCGCCGCCGGGCGGCTGGGCGAGGTCGGTGACCTGGCCGTGGCGCCCGACGCGAACACGATCGCGGTCGCGGCCAGGGACGGCGGGCTGCTCCTGGTCGACGTGGCCTCGGGGGAGGTCGTCGAGCTGTCCAGGGCGAACGGCGAGATCAGCGGGCTGACCTGGTCTCCGGACTCCGCATGGCTGGCGTGGTCGCACCCGGACGCGACCCCGCTGCGCCGGATCAGGCTGGCGAGGATGGCCGACCGGGTCGTCACCGACGTCACCGACGGGCGGTTCGTCGACGTCTCGCCCGCCTTCGCCGGGAGGTATCTGGCGTTCCTGTCGCGCAGGGGCTTCGACCCCGTCTACGACGCGCACTCCTTCGACATGTCCTTCCCGTTCGGCTACCGGCCGTACCTGGTGCCGCTGGCCGCGGCGACGCCTTCGCCGTTCGCGCCGAGCGGGGAGGGGCGGCCCCTGACGGATCCCGAGGACGACAAGGACGGAGATCTCCCGTTCACCGTCGATCTCGACGGCATCGCCTCCAGGGTGGTGCAGGTGCCGGTGCCGGAGGGACGTTACTCGGCGCTCAGCGCGGTCAAGGACGGCATCGTCTGGCTGCGTGAGCCGCTGGCGGGTGAGCTGGGTGAGGACCGGGACAAGGTCGGCGGTGATGCCCCCAGGGCCGCGCTCGACCGTTTCGACCTGGTCAAGCGCAAGTGCGAGGAGGTGGTGGACAAGCTCGACTGGTACGCGGTGAGCGGGGACGGCACCCAGCTCGTCGTCTCGGACAAGGGGACCCTCACGGTCAGGCCGGTCACGGGCAAGAACGGTGAGGACACGACCGTCGACCTGTCGCGTATCCGCGTCACCGCCGACCCGGTCGCCCTGTGGCGGCACGCCTACACCGAGATGGGCCGCAGGGTCAGGGCCGACTTCTGGGTCGAGGACCTGGCGGAGGTGGAGTGGGAGGCCGTGCTCGACGAGTACCGGCCGCTGGTCGAGCGTCTGGCGACCCAGGACGACTTCGCGGACCTGCTGTGGGAGGTCATGGGGGAGCTGGGAACCTCGCACTGCTACGTCTACGCGGCTCCGTGGGGGCACCGGGTCTCCGAGCCGGTGGGTCTGCTCGGCGCCGACCTGTCCCGGGACGAGGAGGGCCACTGGCGGATAGACCGGGTACTGCCCGGCGAGTCCTCGGACGTGCACGCCCGCTCGCCGCTGGCCGTACCGGGGGCGGGGATCACGCCGGGGGAGAGGCTGCTGGCCGTGGACGGCCGTCCGGTGCCCCCGCAGGGCCCGGCGCCGCTGCTGATCGGTGCGGCGGACAAACCGGTCGAGCTGACCCTGGGCGGTGGGCGGAGGGTCGTCGTCACCCCGTTGCGCGACGACCGGCGCCTGCGTTACCAGGACTGGGTCACCGAGCGCAGGACGCACGTCCGTGAGCTGGGGGCAGGCAGGGTCGGTTATCTGCACATCCCGGACATGGTCGCGGAGGGCTGGGCGCAGTTCCACCGTGATCTGCGCAGGGAGATGACCAGGGAGGCACTGGTGGTCGACCTGCGTGGCAACCGGGGTGGCCACACCTCCGAGCTGATCATCGAGAAGCTGATCCGCCGGATCATCGCCTGGGACCTGCCCAGGGGCCTGAACCCGGTCACCTATCCCGAGGACGCCCCGCGTGGCCCGCTGGTCGCGGTCACCGACTACAACGCGGGGTCGGACGGCGACATCGTCACGGCGGCCTTCAAGATCCACAAGCTCGGTCCCGTGGTCGGCACCCGGACCTGGGGCGGCGTCATCGGCACGGAGGGCGACCACCGCCTGGTGGACGGCACCTACATCACCGTGGCGAGGTACGCCTTCTGGTTCGACGAGCTCGGCTGGGGGGTCGAGAACTACGGCGTCGATCCCGACGTCGAGGTGGAGATCACCCCCGGTGACTGGGCGCGGGGCCGGGACCCGCAGATCGAGGAGGCGGTACGGCTGGCGCTGGCCGCTCTTGAGGAGCGGCCTGCGGCGAAGGCTCCCGACCTCTCGCGGCGTCCGTCCCGGCGTCGTCCGGCGCTGCCGCCCCGGTCCGGATGACATTTGTCAGCTCCGTCGGCTGACATCTCTCTGCTGGTGTGGTGATATCGGCGACTACCTGGTGAAAGGCGGAAACAGCAGGATTGTCGCCATGAGAACACCACAGCTCGCGGACACGGCGGAGATCGGAACCGTCGGCCTCGAAAACGTGATCGAGGTCGGCGGGCTCCGGCAGAAGTACGGTGACTTCGAGGCGGTGCGCGGCGTCTCCTTCACCGTCGCCAGGGGCGAGATCTTCGCCCTGCTCGGCACGAACGGCGCGGGCAAGACGACCACCATGGAGGTCCTGGGGGGCTTCACGCCCGCCACCGAGGGGAGCGTCAGGGTCCTCGGCCTCGACCCGATCAGGCAGCGCCGCAGCCTGCGTCCCCGTATCGGGATCATGCTGCAGGAGGGTGGCTTCCTGGGGGACCTCACGGTCGCCGAGACCGTCGGGCTGTGGAAGGGGCTGAGCGAGGACGCGGGACGCCCCGTGACCCTGTCCGGCACCGGGACGCCGGGACGCCTGTCCATCACGGGCTGGACGAAGGGCGTCGACCGGCAGACCATGGGCGCGCTTGAGCTGGTCGGCCTGGAGAACAAGGCCAGGACCAGGGTCAAGCAGCTCTCCGGCGGTCAGAAGCGCAGGCTCGACCTCGCGCTGGCCGTACTGTCCGCCCCGGAGCTGCTCTTCCTCGACGAGCCGACCACCGGTATGGACCCCGAGGCGCGCCGTACCACGTGGCGGGTGATCGAGGACCTGCGGGAACGCGGCACGAGCGTGCTGCTCACCACGCACTACCTGGAGGAGGCCGAGCGCCTCGCGGGCCGCCTGGCGATCATGCACGAGGGGCGGATCCACACCTACGGGACGGTCGAGGAGGTCGTCGCGGGCTCCGGCGACACCATCTCCTTCCGGCTCGGCGGGGCCTCCCGCTCCTACGACGAGCTGCCCTTCCTGGACGGCGCGGCCCCGGCGCTCACCTACACGGGCGACGGCACCGAGGTCGCCTACACGCTGACCGGCGACCAGGTCCAGGCCCGCGCGCACGCCGCCCTCTCACCGCTGCTGGCCTGGGCCGACAGCCGGGGCGAGGTCCTGGAGCGGCTGACCGTACGCCGGGGGACCCTGGAGGACGCCTTCATGCGGGTCCTCGGGGAGACGGCGTAGGACCGGAGACCATCCGGGTGGACGGCGGAGCGATCCGCGGGGAGACGACAGGCCGCACGACGGCCGGAAGGCAACGACAGACCATGAGAACCGACGCCCTGCACGCCGTACGGCTGGCCAAGATCGACCTGACCCTGATCTTCAGGAACACCACCGTCCTGTTCACCGTGCTGCTGATGCCGCTGTTGATGGCCTGGCTGTTCACCCAGACCCAGGGGGGCGCGACCATCGAGGGGGTGTCCGCCAAGCTCTTCGTGCTGACCGGAATGCCGGGCCTGATGATGGGGTTCGCGGTCTTCGTCAACCTGGTCAACTCATTGACGGCCCGTCGTGAGGAACTGGTGCTCAAGCGGCTGCGCGGGGGCCAGCCTTCTGCGGCGGCGGTTCTGGCGGGAAGCGCCCTCGGTGCGCTCGCTCTCTTCTTCGGTCAGGTCGTCCTGCTGGGGATCTGGATCCAGCGCACCGAGGGGGCGACCCCGGTCAACGTGCCGTTGATGCTCCTGGCCGCGGTCCTGGGGGTGACGGTGTTCGGGCTGCTGGCCGCCGCCTGCTCCGGCCTGACCCCCAACGCCGAGATGGCCCAGATCACGGTGCTCCCGATCCTCCTGCTCCTGATGATCGGCTCGCCGGTCGCCTTCCCGACGAACGCGCTGCCCGGCCTGCTGGGGACGATCTCCGGCCTGCTCCCGATCACCCCGATCGTGAAGATCATGCGCAGCGCCTTCCTCGGCTCCGACCACTACTCCGGCAGCGGCAGGGCGCTGAGCGTGCTGGAGCAGTGGACGGGGGCGCTGCCCTCCTTCGGAATCCTGGTCGTCTGGATCGCGGTGACGGCCCTGTTGGCCGGATGGCTGTTCCGGTGGGAACCCCGGCACGGATAACGTCTACCGCGAGATGCAGACAAAAAGTGACACAGGGGAGGCGGGAGGCGACATGCCTCCCGCCTCGCCGGTGTTCTCCGGAGAGCCCGGACGTCCGTCCTGGAAGACCGTCCTCGGCAAGCTGCGGATGTCGCTGTGGTGCCATCCCGGGCGTACGAGTGTCGAGCGGCTGCGCAGGTCGACCGTCGGCACGCTGCTGATCGGCGTGGCCTTCGCCTGGCTCGGCACCTTCGTGAGGCTCACCGCGCAGGGCCGGCACCTCCTGGCCCCTCTGACGATCTTCGATATGGCGGGGACGGCCGCCTTCAGCATCCTGTACGTGCAGATGGTCAGAGCCTCGATCGCCGGGGTCAGGGCGACCCGCGAGATGATCGCCTCCGGCGCGCTCGTCCTGGTCATGTTGGTGTCCCTGCACGGTGAGCTGTGGTCCCTCGGGCTCCTGGCCGTCGCCTGGTCCTCGGGCGCGGCCCTGCTGCTGGACAGGAGAGGGGCGATCGCCGTGTCCGTCGGCGCGGCGGCCGTCGCGGTGCTCGTCGTGCCCAGCGGACGTCTCGGGCTCGACGACACCTCCGCCCTCGCGATAGCGACCTTCCTCGCGATGGCCATGTTCATGCCGTGGGCCAACCGCTTCCAGCTCTGGTTCTGGAAGGTGGTCAGAGCGGCCGAGGAGGGCAAGGAGGCCATGGCCAGGCTGGCGGTGACCGAGGAACGGCTGCGCTTCTCCCGTGACCTGCACGACCTGGTCGGGCACAGCCTGTCCGCGATCGCTCTCAAGAGCGAGGTCGCCGCCAAGTTGTCGGCCGTGGACGCCGAGCGGGCCGCCGCGGAGATGGGCGAGGTGCGCGTGCTGGCACGCGAGGCGCTCAAGGAGATCCGTACGGCGGTGCGCGGCTACCGCACGGTCGATTTCGACGCCGAGTTGCGCAGCATGACGGCCGTGCTTGAGGCGGGCGGCATCGGCTGTTCCCTCGAACTCCCGAAGGAGGGGGTCCCCGACGAGGCGGCCACGCTGCTGGCCTGGGTGATCAGGGAGGGCACGACCAACGTGCTCAGGCACAGCTCGGCGACCCGCTGCCGGATCGCGATCACCCTGCGGGAGGGTACGGCGGTGCTGGAGATGACCAACGACGGCGCCACCGGGCCGGGCGGGCGCGGCGGCACCGGGCTGACGGGCATGTCGGAGCGGGTGACGGCGATGGGCGGGGTCCTCACCGCGGGCGCGGGCGAGGGCGCGGGGGAGTTCAGGTTGCGGGCCACGATCCCGCTGGAGGGGGCACGATGATCCGGGTTCTGCTGGCAGACGACGCGCACCTGATCCGCAGGGCGATCGCCACGCTGCTCGGCCTGGAGCCGGACATCGAGGTGGTCGCCGAGGTGTCCAGGGGCGACCTGGTGGCGCAGGCCGTACAGGATCACAGCCCGGACGTGGTGGTGCTGGACATCGAGATGCCGGGGATGGACGGGCTGAGCGTGGCCGAGACACTGCCCGGTCACGCCGTGCTGATCCTGACCAGCTTCGGGCGGCCGGGCTACCTGAGGAGGGCGCTGGCCGCGGGGGTGCGCGGGTTCGTCCCCAAGGACGCCTCGGCCGAGGAACTGGCGGCGGCGATCCGCAAGATCCACGCGGGCGGCCGATATCTCGACCCCGAGATGGCCGCCTCGGCGATGATGGCGGGGGAGAACCCGCTCACCGAACGCGAGCGCGACGCCCTGTCCCTGGCCTCCCAGGGGGCGACGGTCGCCCAGATCGCGGCCTCACTGCACCTCACCGAGGGGACGGTGCGCAACTACCTGTCCAGCTCCATCACCAAGCTCGGCGCGACCAACCGGATCACCGCGATCCGTGTCGCGCAGGAAAAAGGTTGGTTATGAACAGCATCTTTCTCCCAGAAGGGGGCAAGGGCTCCTCATGACGGCAGAAAGCCCAGTCCTGGGACAGGGCTTTCACACGGTCCGATGTGCACGTGGTCGGCCGACCGAGGTGGCGCCGAGATCGGTCTGAGGAGGGGGTATGCGCGCCGTTGGAAAGCCCGGGGCGCAGGTGGTCGTGGTGGGCAACCGCCTCGACGTGGGCACCGTAGCCGTGGTGCGCCCGCGACTGCACAGCGCGGTCGACTCCGGTGACGGTGATCTGATCGTCGATCTCTCCGGACTTGAGATGATCGACGCCACCGGCTTGGGCGTGCTGGTCGGCACGCACCGCCGGGCGCTTGAGACCGGGCGCCGCCTGGTGCTGAGAGGGGTGCCCGTCCGGGTCATGCGGGTGCTGGCGGTGACCCGCCTCAACCGGGTGCTCATCGTCGAGGTGCCCATGGCCGCGGTCGCCTGACCCCCCACGCCCCGGGGACGACCGGGGCGAGGGGGACGGGTGGGCTCACCTGGCGGTCATGTCGCGAACGACCGGTGGAAGATGTGAACGGCCGTACCGACCAGGTCGGAGACCGGGGGCGGGTCCTCGGCCAGCACCCACTCGATGAGCAGTTCGTGGACGGCGCCGATCATGCCCAGCGTGAGCAGGTGCCGGTTGACCCCGACCGTGTCCGGAGGACCGAGGGCACCGGCTGCGACGATCCTCGCGAAGGCCCGTACGGCCTGCTGCCGTGAGGTGGTGAGGCAGTCGCCAGCCCTGCGCACCTCCAGGTGCATGATCCGGGCGCGTCTTCTGTCCTCGGTGACGAAGTTGATGTACTCCGTGATGCCCGCCTCGACCCTGCCGAGCAGGGTGTCGGGAGCCTCCTCGACGGCCTTCGCCACCGCCGAGACGGCCTCCTGGACGCACCTCTCGTGCAGTGCCCGCATGAGTTCGGTGCGCCCGGAGAAACATTCGTAGAACGCGCGGTTGGAGATGCGCGCCGTGGCGCACAGCCTCTCGATCGTCGTCTCTGGGAATCCGGGGTCGGAATAGAGGGTGTACGCCGCGCAGATCAAACGTTCCCGTCGTTCGGCGAGACGTTCCTCCGCTGACATTCCCCGGTAAGGCCGGCCGTTCATGTCAAGCACCCCGCCTTGACGTGGGGTTGACAAATGCTCGTTTTATCACTTCCACCTCATGATCCTGGCCCCCGGAATCCCCCATTATGGGTGCAAGATCCTTTTTGCGGAAGAGTAAGTGTCCTGTTGCTTGCACACTTCATGCAAGAAGGTCACGAGCCTGACTGGGCAGTCAAGTCACCCACGTCCGTGAAGGGCCTCAGCGGACGAGGAACCCACGGTCCAAAGCGGTGGTGACGGCGGCCGTACGGTCGGAGACCCCCAGCTTGCCGAAGACCCGCAGCAGGTGGGTCTTCACCGTGGTCTCGCTGATGAACAGCGCCCGGCCGATCTCGGCGTTGGTGAGCCCCTCGGCCACCAGCGCCAGCACCTCGGCCTCGCGCGGCGACAGGGTCTCGGCCGCCGGGGCGCGCATCCTGGTCACCAGCCGGGTCGCCACGGACGGCGACAGCACCGTCTCCCCACGCGCGGCGGAGGCGATCGCGGCCAGCAGGTCGGCCCGCGAGGTGTCCTTCAGCAGGTAACCGGCCGCCCCGGCCTCGACCGCCCGCAGAATGTCCTGGTCCGTCTCGTAGGTGGTCAGCACGATCACCCGGCTCCGCGGCAGGGCGGCCAGGATGCGCGAGGTCGCGCTGACCCCGTCGCCGTTCGGCATCCGCAGGTCCATCAGGATCACCTCGGGTCGCAGTTGCACGGCCCGCGCCACCGCCTCGTCCCCGGAGGCGGCCTCCCCGACCACGGTGATCTCCGGCGCCGCCTCAAGCATGCCCCGCAGGCCTTCACGGACCACGGGGTGGTCATCGACGATCATCAGTCGTAGCACTCGTCAAACTCCTCGTCTGACCGTCGCCGGGGAAACGGGGACGGTGATCTCCAGGACGGTGCCTTCGCCGGCGGCGGCCGTCAGCGACAGACACCCTCCCACCTGCTCGGCCCGCGCGCGCATGCCGCGCAGGCCGTACCCGTCGGCGGCCGAGGGCCCGAGCCCCACGCCGTCGTCGCGGACGGTCAGCCGGGCCGCGGAGGGAAGATGGTCCAGCGTCACCGTGACGGCCGAGGCGCGGGCGTGCTTGCGGACGTTCGCCAGCGCCTCCTGCGCCGCGCGCAGCAGGACGACCTCGGCCCCGGTCCACATCGGCTGCGACTCGCCGCTCACCCCGAACGAGGCGGTGACGGCCAGTTCCTCGCCGAACCGGGAGACCATCCGTCCCAGCGCCTCCTCCAGCGTCGAGCCGTCGAGCGGCGCCGGGCCGAGCGCGGCGATCAGCGCGCGGGCCTCGGCCAGGTTCTCCCTCGCCGTCCGCACGGCCAGCCCGATCCGCCGCTCGTCCGGCTGCTGCAGCAACATGATGATGCTGGTGAAGCCCTGGGCCAGGGTGTCGTGGATCTCCCCGGCCAGCCGTTCCCGCTCGGCCGCCGCCCCCTGTGCCGCCGAGAGCCTGGCCACCTCGGCACGGCTGTTCTCCAGCTCCTCGATGAGGAGGGCGCGTCCCTTGCTCTGCTCGACGACATCCTGGATCCAGGGCCCGAAGACCAGGTTCGAGGCCAGCGAGAGCAGCCCGATGACGGACAACGCGAGCAGGTCCTCCCCACTGGAGGGCAACAGGGGCAGGCACAGCACGGGGGCCACGTTCAGCGCCACGGTCGCGAGCATCGCCTGCCGCTTCGGCAGCAGGATGTAGTACTGCGGCCCGAAGGCGAACAGCAGGAAACGGGTCGGCGGGCAGAGCACCGAGACCGGGGTGAAGAGCACGATCGACAGCACCACGTAGGCGCGCCCGTTCGTGCCGTACGGCCCCCCTGGGATGCGCCTTCCCAGGAACACGTAGGCCGCCGTGCAACCGCCCAGCAGGCACAGCACGACCGCCTTCCAGGCGACGGTGAGCGCGTCGTCGAGGAGGACGAAGGCGACGGAGACGATGAGGTCGAGAAGATAGAGCCGCTCCCAGCCGTCCATGCGGTGGTAGGCGTGCCGTTCCCCGGGGGCGGGCGTCATCCCGGCACCTCGGCGGTGAGCGTGGTCCCGGTTCCGCGCGCGCCGCGCACCAGCAGGCGACCGCCGACCTGTTCGACCCGGGCGCGCATGCCGCGCAGGCCGTACCCCTCGGTGACCGGAGGCTCGAAGCCCGCGCCGTCGTCACGGACCTCCAGCGTGACCGTCTCCGGGCCGTAGACCATGCCGACGTCGGCCCTTCCGGCCCCGGAGTGCCTGCGCACGTTCGCCAGCGCCTCCTGGGCCACGCGCAGGAGCACCACCTCGACGGCGGGCGGCAACGGACGCGACCGGCCGTGGACGGTGAACGCCGTGGCGAGGCCCGCCTCCTCGCCCAGGCGTTCGGTCAGCCGTTCCAGTGCCTCCTCCAGCGTCGAGCCGTCGAGCGGCGCCGGGCCGAGCGCGGCGATCAGCGCGCGGGCCTCGGCCAGGTTCTCCCTGGCCGTCCGTACGGCCAGCCGCAGGTGGCGCGCCGGGTCCGGCTGCGCCTGCGCGGCCTGCACCAGCATGATGATGCTGGTGAAGCCCTGGGCCAGGGTGTCGTGGATCTCCCCGGCCAGCCGTTCCCGCTCGGCCATCGCCCCCCGTTCCGCGGACAGTCTGGCCACCTCCGTGCGGCTGTCGACCAGCTCCCTGATGAGGGCGGCCCGCTCCGCGCTGCGCTCGGTCACCCGCTCCGACCACACGCCGAAGACCGCGGAGAACAGGATCACGACGACGGTGACCGTCAGAAGCTCATATCCCACGGGGCCGTCGAGGAACAGGTGACGCGGGATGTGGGCCACGCTCAGCACGGCCACCGGGATCATGGCAGTCCTGGCCGGATGGATGACGAAGCACTGCGGGCACAGCCCGAACAGGGCGAGCGTCGAGATCGGGGCCACGGAGACGGCGACGCAGTACAGGACGACCAGCACCGCGATGTAGACCGTCCCGCGCCGCAGATCGTCGGCCGTCATCGCCGGACGGCCGAGCAGGAGATAGAGCGGCAGTACGGCGAGCAGGCAGCCCGCCGCGACCGCCTTCCCCGGCACGGTCATGCCGCCGGTGACGACGAGCACGACCGGCAGCAGAATCGCCGGGACCAGCAGGATCTCCCAGACGGCCGGTGACGACTCCCACGTGTTCGGCCCCGCCGGGTCACCGCCCGGACGGGGCCGTTCCTCAGGGGTCATCCGTCGCGGCGGCTCTTCCACCGGAACGTCAGCAGGCACAGCACCAGTCCTCCGACGACCCAGGCTCCCAGGACCATGGCGACCCGGTCCAGTTCGTAGGACCCGGCGACCTCAAGTGTGGCCCCGGCGTCACCGATGAAGACCGAGCGGAAGCCCTGGCACATCCACTTCAGCGGGAACACCGAGGCGATGTTCACCAGCCATGAGGGCAGCTGGCTGACCGGGATGAACACCCCGGAGACGAACTGCAGCACCACGAACGGCATGGAGATCACCGCGCTCGCGCTCCGGCCCGAGCGGGGCAGGCTGCTGGCCGCCACGCCCAGCAGCGCCGAGGACAGCACGCCGAGCACGAAGACCCAGGAGAAGGTCACCCAGGCCGAGACCCGGATGGGCAGGTCGAGTCCGAAGGCCAGCACCCCGACGGCCAGCAGCAGCACCACCTGGCACAGCGACAGGAACAGCGTCTGCAACGCCCTGCCGACGAAGTAGGAGGAACGCGGCAGCGGTGTGCCCGCGAGCCGCTTGAGCGTGCCGTCGTCACGGTCGATCGCGATGCCGATACCGAGGTTCTGGAAGCCCGTCATCGCCGCCGAGCCGATCAGCCCCGACACGTACAGCTGGGCGACGCTGACGCCGCTTCCCTCAAGGGTGCCGCTGAAGATCGCCCCGAAGATCGCCAGCAGGATGATCGGGAGGGAGAAGACGAAGATGACCGCGTCCCGTTCGCGGAGGAACATCCGGGTCTCGATGGCCGCCCGCGACAGCCCCAGTCGTGCCGCGGACGGTCTCCAAAGGGGGACATGGGTGGTCGTCCGGCTCATGAGGTCACCTCGGAGGGGGTGACGAGCCCGAGGTAGATCTCCTCCAGGGTCGGCCTGGTCACGGTGAGCTCGGGAACCTCCCCGTCGAAGCGCCGGGTCAGTTCGAGCACGGTCCCGGTCGGGGTGTCCGTCTCCAGCGTGCGCCGCTCGCCCCCGTCCGACCAGCTCACCCTGGCCTTGGCGTTGGCCCGCCCGCCCAGCGTCGCGGGCTCGCCCTCGGCGACGACCCGGCCGCCGGAGACCACGGCGACCCGGCCGGCCAGCGCCTCGGCCTCGTCCAGGTAGTGGGTGGTCAGCACGATCGTGGTCCCCTGGCCCGCCAGGTCCCGGATCAGCTCCCAGAACCGCCGCCTGGCCTCCGGGTCGAACCCGGTGGTCGGCTCGTCGAGGAAGAGCAGCTCAGGATCGCCGATCACCCCGAGCGCCACGTCCAGCCGTCGCCGCTGCCCTCCGGAGAGCTGCCGGACGCGCTTGCCCGCGCTGTCCGTCAGGCCCACCCGCTCGATGACCTGGTCCGGGTCGCGCGGAGCCGGGTAGTACCCGGCGAAGTGCCGTACGGTCTCCCCGACCGTCGCCTCTGTCATGTCGTTGGCCGTCTGCAACACGATCCCGATCCGGGAACGCCAGTCCCGGGTCGGCCTGCCGGGGTCGGCACCCAGGACGCTGACCTCGCCCGCGTCCCTGGTCCGGTGCCCTTCGAGGATCTCAACCGTGGTCGACTTGCCCGCGCCGTTCGGGCCGAGGATCGCGAACACCTCGCCCGCGTGGATGTCGAGGTCTATGCCCCCGACCGCCTGCACGTCGCCGTACCGTTTGGTCAGGCCACGTACCTTCACCGCCGTATCCATGCCTCAAGCGTCCGCCTCGTACGGCTTCGGCGGCACCCACGACCGGTGGAACGCCGCTGTCCTCCGAACGGAGGACAGCGGCGTCGTGACAGTGGCCTCAGAACAGGGTGTCGGTGCGCTCGATGCCGCGCAGCTCGTCGTAGTCGAGGGTCACGCAGCGGATGCCGCGGTCCTCGGCCAGGGTCCTGGCCTGCGGCACGATGGCCTGGGCGGCCAGAATCCCGCTGACGGGCGCGAGCAGCGGGTCGCGGTTCATCAGCTCCAGATAGCGGGTCAGCTGTTCCACGGCGTCGATGTTCGCCCGGCGCTTGAGCTCGACGGCGACCGAGGCGCCGGTGTGGTCACGGCAGAGGATGTCCACCGGGCCGATCGCCGTCATGTACTCGCGGCGGACCAGTGTCCAGCCCGCGCCCAGCGTGGTGATGTGCTCGGCCAGCAGCTCCTGCAGGTGGGCCTCGACCCCGTCCTTGACCAGGCCGGGGTCGACCCCCAGCTCATGGCTGGAGTCGTGCAGGATCTCCTCCATCGTCAGGACGAGCTTCTCCCCGGTCTTGCCGTGCGTGACCGTCCAGGTGCCCTCCTCTTCACGGAGCTTGCAGGGCGGGTTCATCCAGTTCAGAGGCTTGAACGCCCGGTCGTCCGCATGGATGGAGACCGAACTGTCGGCTTTGATCAGGATGAGCCTGGGCGCCATCGGAAGATGAGCGGTGAGCTTTCCCACGTAATCCACGCTGCACCGCGCGATGACCAGACGCATGGCACCCAAGCCTAGACCCAGCCGCTCGTCGCCGGTTCCGGATCGCCTCATATCCCGCGTCGTCGCGGATATGAGGCGGTCCATAGGGGCTTCACCGCCGACGAAGGCCGGTTCCACGACAGGACGAGGAGGTTCTTCGCCCGGTTCGCTCCGTGACCCGTTTCCGATCCTGCCGTTCCGCCCGCGACCGAGGAACGGCGGGCGGCTCGGAGCAGGTGAGGTGATCGGCGGTGTATCCCTTCCTGGCCGAAGGGCTTTGGCGCCTGTCCCCGTCGTTTTGGCGGTGATCGGAATCGATCAGGTTGCGTTGTGCCCGCTGCCGCCGTCTTTCGCCAAGCCGTGTCGGGACCGGGCTTCCGGTGCGGACACGGTCGACGCCGCATTCGCATCGGTCGGGCGGTGCCCGCGAGGAGGAGAAACGAGAAAGGCCCGAGGCTGATTGTTTCGGTGACCCGGAACAACCCCTGCCCGCCACGCCGTTCAGGCGACGGAATCATATGCCTCACCTGCGCCGACGGTCTTTTCGCCGCCGTTTCTCACCCGCCGGGCTGATCGGTCGTTATCGACTTCGGGCCACGGTGACCTACGATTTCCGATGCCCCCGGGAGATGAATTCACCTGGGACGGATCGTGCCACCGGTGCTTGCGCCACCGAACGCAGTCTTTTCACCGGTGGTAAGGAGTTCCGAAACGGAGAATTATTCATGACCATAATGGGAGTGCGTTCGTGAGAGATTCTCGACTGGCTGTCCGCGGTGCGCGCCTGTTCGACGGAGAGACCGCGCATCCGCGTCCGGTCATGGTCCTGATCGAAGACGGCCGGATCGTTGACGTCGACCTCACCGGCGCTCCCCCGCCGGAAGGGGTGGCGCTGGCGGACCTGGGGGCCGTGACCCTCATGCCGGGGCTGGTGGACGCGCACACCCACCTGGCGTTCGACCCGAACGGCAACACCGAACATCAGATGCTTCACGACGATGACGCCACCGTCATGACGCGAATGCGGGAACACGCCGCCCAGGCGTTGCACGCCGGCATCACCACCCTTCGCGACCTCGGCGACCGTGGATATCTCTCGCTACGGTTGCGCGAGGAGTACGCCACGGGGGAACCGGGCCCTCAGATCCTCGCGGCCGGCCCTCCCATCACCGGTAACCGTGGACACTGCTGGTACCTCGGCGGAGAGGCCGAAGGGGCGGAGGAACTGGTCGCCGCCGTCACCTCCCGCGCCGAACACGGGACCGACCTGGTCAAGATCATGGCAACAGGGGGCATGTCCACCAAGGGGACCAACCCCGGGGGATCGCAGTACGGTCTGGCGGATCTGCGGGCGGTCACCCGGACCGCTCACGGGCTGGGACTGCCTGTCACCGCGCACGCGCACGCTGCGGCGGGAATCACCGACGCCGTGGCAGCCGGAGTCGACGGCATCGAACACTGCACGTTCATGACGCGGTCAGGGGTGCGGCTCGACCCTCGGACCGTTGACGCCATGGCCGCGGCTGGCACCTTCGTCGGCTGTACGGTCGTCAAACCCCGTGAGGGGATGCCTCCCGAGGTCCTGGAGACCATCGAGCCCTACTGGGAGAACCAGGCCTACATGCAACGCCATGGTGTGCGCGTCGTCTGCTGCACCGACGCGGGCATCAACCCTCACAAACCTCATGACGTACTTCCCGGCGATCTCGTTTACTTCGCCGCACAGGTCGCCACCAATGTCGAAGCGCTCGCCTCCGTCACCTCCCTCGCCGCCGAGTCCTGCGGCCTCGGGCACCGCAAAGGCCGTGTCGCTCCCGGTTATGACGCCGACCTTCTCGTCGTCGACGGCGATCCCGTCCACCACATCGACGACGTACGGCGGGTCCGCGCGGTCTATCGGGCGGGGAGGCCGGTGGCGCGGGATTCCGAGGCGTCAAGCCGCGGCCGTGGGTAACCGCCCTCGCCGTCCGGCGAGAGCGTGGTCCGTCGTCGAGGACGACAGGGCTTCATCCGTTCACCGACTGCTTTGATTTCGCCGGACGGTACCGGGAAGAGGCGTCGGGGTTGATACCGGTTGATTACCTGGGTTGGTTTTGGGGGGAGGTGATGGGCTCTGGGAGACTGGCGGCATGACGCGGAGCTTTGAGAAGGTCGGAGTCGTCGGGCTCGGCACGATGGGGGCGGGGATCGCGGAGGTCTTCGCCCGCGCGGGGCTCAGGGTGATCGGTGTCGAGGCCGATCCCGACGCGCTCGGGCGAGGCCGGGACAACCTGGAGAACTCGACCGGACGGGCCCTGGCCAAGGGCAGGCTGAGCGAGGCGGAGCGGGCCGAGATCCTCGGCCGGATCACCCTGACGACCTCGCGGGAGGACCTCGCGGACGCCGACCTCGTCATCGAGGCCATCCCCGAGGTCATGGACTTCAAGCGGGCCCTGTTCACCGACCTGGACCGGATCTGCAAGCCGTCCGCGGTGCTCGCGACCAACACCTCCTCCCTCTCCGTCACCGAGATCGCGGCCACGACCGGCAGGCCGGGGCGCGTCGTCGGCATGCACTTCTTCAACCCCGCGCCGGTCATGAGGCTGGTCGAGGTGGTCCACACGGTGGTCACCGAGGACGGCCTGGCCGAGGAGATCGCCGCCCTGGCGCGGCGGCTCGGCAAGACGCCGGTGAGCGTCGGCGACCGCGCCGGATTCGTGGTCAACCGACTGCTGCTGACCTACCTCAACCACGCCGCCGTCCTGCTGGAGAACGGCCTGGCCACCCGCGACGGCATCGACGCCGCGATGAAACTCGGCGTCGGCGTGCCGATGGGCCCCTTCGCGCTGCTCGACCTGATCGGCCTGGACACCTCCTACGAGGTGATGTGCGTGCTGTTCCAGGAGACACGCGACCGCCGCCACGCCCCCGCGCCGATCCTGCGGGAGCTGGTCACCGCGGGCCTGCTCGGCCGTAAGACGGGAGCGGGCTTCTACGACGGGCAGGCCGTTGCCACCCCTCCGGCGTCGGGCAAGCCCACGGTCAGCTCCGTCGCGGTGCTCGGTGAGGGCGCTCGCGAGTTCGCGGCCAGGCTCGGCGACGCCGGGTTCAGGACGACCGCCCTGGAGACGGTCACGGCGGGCGAGGCGGAGGACACGCTTGAGCGCGCGGTGGAAACCGCCGACGTGGTCATCGCGCTGTCGCACACCCCCGTGATCGAACTGGCCGCGCGGCTGCCGCACCCCAGGCGCCTGGTCGGCCTGCACCTGGTCGGGGACAGGCTGGCCGAGGTCGCCTCGACCGTGCTCACCTCGCCGGAGGCGACATGCGCCGTCGAGGGCCTGACCAAGATCGTCGGCCGGGTGCCGGTGCACTGCAAGGACCGGGCCGAGTTCGTCGTGGACGCCCTGCTGTACCCGTACCTCAACGACGCCGTGCGGATGTACGACTCGGGCTACGCAGGGATCGAGGACATCGACGCGGCCATGCGGCTCGGCTGCGGATACCCGGCGGGGCCGTTCGAGATGATCGACGCGCTGGGCCTGGAAACCGTCCGCGACGGACTGCGCGCCCTCTACACCGAGTACCGCGACCCGGCCTTCGCCCCCGCGCCGCTGCTCGACCAGCTCGTCACGGCCGGCGTGCGAAGCATTCGCGGCCTGTCATGAGCCCCCGCAGAGCCCGCCGGATCGACCCCTTCGACCGGGGCGACGGACGGGGAAGCCCCGCACGCCCCGTCGGCTCCTCGGTGCCCGGCGTCGACCAGGTCGAGGAGTGGCCGGACGGCGACTGGTTCGTGCGCCGGGTCACCGGCGCGGGCGCGGACAAGGTCTACCGGTGCCCCGGCTGTGATCAGGAACTCAGGCCGGGCGTTCCGCACCTGGTGAGCTGGCCCGCCTGGCGGGGCGGAGAGCAGGAACGCAGGCACTGGCACACCGCGTGCTGGCGCAACCGGATACGGCGCGGTCCAGGCCGGAGCCGATACTGAGACCCGGCGCCGAACACCGGGCCGGGTACGGAAAAACGGCGGCACTCCGGCCGCCGGTGAGGAGACACGGAACAGACATGGAGATCAGGTCCTCGACGGTGCTGCCCGCGCGCAGGGAGCCGATCGAGCTGCACACCGGCGACGGGCTGAGGCTCGTCGGAGAGCTGGCCCTTCCCCCGGGAAGGCCGCCGGTCGCGACGCTGGTCTGCCTGCACCCGCTGCCCACGCACGGCGGCATGATGGACAGCCACCTGTACCGCAAGGCCGCCAACCGGCTGCCCGCGCTGGCGGACCTGGCGGTGCTGCGGTTCAACACGCGCGGCACCTCCTCCGAGCGCGGCGCCTCGGAGGGGGTCTTCGGCGACGGCGAGGAGGAGCGCTTCGACGTCGCCGCGGCGCTGGAGTACGCCGAGTTCCACGACCTGCCGAACGTCTGGCTGGTCGGCTGGTCCTTCGGCACCGAGCTGACGCTCAAATGGGGCCGCGACCCGCTGGTGACGGGGGCCGTCCTGCTCTCTCCGCCGCTGCGCCGGGCGACCGACGCGGACCTCGACGCCTGGGCGGCCTTCGGCCGTCCGCTGACGGCGCTGGTCCCCGAGTTCGACGACTACCTGAGGCCGCAGGAGGCCAAGGCCCGCTTCGCGCGGGTGCCGCAGGCCGAGGTCGTCGGGGTCGAGGGCGCGAAACACCTGTGGGTCGGCGAGCCGTACGTGCGGATCGTCCTGAACGAGATCGTACGGCGCGTCAACCCGGCGGCCCATCCGCTGCCCCACGAGGTACCCCACGAGATGCTCGGCGAGGTGCCCGGCGAGGGATAGGGTCCGCGAATCACGGACGGCGGGGCTACGGTGGACAGCGTGCTCATGTACACGCGATCAGCCGGGCAGGGACTCCCGGTCATCCTGCTGCACGCCTTCCCGCTCTCCTCGGCCATGTGGCTGACCCAGCGGGAGGGACTGTCCTCCTCCTGCGAGGTCATCACCCCCGACCTGCGTGGCTTCGGCGGCTCCCCACTCGGTGACCAGGAGCCCTCCGTCGACGTGATGGCCGACGACGTGGCGCGCCTGCTCGACCACCGGAAGATCGACAGGGCCGTCGTCGTCGGCCAGTCCATGGGCGGCTACGTGACGATGGCCATGTGCAGGCGCCACCCCGACCGGCTGCTCGGAGTGGTGCTCGCCGACACCAAGGCGAGCGCCGACACCGAGGAGGCCAGGGCGTACCGCGAACGCGTCGCCACGACCGTGCTCGCGGAGGGCTCCTCCTTCCTGGCCGGGGAGATCATGCCCGCGATGGTCGGCAGGACGACCGCGCGCAGCAGGGCGATGGTCTTCGGCCGGGTGCGCGCCCTGATCGAGTCGGCCCCGCCGGGGGCGGTCGCCTGGGCGCAACGGGCCATGGCGGGCCGTCCCGACTCCTTCGACACCCTGCGCGGGCTCACGGTCCCCGCCCTGGTGATCGTGGGGGAGGAGGACGAGACCACCCCGGTCGCCGAAGCGCGGGCGATGGTCGAGGCCGTACCCGACGGGCGGCTGGCCGTGATCGAGCGGGCCGGGCACCTGAGCGCGCTCGAACAGCCAGAGGCGTTCAACGGCGCCGTGGCCGCCTTCACAGCCGGGCTTGCCGGGGAAGCACGACCTCACGAATGATCAACGCGATCGCCGCGGCCACCGGGATGGCCAGCAGCGCCCCGACGATGCCCATCAGCGCGCCGCCGAACAACGCGGCGATCACGGTGACCGCGGGGGCCACGTCGACCGAGCGCTTCATGACGCGCGGATAGATCAGATAGTTCTCGATCTGCTGGTAGATCAGGAAGAAGACCCCGCAGGCCACGCCGAGCGTCCAGGACTGCAGCAGCGCGACCAGCGTCACCAGCACGGCGCCGATCGTCGCCCCGACCAGCGGGATCAGGTCCGCGACCGCCACGACCAGGGCGAGGGCCAGCGCGTAGGGCATGTTCAGCACCGCGAGGAACACCCAGGTGGTCACCCCGGCGATCACCGAGATCAGCAGGTTCCCGGCCACGTAACCGCCGATGCCGTCGAGGATCTCGTCGCCCAGCGCCCTGGTCCGCTCCCTGCGGCTGCTCGGCACGAGCCGGAAGAGGTAGTCCTTGATCGAGGGCAGCGAGCCGAGGAAGTACAGCGTCAGCACCAGCAGCGTGAAGCCGGAGAAGAACGTGTCGAACACCACGGCGCCGGCACCGACCAGGCCGCCGGCCACGGCCTGGGCCAGGCCGCCGTTGGTGACGTAGTCGCCGATCCTGGTGAGGATCTGGTAGTCGCTGTCCAGTGCCCTCAGCGTGGGGTTGGCCAGCAGCTCCCTGACGTAGCCGGGCACCGCGCTGACGAAGGAGGCCGCCTCCCGGCTCACCGGCGGGACGATCGCCAGACCGAACAGCACGAAGAACAGGATCACCCCGCCGAAGACGATCGAGATCGCCCCCCGGCGGGGCATTCTGCGCCGCTGCAACGCCTCGACCGCCGGGTTGAGCCCGACGGCGAGGAACATCGCCACGACGACCAGTACGATCACGCTGCGCGCCGTGATCAGCGCCTGGGCCAGCGCCCAGGCCGTCAGTATCCCCAGGCCCCCGGTCAGCCCGATCAGGAACGGGTTCCTCGTCAGCGGTTTGCCCGGCTTGCCGTACGGCTCGGCGAACTCGGGCCTGGCCTTCGGCACGGCGGGCCGGGCGGCGTCGGCCGCCTGGGGCGGTTGAGGCGCCGGAGACGCCTGGGGCGGCTGGGACGCTTCGGACACTGGTGCTCCTGGCGGTGGGGGAACGGCGGGGAACGTGACAAGAGAGCCTAGCGACCCTCAGGGTCGCCAGGCTCTCTCGTAGCCGTCATGTGTAGCCGTCGTGACGCCTCGCCAGGCGGGGGGCTACTCCTGCCACCACTCCGCGTCGTCGTCCTTGGCGGGCGACTTCGCGGCGGGCGCGAGCGGCTTCTCGCTGCCGTTGGAGGCCGGGATGGCCGGCTTGGGCGGCGCCGCGGCGATCGCGGGCTCGGGGTCGGCCGCGGGCAGCGGCGCGCCGCCGAGCAGCTGGCGCAGCTGCGCGAGGTGGCTGGTGATGCTGTCGCGCTGGCGGGTCAGCTCGTCGACCTGGCGCTGGGCGACCGTACGGCTGCGCTCGGCCTCGGACTTGGCCTCGGAGACGATCGACTCGGCGCTGGACTTGGCGTCCGCCACGAGCTGGTCGGCGTTCTTGCGGGCGTTGGCGAGCAGCTGCTTGGCGTGGGTGTCGGCCTCGCGGCGGGTCTGCTCGGCCTGCTGGGTCGCCTTGGTCGCGCGCTGCTCGGCGGTCGCCGCGCGCTGCTCGGCCTCGGAGACCAGCTTCTGGGTGTTGGCCTGCGCGGTGGCGTGGCGCTCGGCCTCCTGGCGCTCGGCCTCCTCGCGGCGGGAGGCGAGCTGGATCTCGAACTCGGCCTCGTCCTGGGCGCGCTTGGCCTCGGACTCCTCAAGGACCCGCTGGGCCTGGGCGCGCATCTCGTCGGCCTGGCGCTTGGCGGTGGTCAGGATCTCGTCGCGCTCGCGCTTGGTCGAGGCGCGCAGCTGGGCGACCTCGCGCTCGGTGGTGGTGCGCAGCTTGGCGATCTCACGCTCGGCGTCCGCGCGCTTCTCCGCGACCTCGTGGTCGGCGGTCGCCCTGAGCTTGGCGACCTCGCGCTCGGTGGTGGCGGTCAGCTCGTCGGCCTCACGGCGAGCGGTCGAACGGATCTCGTCGGCGTCCCGCTCGGCGGTGGTGCGCATGTCGTCGGCCTCGCGGGTGGCGAGGGCGCGCTTCTCCGCCGCCTCGTTCTCCGCGGCGGCACGCAGGTCCGCGGCCTCGACCTTGGACGCGGCCTTGATCTCGTTCGCCTCTGAACGAGCGGCCTGGACCAGCTCGGTGGCCTGCTCCTCGGCCAGACGCAGCAGCTGTTCGATACGGGCGCCCAGTCCCGAGTAGGTCGGACGCTCCTGCTCCTGAAGCTGACGCTGGGAGTCGGCGAGTTCTCGTTGCAGGCCCTGGAGCTGTTCCCTGGTCTGGCGCAGTTCGTTGTCGACTTGCTTCAGATGGTCGTGGACCTGGTGCCGGTCATAGCCTCGGAGCACCACGTCGAATTCCCGAGCGGGGGCGTCTTCGAAGAAATTGTTGAGCTGGGCGTCGATGTCGGACTGCATGGAGGCTCGATCCTGGGTTGTCGAGGCGGCTACACGGGCCGGACGGGGGATTGGTCGGACATCCGAGGCGGAGCCGTGGCGGGGATCCACACGTCCGGTGGTAGGCCAGCGTACTCTGGAGTCGCCGAGTTGTCGGTCTCCTCTGGCTTTCTGCGCGACTTGTTACGTACGAACGTTTCTTACATTTGACATGGTGCGCCTTTAGTGCTTTGGCGCCTGAACGAGTTCGGTGAGCATTCCGCCGACATCCTTGGGATGCAGGAAAGCGATGGAGGAACCCATCGTGCCGTGCCGGGGAGCCTCGTCGAGAAGCCTGACGCCCCGGTCGCCGATCTCCCGCATCGCCTCGGCGACGTCCGGGACCCCGAAGGCCACGTGATGGACCCCCTCACCCCGCTTGGCGAGGAACTTCCCGACGGGTGTGTCGGGGCCGAGCGGTTCGAGGAGCTGGATGTACGACCCGCCCCCGTTGCCGTCGGCGATGTGCAGCATCGCCTCCTTGACGCCCTGCTCCTCGTTGACCTCGCGGGCGACCACGGTCAGCTCGAAGGTCCGCTCGAAGAATGCGATCTTCTCCTCAAGGTCGTGGCAGGCGATTCCCACATGATCGATCCGCATGAACATATGTCCAACCTCCATGGCGGCTACTCGGGTACCCATGGGTATGGTGGCAAAGTCGTCCCAAGCCCCGCCAGGGAGGCCCTGCTATGTCTGGTTCCGTCATCGTCGCCGGAGCTCGTACCCCCATCGGGCGGCTGCTCGGCTCGCTGTCCGGTCTTTCGGCCGTCGAGCTCGGCGGCATCGCCATCAAGGCCGCGCTGGAGCGTTCAGGCGTCGCTCCCGAGGCCGTGCAGTACGTGATCATGGGTCAGGTCCTGCAGGCCGGAGCGGGGCAGATCCCCGCCCGTCAGGCCGCCGTCAAGGCCGGAATCCCGATGACCGTGCCGTCGCTGACGATCAACAAGGTCTGCCTGTCCGGCCTCGACGCCATCGCCCTCGCCGACCAGCTCATCAGGGCGGGCGAGTTCGACGTCGTGGTCGCAGGCGGCATGGAGTCCATGTCGAACGCCCCCCACCTGCTGCCCGGCCTGCGCAGAGGGGTGAAGTACGGCGAGGCGGGCATCGTGGACTCGATGGCGCACGACGGCCTCACCGACGCCTACGACCAGGTGTCCATGGGCGAGTCGACCGAGCGGCACAACGAGCGCCTCGGCCTGACCCGTGAGGAGCAGGACGCCTTCTCCGCCCGTTCGCACGAGCTGGCCGCCGCGGCGATCAAGAACGGTGTGCTCGACGACGAGATCGTCCCGGTGACGATCCCGCAGCGCAAGGGCGAGCCGGTGGTCTTCGCCGCAGACGAGGGCGTGCGCGCCGACACCACCGTCGAGGCCCTGGCCCGGTTGCGCCCCGCCTTCGGCAGGAACGGCACGATCACCGCGGGCTCCGCCTCGCAGATCTCCGACGGCGCCTGCGCGGTCGTCGTGATGTCCAAGGCCAAGGCCGAGGAACTCGGGCTCGAATGGCTGGCCGAGATCGGCGCGCACGGCAACGTCGCCGGTCCGGACAACTCCCTGCAGTCCCAGCCGGCCAACGCCATCAGGCACGCCCTGGACAAGCAGGGGCTCTCCGTCGACGACCTCGACCTGCTGGAGATCAACGAGGCCTTCGCCCAGGTCGTCCTGCAGTCGGCCAAGGAGCTCGGCGTCCCGCTCGACAAGATCAACGTCAACGGCGGCGGCATCGCCGTCGGTCACCCGATCGGGGCCTCGGGAGCCCGCATCGTGCTGGCCCTCGCCCACGAGCTCAGGCGCCGTGGCGGTGGCCTCGGCGCGGCGGGACTGTGCGGCGGCGGTGGCCAGGGTGACGCCCTGATCATCCGGGTCCCCTCGGCGTGACGGTGCGAGACCCGGGACCGGTGACCCGCGAGCGGCCCGCGGCCACGGGGAACGGGCACCTCCCGCAGGCCGACGTCTCCGATCTGGTCGCGCGGGCACGGGCCGGGCAGCCTCGCGCGGTCGCCAGGTTGATCTCCCTGGTGGAGAACGGCTCGCCCCTGCTCAGAGAGATCATGGCCAGGCTCTGCGCGGAGCGTCCGGTCAGGGCCAGGATCATCGGGCTGACCGGTTCTCCCGGCGTGGGCAAGTCGACCTCGACCGGGATGCTGGTGCGGGCCTTCCGCGAGCAGGGCAGAAGGGTCGGCGTGCTCGCCGTCGACCCGTCCTCGCCGTTCACCGGCGGCGCCCTGCTCGGCGACCGGGTGCGGATGCAGGACCACGCGACCGACCCCGAGGTGTTCATCCGCTCGATGGCGAGCCGGGGGCATCTGGGCGGTCTGTCATGGGCGACCCCCCAGGCGCTGCGCGTCCTGGAGGCCGCCGGGTGCGAGGTCATCCTGGTCGAGACCGTCGGGGTCGGCCAGGCGGAGGTGGACATCGCCTCGCTGGCCGACACCACCATCGTGCTGCTCGCCCCGGGCATGGGGGACGGCGTGCAGGCGGCCAAGGCGGGCATCCTGGAGATCGCCGACGTGTTCGTGGTCAACAAGGCCGACCGTGACGGCGCTCAGGCGGCCATCAGGGAACTGCGCAACATGATCGCCCTGGTCGCACGGGACTGGAAGCCGCCGATCGTGCCGACCGTCGCCTACCGGGGCGAAGGGGCGCAGGACGTGGTCGACGCCCTTGACGCGCACTGGGCCCACCTTGAGGAGTCGGGCGAGCTCGGGCGCAGACGTCAGGCCAGGGCCAGGGACGAGATCGAGGCGATCGCGCTGGCCACCCTCCGCTCACGCTTCGCGCACCTGCACGGCGACCGGCGTCTGGACGCGCTGGCCCGCCGGGTGCTCGACGAGGGACTCGACCCCTACCGCGCGGCCGACGAACTGCTGGCCGCCATCGACTGAGCGCCATCGACTGAGCGGTATCGACCGACCGGCACCGGCCGGTCGAAGGCCCTGACCGGAACACCGATCAGGGCCGGGCCGTTCGGAGCCGGGCGGCTCAGGGCTGGGAGGCTCAGAGCCGGGTGTCAGGGCTGGGCGGCGAAGTCGACGGTGACCTTCTCGAAGCCGAGCCCGCCGAGCATGCCCTGAAGCATGATCTTGGTGTTCTGGTCGGCGCGGGTGCGCAGGTCACTGGCCTGCGCCGCATCCGCGATCTTCTTCTCGGCCAGCACGTAGAGCTCCTGCTGGTCGCCGGGGGAGGAGGACAGGAAGTCCTCGACCCGGTCGAAGAGACCGCGCTCCTGGGCGTAGACGTAGGAGCGCCTGTTGTCGAGGTTGGGCTTCTCCAGCTGGGCGTGCGGCAGCCGTACCGTGACCTGCCTGCGGTCGGGGGAGACGGTCAGCGCGCCCGAGGCCAGGCCGCCGAAGTCGACGTAGGCGTCCACCCCGCCCGCGCCGACGAAGAGGGTACGGCTGCCCTTGATGGCGTCGGGCAGGAAGGGGGCGTCCTTCTCCAGGTCCACGACGACCTGGAAGTTGCCGGTGGCCGCCTCGAAACGGCTGAGGTTGTGGATGGATTCGAGCAGCGCGGGCTGACTGCGGTCGACGGTGTTCTCGCCGAACGGGTTCAGCCACGACCAGGCCAGACGGGCGCCCACGACGAGCAGGACGACGGTGACGAGCAGCCCGGCGAGCAGGCGCGCGCCCCTGCGCGGGGGCGGCGCGGACGCCGGTTGCGGCGGCGCTTCCAAGGGGGCGTTCACGGCGGTCTCCTTCCCTCGGTGGCCGCGTTCTCACGCGGGCGGCCGGAGGAGGGGCCGCCTTCCCGCGTGGAACGACTCATCCGGATCGGCGCTCTCATATCGGGCGGTCCCGGACGGACCACGCTCCCGTGCCGAAGCCTATGCCGATCATGTCATTCGTGGTGGGCCGGACGCGCCTGTCTCGTTCCCCCGTCCGCGCCCCGGGCGGCACACTCCTCGTGACGGCTCATGCCGTTCTCCTGCCCGACCTGCCGCCGGGGAGCCGTCATCCGTCCCGAGTGCCCGGCGCGCCGTACCCGGCCCGGCTGCTCCGGGGCGGCGAGCTGCTCCCGTGGGACGAGCGGCGAGGCCTCGCCGTCCTGGACCGGCTGGGCCGGCTGGAAGGGGCGGAACGGCTGGGCGGGCCGGGCGGTCTGGAACGGCTGCGCCGCCTGTACGGCCTGCCCGCCGAAGAGGTCGCCGCGCAGCCTGCAGGCCGCGAAGTCGGCGTAGTTCAGCCGCAGCCACTCGCGCCGCTGGGCCTCGGTGAGCCCGGAGAACCAGGCGGCGGCGTACTGGTGCTCGGGCAGCGGCCCGCCGGGCAGCGGCTTTCCGCGCAGCCAGGCGATCACGATGTCGCGGTATCCGGCCGCCGGGCTGCCGTCGCACTGCCGGGCCAGGCCCTCGACGAACTCGTCGGCCGCCGCGTCGGCGAACCCGGTCGACAGGTCGTCCACGTGGATCGGGATGGCGCCGGAGGCGGGGGCCGCGGCGTCGCTGCGGGGCCGCTGCTCAAGCCGGGAGAACTCCCCGGGCGTTCCCGCGAGACGGGAGGCGATCTTGACGAACGCGGAGCCGAGTTCGGGCAGCCCCGTGCGCATCCCCGGGTGCACGCAGACCGTGATCGGCCACTCCTGGCAGCTGTAGACCACCCGCTGGGCCGAGACGGTCGCGGGCTGGCTGAGCAGCCTGGCCATCCCCGTGCCCGCGGCGAGCACCGCGAGCAGCGCCCCGGCCAGCGCCAGCGCCTGACGTGTCACCAGTGCCGCCCAGCCGAGCAGCAACGCCGTACTGACGCCGAGCAGCCACAGCGACTGGTCGGTGAAGGCCGTCGAGCTCAGCCCGCGGAACACGTCGTACGGCTCCCGCGTGGCGGGGGTGAGGCGGTCGGTCCAGGTCTGCCCCCTGGCCAGCCAGGTGAACAGGCCGTAGCAGCCGAGCCCGGCGAACACCGGGGTGATCGTCCAGGGCAGCAGCCACCCGGTCACCCATCCGAGCGCGACGTACAGCGTCAGGCCCGCGACCCCCATCACCAGCCCGCTGGGCAGCAGCAGCCCCGCCTGCTCGGTGAGCACGGTCCTGACCGCCATGATCAACGCGGTCGCGGTGAAGGGCGCGGCCACGACCACCGCGATGGCCAGTGGCGCGCGCACGGCCTGCCACGCGCTCTGCGGGCGCCGCCTGGCCCCGCGCCGCCTGCGCACCGCGACCCAGGCGGCGAAGGCGGCGGCCACGGGCCCGGTGAGCCGCAGCGAGCCGATCACCGCGGCGATGACGTTCTCCCACGCGCTGACGCCGGGTATGAGGACGCTCCACGCCGCGACCACGCCGAGCACGAGCAGGACGGCGACAGCCACCAACGCGCTCTGCTGGAGTTCCTCGCGTGAAACGCCCCTGTGCTCACGCACCGCCGTGCGTGGAAGCGGTCCACGCCGTGCCGTCCGTGCTCGGACACGTGCCATAGGTCATACGGCGTACAAGCGCCGTCGAGTCGTCGTTCATCAAGCACCCCCCGTGCTGTGAATGTTCGATGACCGTTCCCCTCGGCCACCGGTCCGGTCGGCGTCCCCCGCAGATCCGGACTGAGCGTGCGCGACCATTTGGCCGCGCCCTCACCATTCGATGTGGGAACCATAACCGAGCGTGACGTTTGACGTCCGGGTTCTTGGCGAAGCCATCGGTTCAGCGCCCTGTGGGCACGGGCGGACGGGGACGAGGCCGCGCTAACGTAACCCTGTGGCTACAGGTCAGCTGAATCTGCCGTTCGACCCCATCGAGCGTGCCGCGGAGACGTGGCGCGTTCATTTCGGACAGTCCTCGGCCATGGCCGCCGTCACGTCGATCATGAGAGCGCACCAGATCCTGCTGGCGCAACTGGACACGCTGCTCAAACCGTATGACTTGACCTTCGCTCGATACGAGGCGTTGGTGCTGCTGACCTTCAGCAAGTCCGGCGCGCTGCCGCTGTCGCGCATCGGCGAGCGGCTGATGGTCCACCCGACGAGTGTCACGAACACCGTCGACCGCCTCGAACGCGCCGGGCTGGTCCGCCGCATGCGCAACCCCCGCGACGGCCGCGGGGTGCTGGCCGAGATCACCACCCGGGGCCGGGAGGTCGTGAGCGAGGCGACGGACGACCTGATGGCGGCCGGTTTCGGCATGACCATGTACGGCGAGGCGGAGCTCGGCCAGATGTTCGGCCTGCTCAGGACCATCAGGGTGGCCGCGGGGGACTTCGAGGGCTGATCGCGGGGCCGGTCGCTTTCTCGTATGCTGGCCAAAAATTAGTAGGACGTCCTAGTATCTTTTCGAGGCCACAAGCCGTCACGAGAAGCCGAGCCGTACAAGGGCGTTAGAGGGAGTTGGCCATGGACGCCGAGGAGATCGAGGCTGGCAGGGCGCGCTGGCAGGCGCGTTTCGACAAGGCAGCCAAGCGTGATTCCGAGTTCCGGACGCTCTCCGGCCTCGACGTCGCGCCCGTATACGGGCCCAAGGAGGACGATCCGCGCTTCGAACGGATCGGATGGCCGGGGGAGTACCCCTTCACCCGAGGCCTGCACCCCACCGGCTACCGGGGCAAGGCGTGGACCATCCGGCAGTTCGCCGGGTTCGGCAACGCCAAGCAGACCAACGAGCGCTACAAGATGATCCTCGGCGCGGGCGGCGGCGGGCTGAGCGTCGCCTTCGACATGCCGACGCTGATGGGCCGCGACTCCGACGACCCCCGCTCGCTCGGGGAGGTCGGCCACTGCGGCGTCGCCATCGACTCCGCGCTGGACATGGACCTGCTCTTCGACGGCATCCCGCTCGGCGACATCACCACCTCGATGACGATCAGCGGTCCCGCCGTGCCGATCTTCTGCATGTACGTCGTCGCGGCGGAACGCCAGGGGGTGCCGGTCGGCAGGCTCAACGGGACGCTGCAGACCGACATCTTCAAGGAGTACATCGCCCAGAAGGAGTGGCTGTTCGCCCCCGAGCCGCACCTGCGGCTGATCGGCGACCTGATGGAGTTCTGCGCCACGAACATCCCGGCCTACAAGCCGCTCAGCGTGTCCGGCTACCACATCCGCGAGGCCGGGGCGACGGCGGCGCAGGAGCTGGCCTTCACCCTGGCCGACGGGTTCGGCTACGTCGAACTCGGCCTGTCCAGGGGGCTGGACGTGGACGTCTTCGCGCCGGGCCTGTCGTTCTTCTTCGACGCGCACATCGACTTCTTCGAGGAGATCGCCAAGTTCAGGGCCGCCAGGCGGATCTGGGCGCGGTGGCTGCGCGACGTCTACGGGGCCAAGACCGACAAGGCCCAGTGGCTGCGCTTCCACACCCAGACGGCCGGTGTCTCCCTGACGGCGCAGCAGCCGTACAACAACGTGGTGCGCACCGCGATCGAGGCGCTCGCCGCGGTGCTCGGCGGCACCAACTCGCTGCACACCAACGCCCTCGACGAGGTCCTGGCGCTGCCCTCGCAGAAGGCCGCCGAGATCGCGCTGCGCACCCAGCAGGTGATCATGGAGGAGACCGAGGTCGTCAACGTGGCCGACCCGCTCGGCGGCTCCTGGTACGTGGAGGCGCTGACCGACAGGATCGAGGCCGAGGCGGAGGCGATCTTCGCCAAGGTCCGGGACATGGGCTCCGACGGGTCGATGACGTCCGGCATCCTGCGCGGCATCGAGGACGGCTGGTTCATGTCCGAGATCGCCGAGGCGGCCTTCGACTACCAGCGCAAGCTGGAGAAGGGCGAGAAGCGGATCGTCGGCGTCAACTGCCACACCGCCTCCATCGACGAGCCGCTGGAGATCCTCAGGATCAGCCACGAGGTCGAGCGCGAGCAGAACCGCGTCCTCGCCGAGCGCAGGACGGCCCGCGACGGGCAGGCCGTCGAGCGGGCGCTCGCCACGATGGTCGAGGTGGCAAGGGGAGAGGGCAACCTGATCCCGTCCATGCTCGACGCGGTCCGCGCCGAGGCCACCCTCGGCGAGATCTGCGACGCGCTGCGCGAGGTGTGGGGCGTCTACACCGAGCCCGCGCGCTTCTAGCAGGATCCCGAAGACCCGAGGGCCGGGCGAGACGGCCCACCTGCCTCCCTACGGCGCGGGGGGTCCGGTGGGCGCGTCCGCCCGGCCCCGGCCTGTCCTCCGGAAGGCGTCCCGGCGTGGTGCCGAGTCGGCGCAGCCGCCCGGATGCGGCAGGATTGGAGTATGAGCCCAGCGGACTTCAAACGAGCAGGATCGCTCTACGGTGCCGTCGATCTCGGCGCGCGCAAGCAGGCGCTCGACGCGCAGGCGCGCCGGGAGGCCACCGCCCAGGAGACCGGCGGAGTACCGGCTCCGGTCGTCGACGTGGACGACACCAACTTCACGCAGGAGGTCGTCGAACGCTCCATGAACAGCCTCGTGCTGCTGGAGCTCACGGTGACCAGGGCGGAACAGGCCAGGGAGTACAGCCTGCTGCTGGAGAAACTGGCCGCGGAGAACGCGGGCCGGTGGACCCTGGCCAGAGTGGACGTCGAGGTCAGCCCGCAGATCGCCCAGGCACTGCGGGTGCAGAACGTGCCGGCGCTCTACGCCCTCTTCCAGGGCCAGCCGGTCGCCGTCGTCCCGGGCATCGCGACGGAGGCGCAGCTGCGCGACTGGCTCTCGCAGCTCCTTGAGGCCCTCGCGCAGTATCTCCCTCCGGTCCCCGAGGGCGGGCAGGCGCAGGAGCAGCCCGCCGAGCCTCCCACCGACCCGGACGTTCTCGCCGCCGAGCAGGCCATCGACGCCGGTGACCTCGACGCCGCGGTCGCCGCCTACGAGCGGCTGCTGGCGCGCTCCCCGAACAACGAGGACGCCAAGATCGGCCTGGCGGGTCTCGGCCTGATCCGGCGTACCCAGGACGTCGACCCCGCCGAGGTGCAGGGCCGCCTGTCCGACCCCGCCGACCTCGACGCCCAGCTCCTGGCCGCCGACTTCGAGATGCTCTCCGGCGACGTGGACCAGGCCTTCGAACGGCTCGTCGCGGTCGTGCGGCGCACCTCGGGCGACGACCGAGACCGGGTCAGGACCCGCCTGCTCAGCCTGTTCGAGACCCTTCCCGCGGACGACCCCTCCGTGGGCAAGGCCCGCAGGAACCTGGCCAGCGCCCTGTTCTGACCCGTCCGAGGCCTCCCGGGCGCCGCGTGTGTGTCCGCCACCCGCGCCGGGAGGGCCGGGACGCCCCGGATAAGGGTCCGCCGTAAAAGCGCCGGCCCACGGGTATGGACGCCCCCGGTTTCCGGGCATGAACAGGTCATGCGGGTCGTCACCATCTCCGCGACGTACGGCACCGCCGGAAGCGTTATCGGACCGGCGGTCGCCGGGCGTCTCGGAGTCCCCTTCCTCGACCGGGCGATCCCCGGCACGGTCGCCGTCGAGCTCGGCTGCAGCCTGGAGGACGTCCTGGCGCACGACGACCGGGCCGAGCACGGGCTGGCCCGGCTGCTGGCCGGGGCGATGCGGCTGCCCGCGGCGAGCTTCGGCGGCATCGACATGTACATCCCCGGCGTCATGCCGCTGCCCGCCGAGGACTTCGTCGCCCACACCGAACGGGTGATCAGACAGATCGCCGGGGAGCAGGGCGGGGTGTTCCTCGGCAGGGCGGGCGCGCTCGTGCTGGCCGACCACCCCGGCGCCCTGCACGTACGGCTGGACGCGCCGCTGACCCGCAGGGTCGTCCAGACGGCGACCCTGAGCGGGGTGACCGAGCGTCAGGCGCGCCGGATCATCGAGGACAACGACCGGGCGCGGGCCGCCTACGTCCGCCACTTCTACCGCGCGGACGCGGCCTGCCCGACCCTCTACCACCTCGTGCTGGACAGCACGAGCATCCCGGTCGACACGTGCGTGGAGCTGATTGTGACCGCATCGACAGCTCTGAGCTGAGCGACCCGGTACGGACACCGGTCCGTTGGTGGCACGATGGAGGGACTCCAACCAGTCCTGTCGCGAAGGAGCGAATGACTGTGGCGACCGTGCCGAGCGTGTCCTACTCCATCACCGTGCGCCTTGAGGTGCCCGCAGGGGGCAAGGCCGTCAGCCAGCTCACCCACGCCGTAGAGTCAGCCGGAGGGGTGGTCACCGCACTCGACGTCACCACCGCCGGGCACGAGACCCTGCGCATCGACGTCACCTGCGCCGCACGTGACACCGACCACGCCCAGGCCATCGTCGACAAGCTGGACGCCGTGGAGGGAGTCGTCCTCCACAAGGTCTCCGACCGGACCTTCCTCATGCACCTCGGCGGCAAGATCGAGATGCGCTCCAAGGTGCCGCTGCGTAACCGTGACGAGCTGTCCATGGCCTACACGCCCGGCGTCGCCCGGGTCTCCATGGCCATCGCGCGCAACCCGGAGGACGCCAGGCGGCTGACCATCAAGCGGAACACCGTCGCCGTGGTCACCGACGGCTCCGCGGTGCTCGGTCTGGGCAACATCGGCCCCGCCGCCGCGCTGCCCGTCATGGAGGGCAAGGCCGCTCTCTTCAAGCGCTTCGCCGACATCGACGCCTGGCCGATCTGTCTCGACACCCAGGACGTCGACGAGATCGTCCGCACCGTCCAGGTCATCGCCCCCGGCTTCGGCGGCATCAACCTGGAGGACATCTCCGCGCCGCGCTGCTTCGAGGTCGAGCGGCGGCTGCGGGAGCTGCTGGACATCCCGGTCTTCCACGACGACCAGCACGGCACCGCGATCTGCGTGCTGGCCGCGCTCACCAACGCGCTGCGCGTGGTCGGCAAGGAGCTCGGCGAGGTCCGCATCACGCTGGCCGGCGCCGGGGCGGCCGGTACGGCGGTGCTGCGCCTGCTGCTGGCGGCCGGTGCCCGCAACGTGGTCGTCTGCGACTACCTGGGCGCGGTGCACAGCGGCAGGGAGGACCTCGACGACTCGCTGCGCTGGATCGCCGAGCACACCAACGCCGAGGGCTACGCCGGTGACCTGCGGGGCGCGATCAAGGGGGCCGACGTGTTCGTCGGCGTCTCCGCCCCCGGCATCCTCACCGGCGACGACATCGCGACGATGGCCGACGGAGCGGTGGTCTTCGCGCTGGCCAACCCCGAGCCCGAGGTCTCGCCCGACGACGCCCGCGAGCACGCGGCCGTGGTCGCCACCGGTCGTTCGGACTACCCGAACCAGATCAACAACGTGCTGGCCTTCCCCGGTGTCTTCCGCGGTCTGCTCGACGCGCAGGCCAGCGTGGTGAGCCAGGAGATGCTGCTGGCGGCGGCTCGGGCGCTGGCGGCCGTGGTCACCGCCGAGGAACTCGGCCCCAACTACATCATTCCCAGCGTGTTCCACGCCGACGTCGCGGGCGCCGTCGCCGCCGCCGTGCGCGAGTCGGCGGGTGGCAGGGCGCGCACCGGCATGACCGAGGCGTAGCACTCAGAGCCTCCGCCCGGGACGGCGGCGGCCGTCCGGCGGGTGTCCGGGGCCGATCGGCTGTGACGGGGTACGGCGTGGCCACAGCACGCCGTACCACCACAGCGCACCGCCGGTGAGCGTCACGCCTGCGGCGGTCGCGGCCCAGGCGGGCAGGCCGACGGCGGGTTCGACTCCGGCGAGCGGGCCCGTCTCCCAGGGACGCGGCGCACCGAGAACGGACAGGGACCGCGGGGTCCTGCGCCCCGGTCGTGCCCTCTGGTGTCCGGCGCTCGGCGCCCTGACGCCGTGTCCCGTGAGGGGTGCGCCCGTCCGGTGCGGCTCGCCGGTGCCTTGTGTGGGGAGGGTGCCCGCGACGAAGAGGAAGACCAGCGCGAAGAACGCCACGGGGGTGATCGTCGCCTCGCCATCCTGTCGCATTTCTCCCCCATTTATTGGTGTATGTACTGAGGGTTCCCGTTTGGCTGCTTTGCGTAACGCAGGGTGATATCTGGAAGATCTGGAGTGGGGGTAGCGCAGCGAGATCCGCCTTTGACCCTTCATGATGGAGACATGGCGGAGGCGATCTACGTCGGTGGCCTGCTGGTGGCGACGCCGCGGCTCGACGACCCCAACTTCCGGCGGAGCGTGGTCCTCGTCCTGGAGCACGACCTCGACGGCGGCACGCTCGGCGTGGTGCTCAACCGGCCGAGTGACATCTCGGTGACACAGGTGCTGCCCACCTGGGACCCCATGGTGACCGGCCCGTCGGTGCTCTTCCAGGGAGGGCCGGTGCAGACCGACAGTGCCCTGGCCCTGGCCGCGGTCCCGAGCGGGCAGGAGCCCCTGGGGTGGCGGCGGTTGCACTCGGGAACCGACGCGGTCTCCAGGATCGGGACCGTCGACCTGGACGCCCCTCCGGAGATCCTCGCCGGGGAGATCGCACAGATGCGGATCTTCGCGGGTTACGCGGGGTGGTCGGCCGGGCAGCTCGAAGCCGAGATCGGCCAGGGGGCGTGGTACGTCGTGGACTCCGAACCCGGCGACACCTTCCACCACGACCCCGGATCACTGTGGCGGGCGGTGCTCCGTCGTCAGCGCGACGAACTGGCCTACGTGGCGACCTGCCCCGACGACCCCTCGATGAACTGACCGGGCAGAACGGGGCGGGTCGGCGGTCGGTCCCAGCCGGGACGCAGTGATTCCTCGGCCATCGCGAGCACCGCGTCGAGGCGCGCGCTGATGGAGCCGGTGATGGAGACGTCGTTCACCCGGCAGTGCTCGAAGCCCGTCCTGGCCACCGAGACGAACAGCGCGACGGCGAAGTGCGTCAGCAGGTCGTCGTCGCCGACGCCCTCGCGCCTGGCGACCTCCTCGATCAGCCGCCGCTCGTTGCCCATCAGGCGGTGCATGCTCCCGGCGAGGAGGGCGGGGGTGCTCTCGATCAGCTCACGCGCCTTGAGGAACCTGGCCGTCTCGGTCGGATCGGACTCCTCTAGCATGGCGACGACCGCGCGCATGGCGTGACCGAGGGCGGTGAACGGCGGCTCCTCGGACGGGCGGGCGGCCAGTTCGGCGAGCATGACCTCCTGGCCGTCGAGAGGCAGCGAGAGGGCGACGTCCTCCTTGGTCGCGAAGTAGCGGAAGAACGTGCGAGGCGAGACGTCCGCCGCGGCCGCGATCTGGTCGACGGTCGTCGCCTCGTAGCCCTGCTCGGCGAACAGGTCAAGGGCGGCGTCGATCAACGCGAGCCTGGTCCTGTGCTTCTTGCGCTCGCGCAGGCCGTGCTGACCCATGCGTGTCACCTCTCCGAAACGTATCGTTCACAGTCTGCCATAAGTCATGGGCTGCCTCTTCAAAGGATTTGTCACTTGTCAGCGACTGTCATAAATTACCGGGTGTTGACGCCTCAATCGACATAAGCGGGGCGAAGCGAACTCACGAGGGGACCCCTTCCCATGGCACAAGCCAAGACGGTGGCCGCACCACCACCGTCGGACCTGGGCACGACGCGACAGGGCCACCCATGGCTCACACTTCTGTCCGTGTCGCTCGGCGTGATCATGGTGATGCTGGACGGCACCGTCGTCTCCATCGCCAACCCGGTGATCGCCCAGGACCTCAAGGCATCTCTGTCCGACCTGCAGTGGGTGACCAGCGGTTACCTGCTCGCGCTCGCCGTGTTCCTGATCACCGCGGGGAAACTCGGTGACCTGTTCGGACACAAGCGAATCTTCCTGATCGGCGTCGCGGGCTTCGCGCTCAGCTCGCTCGCGATCGGCCTCAGCTCCTCGGTCGGCATGCTGATCGGGCTGCGCGTGCTCCAGGGCCTGTTCGGCGCGCTGCTGCAGCCCGCCGCCCTCGCGCTGCTGCGGGTCGCCTTCCCCGGCGAGCGGCTGAAGACGGCGATGGGTGCCTGGGGCGGCATCATCGGCCTGTCCAGCGCCGCGGGCCCGATCGTCGGCGGCCTGCTGGTCGAGAACGTCAGCTGGCAGTCGGTCTTCTTCATCAACGTCCCCGTGGGCATCGCCGCCCTGGCCATGGGCCTGTGGGTGCTGACCGAGAGCCGGGCGCGGACCCTGTCCAGGGTCGACTGGCTGGGCGTCCTGCTGTTGTCGGTCGCGATGTTCTCCCTGGTCTGGGCGATCATCCAGGCTCCCACCTGGGGCTGGGGCGACGCGCGCACGATCGGCTTCCTGGCCGCGGCCGTGGTGGTCGGCGGGGTGTTCCTGCGGTGGCAGACCCGCTCGTCGGAGCCGCTCCTGCCGCTCAGCCTCTTCGCCAACGCCTCGGTCTCCATCGGCACCGGCCTGATGATGCTGGTCGCGTTCTCCATGTTCGGCGCGATGTTCTTCCTCACGTTCTTCTTCCAGGGCGTGCACGGCCTCTCGCCCCTGGAGTCGGGTCTGCGGATGCTGCCGATGAGCGCGGGCATGATCGTCGCCTCACCGCTGGCCGCCGTGCTCATCGGCAGGTTCGGCACCAAGATCACGATCACGGGCGGCATGCTGATCACCGGGCTGGCGATGTTCCTGCTGTCCCGGCTCAGCCTCGACGCGGCGTTCATCGACAGCGGCATCCCGTTCGCCCTGCTCGCCTTCGGCCTCTCGCCGGTCTTCGTCGGCGCGACCGAGATCATCGTCGGCAACGCCCCGGAGGACCTCAGCGGCGTCGCGGGCGGAGTCCAGCAGTCGGCCATGCAGGTGGGCGGAGCGCTCGGCACCGCCATCCTCGGTGCGATCGTCTCGGCCAGGGTCGCCGACGTCTACCAGGACCACTGGTCGCAGGCCAAGCTCCCCGCACTGCCTCCGCAGCAGGTGGACGGGCTGCAGGAACTCGCCACCTTCGGCGGGGCGCCGACCGCCCAGATGATGCCGGGCGTGCCCGAGCCGCTCGTGCAGGCCATCGGCAAGGTCTCCCACCTGTCCTTCCTGGACGGCATGCACCTGGGTTTCACCGTCAGCACGGGCGTCGCGGTGCTGGCCGCCGTGCTCGCGCTGTTCGTCAAGGCGGGCCGCAAGAGCGAGGACGCCCCCATCCACATGGGGTGATCCCTGCGACGGCTCCCGCCCCTGCCGGCGGGAGCCGTGCCCGTCCCTGGCGGGGTCGGTGGAGAAACGGCGTGCGCCGGATCCGGGATCGCGGCCCCGCGGGCATAAAATCGTCAGGGTGAGCACGAAAATTCTCCCTGAGAGCGACATCCGTCCCGACCTCTCGTTCGGTGACGGCGACCACGAGCGGTTCGCCCACTACGTCGAGAAAGACAAGATCATGGAGAGCGCGTTCACCGGCACCCCGGTGCGCGCGATCTGTGGCAAGGTCTGGGTGCCGAACCGGGACCCGCAGAAGTTCCCGGTCTGCCCCGAGTGCAAGGAGATCTACGAAGGACTCCCGAAGGGCGAGGACGACAGCGGCAAGGAATGAGTGTTGCTGACGGGTGATCGCCGCCGATGAGGCTACGGTCGGGATGTCACCGCCTGGCGGTTGACGGCCAGCGAACGTGACATCTCGGGGGAGTGCATGGCTCGGCGTGCGATCGCCGTCGTCTCGGCGTGCCTGTTCACCGTGGGCGCCCTGCCCGGACTCCCCGCCACGGCGGTCGCCGTGAGCGGACGAGGCTGTACGGCGGGCGCGCGGGGAGCGCTCCCCGGCAGGGGCTCAGAACCGTACGCCCCGCGGCCCGCGCAGGTCGCCGAGATGCTCGCCGACCTCGCGCTGCGCCGGTCGCGGGCGCGACGCGTCCCGACGGCCACCATCACCGTCCCCACCTGGGCGCACGTCGTCACCGAGGGTGTCCTCGGGGCGCAGGACGACGCGGTGCGCGCGCAGATCGCCGCCCTCAACTCCGCCTACGGAGGCCGCTACGGCGGCGTGGACACCGGGGTCCGCTTCCGGCTCGACGGGATCACCAGGACCGAGAACACGGCCTGGTTCCGCGGTCCGCTCACCTACGAACGGCCGCTCAAGCAGATGCGCCGGGGTGGCCCGGAGACCCTCAACCTCTACATCGCCCAGCTCGGCCAGCTCGTGCTCGGCTACTCGACCTACCCCCACTGGTACCGCAACGAGCCCCAGCTCGACGGCGTGGTCGTCGACTGGCGGACGCTGCCCGGCGGGTCGCTGCGGAACTTCGACCGGGGGTTCACCGCCGTCCACGAGATCGGCCACTGGCTGGGCCTGCTGCACACCTTCGAGAACGGCTGCGAGTCGCCCGGAGACGCGGTCGACGACACCCCGCCGGAGGCTCAGCCGACCGAGGGCTGCCCGGCGGCCAAGGACACCTGCAAGGGTGGCGGTTCCGACCCGATCCACAACTTCATGGACTACGCCCAGGATCGCTGTATGTCCGAGTTCACCACCGGACAAGCGGGCAGAATGCATGAAATATGGGCCCTTTACCGCAGTCGGGAGGCGGCCACTACCCTTAACGGGTGACAGTACCGAAGACCCTCGACGCTCCATACCAGTCCCCCCGGATCTTCGGTCCGGAATACCGCACGGCCTCCCTCGGGATCCTGCTCGTCGTCACCCTGATCGCCTTCGAAGGCATGTCCGTCGGTGCCGTGATGCCCGCGGTGTCCAAGGACCTCGACGCGCTCGACCTGTACGGCATGAGCTTCTCGGCCTTCCTCATCGCGGGCCTTTTCGCCAACGTCGTCGCCGGGCTCTGGTCCGACCGCAGAGGGCACGCCTGGCCCTTCCTGCTCGGGGTCGGCCTGTTCGTGACCGGCATGGCGATGGCGGGCGCCGCCGGGTCGAAGGAGTTGTTCATCGCGGCACGGGCCGTGCAGGGCCTCGGCGGCGGGGCGGTCATCGTGGCGGTCTACGTGATGATCGCGCGGGTGTACGTGCCCGAGGCCAGACCCAAGGTCTTCGCCGCCCTGTCGGCCGCCTGGGTGCTGCCCGCGCTGGTCGGCCCCGGCCTCGGCGGGCTCGTCGCCGCGACGCTCGGCTGGCGCTGGGTCTTCTACGGCATCGTGCCGCTGGTGATCCCCGCCCTGCTGATGCTCCTGCCCGCGCTGCGCCCGCGTGGGGCCGAAACCGAACCAGGTGCCGGGCCGGACACGGAAGCGGGGGTCGCTCCGGCGCCCTCCGGGGAGCGGTCGAGGCCGCTGGCGA
>NZ_JBHSBC010000032.1:94735-149700 GCF_042650425.1 Streptosporangium jomthongense | reverse complement strand
TACGGCGTCGACCTCCTGCACCTGAACCCGGGGGTCGGCTGGTCCGCCACCCTGGCCGGTCTGGCGCTGCTGGCCGCGGGCCTGCCCAGGCTGCTGCCGCGCCGGGCGCTCATGTTCGGCCGGGGCCTGTCGACCACGGTGATGATGCGCGGTGTGCTCTCCGCCTCCTTCTTCGGGATCAACTCCTTCATCCCGCTGCTGCTCACCCAGGTGCGCGGCTTCTCGGTGATCGAGGGCGGAGTGGCGCTCACCATCGGCGCGCTCGGCTGGACGACCGGCTCCTACCTGCAGTCCAGGCGCGAGTTCGACCGCCCCCGCCTGGTACGGCTCGGCGCGGCCTCGGTCACCTCCGGCGTCCTGCTCACCCTGCTCGCGCTGGTGCCCGGGGTGACCGGCTGGATCACCGTGCCCGCCTGGGTGCTCGCCGGGTTCGGCATGGGCATCGCCATGACCAGCGTCAACGTCACCGCCATGCGCCAGTCTCCCGACGCCGAGCAGGGCGCGAACTCCGCCGCCCTCCAGGTCGTCGACACCCTCGGCAGCGCCCTGACGATCGGCTTCGGCGGAGTGCTGATCAACGTGATCGGCCACGACGACATCGCCACCGGCTACACCACGATCGCCGTCCTGATGGCGGCGGTCGGGCTGCTGGGGGTGGCCGTCGCGGGCCGCATGCGGGAAGCCGCCTGAGCCGGTCGTTTTCCCGCTGACGACGATCATCTATAGCCGGACCGGGTAAGGACGGGCATGGTAGGACGGTAGAACCGTGACCACCGGGAAGGCAGACGTCGTGGACGAACGACCTCGCCAGGCGTGGCCGCCGGAGCGCCCCGAGGGGGAGGACGCCTCCGGCGCGTCCCGCGTGCCACAGGACACGCCGCGTCGCACGCGTCGTGGAAGCGCTCCCTACGCGGCCCAGGAGACCCGGGCTCACGCCGCCCCCACCTTTGAGCCCCCCGCCGAGCCGCACGAGCCCGACGTCTCACAGGAGGCACGTGACGGCCGGGACGAGGGCCACCTGGTGTGGTCACCGGTGGCGGAGACGGGCGGAACGCCGGGGGAGTCCGGGGTGTCGGGGGCGCCGGGGGCATGGCCACCGGACAGGCGTCCGCGTCCCGCCCAGCACCGGGCCTCGCTCTGGGACCGGGACGAGGCGGAGCCCCCAGAGGCGCCGAGACCGGCCGAGACCCCGGAGACGGCGGACAGCGAGACGGCGGACAGCGAGACGGTGCCCACGCCGGTGCTCGCGCCGGTCGACGGCGGACGTGGCGGCTGGGTGTCCGAGGAGACCGACGACGGAGACCTGCGGGGATGGACCTCGGAGGAGTTCCGGGGGCGGACCGCCGGGCCCTGGGCGTTCTGGAGGCGTGGACGTGCCCGGCGCCTGGGCAGGGCACGGCGGGAGGGGGAGGGGATCTGGCCGGAGGAGTCGGTCTGGGAGACCCACCGGCCCTGGCCGCTCAACGACGACGACTCCCCCCAGGACGAGCTGCCGCCCTCGGCCCGCTGGTACGGCTCACCCGTGGCGCCTCCCCCCAGCAGGGCGGGGCGGCTGCGGCGCCTGCTCCTCGGGACGGTGGCGGCGGCGGCCGGTCTCGCGGTCGGCTTCGCCGTCGCCGTGCTGCTCCCCCCGCTGCTGCTGTGGCAGGCCCCCTCGGACGCCCAGGCCGCCACCAGGCCCGCCGTGGTGAGCGACCCCGTCACGGGTGTGACGTACCCGTTGCCCGCGGGCTGGCGGGTCGGCGCGGTGCCGCCGGTCACCGGGTTCACCTCCATCGCGGGCGGCGACGGCGCGGTGACGGTCATGACCGGGCCCGCCGAGCCGGGAGACGACCCCGCCAAGACCGCGGCCGGTCTGGCCGACCTGTACGGCAGGCTGCTGCTCCACGGCGACGAGGTCAAGGTCGTCGACGACCGGGCGGTCACCGTGAACGGGCGGACCGGACGGAGCCGTTCCCTGCGCGCGGAGTACCACGACGTCGTCAACCGGCCCGCCTACCTCAGGCTGGTCCTGCTCACCGGGAAGGGCGGCGAACCGGTCGTCGTGGTCGGTGTCGCCCAGCCCGACGATCCCGCCCTGCGCGGTGCGATCGACAAGGTGATCTCCGGGCTCCGTTAGCCCCTACTCCGGCCCGCAAGGGCCCCCACGGGCCTCGGGTGTTCCCCCGGGGTCCCAGGGGGGCGTCAGGGCGTGACGGCGGGTGGGGGAGCGGGCGTCGGCGCCGGTGAGGGCCTGGTGGCGGGCGGCGGGCGGCGGCCGTGGGGCGGGCCGTACCCGGATGGGAGGGGCCCTAGCACGCGGGGGCGTTATCGGCGAGGATCTCGCCCGATCGGCACGCCTGACGGTTGCGGCGATTACTCTGATGACACTGTGAGCACCTTCGCCGCCTCCCACCTGTCCCCCTCGTTTCCGGACCGTGCCGCCTGGGGCACCGCGCCGAAGCTGCGCGCGTGGCAGCAGGAGGCGCTTGACCTGTACCTCAGGCGTGAGCCGCGCGACTTCCTCGCGGTCGCCACGCCCGGCGCGGGCAAGACGACCTTCGCGCTGCGCATCGCCAGTGAGCTGCTGTCGCGCGGGCTCATCCGGGCTGTGACGATCGTCACACCCACCGAGCATCTCAAGCAACAGTGGGCCGACGCCGCCTCCAGGGTCGGCATCGCCATCGACCCGGAGTTCAAGAACAGCCAGGGCGCGACCTCACGCGACTACGTCGGGGTCGCCGTCACCTACGCCCAGATCTCGATGCACCCGGCGCTGCACCGCGCCAGGACCGAGGCGCGCAAGACCCTGGTCATCTTCGACGAGATCCACCACGCGGGTGACGCGAAGTCCTGGGGCGACGGGGTGCGCGAGGCGTTCGAGCCCGCGACCCGGCGCCTGGCCCTGACGGGCACGCCGTTCAGGTCCGACGTCAACCCGATCCCGTTCGTCACCTACGCCGAGGACGGCGAGGGCGTACGGCGCAGCGTCTCCGACTACTCATACGGCTACGGGCCGGCCCTGGCCGACGGCGTCGTCCGGCCGGTGATCTTCCTTGCCTACGCGGGGGAGATGCGCTGGCGGACCCGCGCGGGCGACGAGATCGCCGCGACGCTGGGCACGCCGCTCACCAAGGACCAGCTCGGCCAGGCCTGGAAGGCCGCCCTCGACCCCAAGGGCGACTGGATCCGGCAGGTGCTGCACGCCGCCGACCGGCGGCTGACCGAGGTGCGCAGGGGCGTCCCCGACGCCGGAGGCCTGGTCATCGCCACCGACCACGAGACGGCCCGCGCCTACGCCAGGCACATCCGCACGATCACCGGGGAGGGCGCCACGGTCGTGCTCTCCGACGACCCCGACGCGTCCAAGAAGATCAAGCAGTTCTCGGCCTCACAGGACCGCTGGCTGGTCGCGGTCCGGATGGTCTCCGAAGGCGTCGACATCCCGCGCCTGGCGGTCGGGGTCTACGCCACGAGCACCTCGACCCCGCTGTTCTTCGCCCAGGCCGTCGGCCGTTTCGTGCGGGCGCGCAAGCGCGGGGAGACGGCCTCGGTCTTCCTGCCCTCGGTGCCGACCCTGATGGGCCTGGCCGGGGAGATGGAGGCCGAGCGCGACCACGTGCTCGACCGCAAGCCGCCGGAGGACGGCCTGGACGACTTCCTGCTCGACGACGCCCAGCGCAAGAAGGACAACCCTGACGTCGTCGGTGACGAGCTGCCCTTCGAGACGCTTGAGGCGGTCGCCACCTTCGACCGGGTCCTGTTCGACGGCGGCGAGTTCGGCACCGGCGCCGAGCCGGGCTCCCCCGAGGAGGAGGACTTCATCGGACTGCCCGGCCTGCTGGAGCCCGACCAGGTGCGCACGCTGCTGAGCAAACGGCAGTCCGACCAGCTGAAGGCCAAGCGCGCCGCCCCCGAGCCCAAGGAGACGCAGGTCGCCCCGCACGAGCTCATCGCCAACCTGCGCCGCGAGCTCAACACCCTGGTCGGGGCCTGGAACCACCGCACCGGCCAGCCCCACGGCGTCATCCACGCCGAGCTGCGCCGGGCCTGCGGCGGCCCGGCTATCGCCCAGGCGACCGCCGAACAGGTCCAAGAGCGGATCGACAAGATCCGCCAGTGGGCCGTCCAGCGCTCGCGCTGACCGGCGCCCGGCAGGGCCCGGACGCCCTCCGCGGCACTTTCCGTGACGCCTTCCGCGACGTCTCCTTTGATGTCTCCCGTGCCGTTTTCCGTGCCGTTTTCCGTGCGGGCCGCGCAGGCTCAGGGGACGCCTCCGTGGGCGTCGGGGACGCCGAGGGGCGGGGCGTGGCCGAGGAGACGGCAGCGGGCTGTTCGAGCGGGATCGTCGGCCTGGTCAGCGTGGGACCGCTGATCCAGAACGTGGTCGCCTCAAGGCCGACCAGCGCGAAAGCGCCTCCGACCCGGGCCGAGCCGCGGCCCCGCATCACCAGCCACAGGCCGAGCGGAGCCAGGACCAGCCACGAGATGCCGAGCAGGAGCATGTGGGATCACCACCGGAGGTCATGGGATACGACTCTCCGTAACTAGCTCCTGCCGTGCCGGGCGGCGGCGGCCTTTGACCTTTGATGACCCGCCTGTGGCCGCATACGGGAGGCCGGTCAGGAACGGAGCACCGGCTCGCCGGTGAGAACGGCCCCCGCGGCCCTGAGCTGGTCGAGTGCCGCCTCGGTCGTCCCCCTGGCGACCCCCGCCGTCAGGTCGAGCAGCACCCGTACGGCCAGCCCCTCGCGGACCGCGTCCAGGGCGGTGGCGCGCACACAGTGGTCGGTGGCGATGCCCACGACGTCGACCGTGTCCACCCGGCGGGCCGCCAGCCACTCGGCCAGGCTCGTGCCGTCCGGGGCGCTGCCCTCGAAACCGCTGTAGGCGGCGGCGTCGGCGCCCTTGCTGAAGACCTCCTCGACCCCGGCGGTGTCGAAGGCGGGGTGGAACAGCGCGCCGTGGCTCCCGGCCACGCAGTGGGCGGGCCAGGAGTCCACGTAGTCGGGGGAGGCGGAGAAGTGGTCGCCGGGATCGACGTGGAAGTCACGGGTGGCCACGACGTGGTCGTAGCCGTGCGAGGCGGCGTGCCTGGAGATGGCGGCGGCGACCTCGGCGCCACCGCCGACCGCGAGACTGCCCCCCTCGCAGAAGTCGTTCTGGACGTCGACGACGATCAGCGCTGTTGCCATGGGGCCAGTCAAACACGTCCGAGGCCGTGTCCGGCAGCCGGGTTCGCCCGTCCTCACTCGTCGAAGACGGTGGGGACGGCCTCGTAGCCCCTGGCCAGCTGACGGGCCGTGGCGGGCAGTTCGGCGACGGCCAGCCGGTGCCGCTCACGGGCGGCCTCCAGCGGCTCGCCGCCCACGATCTCCCCGCCGCGCACCAGCTCCACCTGGAGCGGGCGACTGCCGGCGGGCCGCTCGCCGGAGACGGTGACCAGCTCGGCGTCGGCCGTACCCGACTCGTCCAGCCTTCTGAAGGCGTGCTTGCGACCGCCCCGGCTCGGCTTGCCCACCGACCGCTTGGCCACCGGGCGCATCACCCCCTCCTCGTCCTGCCTGGCGACGAGCTTGTAGACCAGCGCCGCGGTCGGCGCCCCGGAACCGGTGACCAGCGAGGTGCCGACGCCGTAGCCGTCGACGGGGGCGGCGGCGAGCGCGGCGATGGTGTACTCGTCCAGGTCACTGGTGACGATGATCCGGGTCTTGTGGGCGCCCAGCTCGTCGAGCTGGGCGCGGACCGCGTAGGCGACCTCGGCCAGGTCACCGGAGTCGAGCCTGACCGCCCCCAGGTCGGGTCCCGCGAGCTCGACGCCGGTCCGTACGGCCTCCGCCACGTCGTAGGTGTCGACCAGCAGCGTGGTCCCGGCGCCGAGGGAGTCGATCTGGGCCCGGAAGGCCGCCTTCTCCGAGTCGTGGAGCAACGTGAAGGCGTGGGCGGCCGTCCCGGCGGTCGGCACGCCGTACAGGTGGCCCGCCATCAGGTTGGAGGAGGAGGCGAACCCGCACAGGTAGGCGGTCCGCGCGGCGGCCACGGCGGCCATCTCGTGGGTGCGCCGCGAACCCATCTCGATGATCGGCCTCGGCCCGGCGGCGTGGACCATGCGGGAGGCCGCGGCCGCGATGGCGCAGTCGTGGTTGAGGATGGACAGGACCACGGTCTCCAGCAGCACGGCCTCGGCGAAGGTGCCCTCGACGGTCAGGATGGGGGAGCCGGGGAAGTAGCAGTCTCCCTCGCGGTAGCCGTACACGTCGCCGGAGAAGCGGTAGCCGGACAGGAACTCCAGCGTGGGCTCGTCGACCACCCGGTTCTCCCGCAGGAAGGCCAGTTCACGCTCGCCGAACCGGAAGTCGCGCAGCGCGTCGAGCAGGCGCCCGGTGCCCGCCACCACCCCGTAGCGCCGTCCCTCGGGCAGATGCCTGGCGAACACCTCGAACGTCGCCCGCCGGGAGGCGACCCCGTCGCGCAACGCCGCCTGCAGCATCGTCAGCTCGTAGTGGTCGGTCAGCAGCGCGCTGCTCATGCTCGTACTCACGAGTCGAAGACTAAGCCCGAGGTAGGGCAGACTGGGGTACGTGGGTAGCACTGCTCCAATGGAGGTCGAGCGTCCGTCGATCGACGTGCGGCCCGATCGGCCGTGGTTGACGATCGTCTGGAACGACCCGGTCAACCTGATGTCATATGTCACCTATGTCTTCCAATCCGTCTTCGGATACTCGAAGGAGAAGGCGGAGAAACTGATGCTGGACGTGCATCACAAGGGCAGGGCCGTGGTGTCGAGCGGCACGCGCGAGGAGATGGAACGCGACGTGCAGATCATGCACTCCTACGGGCTGTGGGCCACGCTGCAGCAGGACTCGTGAGTGCGGCCCGCCCGACGCGGCGGTGACATCAGACGGTGACATCAGAAGGTGACATCAGAGGGCGCCGTGGCGTGTGAGGCGTGCGGACGAACGAAAGTGGTGAGCGAACGGTGAGTTCGGGATTCAGCCGTGGCCGTGAGGGCGGCGTCGTCACGAACTTCGACGACGCCGAGGTCTCCATCCTGAGATCGCTGGCCTCCCACACGCTGGACCTGGTCGAACCGGGTGAGACGGGGGACGACCCGCTGGAGCGCGCGCTGGGCATCGGACCCGCGGAGAAGCCCGACGACCCGGTGCTCGCCAGGCTCTTCCCCTCCGCCTACGAGGACGCCGAACAGTCGGCCGACTTCCGCCGCTACACCGAGACCACCCTGCGCGAGGGCAAGCGGGCCGACGCGCAGACCATGCTCGACGGCCTGGAGACCGGTCACGCCGAGCTCACCCTGGAGCAGGCGCGGGCCTGGATGCGCGCCCTGAACGACGTCCGGCTGGTCCTCGGCACCCGGCTTGAGGTGACCGAGGAGGCCCACAACGAGCTGGCGGGGATGAGCGAGGACGACCCCCGCTATCCGGTCCTCGTCCTGTACGACTGGCTGACCTACCTCCAGGAGACCCTGGTTCACGCCCTTTGGTAACTTCCAGGCATGCTCACCATCTCCCGGGAACTGGTTGACAGGATCATCGCGCACGCACGGGCCGACCACCCGGACGAGGCCTGCGGCGTGATCGCCGGACGGATCGGCTCCGACTCCCCGCAGCGGTTCGTCGCGATGGTCAACGCCGAACGGTCGCCGACCTTCTACCGCTTCGACTCGCTGGAGCAGCTGCGCGTCTGGCGCGAGATGGACGACCTCGACGAGGAGCCGGTGGTCGTCTACCACTCCCACACCTCGACGGAGGCCTACCCCTCACGCACCGACATCAGCTACGCCTCGGAGCCCAACGCCCACTACGTGCTGGTCTCCACCCGCGAGGAACTGGGCGAGGAGGTCGAGTTCCGGTCCTACCGCATCCTCGACGGCGTGGTGACCGAGGAAGAGGTCAAGATCGTCCCAGCGTGACGGCCGTCTCGGGGGTGACACGGCAATGGGGGAGGAAAACCCGTTGGGTAGACTGGCGGTCATGATGACCGCCGACCCGAGCCAGGAGGACGTCGTGCTCTCACGTCCCGATGCGTGGGCCGGGAACGCGGGCCTCGCGCCCGTGCAGAACTTCCTGTTCGCGCACACCCCCTCCGTCGTCGTCTACGACTGTCGCTGATGACAGCTCCGGACCTCACTCCGGAATCCCCCCGTGCCCACCGGTGTTCCGAACCGGTGGACGCCTCCCCGACGACAGCACGACGACACAAGGAGACTGACCCGCGATGGCCATCGAGGTTCGCATTCCCACCATCCTGCGCACCTTCACCGAGGGTGCCAAGGCTGTCGACGCCAAGGGCGCGACGCTGGAGGAGCTGATCGGCGACCTGGACTCCCGGCACCCCGGGCTGAAGGACCGTCTGGTCGACAAGGGCGCGCTGCGCCGTTTCGTGAACGTCTACCTCAACGACGAGGACGTCCGCTTCCTGGGCGGCCTGGAGACCCCCGTCGCCGACGGCGACACGGTCACCGTCCTTCCGGCCGTGGCCGGCGGCTCCCGCTAGCGAGACATATGGGCCACCACCGGTTCGGTGGTGGCCCACGCCGATGTTTCTGGTTTGTTAACACGAGGCGGAAGCCCTACACCATGCGCTTTGACTCACTGATCGACTCGGTAGGTCGTACCCCCCTGGTCGGCCTGCCCCGACTCTCCCCCTCACAGGACGTGCGGATCTGGGCCAAGCTCGAAGACCGCAACCCGACGGGCTCGATCAAGGACCGCCCGGCGCTGTGGATGATCGAGCAGGCCGAGAAGGACGGGCTGCTGCGGCCCGGCTGCACGATCCTCGAACCCACCAGCGGCAACACGGGCATCTCACTGGCGATGTCCGCCCGGCTCAAGGGCTACCGGCTGATCTGCGTGATGCCGGAGAACACCTCGGAGGAGCGCCGTCAGCTGCTGCGGATGTGGGGAGCGGAGATCGTCTCCTCCCCGGCGGCCGGTGGCTCGAACGAGGCCGTACGGGTCGCCAAGGGCATGGCGGCGGAGAACCCCGACTGGGTGATGCTCTACCAGTACGGAAACCCGGCCAACTGGCGTTCGCACTACGAGACGACGGGGCCGGAGATCCTGGAGGACCTGCCGTCCGTCACCCACTTCGTCGCGGGCCTGGGCACGACCGGCACCCTGATGGGCGTCGGCCGCTTCCTGCGTGAGCGCGTCCCCGGCGTGCGGATCGTGGCCGCCGAGCCGCGCTACGGCGAGCTGGTGTACGGCCTGCGCAACGTGGACGAGGGCTTCATCCCCGAGCTCTACGACCCCGACGTCCTGACCACCCGTTTCTCCGTCTCCTCGGGAGACGCGCTGCGGCGGACCAGGGAGCTGCTGTCCACCGAGGGCATCTTCGCGGGTGTCTCGACCGGTGCCGCCCTGCACGGGGCGCTCGGCATGGCGGCCAAGGCCCTCAAGGAGGGCGAGCGCGCCGACATCGTGTTCGTGGTGGCCGACGGCGGCTGGAAGTACCTGTCGACCGGCGCCTACGAGGGCACCCTGGACGAGGCCGAGGAACGCCTCGAAGGCCAGCTCTGGGCCTGATTTCTCCCCGTGGCCCCCGGGAGGCCGTGAGAAGGCCTTCCGGGATGGGGGTCCCTAGCGGGCGTAGGGCGAGGCCGCCTTTGTGAGCTCGCGGACGGTGTCGTCGGCGTCCGCCTGGAGCAGGCCGTTGTTCACCATGGGGACGCAGCCCGGCATGACGTCGACGATCGCGGCGGGGCCGTCCGGATAGCGGAAGCGCAGCTGGAAGGGCCGCTCGCGCAGGTCCGAGATCCGGCGGCAGGTGTTGTCGCCGGGCCGGGTCCCAAGGGAGTTCAGGGCCCTGGTCAGGGACTCGGCGGTCTCGGCGTCGTGCTCCCGCCGTACGGCAGGCGCGTCCGGCCGGTCGGACTGCCCGCAGGCCAGGACCGAGACGGCTCCCTCGGGCACCATCTGTTTGTTCTGTCCCCTGCGGCCGGTCGGCCGGCCCTGGCAGGGGTCGGCGGGCCGTACGGGGCGCCAGGTGCCGCTCTCGTAGGCGGCGGTGATCTCCGGCCCGATGTAGGAGGGGCTGCTGACGGCGCCGTTGGTGGTCGTCACACAGGAGTTGACCTCCTCGGCGCTGCCCAGCCACAGGACCTTCCCGTCGTCGTAGACGAAACGGACGAGGTAGTTGGTCATCGGGCCGCCCATCAGCGTGCAGGGCCCCAAGGGCGTTTTCCCGGCGGCGGGAAGGTAGTCCAGGTCGCGGGCCATCGCCACGGCTCCTTCCGTCAGGGACCTGGACCCGGCCAGCCGCGTGCCGCCGGGGTGGGTGTTGTCCCCGGGGTAGGCGCAGATCAGCGCCGAGACCGGATCGCCGGGCACGAGGGACCCTCCGGCCCCGGCGACGCCGGAGGGTCCGGGCACCCAGCCGCCGGGGGCCTCGCCGCCCCACCGCTGCGGGCACGGCGGCGGGGCCGCAGGAGGCCCGGCGGCCGACCGCGAGGCCAGTACGGCGGTTGCGCACCCGGCGACGGCCAGGACGATCACGATCACGGGCAGGGACTTCACGACGATGACACGTCGGAGACGGGGGATCGGTTCACCGGCTTCGCGGGTTCGCGTCGAGGGGTGCGGGGCCGTGGTCCACGGCGGGGAGAAACGCGAAAGGGCGGGCGTCCCGGGTGGGACGCCCGCCCTCAGACGGTGGGTTCGGGAAGGGTCAGTTGAACACCAGCCGCATGGAGAAGGTCGAGTCGCTGCCCGACTGGGTTCCGCTGATGCCCACGGCCTTCAGGACCTGAAGGCTGGCCCGCTCCTCGCCCTGGAGGTTCTGCAGGTAGAGGTGCTCCAGCTTGTCGAGGTCGACATAGGCGGCGAAGGTCGCCTTCTCGGCGTCGGGGACCGCCAGCCTGAAGCCCTCGTCGTCGCCGAGGGTGCCGTCCTTGGCCAGTTCGGCGGCGTACTCGGGGGAACTGGCCAGCACGAAGCTGCCGTCGCCGGGGGCCTTGGCCAGTTGCGGGGTCGTGGTGCCGGAGTCGGCGAGGGCCTTCTCGATCTTGGCGACGATCTCCTGGGCCTTGGCCGGGTCGGTGATGACGCGGGCGCCGAACTTCGGCTGGTTGGCGTCCAGGCCCCTGGAGTCCAGGGCCAGGGTCAGGTTCTTGCCGAGCAGCGTGGACAGGTCGGCGGGCAGGGCGAGGCCGTACTGCTGCTGGGCCTGGTCGGCGAACCGCTGAAGACCGGCGCCCGTCTGGTCGGCGGACTTCAGGATCTGGGCCCACTGCTTGCCGACGACGTCACCGAGACCGGAGATGGACAGGGCGGCGGCGGTCGAGGCGGGAAGCGTGCTGATCCTGGAGGTCTCGGGCTGGCCCATGTCCAGGTTCTGCGCGCCACGGGTGACGCCGGCCAGTTCGACGTAGTCGCCGTCGAAGCGCAGCGCGCCGGCGACCCTGAGGTTCTTGACCTGCGCGAGCGCCTCGGGGTTGCGGGTGGCCACCTCGGGTGCGAAGTCGGCGATCTTCCCGGCGTGGAGCCAGAAGGACAGGACACCGGTCTCGCCCAGGGCGTTCAGGTCGTCGGAGAAGGCGGTGTTGTCGGACAGCGGCGCGACCCTGACGGCCTGGTCGGCCTGGTCCTGGGTCTGGGCGAGCAGCGCGTAGTCCTCGCGGAAGGCGACGCCGTACTTCGCGCCGCCCATCAGCTTGGAGAGCCCGGCCTTCGCCTTGTCCTGGTCGGAGACCTGCACGGCCACGACCACGCCCGGCTCCGCGCCCGCCTTGGTCGGGGAGAGCACGGCGACGCCGATGCGGCTGCCGAGCCAGGGCTCGACGTCGGTGGCGTAGTTGATCTTGTCCAGGCCGCCGTCCTCCTTGATCAGGTCGAACAGCGCCTTGCGCGGGTCGTCCCCGGTGAAGGAGGAGCGGGTGACGTCGAACTTCCTGGCGATGCTGAACAGCGCCAGTTTCTGGTTGGCGGCCGGGTCGAGGTCCAGGCGCACGTAGCCGATCGCGTCACCGGGCAGCACGTCGTGGGGCTGGGTGCCGCCGCCGCTCAGCAGGCTGACCGCGAAGGCGCCGCCACCGCCGACGAGGGCGACGACCAGCGCGGCGATCAACCCGATCAGCCAGCCCCTGCCCTTCTTGGCGGGCCGGGCGGTCGGCTGCCCGGGGCCGAGGAAGTCCGGGTTCTGCTGCCAGGTGGGCTGCTGGCCGTAGCCGGGCTGCTGGCCGTAGTTCTGCGGATAACCCGGCTGGGCCTGCTGGCCGTACCCCGCCTGCTGGCCGTACGCCTGCTGACCGTGGCCGGGTTGCTGGCCGTAACCAGGCTGCTGGCCGTAGCCAGGTTGCTGACCGTAGCCGGGCTGCTGGCCATAACCGGGCTGCTGGCCATAACCGGGCTGCTGGTCCTGGTGCTGCTGGCCGTAGCCGGGCTGCTGGTAACCGCCGTCCTGGGGGTAGCCCTGAGATTGTGGCCGGTAGGCGATCGTCCTGTCAGGTTCCTGGCCCGGGTAGGGCGGCTGGCCGGGGGGGTTGTTGGCAGACATGCTCACTCACAATGTGGACTTCTCTCGGATACCGAGAAGTTAGTGCACATCGGTAGCAACCCGCTTGCATTGAACTAACCACGCGATTGCTCCATCCAACGCGCCCGCACGCCGGAGATCGCTGATCTTCCCGGGAAACACCCCGTCTTCTTCCAAAAGGTGACATATGCCAAGGGGAGCCAGGAATACCGGTCAAACCCGATAGAGTGACCCTTCCAGAATATAGTTCGGGGAGCGTGGATGACGAAGTTCGATGAGGCGACGCGGGCGGTCCGGGTGGACGAGACCACCTACGACGTGCACCTGGACCCCGGATACGCCGTCGGAGGACCGCTCAACGGGGGCTACCTGCTGGCCGTACTGCTGCGCGCCGTCGTGGACGCCTCCCCGCACGAGCACCCCGTGACCACCAGCGCGCAGTTCCTGCGCGTCGCCCCGCCCGGCCCCGCCAGGGTGCGGCTCGAACCGCTCAAGTCGGGCAGGACCGTCACGATGACCAGGGCGACCCTCCTGCAGGACGACGTCCCGCTGATCGAGACCCTCGTCACGACCGCCACCCTGAACGACGTCGCCCCCGACTGGAGCGACGGTCCCTCGGCGACCATGCCCCCCATCGAGGAGTGCTTCAGGCCGCCCGTCCCCGATCCCGGCTCGGGCATGACGCTCAACGAGCGGATGGAACTGGCCTTCGACCCGCCGACCGCAGGCTGGCTCGACGGCAGGCCCACCGGGCGTCCCGAGGCCCGTGCCTACTTCCGGCTGGCCGAGGGGAGGGAACCCGATCCCTACGTGCTGGCGATGGCCGTCGACTGCCTGCCGCCGGTGGTCTTCTCCGCGGGCGCCCGCGGCTGGGCGCCGACCGTGGACCTCACCTGGCACCTGCGCGCCCTGCCCGCCCCCGGCTGGCTCACCCTGCTCGGCAGCGGACGGCTGATCGGTGACGGCTGGTTCGACGAGGAGGTCGAGGTCTGGGACTCGGCCGGACGTCTCGTCGCCCAGTCGCGGCAGCTCGCCAGGGTGGGGCGCGGCTGATCTTTTCGCGATGATTGATCGTGTTGTGAGGATTCTTACCGTGAGCGGTCGTCCCAGGTCGCCTAACCTTGGGAACCGTGTCGCAAGCAAGCATTGGAATCTTCGACAGCGGGGTCGGCGGCCTGACGGTGGCCAGGGCGATCATCGACCAGCTGCCGAGCGAGTCACTCCTCTACGTGGCGGACACCGCACGCCAGCCGTACGGGCCGAAGAGCATCGCGCAGGTGCGGGCCTACGCCCTTGAGGTGATGGACCACCTCGTCGAGCACGACGTCAAGATGCTGGTGATCGCGTGCAACAGCGCGAGCGCGGCGGTGCTGCGGGACGCCCGCGAGCGTTACGACGTGCCGGTCGTCGAGGTCATCCAGCCCGCGACGCGCCGGGCCGTACAGGCGACCAGGAACGGCAGGGTCGGGGTGATCGGGACCAGGGCCACGATCGAGTCGATGGCCTACCAGGACGCCTTCGCCGCCGCCCCGGACGTCAGGCTGACCGGGGTGGCCGCGCCCCGCCTGGTGGAGTTCGTCGAACGGGGGGAGACGACGAGCGAGGAGGTCATCGAGGCCATCCGGGAGTATCTCGAACCCGTGCTGCACGACGGCTGCGACACCTTGATCCTGGGCTGCACCCACTATCCGCTGCTCACCGGCCCCATCTCCTACGTCGCGGGCAACGGCGTCACGCTGGTCTCCAGTGCGGACGAGACGGCCAAGGACGTCTACCGCGTCCTGCACGACCGTGGCATGGCCGCGACCGGCGGCCCCGCCGCGCACAGGTTCACCACCACCGGGGACACCGACCTGTTCGCCAGGCTCGGCCAGCGTTTCCTCGGCCCCGAGATCCAGGCGGTCGAACTCGCGACGGTCGGTGACGGCGCCGGGGACGGCGGGCCCGTCAGGGGAAACGGGCAGCGGGTCCACCGGATGACCCGCTGAGGTGGGAGCCCCCGGTGGCACGCGACGTAACGTGACAGACAGCGAGTAGGAGGCCGCCGTGAAACTGACGATCATCGGATGCTCCGGGAGCTTCCCGGGCCCTGACAGCCCCGCCTCCTGCTACCTGCTGGAGGCCGAGGGGTTCCGCATGCTGCTGGACTTCGGCAACGGCTCACTCGGCGCGCTCCAGCGGCACATCGGCCTCTACGACGTGGACGCGATCTGCCTGTCCCACCTGCACGCCGACCACTGCCTCGACATCTGCTCCTACCACGTGGTGCGCACCTACTCCCCGCACGGCCCGCTGCCCCGCGTGCCGGTCCACGCCCCCGCGGACGCGCCCCGCCGCCTGGCCGCCGCCTACGGCATGCCCGCCGAGCCGGGCCTGGAGACGGCCTTCGACTTCGTACGGCTGTCGCCCGGCGTCTTCCGGGTCGGCCCCTTCGAGGTGACGGCCGCCAGGGTGAACCACCCGGTCGAGACCTACGGCTTCCGCGTCTCCCACGGCGGCCGTTCCGTGGCCTACTCCGCGGACACCGGGGAGTCGGCCGAACTGGTCAAACTCGCCTCGGGGGTGGACGTGTTCCTGTGCGAGGCCTCCTTCGTCGAGGGCCCTGACCTGCCCGCCGACCTGCACCTGACCGGGCGCCAGGCCGCCGAACACGCGGCGGCGGCGGGCGCGGGCACCCTGGTGCTGACCCACCTGGTCCCCTGGAACGCCACCGAACGGGTTCTCGACGAGGCGTCGCGGGGCGGGTTCGCCGGCCGGATCGAACTGGCCCGCAGCGGTGCCCACTACGACCTGGAGGCGTGAAAGGCCCTAGGGTGAGGTCCATGGCTCGCGCAGATGGACGTTCTCCCGATCAGCTTCGCCCCGTCACCATCACCCGTGGCTGGCTCGCCCACGCAGAGGGGTCGGTGCTCGTCGAGTTCGGCGGCACCAGGGTGCTGTGTGCCGCCTCCGTGCAGGACAACGTGCCCCGCTGGCGCAGGGGCAGCGGCCAGGGTTGGGTGACCGCCGAGTACGCCATGCTGCCCAGGGCGACCAACACCCGCAACGACCGTGAGTCGGTGCGCGGCAGGATCGGCGGCAGGACGCACGAGATCTCCCGCCTCATCGGCCGTTCCCTGCGGGCCTGCGTCGACTACAAGGTGCTCGGCGAGAACTCCGTCGTGATCGACTGCGACGTGCTCCAGGCCGACGGCGGCACCCGCACGGCCGCGATCACCGGCGCCTACGTGGCCCTCGCCGACGCGGTGCGGTGGATGCGCGAGCGGAAGATGTGCGCGGGCGACCCCCTCATCGACTCCGTCGCCGCCGTCTCTGTCGGCGTCGTCGGCTCCACGCCGCTGCTCGACCTCTGCTACACCGAGGACGTCGCCGCCGAGACCGACATGAACGTGGTGATGACCGGAAGCGGCCAGTTCGTCGAGGTCCAGGGCACCGCCGAGGGCAAGCCGTTCGACAGGGCCGCCCTCGACGAACTGCTCGACCTCGGCGCCGCCGGATGCGTGGAGCTGACCCGCCTGCAGCGCGAGGCGCTGGCGTGAACTCCTCGATCAAACTGGTCCTGGCGACCAGGAACGCCGGGAAGATCGCCGAGCTGCGCCGGATCCTGGCCGACGCCTCGATCACGGCCGAGATCCTCGGGCTTGAGGAGTTCCCCGAGATCGGTGACGTCGCGGAGACCGGCCTGACCTTCGCCGAGAACGCCCTGCTGAAGGCGGGCGCCGTCGCCGAGCAGTCGGGCCTGCCCGCCATCGCCGACGACTCCGGCCTGTGCGTCGACGCGCTGAACGGCATGCCGGGCATCTTCTCCGCCCGCTGGGCGGGCAGGCACGGCGACGACCGGGCGAACCTGGAACTGCTGCTCGCCCAGGTGTCCGACGTGCCGGAGGAGCACCGGGGCGCCCACTTCGCGTGCGCGGCGGCTCTGGCGCTGCCCTCCGGTGAGCAGCGCATCATCGAGGGCACCCTGAACGGGGTGATCATCGACGCCCCGCGCGGCGCCAACGGCTTCGGCTACGACCCGATCTTCGTGCCCGAGGGCGAGAGCCGTACGGCGGCCGAGCTCTCGGCCCAGGAGAAGAACGCCATCAGCCACCGGGGCCGTGCCTTCCGCGCCCTGGCCCCCGTCATCGCGGAGCTCCTCGGCTGAGGACGCGCGCCGCGACCGGCGCGCGGACAGGCGTAACGTCGCAGGCATGGAGAGCAACAGACGTGCGCCCGGGTGGGCGGGCCCGCTGATCGGCCTGGTTTCCTGCGCGGCGGCGCTGGGGGTCTCCCTGGCGGCCGCGGGGCTGGTCAGGGCGTCCGCCTTCCCCGTCGTCGCGGTCGGCGACGCCGCGGTCGACCTCGCCCCCGCGGGGGCGAAGGAGTTCGCGATCCGCGTCTTCGGGGAGAACGACAAGAACGTCCTGGTCGCGGGCATCCTCGTGGTCCTCGCCGCGATCGCCGCGGCCATCGGGACGCTGGCCCTGCGCGACCTCAGGTACGGCACCGCCGGGCTGGCGGCCTTCGGCGTGGTCGGCGTCTCGGCCGCCCTGACCCGTCCGGACGCGGGCGTCCTGGACGCCGTGCCCACGCTCGCGGGCATGGTCGCGGGCATCGTCACCCTGCGCCTGCTGACCGGACGCGCCCTGCGGGGCCCGGCCCCCACGACCTCGGGGGAGGGCGCCGCGATCGACCGGCGCGGACTGCTCATCGGGGCGGCGGGTGGTCTCGCGCTCGCCGGGGTGAGCGGCGTGATCGGCCAGGCGTTGACGTCGGGACGCTCCGCGGTGAGCGCGGCCAGGGCCTCCCTGAGGCTGCCCGGGCCCGCGACCCCGCTTCCCCCGATCCCGGCCGGGGCCGACCTGAGGATCAAGGGACTGTCGCCGTTCGTCACCCCGAACGCGGACTTCTACCGGGTGGACACCGCCCTCGTGCTGCCGCAGGTCGACCCCCGTTCCTGGACCCTCAGGATCCACGGCATGGTGGACAGGCCCGTCGAACTGACCTTCGCCGACCTGCTGAAACGGCCCGTGGTCGAGGCGGACGTCACGTTGTGCTGCGTCTCCAACGACGTCGGCGGCCCCTATGTCGGCAACGCCAGGTGGCTGGGGGCCGACCTGGCGGGGGTGCTGCGCGACGCGGGCGTGCACCGGGACGCGGACATGCTGCTGAGCACCTCGGCCGACGGCTGGACCTGCGGCACCCCGGTCGACGTCGTCCTCGACGGCCGTGACGCCCTGCTGGCCTTCGCGATGAACGGTGAGGCGCTGCCCTTCGCGCACGGCTTCCCGGTCCGCCAAGTCGTGCCCGGCCTGTACGGATACGTCTCGGCGACCAAGTGGGTGACCGACATCAAGGTCACCCGTTTCGACCGGGACGAGGCCTACTGGACCCCCAGAGGATGGGCGCCGAAGGGACCCGTCAAGACCGAGTCGCGCATCGACCTGCCCAGGGACGGGGCCGACCTGCCCGCGGGCCGTACGGTGATCGCGGGGGTCGCCTGGGCGCAGCACAAGGGGATCGACGCGGTCGAGGTCAGGATCGACCGGGGGCCGTGGCGCCAGGCGAGACTCGCCCAGGCGCCGACCGCCGACACCTGGCGCCAGTGGGTGGTCGACGACTGGGACGCCACCCCGGGCGAGCACACCATCGAGGTACGGGCGACCGACGCCACCGGCTACACCCAGACCGCAGAACGCGCCCCCGTGGGCCCCGACGGCGCCACCGGCTGGCACACCGTGGACGTCCGGGTCACCTGAGCCGGGGACGCTCCTTCCAGATCTGGTCAACTCGCCGGTGCCGTACGGCCGAGCGCCCTAACATCGGCCCGAAACGAGGCCGAGGGGGACCGGTGGAACAGGCGTTTTCAACCGCGGTATTACAAACGAGGACGTACAACCCCGTGGTGACCGCGGACGGGCAGCGGTGGCGGGACTTCGAGCTCGACCCGCGTTCCTCGGTCGTCGTGGCGCCGCCCAGGGAGCCGGAGCGGGTCGCGTGGCGGCCGATCAGGCTGGACCGGTGCAGGCCGTACGGCGCGGTGGGCGGGCTGGTGATGCCGGACCCGCAGATCCAGGAGGACCTGCTGTGCTCGGTGCCGGTGACCGAAGAGGGGACGCCCACGCGCTTCCCCGACCCCCGGGGAGAGTGGATCAAGGCGATCAACGGGGCCGGCGCGGCGGACGACCCGTTCCGGGCGACCAACTCCCTGGACTGCGCCCTGTCGGTGCTGTCCACCTGGTACGGGACGCCGGTCGTCGCCGCGCCGAGACGGCCGGAGTACGACCGGGCCGGCAGACCCCTGCTGACCGGGGAGGAAGGCGGGGCGGCCCGCGCGGAACGGTGGCTCGGCCAGCGCTTCCAGTACCTCGGACAGGGAAGACAGGCCTACGGCCCGATCGGACCGGCGCTGCTGGCCGGTGGCCACGGATCCGCCGCGATCATCGTCAACCGCTGGCCCGGGGGCGGCAGCCACGCCTGGAACGCGGTGAACGCCTCCGGAGAGGTGCTCTGGCTCGACACGCAACTCGGGAGGCTCGCGGACGAGCCGCTCTACAAGTTCGTGACCGGGGTGTTCTGCGTGATCCTCGACGCGGAGGGACGCGGGCTGTGAACCTCGAACAGGCCAGGGCGGTCGCGGAGGAGTACTTCAACGGCGTCAGAGGCCTCGACGCCGCCGTGGAGATCCGGATCTACGACTTCGCCGAGGGATACGTCGCCTGGGCCAAGGAGCCCGAACCCGAGGACCCCGGCGTGCTGCCCGACACCGTCGGCGGCGGATGCCTCGTGATCGACAAGGCCACCGGGGAGATCACGATCAGGCCCCTCCTCAACCCGGAGACCATCGCCGACCAGTACCCCGGATGAGCCGGGCGAAAGGGCCGGGGCACCCCGTGGGGCGCCCCGGCACCGGTCAGCCCGCGGCCAGGGCGTCCACGACCGAGGCCCGGGCGGCCTTACGGGCGGGCAGCACGGCGGCGAGCACGCCCGCCAGACCGGACAGCACCACGAACGCCAGGACCTGCGGCACGGGAACGGTGAACACGACGCCGGTCGTCGCGGTCCGTGCGGCGGCCCAGCCGAACACGACACCGAGCACCACCCCGACCAGCGCCCCGATGAGCCCCAGGATCAGGGCCTCGACCGAGAGCATCGCCCGCAGCTGGGACCGGGTCAGGCCCAGCGCCCGCAGCAGCGCCGACTCCCTGGTCCGCTCGTGGACCGAAAGGGACAGCGTGTTGGCGATCCCCAGCAGCGAGATCAGCACCGCCAGCCCGAGCAGCCCCGTGATGATCATCACGCTCATGTCGAGCGCCTCGTCGAACCCGCTCCTGACCTCCGTGGAGCTGGCCACCTTCGCCGTCGGGTACGGCTGCGCCGCCGCCTCGACCACCTTGCGCGTCACGTCGGGGGCGACCCCCTCCTTGGCGTTGACCAGGATCCGGCTGTCGTCGACCACGCCGAAGTAACGGTCGAAGTCGGCCGCGGGAACCGTCAGCTCCGCCAGGCCCGTCTGATCGGCGTCGAAGACCCCGACGACCGTGAGCTCGACCCGGCCCGCCTTCTTCGTGCGCAGCGGAAGCCGGTCGCCGACCGCGACCTTGAGGTTCTTGGCCACGTAGCCCGCCACCGCCACGGTCCCCGGCTTGAGCGCGCCGACCGACCCCGAGGTGAAGGCCGGGGCGAAGTCCCGGGTGGCGGCGAACGTTCCCGCCCGGTAGGTGGAGTCCTCGGCGCCGACCTTGGCGTCGGTCTGGCGGATCGCGACGACCGAGGTCAGCTCCGGCCTGGTCCGCAGGTTCTCCGCCAGGTCACGCGGCAGACGCGACTCGCGGTCCTGGGCCTGGACCATGTAGTCGACGGGGAACTGCTCGTCGAGCTTCTGGGAGTAGGTCAGCCGCAGCGTGCCGGTGAGCACCGAGATGAGCGTCATCAGCGTCACGCCGACGGTCAGCGCCACCGTCGTGGTCGCGGAACGTCGCGGGTTGCGCCCCGAGTTGTCCAGCGCGAGCCTGCCCGGCACCCCGAAGAGCCTGCCCGGCAGCCAGCCCACGAAGGCGCCCAGCGGCCTGACGATCACCGGTCCGAGGACCAGCACCGCGAAGAACACCAGCGCGCCGCCCGCCATCACGGTGAACAGCGCCGCCTGGCCGGGATCCATCGTCACCCCGACCACGGTGACCGCGACCCCGGCGACCAGGAACAACGCCGCCACGATCACCCGCACGACCCCCGCCCTGAAGGTGTGCTCCTCCACCTGGGCGCGCAGCGCGGCGATCGGCGCGACCCGCGTCGCCGAACGCGCGGGAAGCAGGGCCGCCCCGACCGTGACGACCATGCCGACCGCCACGGCCAGCGCCACGGTGAACGGCGTCAGGGTCGCGGTCGCCTCGGGCAGCGGGGCACCGGAGGTACGCAGCACCACCATCGCCCCCGCGCCCATGCCGTACCCGAGCAGCAGGCCGAGCAGCGACGACATCAGGCCGACCACCGCCGACTCCAGCAGGACGGAGCCGAACACCTGCCCGCGCGTCGCGCCGATGCAGCGCAGCAACGCCATCTCCCGGGTCCGCTGGGCGACGAGGATGTTGAAGGTGTTGTAGATGACCAGCGCCGCGACGAACATCGCCACCAGGCCGAACAGCAACAGACCCATCGTGAGGAACTGGCTGTCGGCGCCGTTGGCCTTGACCATGTCGTCGGCGTACCGCTTGCCGGTCTTCACCTCGTAGCCGGCCCCGAGGGCCTTGACGACCGCGGCGCGCGCGTCCTCCTGGGAGACCCCCTCGGCCGCCGCGACGTCGATCTCCCGGTAGCCCTTCTCACCGGTCATCGCCCTGGCCGTCTCGGTGACGAAGCCGACCGCGCCGGTGTAGGCCAGCTCCTGGTCGAGGCCGACGTCGAACAGCCCGACCAGCGTGAACTCGTGACTGACGTTCTTGGAGTCGAGCACCGCGACGGTTTCGCCGACCTTGAACCCCCGCGTCTTGGCGGTGTTCTTGTCGAGCACGGCCTGCGTCGCGGTGCTCGGCGCCGAACCGCTGACGATGGAGGTACGGCTCAGCGGCCCCTGGACGATGGAGACCCCCGAGGTCGGGTAGTCACCGGCGGCCTTGCCGTCCTTGCCGATCAGCGCGGAGGTGCCCCGTACGAGACCCTGGGCCTCGGCGACACCGCCGACGGCGCGGACCTTCTCCAGCACGGCCTGGGAAAGGTCCGCCTTGCCGGGGGCGGGAAGCACGGCGACGTCGATCTTGTCGGCCGCCGCGCCGAACTTCTGGGTGAAACCGGCCTGCATGGTGTCGGTGAGCACGAACGTGCCCGCGATGAAGCCGACCCCGAGCGCGATGGCCAGCGAGGTGAGCAGCAGCCGCAGCTTGCGTGCCCTGAGCCCGGCGAAGGTCGTCTTGAGCACCTTCAGGCCTCCAGCTTCATCAGCGTGTCCAGCACGCTCTGCGGGGTCGGCTGGAACAGCTCACTGACCAGCAGGCCGTCCCGCAGGAAGATCACCCGGTCGGCGTAGGACGCCGCGACCGGGTCGTGGGTGACCATCACGATCGTCTGGTTCAGCTCACGCACCGACGTGCGCAGGAACGACAGCACCTCGGCGCCGCTGCGCGAGTCCAGGTTGCCGGTCGGCTCGTCGGCGAAGATGACCTGCGGCTTGCTGATCAGGGCGCGGGCGACCGCCACCCGCTGCTGCTGGCCGCCGGACAGCTCGCTGGGCCTGTGCCCGAGCCGCTCCCGCAGGCCGACGGTCTCCACGACCCGGTCGAACAGGACCTGGTCCGCCTGCCTTCCGGCGATCTCCAGCGGAAGCCTGATGTTCTGCTCGGCGGTCAGCGTCGGCAGCAGGTTGAACGCCTGGAAGATGAACCCGATCCGCTCGCGGCGCAGCAGCGTCAGCCGTTTGTCGTCGAGACCCGTCAGCTCGACCTCGCCGATGTGCACCTGCCCGTGGGTGACGGTGTCCAGACCGGCCAGGCAGTGCATCAGCGTCGACTTGCCGGACCCGGAGGGCCCCATGATCGCGGTGAAGGCGCCCGTCGCGAAGGAGACGTCCACTCCCCGGAGGGCCTCCACGGCCGCGTCTCCCTGGCCGTAGACCTTGGTCAGGCCCCTGGCCACCACGGCCGCCGCCGTGTCCCTGCGCGCGTGCCCCGCGCCGACCTCTCCGGTGATGGTCACGTCTCTGTCTCCTTGCCAAAAGCGTGTCTTGCGAACTGGAAGAACGCTATTGGCGCAGGACAGGGCCGTTCATCGGCCTGCGGGACAGAGTCGGCCTCCGCCGAAGGAGGCTTGTTCCCGGGCGGCTACGACCCGTGACGTAGTTCCCGTATCGGCCATTCGGACGAGCCGGGGGCCTGGCTCGCGGGGCCGGCCCGTGAAAGACCTTGCCGGGAAGGGTTCACGAATCCGTCGAATGCGGCGTCACAAGCCCGGACTCGTAGGCGTAGACCACCACCTGGGCCCGGTCCCGCAACCCCAGTTTCGCCAGCACCCTGCCCAGATGCGTCTTGACCGTGGCCTCCGCCAGGTCGAGCCGCTCGGCGATCTCCCCGTTGGACAGGCCACGGGCGACCAGCACCAGCACCTCCCGCTCCCGCGCCGTCAGACCGCCGAACACCGTCGGCTCCGCCGTACCCGGAGAGGGGAGATGCACGGCGAAACGCTCCAGCAGCCGCCTGGTCGTGCTCGGCGCGACGACCGCGTCCCCGCTGTGCACCGAATGGATGGCGCTGACCAGGTCGGAAGGCGGCACGTCCTTCAGCAGGAACCCGGAGGCCCCCGCCTTCAACGCCGCGAACGCGTAGTCGTCCAGATCGAACGTCGTCAGGATCAGCACCCGCGGCCCGTCCTCGGCGGCGCGGATCAGACGGGTCGCCTCGACGCCGTCCATCACCGGCATCCGCACGTCCATCAGCACCACGTCGACACCGCCGCCTCCGGCCACCTCGACCGCCGCCGCCCCGTCACCCACCTCGGCGACGACCTCGATGTCCGGCTGGGCGTTCAGCACCATGCGGAACCCGGCCCTCAGAAGCGCCTGGTCGTCCACCAGCATCACGCGAATCACCGGCCACCCACCTTCCCACCGGGAAACCGCTCCCCGGCACCCTTCCGTCCGGCCCCCCTCACGCGGCCCTGCTCCTGCCCATCTCGCCGATCGGCAACCGCGCCGTCACCCGGAACCCGCCACCGGGGCGCGGACCCGCCTCGACGCTCCCGCCGAACATCGCCGCCCGCTCCCGCATGCCGACCAGGCCGTGCCCGTCCACACTTCGCGGCGCCGCCGCGCCCCGCCCGTCGTCGGTCACCCGGACCAGCAGCTCACGCGGACCGTACTCCATCTCGACCACCGCGCTGCTGCCGGGGCCGCCGTGCTTGAGCGTGTTGGTCAGGGCCTCCTGGACGATCCGGTAGACCGTCAGCTGCTCCCCCTCGGGCAGACCCTGGGCCGGGCCGGTGACCCGCAACTCGACAGGCACCCCCGAGGCGCACACCTGGGCCACCAGGTCGTCCAGCTGCGACAGGCTCGGCTGCGGAGCGTACTCCTCGGCCCTGCCCTGCCCGGCGGAACCCTTCTCGGCGGAACCCGCCCCGGACACGCCGTCGGTGCGCAGCACGCCGACCATCCTGCGCATCTCGGCCAGCGCCTGCCTGCCCGTGTACGAGATGGCCCGCATGGCCTCCCTGGCCTGCTCGGGATCGTTGTCGATCGCGTACCCCGCGCCGTCCGCCTGAACGATGATCACACTCACGTTGTGCGCGACCACGTCGTGCAGCTCACGGGCGATCCTGGTCCGCTCGGCCGCGGCGGCCAGCCGTACCTGCTGGTCACGCTCATATTCGGCCCGTACGGCCCGCTCCTCGAGGCTCAGCAGATAACGGCGGCGGGTGTTGGCGTAGATGCCCGCGATCCAGATCGCCACCACGAACACGGAGAGGCTGGCCCAGCTCACGAAATCCGGATATGTCACGAGCCGCCCGAAGGAAAGGGCCAGCCCCAGCTCCGCCACCAGGCCCGCGGCGACCGCCCAGCGCAACAGGCGCCGCGCGGCCACGGCGTACATGGCGATCAGCACGGACACGTTGAACGCCAGCGGATCGACCCCGGCGAGCCACTGCAGGAAACTCCCCAGCGAGACGGCCGCGAAGACCCCGAGAGGATGCCGCCGCAGCCACAACAGCGGAACCGAGACCATCAGCCCGAAGACCAGGATCGCCCACGGCCCCGTCACGACCCCCGGCCACGGCACACTCCTCGCCCCCGAACCCGTCAGGTTCGCGACGAACCACCCGTTCGCCACCGAGATCGCGGCGAAAGGCACCAGCCAGAGAGCATCCACGGCACCGGGATGCCGACGGCTCCAGTCGAGTAATCTGCCGAACACGTCACCACGATACGTATACGCAGATCAATGCCCTTCCCCCTCAGGGCGGAACCGCGCCTACGACCCAGGTCGCACCTCCAAAGCCCTTACACCCCTCTTACGCCCCTTCGGGCACCATGGTTTTCGGGAGCGCCCTCCGGGGTGAGTAAAGGGAGAGATTGTTTGTGATGGCGGATCACAACAATGCCGGGCCGCGCGATGAAGAGGACGCATCGCGCGGCCCGTCGTCATTCCCGGCCCCTCACTGACGGAACCCTCTCAACCTTTTCCCACCGGCCCGGTATCTGAGAAAGAAGAGGGCGGGCCGGGAGGGGAAACGTGGAAACAGGCGCGGAAAGCGCGGAGGAACACTTCCGCGACTTCGTCACCTCACGCTGGCAGGCCATGCTCCGCACCGCCTACCTGCTGACCGGAGACCACGGCAGAGCCGAGGACCTGCTCCAGACCGCGCTGGTCAGGACCCACAGACGCTGGAACAGGATCGACGACCCCGAGCTCTACACCCGCCGGGTGCTCACCAACCTCAACATCTCCTGGTGGCGGCGAAGACGGATCACCGAACACCTCACCGGCACCGTCCCGGAGACAGCCGTCCAGGACCCGCACACCGGCTACGAAACCCGCGACGCGCTCTGGACGGCGATGCTGACCCTTCCCCCCAGAATGCGCGCCGTACTCGTCCTGCGTTATTTCGAGGACCTGCCGGAGGCCGAGGTCGCCAGAACACTCGGCTGCTCCCTCGGCACGGTCAAAAGCCAGGCCTCACGCGGCCTGGAACGGCTCAGAGGCCACCCCGGGATCACCGGCGACCCCGGCGCCCGCGTCCTCTACGCCGGGGACAGGGCAGGACACCGCGTCATCGTGGCGGTCTCCCCGAGGAACCCCGCCATGGGCGGCACGGTCATCCTGTACGGCACGGCGGGAACCCCCGTGGAGGCTCTGAGAGCCGACCCGCAACCCCCGAACATGACGGGCAGGGACGGCATCGCCTGGATCTCCGCAGACCCCGACCACACCCTCATCGTGCTCGGCCCCCCGCGGACGACCGCGGTGAAGATCTCCCCCTCCGTCACCTACCGCTCCGACGGCACCCCGACACGCCGCACCCGCACCCTCCGGACGGACGACGGCCTGATCCTGACCCCCGTCCCCGACGCCGCACCCGGCCACGTCGCCATCAAGATCCGGCTGGGAGAACGCTTCGGAGAACCCGTGCCACTCGGCTGGCCCACATCCCAGCACGAGGACCCCGCCTTCCGCCCAAACCTGACCAGGGCAGCCGCGGCCGCCGAAGGCCACGTCGACCGGGAACAGGCTCAGGGACTGCTGTGGGGACTCGGCGCCCTGGCCACCCCGCCCTGGCGGCTGACCTACCGCTATCTGTGGGGCGGCCCCCTCGGCGCCGGCCGGGACGCCCTCATCGCCACCGTCTCCGGCCCCGAGACCCCCACCTTCCTCGCCGTCCAGACGACCTACACCGCCCCTGACGGAAGCACGACGACAGACCGCCTCGGCCGCCCGGCGGGAGACCTCTCCCAGCCGGTCGGCTGGACCACGGACCTCGGCGGCTCCCCGGCCGCCGCCGTCCGCGTCCCCAACGGGGCAGGGGTCCGCGTCGAACTCAGAGAAGGGAACAGGACGATCGCCACCGTCTCCGCCGACGCCACAGGACTGGCCCTCTTCTCACCCCCCGGCCTGTCCAGGGAACGGCTGCGCGCGTGCGGCTACCGTGTCCTGGGGGCCGGAGGGAAGGTCCTCCACCGGGGAGGACTCGACATCGGCGATCTCCACACGGCCGTTCTGGGAGGGAGCGACTGGTGAGGGGAGGCCGCCGGCGGAGACGCGGAGCAGGCGGAGGGCCTCGCGAAGGGCGGCGGATCGGGAGGGGGCCCTGCCCTGGGTGACGTAGGCCTCGACGAAGGCGGCGTCCTGAGGAGCCAGGGTGACGCTGACGGTCACCGACCTCAGCGTCACCGCTTGGATTCTTGGTCGCTGGTGGGGCCGGTGGGATTCGAACCCACCCTGGCACGGACCTAAACCGTGTGTCTCTACCGCTGGACTACGGCCCCGATTCTTTCCTGCGAAATTGTCTGTCTGTGAATGGCAGTTCGGACAGAGAAAACGCAGGTTCTCTTTTCTGTTGTCCAGCCAGTCGCCGTTGATGTGATCGACGTGGAGAGTGAGATCCCGCCCTAGCCAGATGCCCTCGATCTTACAGCCAGCGCAGTGGTATGGCATCCCGATTGTCTGTAGGTCCCGCCGTAGGCGGGCGGGGTTGGGTCGCGCGCTGCCCTCGGGGAGGACGACCAGGGCCTGGCCCGGAGTGCGGCGTCTGGGGGAAGGCCTCCCGCGGTTGGGGGCGACCCTGCGGAAGTGTGAGGTGTCGATGCCGAGGCGTTTCAGTTGGCGGCTGATGTGCGCGTGGTTTCCGCCCGCGATCGTGATGCCGAGGCGGCGCAGGACGTCGGTGACGCTGAGAGAGGCGGCCGCGGCCTCGGCCAGCATTTCGGGGGTGTATTTGTACTTCGCCGGCATGCCCCGAGGTTACGGAAGGAGACCGACAATTCCTGGGGCATGCGCCAATCACATTAAATGGCGAAAAAAGGGGATCAGTCCACGCCGAGTTCGCGGCGGAGGCGGGCCACGTGACCGGTCGCCTTCACGTTGTAGAGGGCCTTCTCGATCTTCCCGTCCGCGTCGATGACGAAGGTCGAGCGCAGCACGCCCACGGTGGTCCTGCCGTACATCGTCTTCTCGCCGTAGGCGCCGTAGGCCTGGTGGACCTCCAGGCCGGGGTCGGACAGCAGGGGGAAGGTCAGGGCGTCGTGCTCGACGAACTTGGCGAGCTTGGCCGGGGTGTCCTTGGACACACCGAGTACGGCGAAGCCCGCGGCGGCCAGGGATTCGAGGCTGTCGCGGAAGTCGCAGGCCTGCTTGGTGCACCCGGGGGTCATCGCGGCGGGGTAGAAGTAGAGGATCACACGTTTGCCGCGGTAGGCGTCGAGGGAGACGGTGCCGCCGTCGGCGGCGGGGAGCGCGAAGTCCGGGGCGGCGTCGCCGGGCTCTAGTTTCATGGGTTTCCTCCGTGGACTCGTTCCCGGGTCAACTTACCGGCCTGCCCGAAGTGCCGCGGGCGGACCGGACCTGACAGACTGATCAATGTCAAGGGTGACGAGAGGAGATCCGATGGCGGACACCGATCCCGCGGAGCTTGAGCGGAGAATCGAGCGGACCCGTGCGGAGTTGGCCAAGACGGTTGACGCCATCGCCGACCGGGTGAGCCCGAAGAACGTCGCGCGCAGGACCGTCGCCAAGGCCGAGACGAGCGCGAGGCAGTTCCTGGTCTCGGTCGGAGACAGGATGGGGGACGTGGTCGGGGTCACGCCGCGTCCGGTGAAGCCGGGGGACGAGCCGCAGGGCCTGTGGGCCGAGGAGGAGCCGAGCCTGGCGCCGGTGCTGATCGGCGTGGGCGCCGTGCTGGCGGTCACCGCGGTGGTCATGCTGTGGCGGCGCCGTCGCCGTTGAGGCGGGCGGGCCGGGTCAGAGGAAGGTGCGGCCCTCACCGCGGTAGGTGGGGACGGTCTCGACGACCTCCTCGCCCTCGATCAGGTGCAGGGCGGTGAATCGTTCGCACAGTTCGCCGGCCTTGGCGTGCCGGAACCAGACGCGGTCACCGGTTCTCAGGTCGTGTGCGGCGGGGCCGAGGAGCGGGGTCTGGACCTCGCCTGCGCCCTCACCGGGGGCGTAGCGCAGGCCGTGGGGCAGGTAGGGGTGGGGGAGGCGGTCCCGTCCCGGGGGGCCTGAGGCGTGGTAGCCGCCGCCCAGGACGGTGACGACGCCGGGGGCGGGGCGGCGGACGACGGGCAGGGCGAACATGGCGGCGGGGCGCCCGGTGAAGCCGCGGTAGAAGTCGAACAGGCGAGGGTGGAAGAAGCCGGATCCCGCGGCGACCTCGGTGACGGCCTTCTCCCTGGCGGTCAGGTCGATGCTGCCCGTGCCTCCGCCGTTGACGAACTCCAGGTCGGCCACCTGGGCGACGGCCTGGACGACGCGGCCTCTGCGGACGAGGAGTTCGCGGCGGGAGCGGGCCTGCATGAGGCGGACGGCCCGGGTGAGGGCGGGGTTGCCCGGCTGGTCGTCGCCGACTCCGGCGATCTGGGCCTCGTAGGCCATCACGCCGACCAGGCGGAAGCCGGGGCGTTTGGCGATGGTGGCCGCCAGGTCGGCCGCCTGGTCGGGCCTGCGTACCGGGGAGCGGTGCGCTCCGGCCCTGAATCTGCCGCGGAAGGCCACGAACCCCGCATCGATGTCGAGACATATGCGGATCTCGTGGCGATGGGGGAGGCCGCCGATCGCGGCGTCCACGAGGTTCAGGTGATCGGCGCTGTCAACCATCAGCGTGATCTCCCGCGCCGCCACGGGGTCGGCGGCCAACTCGGCCAGCGCGGTCCTGTCGGCGGTGGGGTAGGCGACGAGCACGTCCCGCAGGCCGGTCGAGACCAGCCAGAGGGCCTCGGGCAGGGTGAAGGCCATGATTCCGGCGAAGCCGTCCATGGCGAGGATCCGTTCGAGCAGGGGCCTGGAGCGGATGGACTTGCTGGCGACCCTGATCGGTTTGCCGCCCGCCCGCCGGGCCATGGCGGAGGCGTTCGAGCGCAGGGCTTCCAGGTCCAGCACGGCGAACGGAGGATCCAGGTGCGCTGTCGCCCGGTCGTAGCGCTGACGGTCGTCCATGCCCGCAGAATAGCCGTAAAACGACTAATATGAGCAGTGTTCATGTTGAGATGCCGGCGGTAAATTCTCCGGCCAGGGCGACTCCGGGATCGTGAAAGTCGCCGCTTCACCCCCGCGTGACGACTCCGGGACGCGTAGACCTGTCCAGGTGATGAGCACTCTCCAGGACATCATGGCGGGGACGGGCGGAACCACGGCGGGGGAGCACCTGCACGCCGTCCGGCGCAGATCGGTACGGCTGCTGCGGCCTGAGCGCAATCCGGCGGGCCTGGTGGCCGCCGTACTGGTCTCGGCGGCGCTCTCGGCCGCGGCCTGTGTGACGGCGGGGCTGACGATGGGCTCCCCGATGGGGCGGGTGCCGTACCGCAGGGTCGCCGAGGGGATCGGGGCGGCCAGGTGGTCCGACCCCGCGGTCTTCGCCGTGGCGCTGGTGGTGACGGCGGCCGGGATCGTGCTGTTCGCCCTGGCCGTGCTGCCGGGCAAGACCCGGTTGGTGCCGCTGGAGTCCGCGGACTCCCGGATGGTGATCGGCCTGACCAGGGCTGGGCTTCGCCGTACGCTGCGGGCGGCGGCGGAGTCGGTCGACGGGGTCGGGCGGGCCCGGGTACGGCTCGGCTCGCGTGACATCGAGGTCACCGTGTTCACCGACGCCGACCGGACGGGCCACCTGCTGCGTCAGGTGGGCATCGTCGTGGGTGACCGGCTGACGGCCCTGGGCGCGATGTGCGCGCGAGAGATCGTCGTACGGCTGTGCAGGAGGGGAGCCTGATGCGGGCCTACCTGGACAACAGGATCGGCTTGGCCCTCACGGGGGTGACGCTGACCGGGGCGGGGATGTACGCCTGCCTGCGGGGGCAGGGAAAGCTCTCCTCCCAGCCACGCGACGACCGGATCATGAGCCGGGGGCTGCCCTCCTACCTGGAGCAGCACGCGTGGCTGGGATGGCTGGTGGCGTTGCTACTGGTGGTGCTGGCGCTGCTGTCGATCAGGTGGCTGCTGCGCGCCCTGGGCTGGGGACGGGTGGGACGCCGCAGCGCCACCGGTACGGCCATGCTGGGGGTCGCGGTTAAAGAAATCGAAGGGCTCGTCCGAGTTGGCGTCAGGCACGCGAAGGACGATCGTCTGCGCGTCGCGATCACCTGCGGGCCGGCCACCGACGTCGGCAGGCTCGTCGCGCGGCTGAACAAGGACGCGGTCTCCAAGGTCCGCAGGACGATAGGGGACGAGAACCTCGGCGCCTGGGTCAGGCTGCACGTCCGGGGCCGCTGACCCCGCCGGTCCCGGTGCCGCCGGTTCCGGGGCGGCGGGGGCGGCGGGGGCACGGTCCCGTACGGCGAAGGCGAGTCCCGCGGCCAGGCAGGCGAACGGGACGGCCGGGACCACGTAGCGGTGGTCGAAGGCCGCGATGAAGGGCGGCAGGGCCAGCAGTACGGCCCCCGCCGCCCACGGCAGCAGCACGACCCCGCCGAGCCGCCGCCAGTTGCGCAGCACCCCGGCCAGCCCGACCAGCACGATCACGGCGAGGACCGGGCCGCGCAGGAAGCCGTTCTCCTGGTAGAGGCGCAGCCAGCCCGCGTACGGCTCGACGAGACGGGTCTCGCCGGAGGCGCCCTGGTAGGCGACGGTCAGTTCCTCGGCGGTCCTGCCCTGGGAGGCGGCGCCGGTGGGGAAGGGCCTGGCGACGGCGGGGAAGACGTAGGCGCTCTGCGGGCCGGGGGTCGGGTAGACCCTGCGTTCCCAGTCGAAGACATGGGCCACGTCGGTGAGGCCCGCGGTGAGGAAGTCGAGCGGCTGCGCCCTGATGGCCTGGGCCGCGAAGGCGCCCGCGAGCCTGTCACGCTCGGCCCAGGTTCCCTTGACCTTGTTCAGGGGCGAGGAGGCGTCCCAGATGTAGACGGGCGGGGCCTTGCGCTCGGCGACGGGGACGGTCGGGCACAGCGCGGCCTCGGGACCGGCGGGTTTGATCCTGGCGCAGTCGGCGAAGGTCATGGTGCGCGCCCAGAGGAAGGCGTTTCCCCTGGTCAGGCCGTAGTTGCCGTACTCGGAGGCGAACCAGGCCGCGTAGCCGCCCAGGCCGATCGCGCAGGCCAGCGCGGTGGCCGTGACCGCCCGCCATCCGGACCGTCCGATCACCATGCACACCAGTACCACGAGGGCCAGCGGCAGCCCGATCGTCCTGGTCACGGTCGCCGCCGCGAGCAGGAGCCCGGCGAGCAGCGCCGCCCACGCAGGCGGGCGTCGCCGCCACATCACCAGCGTGACCGCCGCGACCACGAGGAACTCCATCGGCAGGTCCGCCATGACGAGGTGTTCGAGCTGGACCTGGTGGACGTCGAGCAGCACGGGGAGCGTGATCAGCGTCGCCCCCCACCCCGGCAGCCCTCCCCGGCGGCGCAGCAGGAGGTAGACGCACAACGCCGTGGCGAGCCCGAGCAGGTGCTGGATCACCACGACCGCCTGGACGCTGGACAGCGGGCGCAGCGCCCACAACAGCAGGGAGTAGCCGGAGGGCCGGGACTCCATCGGCCGGGGGTCGAGTCCGGCGCCGAGGTAGACGAAGGAGTCGGCCCAGAACCACAGCGTGGGCCGGTAACCGAGCACGGCCAGCGCGCGCACCCCGATCCCGGCGAGCAGGGCCAGCGCGAAGAACCAGTGAGAGCCACGGGAACCACGGGAGCCCGGGGAGCCGCTGTGGTCACGGTGGTCGCCGGGGAGGGCGGACGCGCGGTGGCGGGCCCGGCCTCCCGGACGTGTCTTCTCCGGCTGTGAGACCTCCGTCGGCACGACGTCCTCCCGACTCTCGGTGACAGCGGCACCCAGCATAGGGGCGCTACGGCGAGTGGCCGGGTGAGATGTCAAAGTTCGTGGAGTTTGGCGTGTTTGCTGGGAGGTCGGGTCAGCATTCGATGACGTTCACCGCCAGGCCGCCCCTGCTCGTCTCCTTGTACTTGTCGAGCATGTCGCGGCCGGTGTCGCGCATCGTCTTGATCGCCTTGTCCAGGGAGACGAAGTGGCGGCCGTCGCCGCGCAGTGCGATCCTGGCCGCGGTGATGGCCTTGATCGAGGCCACCGCGTTGCGCTCGATGCACGGGATCTGCACCAGGCCGCCGATCGGGTCGCAGGTCAGCCCCAGGTTGTGCTCGATGCCGATCTCGGCGGCGTTCTCCACCTGCTCGGGGGTGCCGCCGAGCGCCTCGGTCAGCCCGGCCGCCGCCATCGAGCAGGCGGAGCCGACCTCGCCCTGGCAGCCGACCTCGGCGCCGGAGATGGAGGCGTTCTCCTTGAACAGCACGCCGATCGCCCCCGCGGTGAGCAGGAAGCGCACCACCCCGTCGTCGTCGGAGTTCGGGACGAACCGGTCGTAGTAGGTGAGCACGGCCGGGACGATGCCCGCCGCGCCGTTCGTCGGCGCCGTGACGACCCGCCCGCCCGCGGCGTTCTCCTCGTTCACCGCGAGGGCGAACAGCGAGACCCAGTCCATCGCGTGCAGCGGGTCCTTCTCCGCGGCCTCGCTCTGCAGCCTCCGGTGGAGCTGGTGGGCCCTGCGCCTGACCTTCAGGCCGCCGGGCAGCACGCCCTCCTTGGCGATGCCGCGCCCGACGCACTCGCTCATGACGCGCCACAGGTTCAGCAGCCGGTCGCGGATCTCCCGCTCGGACAGGCCGAAGGCCTTCTCGTTCTCCAGCATCAGCCCCGAGACGGAAAGACCCGTCTCCGTGCAGTGGCCGAGCAGTTCGGCCGCCGTGGTGAAGGGGTACGGCAGGACGGTGTCGTCCGGTTTGATGCGGTCGGCGCCGGTGGCGTTCTCGTCGACCACGAAGCCGCCGCCGACCGAGTAGTAGACCTTCTCCCGCAGGACGTCGCCGGTCTCCCCGAAGGCGGTGAACCGCATGCCGTTCGGGTGGTGCGGCAGGGAGATCTTGCGTTCGAAGACGAGATGCTCACCGACCGCGAACGGGATCTCGCGGGAGCCGTACAACCGGATCGTTCCCGAGGCGCGCATGGCGGCCAGCCGTTCGTCGACGGTGTCGACGTCGACGAGTTCGGGTTTGTCGCCGGTCAGGCCGAGAAGGACGGCCTTGTCGCTGCCGTGGCCCTTGCCGGTCAGGCCGAGCGAGCCGTAGAGGATGACCTCGACCCGGGTGGTCTTGTCGAGCAGGCCGTCGTGGTCGAGCCCTCTGGCGAACCTGTGGGCGGCGGCCATCGGGCCGCCGGTGTGCGAGCTGGACGGGCCGATACCGATCTTGAAGAGGTCGAAGACGCTGATCGCCATTGATCTGCCCTGCCTTTGCGCTGTCCCGCGGTCGTGATCACGCGCGCCGGTGGACGCGCGTGATCACGACGCAAGATTAGATATTTCAGGATTCGCCCGAAGTGAGTGCCGTGTACTCCTCGGGGGACAGCAGGTCCTCCGGGTCACCCTCAAGCCGGACGCGGAACAGCCAGCCGTCGCCATAGGGGTCACTGTTGACCAGCGAGGGGTCGTCGACGACGGCCTCGTTGACCTCGACGACCTCACCGCCGACCGGCGCGAAGATGTCGCTCACCGACTTGGTCGACTCGACCTCGCCGACCGCCTCACCCGCGGTGAGCGAGGAACCGGCCTCGGGCAACTGGACGAAGACCACGTCACCGAGGGCGTTGGCGGCGTAGGCGGTGATGCCGACGGTCAGGGTCAGGCCGTCGTCTATGCCCGAGATCCACTCGTGCTCCTTGGTGTAGTGCAGCTCCTCGGGAATGTCACTCACTTTTTCCTCCTGTAGAAAGGCAGCTCAACGACCTCGACCGGCTCGTGACTGCCCCGGATGTCCACGGCCAGTCCAGCGGACGTTCCGTTGTCCACGTAGGCCATGGCGATCGGCCTGCCCAGGGTCTGGGAAGGCGCTCCGCTGGTCACCTCTCCGACGACGACGCCGTCGCCGGAGACCACCGGATACCCGTGGCGGGGCACCCTGCGGCCGGTCGCGATCAGTCCCACCAGGCGGCGGGCCGGGGGGACGTCCTTGAGCGGCTCAAGGGCGGCCCTGCCGACGAAGTCGCCTGGTTTGTCAAACCTCACCACACGGCCGAGCCCCGCGTCGAACGGGGTGAGATCAGCGGAGAGCTCGTTGCCGTACAGCGGCATCCCCGCCTCAAGACGGAGGGTGTCACGCGCCGAAAGCCCGGCGGGCAGCAGGCCGTACGGCTCGCCCGCCTTGGTGAGCGCGGCCCACAGCGGCTCGGCGTCGTCGGCGGCGACGAACAGCTCGAAGCCGTCCTCGCCGGTGTAGCCGGTGCGGGCGACGAGGGCGGAGAGCCCGGCGACGGTCGCGGGAAGGCCCGCGTAGTACTTCAGGCCGTCGAGGTCGGCGTCGGTGAGCCCGCCCAGGATCTCGCGGGAGCGCGGCCCCTGTACCGCGACCAGCGCGTACTGCTCGGAGCGGTCCTCGACCGCGGCCTCGAAGGCCCCGGCGCGCTCGGTCAGCTCGGCGGCGACCCGGGGGTAGTTGGAGGCGTTGGCGACGACCATGAACTCCTGGTCGGCCAGGCGGTAGACGATCAGGTCGTCGAGCACGCCGCCCTGGGGATCGACGATCATCGTGTAGCGGGCGCGTCCCGGCTCAAGGGCGGAGATGTGACCGACGAGCGCGTAGTCGAGGGCCTCGCCTGCCTGCGGGCCCGTCACGAAGATCTCTCCCATGTGGGAGAGGTCGAACAGGCCGGCCGCCTGGCGGACCGCGTTGTGCTCGGCGGACTCGCTTCCGTAGCGCAGCGGCATCAGCCAGCCCGCGAAGTCGGTCAGCGTCGCGCCGAGGGCCTCGTGAACACCGCGCAGCGGCGTGGGTCGGGACATGTTCGCACCTCAGACAGGGGTCGGATGAGAAGCATCCTCCCCCTCTGTCATGGATGCCTGAGAGCTTCGCCCGATTTTTGCCGGACTTTCACCTTCGGCGAGGCCGTACGGCCTGCTTTCCAGAGGCACCTACCCACGCGGTCCTTTGCCTTGAGAGGTTTGCGGGGAGGGCTTGCTCCTTCAGGGGTCCTGGCCTGGATGTCAGGACGCTCTCCCGCGCGGGCTCGTCGGTGTCCCGGCCAGCCTAACCGTAGGCGAGGGCCGAGCGAAATCCCCGGGTCGGGACAGAGTGTCCGGTTAGGCGTGATCATGACGGCTCTCGCATAACCTGAAGGTGCAGTGGGGGATTTGTTCCAACATCGAATCGTGGAAACAGGACGGCTACCGCTCTTCTGTTTCTTCGTCGCGCTGATCGTCGCCTTCGTCTTCACCCGCATCAACGTCCGGCTCATCCGCGCCAAGATCGGCTGGTTCGGCAACGTCAGCGTCGGCGACATGCACATCCACCATGTGGTGTTCGGCGTGGTGCTGACGATGCTCGGCGGGGTCTCCGGCCTGCTCGTCTCCGGCGTGTCCCAGGGGTGGTACGCCCTGACCGCGGCCGTCTTCGGGGTGGGCGCCGCCCTCATCCTGGACGAGTTCGCGCTGATCCTGCACCTGCACGACGTCTACTGGGAGGAGGAGGGCCGCACGTCGGTCGACGCGGTGTTCATCGCGATCGCCGTCACCGGTCTGCTCCTGCTCGGCCTGCGCCCGCTGGGCTGGGAGCGGCCGGACGGCACGCCGCAGGGGACGTGGCTGGCGGTCGGCTTCCTCGTGCTCAATCTCATGCTCGCCGTGGTCACCCTGCTGAAGGGGAAGATCTGGACGGGCATGGTCGGTCTGTTCGTCCCGCTGCTGCTGATCGTCGGGGCGCTGCGGCTGGCCCGGCCCGGCTCCCCCTGGGCCCACTGGTTCTTCGCCCCGGGCTCCCGAAGGCCGAGGCCCTGGAAACTGGCCAGGGCGCAGCGCCGTGAGGAGCGCTGGCGCCGCCCGGCCATCAAGGTCAAGATCGCCTTCCAGGAGTTCGTCTCCGGCCGTCACGACCTGCCCTCCTCCCGCCTGCGGCCACGCCGCTGACCTCGGTGAACCGCCGTGCCGTACTGTCGCGCGCCCGGTGAAACTAATCTCATTAGACAGAAGCTAATGTGATTAGTTACAGTCTAGGGGTTCTAGGAGAGAGGGGTGCGTATGGCGCGGGCCGGGTTGACGACGGATCGGGTGACGCTCGCCGGTGCCGAACTGGCCGACGAGGTCGGGTTCGACCGGCTGACCATGTCGGCGGTGGCACGACGGCTCGGGGTGAAGGACGCCAGCCTCTACGCGCACGTTCGCGGCCTTGAGGACCTGCGCGGCCGGATCGCCCTGCTGGCGGCCGACGAGAAGAGCGTCCGCATCGCGGAGGCCACCGCGGGGCTGGCGGGCAGGGACGCGCTGGTCGCGTACGCGACCGCCTACCGGGACTACGCCCGCGAACACCCGGGCCGCTACATGGCGACGCAGATCCCCACGGAGATCGACCCCGAGCTCCTGGCCGCGGCGCGCGGGCCGCGGCGCGCGATCGAGCTGACCTACGGCATGTTGCGCGCCTACGCCCTCGGGGAGCCCGACTTGACCGACGCGGTACGGCTGCTGCGCAGCATGCTGCACGGCTTCATCAGCCTTGAGGCGGCGGGCGGGTTCGCGCACTCGCGCCCGGCCGAGGAGTCGTGGTCACGCTGCCTCGACGCCCTGCACACCCTCCTGGAGCGCTGGCCCGCCGAGCACGAACCACACGGTGAAGGAGACAGGACATGACCGAGACGACCACCGGACGCCTGCGTGTGGACGGCGCCGAGCTGTACTACGAGGTGCGGGGGCGCGGGCCGCTCCTGCTGCTGATCCCCGGCGGCACCGGCGGCGCCGCCTCCTTCGAGGAGATCGTCGACGACCTGGCCGCCGACCGCACGGTCGTCACCTACGACCCGCGCGGCCTGTCCAACAGCCCGCTGGACGACCCGGCGGCGCCCCAGCGGGTGGAACAGCACGCCGAGGACGCCCTCGGGCTGATCGACCTGCTCTCCCCCGGGGAGCCCGTCAGCGTGGCGGGCTGCAGCTCGGGGGCGATCGTCGCGATGCACCTGCTCACCGCCCACCCCGGGCGGATCGCACGTGTCGTGGCGCACGAGCCGCCGCTGGCCGAGGTGCTGCCGGACGCCGCCGAGCACCGCGTGATGCTCGCCCGTGTCCGGGAGGCCTTCGACCGGGAGGGGCCGATGGCCGCGGCGACCGTGCTCGCGGCCGGTCTCAGGCGCCCGGGGGAGAGCGCCGGCGCGCGGCCCGCCGCCGAGCTGTCCCCCAGGGCGGCCGCGCGCGTCGAACGGTCGATGGCCGACGCCCCCTACTTCATCGGGCGTGTCATCCCGAGCTTCATGGCCCACGTCCCGGACGTGGACCGGCTGCGGGCCCTGTCGGACCGGCTCGTGCTCGCGGCCGGGGCGGACTCCCACGGCGAACTGCCCTACCGTCCCGCGGCCCTCCTGGCGGAGCGGTTCGGCACGGAGCTGGTCCACTTCCCCGGCGGGCACACGGGGCTCAGCACCCACCCCGCCGAGTTCGGGAAGCTGCTTCGCGAGGTGCTCGACGCCCGGTGACACCGGGGCGCGGCGTCCACCGGCCGAGCGGAAAACAGGGAGAGGACCGTCGGGGCCGTACGGCATGATGCCGCCCATGGATCACACTCGCTATCTCGACCTGATCCGCGCCGACGGTGATCTCCTGCTCGCGGCCGCGGAGCGGGGGCTGGACGCCCGGGTGCCGTCGTGCCCCGGCTGGACCGGCCGTGACCTGCTCCACCACGTCGGAGGGGTCTACGACCACAAGGTCCTGTGCATGCGGCTCGGGCGTGACCCGCAGAAGGCCGAGCGGGCGCCGCTGCCCGGCGACGCCGCGCTCAGGGACTGGTTCCTCTCCCAGCGTGAGACGCTGCTCGACCAGCTCGTCATGCGCGGGCCGGGCGCGCCCTCCCACACCTGGTTCCCGCCGGACCAGACGGTCGGCTTCTGGTACCGCAGGATGGCCCACGAGACGGTCGTCCACCGGATCGACGCCGAGTTGATCGACGGGGGGCCGACCCCGGTCGACCCCGAGCCGGCGGCCGACGGCGTCGACGAGCTGCTCGGTTTCATCACCCACGACTTCGGCGGCAGGCCCGAACGGGAGCAGGGCGTCGGCCGTACGGTCGTGCTGGGCTGCGGGGACCGGGAGTGGGCGCTGACGCTGCGCGCGGACCGCGCGGTGTGGGCGAAGGAGGGGGCGACGCCGGACGCGCGGATCGACGGCGAGCCGGAGGACCTCCTGCTCCACCTGTGGAACCGGCGCGGGGCGGGCGGCAACTCCCTCAGGAGCTCCGGTGACGTGGACGCGCTCGCCGGGCTGTGGGCGCGCCTGCAGGAGGAGACCCAGTAGGCGGTCCGGGGTCGTTCACGCGGCGCCGATGAGGCTCCGCACGGTCAGGCCGAGACCGAGCAGCATGACGGCCACGGCGGTGCCGATCGGCAGGAGCGAGGACAGGCGGCTCGCCACGCCGTTTCCCCCGGCCGCCAGGCGGCCGAGACGCCCGGCGAGTTTGACCAGCAGCAGCCCGGTGAGGGTGAGCGTGCCCGCCATGCCGAGGCCGTACGCCAGGATCAGCGCGATCCCGAACCATGTGCGGCCGAGGCCGATCGCGCCCAGCAGGACGACGAGCGCCGAGGGGCTGGGCACCAGCCCTCCGGCCACCCCCAGGCCGACCAGCCCGCGCCGGGAGCGGGGCGTCGGCTCGCGGGGGAGGTCCTCATCGGCCCGCCGTTCGAGGACGGCGACCGGCGCGTACCCGTGGGCCGCACCGCCGGGGACCTCCCGGACGGGGGAGCGCCGGGGAACGAGGGGAGCACGGCCGTGGGTGTGGCCGTGCCCGTGACCGTGGGCGGGGGCCTCGCCGGTGCGGTGGGCATGCCAGGCGGAGCGCAGCAGCCCGGCCCCGACCAGGGTGATCAGCAGACCGCTGACCAGGCCGAGCCAGGCGAGCACCGCCTCGCCGGTGAGCGCGGACAGGACGGTCAGCAGCAGACCGGCCACCAGGACGCCGACGGTGTGGGTCACGGTGACGGTCGCGCCGACGATCAGCGCGTCACGCGGGCGTCCCCGTCTGCCCGCCAGGTAGGCGGCCATGATGGTCTTGCCGTGTCCCGGGATGAGGGCGTGCCCGGCGCCCAGCGCGACGGCCATGAGCACCGAGAGCAGCACGAGCGGCGCGGTCGGCGAGTCGGTGCCGACCAGGCCGGTGAAGGTGTGGTCGAGCCAGGCCGTCACACCGCCGAGCGGACCGCCGGACAGCCCGGACAGGTCGGACGGCCCGGGCGTCGGGGACGGCACGGCCGCCGAGGGACCTGTCTCCGGGGTGACGCTCAGCCGCGCGGTCCGCTGGTCGAGGGGTGCGGCCAGCAGGTCGTCCGGGTAGGACCGCAGCCGTCCGCTGACACTCGTCCCGGGAACGGAGGACCGGCTCAGGCGCAGACCGCCGGAGGCGACCGCGGTGATCTCCCGCCAGCCGGTCCGGTCGGGCAGGTAGTCGTCGCTGAAGTCGACCGTCCCCCGGGCGCGGACGTCGGCGGTCAGGTCGCACGTCAGGCGGCTGGTCCGCAGGCCGCCCTGCCCCCGGGCGTATCGCAGGCCGCTCCCGGCGACACGCCAGGCGACGGGGGAGCCGTTGACGGTCAGCCGCTGTGACCCGGCGAGCGCGGCGCAGCGGGCGGCGCCGTAGGCCGCCAGTTCGGCGGTGGAGACCCTGCCCGAGCCGTCGGTGTCCATCTCGGTCATGGCCTGGAGGGTGGGCAGCTCGGCGCTGTCGACGACCGCCGTGTTCTCGATCCGGTCGGGGGTGATCCGCAGGCCGTCGTAGTGGTTGACGGTGAGGTCCCCCAGCGGATGCGCGGCGGCGGGCGGGGCGGAGGCGGGGAACATCGCGACCGCCAGGCAGGAGAGGACGAACAGGAGCCCTCCACGACGCCGTTCCCGCGCGCCGTACCGGCCCGCGGGCGGTGGGACCTGTGCCGATGTCATGCAACCTCCCGAGGCTCACGGACGCGGACGGGGCTCCGTCGTGCCGGCGAACGTTCGATCTCGGCGTCGGCGGCCTGCGGTGCCCCGGGGAGTGCCCCGGCCCGCCGGTGGCCGTCTGGTCGCCGCTGGAATGCTTCCGGCTCCGGGTGGCTCTTTCGTGCGGCGGCACGGCGGAAAGAGCAGAAAATTCATGGATTTTTCCCTTGAGGAGACCGAAGAGGGCATCCCTCCCCGGGTGTCCCGCTTCTCTTACGTCAACCATGGTTGACATGCCGATCGCGTCAACCTATGTTGACGGAATCGACTTTCGTCTACGAAACCGGCCGTGCCGCTCGAAAGGGGCGTGTGCGCAGTAGATATGAAGCACGTCGGTCGGGGGCCGGTCATGTCATCTCAAAGGAGACGGGAATTGTCAGAGACCGCGTCGTGGCGCCCGCTGTTCGCCTACATCAGGCCACACCGTTCCGCCCTGCTGCTCGGCGGCGCGCTCAGCCTGGTCGGCTCGCTCGCCGGCCTGGCCATGCCCCTGCTCGCCAAGACGGTCATCGACGCCTTCGGCGCGAACCGGTCCCTGGTCGGGCCGGTGCTCGGCCTGACGGTCGCGGTCGTCGTGGGCGCGGTCGTCGGCGCGCTGGGCAGATACGTGCTCGAACGCATGGGGGAGGGAGTGGTCTTCGCCGCCAGGCGGGGCCTGGTCGGACGCATCCTCAGGTTGCGGGTCTCCGAGGTCGACCGTCTTAAACCGGGCGACCTGCTGTCCCGGGTGACCTCGGACACCACACTGCTGCGCGCGGTGTTCACCGAGGGCGTCGTCGAGATGGTCAGCGCGCTGTTCATGCTGGTCGGCGCCATCGTGATGATGGCGGTCATGGACGGGCTGCTGCTGGTGGTCACCCTGGTGGTCCTGGCCGTGGTCGGCTCGCTGGTCGGCCTGGTCATGCCGCGCATCCGGCGCGCCTCCACCCAGGCGCAGGTCGCGGTCGGCGAGATGGGCGCGGTGCTGGACCGGGTGCTGCAGGCCTTCCGCACGGTCAAGGCCAGCGGCGCGGAGGAACGCGAGATCGCCACCGTGGACGCCGCGGCCCGCGAGGCGCGTGACAGGGGGGTCGCCGTCGCCTGGTGGACCTCGATCGCGGGCATCTCCACCTGGGTGGCCGCCCAGCTCGCCTTCGTCGCGGTGCTCGGCGTCGGCGGCGCGCGGGTCGCCTCGGGTGCGCTCGCGGTCTCCTCGCTGGTCGCCTTCCTGCTCTACCTCTTCTACCTGGTCTCCCCGATCGGCCAGCTCGTGCACGGTTTCACCCAGATGCAGAACGGCCTGGCCGCGGTCAGGCGGATCAGGGAGATCGAGGAACTCCCCGCGGAGGAGATCGGGACCCCGGCGGGCGTCTCCGGCACGACTCCCGCCGGGGTGGGCTTCCGGGACGTGGTCTTCCGCTACGGCGAGGACCGGCCGGTCGTGCACGGCGGCGTCTCCTTCGAGATCCCGGCGCGCGGCCTGACCGCCCTGGTCGGCCCGTCGGGGGCGGGCAAGTCCACGGTCTTCGCCCTGCTGGAGCGCTTCTACGAGCAGCAGTCGGGGACGATCACCGTCGACGGCCGTGACGTGCGGGACTGGCCGCTGCCCGAGCTGCGGGCGGTCCTCGGCTACGTCGAGCAGGACGCGCCCGTGCTGGACGGCACGCTGCGGGAGAACCTCGTCTTCGCCGCCCTCGGGGTCGACGAGACCGACGTCCGGCGGGTGCTCTCGCTGACCAGGCTCGACGACCTGGTCGCCCGGCTCCCCGAGGGCCTGGAGACCCAGGTCGGCCATCGCGGGATCATGCTCTCCGGTGGGGAGCGTCAGCGGGTCGCCATCGCCAGGGCCCTGCTGCGCAGGCCCAGGGTGCTCCTGCTCGACGAGGCGACCTCCCAGCTCGACGCGGTCAACGAGATGCGGCTGCGCGAGGTGATCGCCGAGGTGGCGAAGGAGACGACCGTGCTGGTGATCGCCCACCGCCTGTCCACGGTGACCAGTGCCGACCGGATCGTGGTCATGGAGGGCGGGGTCGTACGGGCGATCGGCACCCACGGGGAGCTGCTCGACGACGACGACCTCTACCGCGAGCTGGCCGCGACCCAGTTCCTGCTGCCGACCTGAGGGAGACGGCCGCCGGAGTCGAACTGATCTCCCGGGTTTCGTACGGCTCCCGCAAATTTACGTGGTGGAGAGGGCGATGGTTCGGGCGCCGGTCTCCTCCGTCGGTTGGCGCCGGAGGAAACCGGGCATCCGCCCTGTGCGAAGCCTCTTCTTCGCTCAGGAGCGCCCCTCGGGACGCTCACCGGGTTCGGCCTCCGGTCCGGTTCGTGCGGGACAGGGCAGGGCACAGGCCGATGTGGCGGTGGTGGAAAGGATGGGGCGTCCCGGCGTGCGGCCTGGGACGCCCCCTTTTTTATGGGTTCACCCCTGCCATGGCGCCTCCGCCGTCATGTCCACCTTTCCGCGAGGTGTATGAACGACACCGGGACGGGAGGGAGATGGAATGCCGGTGGAGGGGCGAGCGGTTGGAGGGGACGTGGGGGAAGGACTCGATCGACTTCTTGAGGGCCGGAGGCTCTCGCCCGTGCAGCGGCGGATCGCGCGCTATCTCAACGACCACCTGGCCGAGGCCGTCTTCCTGTCCAGCGTGGAGCTGGCGGAACGGGCCGGGGTGAGCCAGCCCTCGGTGACCAGGTTCGCCACGTCGCTCGGCTTCGCCGGCTATCCCGAGCTGCGGCAGGCGCTGCGGCCGTTCGTGGTGAGCGAGCGGCCCCTGTCCCGGGCCAACGACCTGCAGACCGCGATCGACGCGGAGATCGAGAACCTGCGGAACGTGCGCGACCGGCTGGCCGACCCCTCGGTCATCGCCGAACTGGGCGCCGCGCTGGCCGGGTGCGAGCCGCTGCCCGTGCTCGGGCTGCGGGTTTCGAGCGGGCTGGCCACCACGTTCGCCTACTTCGCCCGCAGGATCCACCCCGACGTCCGCCTGCTGACCCACGGCGGGTCCGAGCTGGCCGACGGCCTGGACGCCGCGCGCAGGGCGGGGGCGGGCTGGCTGGTCGCCGTGGTGCTTCCCCGCTATCCGGCCGAGGCCGTACGGGCGCTGCGCGGGGCCAGGGAGCTGGGCCTGCGGACCGCGGTGATCACCGACAGGCGTGACGTGCCGTTCGAGGCGGACGTGATCCTGGACGCCCCCGTCGGTGAGAGGCTGGTGTTCGACGCGCACACGGCGCCGCTCGCCCTGGCCATGGTGCTGGTGGAGGCCATGGCGGACGCGGCGCCGCTGCGGACGCAGGCCCGGCTTGAGGAGTACGAGCGGATGATCGACAGGGCCGGGGTCTTCACCGAGGCGGCTAGCCCGCCAGCTTCCGCAGGGAACGCACGGACCAGGTGAGGGTCAGGGCACCGAGCACGAGGAAGACGGCGAAGGCCACCGGGATCGTGGTGTCGGTCAGGCGCTCGGCGAACAGTGAGCGCCCGGCCTCGACCGCGTAGTAGAGCGGGTTGAACCTCGCGACGGTCTGCATCCACTGCGGGCCGAGGGAGACCGGCAGCAGCATCCCGGCCAGCAGGGTCAGCGGAAGGGCGAAGAACTGCACGATCTGCGACAGGCCGTTCTCGTCGCGGATGGCCAGCGCCAGGCCGTAGGAGAGACTGGCGGCGAACAGGCCGGTGGTGGCCATGAGCAGCAGCATCAGCAGGGCCGCCGCCGGGCTCAGCCGCAGGCCCATGAGCACGGCGACGCCCATCACCAGCAGCGCCTGGCAGGCGAGCACGAGCATGTCCTTGACGACCCGGCCGAGGATGATCGCGGGCCGCCAGGCCTGGCTGACCGCCAGCCGTTCGAGCACGCCGTTGCGGGTCTCGTTGATCATGGCGAAGCCGGTGAAGAGCGAGCCGAACAGCGCGATCATCATCATCGCGCCGGGGGTGAACATCCGCAGCGCCTCACCCATCGTTCCGCCCCGGGTGGTCGTGGTCAGCAGCGGGGCGAACAACAGCAGGTAGAGCACGGGCTGCATGATGCCGATCAGCACCCAGGCCGGATTGCGCAGGATGGCGCGCAGCTCGTGGCCGAAGAACAGTGCGGTGTGCCGGAACATGGGGGGTCCTAACGTTTCGACGGTGGGGGTGGTCGTCAGGCGGCGTCACGCAGGGAACGCCCCGTGTGCCGCAGGAAGACGTCGTCCAGCGTGGCCCGGTCGAGGGAGATGGACCGGATGGCCAGCCCACCGGCCTCAAGGGCGCGCAGCAGTGACGTCAGGTTGCGCTCGCCGTCGTCGAGGTAGGCAAGCAGCGCGTCGTCCCGCTCCTGGGTCTCCTTGATGTACGGCTGCGCGGCCAGCAGCGGCAGCGCCGCGGCCCGGTCGTCGACCCTGAGGGTGACGACGTCCCCGGAGATCTCCCTCTTGAGTCCCTGCGGGGTGCCCTCGGCCACGACCTGGCCGTTGTCGATGATGACGAGCCGGTCGCACAGCGCGTCGGCCTCGTCCAGGTAGTGGGTGGTCAGCAGCACGCTGGTGCCCTGGTCGCGCAGGGCGCGCACCTCCTGCCACAGGTTGGCGCGGTTCTGCGGGTCGAGGCCGGTCGTCGGCTCGTCGAGGAAGACCAGCGGCGGCCGGTTCACCAGGCCGACCGCCAGCGCGAAGCGCCGCTTCTGACCGCCGGACAGCGTCTTGAGGGGGCGCCGGGCGATCTCGGTCAGGCTGAAGGCCGCGAGCAGCTCGTCGGCACGGACGGCCGCCTGCCTGCGGGAGTGGCCCGCCAGGCGCGCGGCCAGCAGGAGGCTGTCGAGGCCGGGGGCGTTGTCGTCCATCCCGCCCGTCTGGCCCACGTACCCGATCCGCTCCCTGACCTTGGCCGCCTGCCGTACCACGTCGTATCCGGCCACGGTGGCCGTTCCCGCGGTCGGGGCGGTGAAGGTGGCGAGCATCCTGACCGTGGTGGTCTTGCCCGCTCCGTTGGGGCCGAGGGCGGCGAAGATCTCGCCCTCGGAGACCGACAGGTCGATGCCTCTGACGGCCTCGACCTGCTCGCTTCCGCCTCGCCCGCGCCTGGTGAAGGTCTTGCGCAGTCCGCGCGCTTCGATGATCATTACACTCCGTTCCGCCGGGTGTCCGGGGGTGACTGGGGGTGGGGAGGCGCTCGCGCGACCTCCCGGGAAAGGCTGGACCCTCTCGCGGTGTGAGGCTCAACCCCTTTTCACGGCAGCTTCCCGTCGCGAACCTTCTCCATGGCCTCTTCGAGCCAGGTGAGCTGGGCCTGGAGCTGGAGGATGTTGAGCCGCAGGCACTCGTCGATGTGCCGGGGGGCGCCGAAGGCCTGCTTGCCGCCGATCGCGCGCTCGGTCATGGAGATCGAGAAGCGCAGCTGCGCGGCCCTGGCCTCCATCGCCGAGGTCAGGTCGGCGGGTGAGAGCCGGTCCATGAAGGTGAGAGCGACCTGGAACGGGTCCACGATCGGCTTGATCTCCCACCAGTGGCTCATCAGGTGCCGGGCGAACTCCGCACGGCCGATCTCGGTGATCCCATAGACGGTCTTGCCTCCCTTTCCCTCCTCGACCCGCTCAAGGAGGCCTTCGTCGGCCATCTTGGCGAGTCCGTGGTAGATCGAGCCGTAGGCCACGTTGGCCCAGTGCTGGGTGCCCATGAGTTCGAGGCGGCGCCGCACCTCGTAACCGTGGAGAGGGCCGTCGAGCAGTACGCCGAGCAGTAGAACACGAGTGGAGGACATGTGCAATTTTTTATTCAAGTTTGAATACGATGTCAATCGTGGGCTACGGTGCCGGGCGTGAGAGAGATCAGACGTGACGACGACGGTGCCCTTCTGGGTTACCTGCGGCCGGTGGGGGACGCCTGGCAGCCGCTGACCGTGTTCGGCTATCCGCTGGGGGAGCCCCGCCCGGACGAGGAGGCGGCCGAGGAGGTCCACCGCTCGGGCCTTTCCGTGCTGGGCGAGCCGTGGCTGTTCCTGCAGGAGGGCAGGTGGCACCGGTGCGTCATCCTGGAGGCCGACGAGCGGGAGGTCAGGGTCCGGCCGACGGGCCACGACTACCCGCACGACGTCTACGCGCTCACCCTGGAGCGTCCCGGGCCGGACACCTTCCGCCCCGAGTAGGGTGATCCACATGTCCGAACGTCCCCTGGCACTGGTGACCGGAGCCTCGCGGGGGGTCGGCGCCGCGGTCGCGCGCGCCCTGGCCCCCACCCACGACCTGCTGCTCGGCGGCCGGGACACCGCGGCGCTCGCCGCGCTGTCCGCGGAACTGCCGGGCTCGCGCCCCTGGCCGGTCGAGCTGACCTCGGTCACCGAGGCCGACGTCGCCGGGATCGACCGGCTCGACGTGCTGGTGCACAGCGCCGGGGTGGCGATCCTGGGGCGGATCGCCACGACGCCCGCCGAGGTCTGGCGGCGCACCCTGGACCTCAACGTGGTCGCGGTCGCCGAACTGACCCGGCTGCTGCTGCCCGCCCTGCGCGCGGCCCAGGGGCGGGTCGTGCTGATCAACTCCGGGGCGGGCCTGCGGGCCAACCCGGACTGGGGCCCCTACGCCGCCAGCAAGTTCGCGCTGCGGGCCTTCGCCGACGCGCTCCGCCTTGAGGAGCCCGCCCTGCGGGTCACCTCCGTCTATCCCGGGCGGATCGACACCGACATGCAGCGCGGGGTCCGCGAGCAGGAGGGCGCGGCCTACGAGCCGGACAGATATCTGACGCCCGAGTCGGTCGCGCGGGTCGTGCTCACCGCGGTGAGCGCCACCCCGGACGCCCACGTCACCGAGATCACCGTCCGTCCCAGCGCGGGCCCGGTCAACTGAGCGGTGTCTTGGACGACCCTTTTGCCCTTCATGTGAGCCGTGCGGGGCGCCCGTGAACGACCCTGTTCACATAATGGAGGGTGTTCGCCGCAGCGCGGGGAGACTCCTTCCCGTCCTCGCCAGGAGCGCCCCAGACGCCCGGGCGGGGAGCGTCCGTGCCGGAGACGGCCTACTGGTGTGAGCTGGCCTGGCTGCCGCCGGGCGAGGTCGCCTCGGGGGTGCTCGTCACGGTCACGGGCTCACGGATCTCCGAGGTTGCCTCCGGCGTCGCCGTCCCTCCCGCCGGGGCCGTACGGCTGGCCGGGTTGACCCTGCCGGGGCTGGCCAACGCGCACTCCCACGCCTTCCACCGGGCGCTGCGCGGGCTGACACAGCGGGAGAAGGGCAACTTCTGGACCTGGCGTGAGCGGATGTACGGCGTCGCCGCGACCCTGGACCCCGACTCCCACCACAGGCTCGCCACGGCCGTCTTCGCGGAGATGGCGCTGGCCGGGATCACCTGTGTGGGGGAGTTCCACTACCTCCACCACTCACCGGGCGGCGGGCCGTACGGCGATCCGAACGCGATGGGACACGCGCTCGTCGAGGCGGCGCGACGGGCGGGTCTGCGCATCGCGCTGCTGGACACCTGCTATCTGGCCGGTGGCATCGGCGTTCCGCTGACGGGCGCCCAGCTCCGCTTCGGGGACGGCGACTCGGAGCGGTGGGCGGTCCGGGCGGAGGAACTGCTGGGGGCCTACCGGGGGGAACACGACGTCGAGGTCGGGGCAGCGCTCCACTCGGTGCGCGCGGTGCCCGCCGAGCAGATGCCCGTGGTCGGCGCCTTCTCCCACCACCACGCGGTCCCGCTGCACGTCCACGTGTCCGAGCGGCGCGAGGAGAACGCCGCGTGCGTCGAGGCCTACACCGCCAGCCCCGTCCAGCTCCTGGCCGAGCACGACGTCCTGGGGCCCCGCACCACGGCCGTGCACGCCGTACATCTGTCCGAGGTGGACGTCGCGCTGCTCGGGCAGTCACGCGCCCACGTCTGCGCGTGCCCGACGACCGAACGGGACCTGGCCGACGGCCTCGGCCCTGTCAGGGCGCTGTTCGACGCGGGGTCGCCCGTCACGCTCGGCTCGGACAGCCAGGCGGTGATCGACCTGTTCGAGGAGGCGCGCGGCGTCGAGCTGAGCGAGCGGCTCGTCACCGAACGGCGCGGCCACTGGACGGCCGCCGAGCTGCTCCAGACCGCGACCGCCGCGGGGCACGCCTCGCTGGGATTCCCCGAGGCGGGCATGCTCGTGCCGGGGGCCTGGGCGGACCTGGTCTCGGTGCGCCTGGACTCGGTCCGCACCGCGGGGGCCTGCCAGGAGGACGCCGTGGAGATCACGGTCTTCGCCGCGACGGCCGCGGACGTCCACTCCGTGGTCTCAGGGGGCCGCCGGGTGGTCGAGGAGGGCAGGCACGTCCTGGGAGACGTGGGCGCCGCGCTCGCCGCGGTGATCGCCGAGGTGCGCGGCGTGGTTTGAGCCCTCCCGGGCGGGGAACCGGGGGACCTCATGGCGCTGTGTCCTGAGACATCCTCCTTGAGGAGGAAATCCAAAACCGTTCTCTCGGCGTACTTTTTTGGGGAATCTTTGCCCTGGTCCGGGCGTTGTTGAGGCAAGCGGCATGTTCGCGCGCCCGGGGTCTCGATTGAGCGCGCGGGCCTGCCATAAGCAGGCGGAACGAGGTGCCATCTGATGGCAAGGCCGACGGGGAATCGGACGCAGGATCAGCACGTCTCTGATCGAGACCTGCTTGGGACATACCTGGCTGAGATCGGAAGGGTCCCCCTGCTCACGGCGGAGGAGGAGGTCGAGCTCGCCAAGCGGATCGAGGCCGGTCTCTTCGCCGAGCAACTGCTCGACGGTGGGTTGCGGGAACCGCGTATCGCGGACGCCGCCGACGAGGAGCTCGAAAGACTGGCTGTTTCCGGGCAGCGGGCCAAGGATGAGTTCATTCAGGCCAACCTACGTCTTGTGGTGGCGGTGGCGCGCAAGTACTCAGGGCGTGGAATGCCGTTGATCGATCTGGTCCAGGAGGGGAACCTGGGGCTGGTCAGGGCGGTTGAGAAGTTCGACTACCGGCGCGGTTACAAGTTCTCGACGTACGCGACGTGGTGGATCCGCCAGTCCGTCGGCAGGGCGATCCACGAGCAGGCCAGGCCGGTGCGGCTGCCGACCCACGCGGGCGAGCAGATGACCAGGCTGATGCGTGTCAGGCGCGACATGCTGGCCGAGTTCGACCAGGAGCCGACGGACGCCGACCTGGCCGAGGTGCTCGAACTGCCGATCGAGAGGGTGCGCGAGCTGCGCCGCTGGGCCTCCGACCCGGTCTCCCTGCAGCTCGGCGTGGGCGACGAGGACGAGACCGAACTCGGCGACATGATCGCCGACGAGACGTGGGCCGACCCCGAGCAGCAGGCCATGGACATCCTGGAGCGCGAGCGCCTTGAGGAGTGGCTGACCGGCCTTGAGGGACAGACCCGTGAGATGCTCCGCTGGCGCTACGGCCTGATCGACGGCCGTGAGCACACGCTGACCGAGGTCGGCGAGCGCTACGGCATCGGCCGTGACCGCGCCCGCCGCATCGAGCGCGACGCCCTGGCCAGGCTGCGGAAGATGGCGATGGCGGCCTGAACCCCTACGATCCGGTACGGCCTCGGGGAGCCGTACCGGATCGGGTCCGGGGTCAGCGTCCGGGGAGCTCCTCGATGAAGCGGTGAAGAATGTCCCGCGTCATGAGCGCCGGTTCCGCCTGGACGACCAGCTGGTTCATGACGTGCCAGAAGCGCTGCACGTCACTCGGCCTGTCGGGGCAGGCGGCCCCGATGAGCTGCCTGAGATAGACGACGTCGGGAAGCTGCTGCTCGGGCATGCGCAGGATGGTGACGGGCCCGCCGCACGCGGCGTGGCCGCCCGCGCTGAACGGCAGGACCTGGACGGTGACGTGGTTGAGCCCGGTGACGGCGACCAGGTGTTCCAGCTGGGCGCGCATCACCGCCGTGCCGCCGACCGGACGGCGTAGCGCCGCCTCGTCGATGACGGTCCACAGCCTCGGGGCGTTGGGCCGGTGCAGGATCCGCTGCCGCCTCATGCGCAGCTCGACCCGACGTTCGCACTCGGCGCTCGTGGCGTCCTGGTGGGCGAGCCGGATGGCGGCGCGGGCGTAGTCCTCGGTCTGCAGCAGCTCGGGGATGAGCTGGACCTCGTAACCGCGGATGACGTCGGCGGCCTGTTCCAGACCGAGATAGGCGTCGAACCAGCTCGGCACCAGATCGCTGTAGGGGTGCCACCAACCGCGCCGGCTGGCCTGTTTGGCCATCGCCAGCAGCGTGGCTCGTTCCGCCTCGTCGGTGAGGCCGTAGAGGGTGAGAAGGTCGGCCACGTCGCGCTGCTTGAAGCCGGTGCGTCCCAGCTCCAGGCGGCTGATCTTGGAGCGCGAGGCCCGGATCGTCTCGCCCGCCTCCTCAAGGCTGATGTTGCTGACCTCCCGCAGCCTGCGGAGCCGGACGCCCAGCAGCATCCGCAGGACGGTGGGTCCGCTCCCTGCGGGGGAGTCGTCCGTGGTCCGGCCGTCGGGCCGGTCCTTCACGGTCTCGATGTTCATGTTCAGTCACTTTCTGGCGACGGTCGCCGACGTCGGACCGCGGCGCGCCGGTCTCGGGAAAACCGGAGCACGGCGACCGTCCACCGTCCCGCGCGGGAGATCCCGTACGGGGGCGGGGTGGTCACCGTGTGTCCGGGAGAGGCCACCGCGGACCGTCACGGCGCGGTCCGCGCGAGGTGTGGTGGAGACCTACCTCTTACGGGCGACGCCGCCCAGCGCGTCCACGTCGGCGACCGGGTCGAGGAGAGGCACCTCGGGCCGCCAGTGTGTGATCGGGACGACACCGGGTTCCAGGAGGTCGAGGCCGTCGAAGAAGCCGGCGAGTTCCTCCGGGCTGCGCAGGTGGTAGGGGGCCGCGCCGCTGTCGTTGTACTGCTGCGTGGCCGCGAAGTTCTCCGCATTGGTGTCGACGCTGTCGTTGAAGGCGAGGAAGCTGCCCGAGGGCAGGGCGTCCATGAGCCGTCTCACGATGGCGTGCGCCTCGCCGGTGTCGCGGACGTGCCCGGTGATCTGCATCAGCACGAGCGCGACGGGCCGGGTGAGGTCCAGCGTCTTGGCCGCGGCGGCCAGGATCGTGTCCGGGTCGTACAGGTCGGCATTGATATAGGTGGTCATGCCCTGGGGGGTGCTGGTGAGCAGCGCGCCCGCGTGCACCAGGACGAGGGGGTCGTTGTCGACGTAGACGATGCGGGAGTCCGAGGCCACCCGCTGGGCCACCTCGTGGGTGTTGTCGACGGTCGGCAGGCCCGTGCCGATGTCGAGGAACTGGCGGATCCCCTCCTCGCCGGCCAGGTGCCGGATCGCGCGGGCGAGGAAGTGCCGGGACGCGCGGGCGAGCCCGGCGATACCGGGGAAGACCTCGGCGAACTGCTCGCCGGCCTCGCGGTCGACCGGGTAGTTGTCCTTGCCGCCCAGCCAGTAGTTCCAGATCCGGGCCGAGTGCGGGACGGTGGTGTCGATTTCTGGCTTCTGCTGGGAAAGCTTCCATTCGGAAGGATTCTGCGGGGAGGAAGGTGAATCATCACGTTTCACCACAGGGGGAGGTCTCCTGTCGTACGCGTATTCCGCTGTCGTCACACACGATAAGGTCGGCGATCCCGTTCGTAGTCAGTTATTGATGATCTTGTCGATATTTGCTGACGTTCGTCCGTTTTGTGAGTAAGGGGCTGGTGTCACCGTCCCGGCCTGTGGCGATGTGTCGGGGCATTCTCTTTCGTGGCCTTTCGTGGGAAAACCAACCTGTCCGGCGGCTGGTTTGGGATGGATCGCGGCCTTCGGGGACTCTGTCCGAAACGTGGCTGAAACACCGTGTCGTGGAGTTTCACAGATCCGAAACACATCGTGCGGCGCCGTGAAACCACCGGGGAACACGCTGGGGCGCATCGTCAGTGCGCACGGTCGACGGAGCCCGGAGGCGTTCACTGCGACCTGAGACAGGCACGCGCCATTCGTAAGGAGGGTCGCTTCGAATGAAGATCGATAGCGGCACCACTGCCTGGATGCTCACGGCCACCGCGCTGGTGTTGCTGATGACTCCGGGGCTCGCACTGTTCTACGGCGGCATGACCAGGGCCAAGAGCGTCCTGAACATGATGATGATGTCGTTCGCGAGCATCGTCACCGTCACCGTCGCCTGGGTGCTCTACGGGCACTCACTGGCCTTCACCGAGAACGGCAACGGGATCGTCAACGCCTTCGTCGGCGGGCTGGACGCCCTGGGGCTGCAGAGCCTGGTGGGCACGGCGACCAAGGCCGACGGCACCGGGATGCCGAGCCTGGTCTACTCCGCCTTCCAGCTCACCTTCGCGGTGATCACCGTCGCCCTGATCAGCGGCGCCGTCGCCGACCGCGCCAGGTTCGGCGCGTGGGTGCTGTTCACCGCGGTCTGGGCGAGCGTGGTCTACCTCCCGGTCGCCCACTGGGTCTGGGGCGGCGGCTGGCTGTTCGACCTGGGCGTGGAGGACTTCGCGGGTGGCACGGTCGTCCACATCAACGCCGGGGCCGCGGCGCTCGCGCTGACCCTCGTGCTCGGCAGGCGCGTCGGCTGGCGCAGGGAGCCGATGCGCCCGCACAACCTGCCCCTGGTGCTGCTCGGCGCGGGCCTGCTGTGGTTCGGCTGGTTCGGCTTCAACGCGGGCTCGGAACTGGCCGTCGACGGGACCGCGGGGCTGGCGTTCATGAACACCCAGATCGCCGCCGCCGTCGGCGCGGGCGCCTGGCTGGTCGTGGAGAAGGCGCGCGACGGCCACGCGACCAGCCTGGGCGTCGCCTCGGGCGCGGTCGCGGGCCTGGTCGCGATCACCCCGGCGTGCGGCTTCGTCGACCCCTGGGGCGCGGTCGTCATCGGCGCCGTCGCGGGCGCGGTCTGCGCCAGTGCCGTCGGCCTGAAGTACCGCCTCGGCTTCGACGACGCACTCGACGTGGTCGGCGTCCACATGGTCGGCGGCGTGCTCGGCGCGGTCTCGCTCGGCTTCCTGGCCGCCTACCCCCTCCTCGGCCAGCAGGGCAAGGGACTGCTGTACGGCGGCGGCCTCGGGCAACTGGGACTGCAACTGCTGGGCCCGATCGTGGTCGCGGCCTACTCGTTCGCCGTCACCTGGGTCATCGCCAAGATCATCGACAGGACCGTGGGCTTCAGGATCGGCGCCGACGACGAGGTCACCGGAATCGACATCACCTCCCACGCCGAGACCGGCTACGACCTGGGCACCGTGCACGCCTCCGGCGTCACGGTCAGGACCCCGGCGGCCAGTGGCACCGCGAAGAAGGTGGACGCATGAGACTCATCACCGCCGTCATCAAGCCCTTCAAGCTCGACGACGTGAAGGCCGCGCTGGAACAGTTCGGCGTCAGGGGCATGACGGTCAGTGAGGCCAGCGGGTACGGCCGCCAGCGTGGCCACACCGAGGTCTACCGGGGTGCGGAGTACCAGGTGGACCTGGTGCCCAAGGTCCGGCTTGAGGTGCTGGCCGAGGAGGACGACGCCGACGACGTCATCGACGTCATCGTCAAGGCGGCGCAGACCGGCAAGATCGGGGACGGCAAGGTCTGGTCCGTCCCCGTGGACACGGTCGTGCGGGTCCGCACCGGGGAACGCGGCCCAGAGGCGTTGTGAACCGGCGTTCCTACGCCGCGGCCCGCAGGGAGCGGACCGCGGAGGTCGACCGCTGGCTGGCCGGGCTGCTGAGGAGCGCCCGCGGCGCGCCGTACGGGAAGGACGGCGCGGGGAGCGGGGAACGCGAGCCGTCCGGGATCGCGCTCGTCGCGGTCGGCAGCCTGGGCAGGGGCGAGCAGGCGCCGGGCAGCGACCTCGACCTGGTCCTGCTGCACGACGGCCGGCACGACGTGGCGGCCGTCGCCGACCGGCTTTGGTACCCGATCTGGGACTCGGGCGCGGGCCTGGACCACTCGGTGCGGACGGTCGGGGAGGCCGTCGCGGTCGCCGGAGACGACCTGAAGGCGGCGCTCGGGCTGATCCAGGCCCGGCACGTCGCGGGCGACCCGGAGCTGACCAGGGCGGCCAGGGAGGGCGTGCTGGCCGGGTGGCGGGCCGACGCTCGGCGCAGGCTCGCCGAGCTTCGTGAGGCCGCGGGCCTGCGGGCGGCGGCCCGCGGTGAGCTGGCCTTCCTGCTGGAACCCGACCTCAGGGACGCGCGCGGCGGCATCCGCGACGTGCAGGTCATGCAGGCGGTCGCCGCGGCCTGGGTCGCCTCGGCGCCGGGGCCGAGGGTCAGGCAGGCCCACGAACTGCTGCTGGACGTCCGGCACGCCCTGCACCTGGTGACCGGGCGGGGGAGCGACCGGCTGGTGCTCCAGGAGCAGGAGGCGGTCGCGGGCGTCCTCGGCCTGCTCGACGCCGAGGTGCTGATGCGCGCTCTCGCGGAGGCGGGGCGGACCGTCACGCACGCCTTCGACGCCACCTGGCGCGCCGTCGACCGGCTGGTCGGCGGCCCCGCGCCCAGGGGG
>NZ_JBHSBC010000032.1:0-94619 GCF_042650425.1 Streptosporangium jomthongense | reverse complement strand
CGCCGCCCACTCGCCGCCGCTGCCCGTACCCTGGCCCGCCGAGGCGCGCGACGCCCTGGTCGGGTTGCTCGGCGCGGGACAGGCCGCGGTGCCGGTCTGGGAGGAGCTGGACCAGGCGGGTGTGGTGGTCGGTCTGCTGCCCGACTGGGAGCGTGTACGGCACCGCCCGCAGCGCAACCCCGTGCACCGCCACACCGTGGACCGGCACCTCATCGAGACGGCCGCGGGGGCGGCGTCGTTCACCCGCGAGGTGGCCCGGCCCGACCTGTTGCTCGTCGCCGCGCTGCTGCACGACCTCGGCAAGGGATGGCCCGGGGACCACTCGGTGACCGGGGCGGTCGTGGCTCGGGATATCGGCGCCCGGATGGGACTCTCCGCGCCAGATGTGGAGACCCTGGAGCGGGTGGTCCGTCACCACCTGTTGCTGCCGGAGACCGCGACCCGCCGCGACCTCGACGACCCGGTGACGATCTCCAGGGTGGCCGAGGCGGTCGGATCACGCGAGGTCCTGGAGCTGCTGGCCGCGCTCGCCGTCGCCGACGGCCGCGCCACGGGACCCGCCGCGTGGAACTCCTGGAAGGCGTCCCTGGTCGCCGACCTCGTGCGCCGGGTGCGCTCGGTGCTGTCCGGCACGCCCGTCAGACCGGCCCCGGTGCTCTCGGCGGCCCAGACGTCCCTGGCCAGACACGGTGGCGGCGCCGTACGGGTCAACGGGGGAGCGGTCACCGTCGTCGCCCCGGACAGGGCCGGGCTGCTGTGGAGCGCGGCAGGGGTGCTCGCCGCGCACCGGATGGTCGTCCGCGCCGCCTCGGCCGCCTCCGCGGGGGCGACGGCGGTGATCGAGTTCGCGGTCGTCCCCGAGTACGGCTCGCCGCCCGATCCGGCGACCCTGGAGGCTGACCTGCGGCTCGTTCTCGCCGGACGGCTCGACATCGGGCGGCGCCTGGCCCGCAGGGCCGCTTCGGCCCGGCCGCCCCGGGTGCCGGTCGCGCCACCACGGGTCACTATTGTTGACGACGCGTCCAACACCGCAACCGTGGTGGAGGTGCGCGCACGGGACCGACCGGGACTATTGTGGCGAATCGGCGGGGCTTTTGGAGACTGTGGTCTTGACGTGCGAGCCGCACGTGTAGAGACTCTCGGCGCAGAGGCGGTGGATGTCTTCTACGTTGTCGATAGAGCCGGGCGTCCTCTGACTGACGAGGCCCAGCGGGCACTGGTGCGGGACCAGGTGCTTGCCGCCTTGCGATAACCATAGGAAATCGTTCTCTCGTCACCTTCGTAACGATTGCGTCCGGTTTGTCGGCTTTGTCGATTGCGTCCCGTGACCATGTGGTCTGATGAGGGCCACCTATGTCGTGATGGTGAGAGGTAGAGCGAGAGCGGTGACGACGGCGACAACCGAGGGCGGCGGTACCGCGGCACACAGCCGCGGCAGGCGCTTCGCCGCCCGGTTCGGTTTGCGGAACTGGCGTGTGCGGACGCGCCTCACCGCCCTGATCCTCGTGCCGACCGTGGTGGGCGTGGTGCTCGCCGGAACGCGCGTGGTCGCCTCCATCGACAGCGTGGCCGGATACCAGCGGACCGCCTCGGCGGCCGAGTACTCCGGATCGCTGCGAGAACTGGCGCAGGCCCTCGGTTTGGAACGTGACCGTGTCGCCTGGGCCGCCTTCCAGCCCTCGAACCAGGGCCTGCAGGACGCGGCGGCGGCGCAGGCGAAGACCGTCGACGCCCTGGTCGGCAAGGTCAGGCTCGACCTGCAGAACATCGACGACAGCTACGGCCAGCGCGCCGCGGAGGCGGCCAGGGACGTGGGCTACCAGCTCGCGGGCCTGGGCGAGCTGCGGCAGCTGCCCGGGACGAACCGGGCAGAGCGCTACAGCATCATGATCGCCCCGCTGCTGCAGCTGCACGAGGAACTCACCCTGGTCAGCGACGACCCCGAGATCGTCGGCAACACCCGGGCGCTCAGCGCGCTGGCCCGCGCCAAGGAGGAGGTCTCCCGGCAGCGTTCGCGTCTGCTCGCGGGCTACTACGCCCCCTCGCAGATCACCGCCCAGGAGATCGAGAAGTTCATCGCCTCCAGATCGCGCATGGAGGAGTACAAGGCCGACTTCACCATCGAGGCGAGCGGAGCCAACCGCCAGCTCCTCGTCAAGGCCCTGATGGACGAGAAGGTCTACCGGGCCGAGCTGACCAAGGCCAGGGCGATCGTGCTGGCCAGCGGCTCGCAGTCGCAGGGGCGCCTGCTGACCGACTTCGCCGCCGTCAAGCAGTGGTTCGCCGACAACACCACGATCCTCGACCGGATGGGGAAGGTCGAGACCCAGGTCGCCACGGCCGTGATCACCCGGGCCAGGGAGCTTGAGGACACCGAGCAGCGCAACGCGATCATCGCCTCCGGGCTGATCCTGCTCCTGCTGATGCTGATCCTCGGACTGACCGTCCTCATCGCCCGCTCGATGGTCCTGCCGCTGCGCCGTCTGCGCTCCGAGGCACTGGACGTGGCGGGCTTCAAGCTTCCCGAGGTCGTGCGCAACCTGCGGGTCTCGGGAGACACCAGGGCGCCGGACATCGCCCCGATCTCCGTCGACTCCAAGGACGAGATCGGAGAGGTCGCCAAGGCCTTCGACGAGGTCCACCAGCAGGCCGTACGGCTGGCCGCCGAGGAGTCCGAGCTCCGCTCCAACATCAGCGCGATGTTCGTCAACCTCTCCCGCCGCACCCAGACCCTGGTCGAACGGCAGATCTCACTGATCGACGGCCTGGAGAAGGGCGAGGAGGACGGCGGGCGGCTCGCCGACCTGTTCCGGCTCGACCACCTGGCCACCCGCATGCGCCGCAACTCGGAGAACCTCCTGGTCCTGGCGGGCCACGAGCCCTCCCGCAGGCGCAGCCAGCCGGCCAAGCTCGTCGACGTCGTGCGCGCCTCCCTGTCGGAGGTCGAGGACTACGAGCGGGTCCAGGTCAAGGTGCACCGCACGCTCTCGGTCTCGGGAAGCGCGGCCAACGACGTCGTCCACCTGATCGCCGAGCTGGTGGAGAACGCCATCCAGTTCTCCCCGCGGGCCAGCCAGGTCGTGGTCTCCAGCAGCATGATCGAGGGCGGCGGCGCGCTGCTCGCGGTCAGCGACGCCGGCATCGGCATGACCAACGAGGAGCTGATCGAGACCAACCGGCGCCTGGCGGACCCGCCCGTGGTCGACGTCTCGGTCTCCCGGAGGATGGGCCTGTTCGTGGTCGGCCGCCTGGCCCTGCGCCACGGCGTCCGGGTCCAGCTGCGCCCGCAGGAGTCGGGCGGCCTCATCGCCATGGTCCTGTTCCCCGCCGCGCTCATCGTCGAGACGGTCCAGCCGAGCCAGACCCCGTCGTGGGGCGGGGAGTCGCAGAGCCAGAGCTCCTTCGGGCAGAGTTCCTTCGGGCAGAGCTCGTTCGCGGGCACCTCCCTCAGCCGGACCTCCTTCGGGCACACCTCCCTCGGGCAGGGGCATCCCTCGTTCCCGCAGGCGGACCCCTTCAACTCGGTGTCCTTCCCCGACGAGCACCCCATCCCCGCCGACCAGCCCATCGCCTCGGGCTCGCTCGGCGCCCCGTCCGGTACGGCCTACCCGCTGCCCAAGCGGCCGGTCCCCGGGACGGGCGGCGGCGCGGCGAGCGGCGCCCCCGCCCCGTCGAGCGGCTTCTCCGCCTGGGGGCACAGCTCCCACGACGCGCTCGAAGCCCACGACGACCCGGCGACCGCGTCGATGCCCGCCGTACGGGTCTCCCCGCTCGAACCCGAGCAGGAGGAGTTCCTGCCGATCTTCGCCTCCGTCGAGTCCGCCTGGTTCCGCAGGACCGAGGCGGCCGCCGGGCACGGCGAGACGGCCGACGAACCTCATGAGACCGAGGAACCGGAGGAGGCCGGCCAGACGTCACAGGCCGTCAGGCAGGCCCTTCCCGGCCCGGAGACACGTGACGACTCACAGGAGGCCGAGGCCGGCGATCCCGGCCAGGCCTCCGAGCCCGTCGCGCGACCGCTCAGGCCGCGGACACCCGTCCGCGAGCCGGAGAACTGGGAGGCAGCGGCCGACGCCGGATGGCGGGCCGCCCAGGCGGCCAGCGACCCGGCCCTCGGCGGGATCACCGCCGCGGGCCTGCCCAAGCGCACCCCGAAGGCCAACCTGGTCCCGGGTACGGCCGCGGCCGTACCGTCGACTCCGATGCCGCCCCTCTCGCCCGAGCGGGTCCGCAGCCGCCTGTCGAGTTTCCAGCAGGGGGTACGGCGGGGACGGGCCGAACTCAACGAGGACTCCGCCAGGACCCTGGCGGATAAGGAGGAGGGCTCGTGACGACCCTGAGCCACGAGGCAAGCAGGTTCGACTGGCTGATCACCGAGTTCGTCCGGGGCACTCCAGGGGTGGCGCACGCCGTGTGCGTGTCGGCGGACGGGCTGCGGCTGGCCAGTTCGGAGGGTTTCCCCGACGACCGGGCCGACCAGCTCTCCGCCGTCGCGGCGGGCCTGCTCAGCCTCACCGTCGGGGCGTCCCGCGTCTTCGAGGGCGGGGCCGTGACCCAGACGGTGGTCGAGATGGAGCGCGGGCTGCTGCTGGTCATGGCGATCAGCGACGGTTCGGTGCTCGCCGTCCTCGCCTCCCCCGAGTGTGACATGGGACTGGTCGCCTACCAGATGACCCTGCTGGTCGACCGTGCGGGTCAGGTGCTCACCCCCGCTCTGCGGGCCGAACTACAGGCATCCCGGAGATGACGATGAGGTTCACTGGAGGGGGCCGTGCTCGGGAGTGATGGAAGTGGGGACGAGGAACCCCTGTTCCGTCCCTACACGGTCACCGGCGGTCGCGCCGAGCCGCGCTACCACATGGCGATCGAGACCTTGGTCTCCTCCTCGTTCATCATGGACGAGGAGCTGGCCCTGCTCACCCCCGAGCAGGAGGCCATCATCAGGATGTGCCGGGCGTTCCGGTCGGTCGCCGAGATCTCGGCGCTGCTGAGGGTCCCGCTTGGCGTGGCCCGCGTGCTGGTGGCGGACATGGCGGACGAGGGACTCGTCCGCCTCCACCAGCCGAGCCTCGACAAGGGACAACCGGATCTCAACATGCTCGAAAGGGTTCTCAGTGGACTTCGCAGGCTCTAACCGTGGCGGCCTGACGTCGACGAAGATCGTCGTCGCCGGTGGCTTCGGCGTCGGCAAGACCACGTTCGTGGGTGCCGTCTCCGAGATCCTGCCGCTGACCACGGAGGCGGTGATGACCGACGCCAGCGCCGGCATCGACGACCTCGGCCTCACCCCGAACAAGGCGACGACCACGGTCGCCATGGACTTCGGCAGGCTGTCGCTGGACCAGGAACTGATCCTGTACCTGTTCGGCACGCCGGGCCAGCACCGGTTCTGGTTCATGTGGGACGACCTCGTCAAGGGCGCCATCGGCGCGGTGGTCCTGGTCGACACCCGGCGGCTGGCCGACGGCTTCCCGGCGATCGACTACTTCGAGGAGGCCAAGCTCCCCTTCGTGGTCGGCATCAACGGCTGGGACGGCAGGTTCCTCCACACGGAGGAGGAGGTGCGCGAGGCCCTGGCGCTCGCCCCGCACGTCCCCATCGTGCGCACCGACGCGCGCTCCCGCGACTCCGTCAAGGGCACGCTCATCACACTGGTCGAGCACGTCCTGCGGGTCCGCGCCGCCTACGGCATGCCCGTCTGAGACCTCCGAGCACGGCGCGCGCGGGAGGGCCCCCTCCCGCGCCGCTCTCTCCCGTACGGCCGGTCAGGCGGGGATCCAGTCCTTCCAGACGATCGCGTTCTCCCTGACCCACTTCTCCGCGGCCTTCTCCGGGGTCATGTTCGCGTTGACGATGTCGTCGGCCACCGCGTTCTGGTCGTCGTTGCTCCAGGTGAAGTTGCGCACCAGCTCGTAGGCCCTGCCACCGGTCTCGGCGAACCTCCTGCTCACGACCTTGTCCAGCAGGTAGGGCGGGTAGTCGCAGGCCACCTTCTTGGGGTCGGCGTCGCAGCCGATCGCGTAGGGGGGAAGGTTGACCTTGACCAGCTTGAGCCGGGTGAACAGCCACTGCGGCTCGTAGAAGTACATCAGCAGCGGGGTCCGCCGTTCCGTGGCGACCTCCGCGGCGTTGATCAGAGCCTTCTCGCTTCCCGCGTAGACCACCTTGTAGTCGAGACGGAGATTGCGCACCAGCGCCTCGTCATTGGTGACATAGGAGGGGTCGCCGTCGAGAACCTGCCCGGCGTCACCGGACTTCTTGGTTCTGAACAGCCCGGCGTATTTGTTGAGGTTGCGCCAGTCGGTGATGCCGGGATATCGCTCGGCCATCCACTGGGGCACGTACCACCCGATGACACCCCTGTTGCCGTTGCGCCCGGCGGAGACCGCGACTTTCCTGTCCTCGATATAGGTTTTCTTCTCCGCCTCCCGACCCCAGTTCTCGACGATGACGTCGACCGTCCCCTTTTCCATTCCCTCCCATGACTCGGTCTCGTTGAGCGGCACCTTCCGCACCGTGTAACCGAGCTCCCGTTCCAGCAGCACACCGAGGACGGCGGCGCTGGCCTCGTAGCCGACCCACGGGTTGACGGCGATCCGCACCAGGCCGCCGGTCACCGGCCGCCTCTGCTGCGGGGCGGAGCACCCGGGCAGCCACACCAGCAGTACGGCCGCCGCCACGAGGCGGGTCAGCGGATGCGACAGTGCCCTCACTGGGGCATCCAGGAGGACCAGACGGACTCGTTGGCCTTGATCCACTTCTCCGCGGCGGCCTCGGCGCTCAGGCCGTTGTTGACGATGTCGTTCGCGACCGCGTTCTGCGCCTCGTTCGTCCAGGAGAAGTTCCTGACCAGCTGGTAGGCCCGGCCGCCGGTCTCGGCGAACCTCCTGCTCACGACCTTGTCGAGGTCCAGCTCCGCGTAGTCGCAGGCGACCTTCTTGGGGTCGGCGTCGCAGCCTTCGGTGTGCGGGGGCAGGGTGACCCTGACCAGGTCGATCCTGTCGAAGAGCCAGTGCGGCTTCCAGAAGTAGAACAGCAGCGGCCTGCGCTGGCGCTGCGCCTGGGTCGCGGACTCGATCAGCGCGGCCTCGCTGCCCGCCACGACGACCTTCAGGTTCAGCCCGAGGTTCTTGATCAGGGCGTCCTCGTTGCTGACGTAGGACGGGTCGCCGAAGAGCAGCTGGCCCTTCCCGCCGGACTCGGAGGTCCTGAACAGGTTCGCGTACCTGTTGAGGTTGCGGTAGTCGGTGATGCCGGGATACTCCTTGGCCATCCAGCCGGGGATGTACCACCCGATGACGCCCTTGTTGCCGGTCGAACCGGCCTCGACGGCGACCTTCCTGTCCTGGATGAAGGTCTTCTTCAGGTCCTCGTGGCCCCAGTTCTCCACGATGACGTCGACGTCGCCCTTCTCGAAGCCCTCCCAGGAGACCTGCTCGGCGAGGTTCTCGCGTTTGACGGTGTAGCCGAGCTTCTTCTCCAGCAGGTGGGAGAGCACCGCCGTACTGGCCTCGTAACCGGCCCACGGGTTGACGGCGATCCGCACGACGGAGTCCGCCGGCGACGGCGCCGCGGCCTGACCCGTCTCGACCCTGGCGCCCGCGCATCCCGCGGCAAGCGCGACGGTGAGGGCGCCGGCGAGCAGACGGATGCTGCGTCCGATCCTCATGAGATCCTCTTCTTTCCGGGAGACCATCGGGGGACCTTCCTGGCGGGGCGCTCCGCGGCGCCCCTGGTGATCCGGTCGAGCGTGACCCCGACCAGAACCGTCGCCACTCCGGCGGCGAGCCCCATGCCGAAGTCGGCACGCCGGGCGAAGCCGGAGACGACGTCGTAGCCGAGCCCGCCCCCGCCGACCAGCCCGCCGACCACGACCATGGCGAGCGTCATGACGACGCCCTGGTTGGCGGCCAGCAGGATCGCCCCGCGGGCCAGGGGCAGGCGGACCTTCCACAGCACCTGCCACTCGGTCGAGCCACAGGATCGGGCGGCCTCGACGGCCGCCGGGGAGACGGCGCCGATCCCGTCCTGGACCAGCCGCGCGACCGGGGGCAGGGCGTAGACCACGCAGGCCAGGACCGCGGTGAACCTGCTCGCGCCGAACAGGGCCAGCGCGGGCAGCAGGTAGACGAACGACGGCATGGTCTGCGCGGCGTCGAGCAGCGGGCGCAGCACGGCGGAGAAGCGGGGAGAGCGGGCCGCGGCGACGCCGAGCGCGAGCCCGGCGGCCAGGGTCAGCGCCGTCCCGGTCAGCACGGTGGTCAGCGTCTCCATGGTGTGCCGCCACAGCCCGAGCGGGGCCGTGGCCAGCAGGCAGCAGACGGCGACGACGGCGTCGCGGGGACCGGCCCGGCGCCAGGCGACCACCAGCACGACCCCGGCGACCAGCCACCAGGGGGAGGAGGTCAGCACCTCCTGCAACGGGTTGAGCAGGGCCTCGGTCACGAGGTTCCTGATCGCGTCCGTGACGCCGTACCAGGAGAACTTCGCCCAGGTCACGGCGTCGTTGACCGGTCCGGCCAGGTGGAGCGTCCAGCCGGGAGGGAACCCGGTGCCCAGCAGCAGGGAGGCGGCGGCGCCGCAGAGCGCCAGGACCGCCGCGGCGAGTACGGCCCGGCGCGGCCGTCCTCCCGGTACGGCGCAGGCGGCGACCGTCCGGTCGAGGACGACGGCCAGCGCCACGACGGCCAGACCGGAGGGGAGCATGAGGCCGACGTCGGCCCGGGACAGGCCGGTGACGATGCCCGAGCCGAGGCCGGGGGCCGCGATCAGCGCGGCGATCACCACCATGGACAGCGCCATCATGACGGTCTGGCCGACGGCCAGCGCGATCGTCGCGCGGGCCAGGGGCAGGTGGACCGTGCGCAGCGTCTGCCAGCGGGTCGCGCCGAGCGAGGCCGAGGCCTCGACCGCCGAGGGGGAGACCCGCTCGACGGCCAGCGCCGTGATCCTGATCGCCGGGGGGATCGCGTAGACCGTCGTGGCGACGACGGCCGCGGCCGGTCCTATCTGGAAGAACAGCACCATCGGCGCCAGGTAGGCGAAGGTCGGCATGATCTGCATCACGTCGAGGACCGGGTCGAGCAGGCGGCGCAGCCGTACCGAGCGGCCGGCCCACACGCCGAGCGGCAGGCCGAGCAGCAGGGAGAGCAGGACCGAGGCGAGTACGAGCGCGAGGGTTTCGGCGCTCTCCGGCCACACACCGAGCACCCCGAACGCGCAGAACCCGGCCAGCACGGTCACCGCGGTCCTCGGCCCACCGGCAAGCCAGCCGATCCCGCCCGCCAGTCCCATGGTTCCGGCCCAGCCGAGCTCCCGCAGGAGCAGGGCGAAGGCGTCGTTCAGGCCGCCGGCCAGCAGGCGCACGTAGTTGACCAGGAACAGGAAGATCGGGCTGGCGTTCCTGTTGGCGTCGACCCAGTCGCGCAGGTCGCCGATGAGGCGGAAGGCCGCCGCGTCCTCGTCGTGCGGCAGCGTCGCGCTTCCCCCGAAGAGCAGGTGGCAGGCCACGACGATCGCCGCGACCGCCACTGCGATCGGCACTGTGGCAGCCACTGTGGCCGCGGCCGTGGCGGTGAGCGCCGGTACGGCGGGCGGGGCCGGGGCGGCTCGCACGGAGGAGCTCAAGGGGGAGCGTAAAGGGGAGGAGGTCACACGCGGCCCGTTCCCGTCGCCGTTCCCGTGCCGGGCAGGCCGCTCATCGCGGACAGCAGGTCGAGCCGGTCGACGACGCCGACGGCCCGGCCGTCCTCGACGACGACGATCGGCAGCGCCGTCCCCATCGCGGTCGGCACCGCGTCGCGGATGACGGTCCCCGAGGGCAGGGGCGGGCCGTCGAGGCGCTCGCCGTCACGCGGGCGGCGGCAGATCCAGCGCAGCGAGAGCACCTCGCCCCTGGGCACGTCCCTGACGAAGGCGGCCACGTGGCCGTCGGCCGGGGTGCCGACCAGTTCCTCGGGGGTGCCGAGCTGGACGATCCCGCCGTCCCGCATGATCGCGATGCGTTCGCCCAGCCTGAGCGCCTCGGACAGGTCGTGGGTGACGAACACCATGGTCGTGCCGGCCTCGCGGTGCAGGCGGGTGACCTCGGCCTGCATGTCCCTGCGGATCAGCGGGTCGAGCGCGCTGAAGGGCTCGTCGAACAACAGCACCTCGGGCTCGCAGGCCAGCGCCCTGGCCAGGCCGACCCGCTGCCGCATGCCGCCGGAGAGCGTGTCGGGCCGGGCGTCGGCGAAGCCGTCGAGGCCGACCAGGGACAGCAGCTCCCCCGCTCTGCGCCGCCGCCTGGCCCTGGGGACGCCCTGGATCTCCAGGCCGTAGGCGATGTTGTCGAGGACCCCCCGGTGCGGCAGCAGGCCGAAGTGCTGGAAGACCATGCTCACCCGGTGCCGCCGCAGCTGCCTGAGCTGCGTGGGGGAGGCGGTGCGCACATCCTGCCCGGCGATCGTGATCTCTCCGGCGCTCGGCTCGACCAGCCGGGTCAGGCACCGGATCAGGGTGGACTTCCCGCTGCCCGACAGGCCCATCACGACGAACGCCTCGCCGGGCCGTACCGAGAGGGTGACGTCCCTGACCGCGGCGACGCAGCCGGTGCGCTCCCTGAGCTCGGTAGGGGACAGGCGGGTGAGGAGGTCGCGGGGAAGGCGGTCGGCGCCGGGGCCGAAGATCTTCCACAGCCCGCGCACCTCGATCGCGGCACCGCCGGACGGGACCACTGACTCCTCCAACCTGACATCCGGATTCGGTGGGCCAAGGACGTAGTGAGTCAAGATATGAGGGAAATATCGCCAATTACAATGATGTGGCCTTCTGGAGATGTTTTGTGGTTTAAACGGCTGTCCTTAATTGTTGACTGGAACGGTGTAAACGGTCAAGTGACGCATAAAAACGTAATGGATATATAAGGATGTCCGTAACGAGGATTCCAGTCTGGAAATGAGGATTGATACTTCCGGGGTGTGGTCCCATAAGTAGTCATTCATGAAGGTGTGTTCGATTGGCCCAATAGGTTGAGATGTGCTCGAATTGCCGGGGCCGTGGGAAATTCGGCCGGTATTCGTCCACCGAGAGGCAGCGTTCGGTGAGTACACACAAGATCGAGGGGGCGGGCAGCGGCCTCCGCCTGCGGAACTGGCGGGTGCGCTCCAGGCTCGTCGCGCTCATCCTGGTTCCCACGGCGGCGGCGGTGCTGCTCGGCGGAATCCAGGTCGCCGCCTCCCTGCGCGCCTCCACCGACTACCAGCGGGTCAACGACCTGGCCAGACTCTCCGACCACATCGGGGCACTCACCCACGCGCTGGCCCAGGAACGGGACCTGACCTCCTGGTACGTCGCCCAGGGCCGTCCGCAGCGTCAGACGCAGGCCGTACGGCGGCAGATGGAGGCGGTCGACGCCGAGGCGACGGGCGTGCGGGACGGCGCGGCCCTGCTCAGGACCGCGGTCGGCGGCCGGACCAGGGACGAGGTCGAGACCGTGATCACCCGGCTGGACGACCTCGGCCCGCTGCGGGACCGGGCGATGGGCCCCTCGCTGCTGCCGGACGCGGCCGTGGACGCCTACACCCTGGTCATCGGCGACCTGCTGTCCCTCCACGACGAACTCGGCAAGGGCAGCGACGACGACGCGCTGTTCGGCCAGGCGCTGACCCTCGGGGCGCTGGCCAGGGCGAAGGAGGCCCTGTCGCTGCAACGGGCGCTGCTGTCCGTCGTCCTGGTCGCGGGCCGGTTCGAACAGGACCAGATGGAGAGGTTCCTCGGCGCGCTCTCCGAGGAACGCAACGCGCGCCGGGCCTTCGCCGTCGAGGCCGGAAGCGAGGAACGCCGCCTGTTCGGCGAGACCGCCGACGGCCGTACCGCCGACCGGGCCGAGTTCCTCCGCGAACTGGTGCTGCTGCGAGCCTCCTCCGGCGCCTCCCTCAAAGGCCTCGACCTGGCGAGGAAGGACGACGCCAAGGAGTGGTACGACGCGGCGACCGTCACCATCGACCGGATGCGCGAGATCGAACGACGGCACACCCAGGCCATCGTCGCCCGCAGCCAGGAACTCGGCGCCGCCGAGCAGAGCCGCGCCCTGCTGACGGCCGCAGGCGTCGCCGGTCTGCTGCTGGTCGTGCTCCTGATCACCACCGGGGTCGCGCGCTCGCTGGTCAAGCCGCTGCGGCGGCTGCGGAGGGAGGCGCTGCGGATCGCCGAGGACCGGCTGCCCGCCTACGTCCAGCAGGTGCGCGAGTCACGTGACGGCGAGGTCGCCGCCGAGGTCGTCCCGGTCGGCGTGCTGTCCCGCGACGAGATCGGCGAGGTCGCCCGCGCCTTCGACGAGGTCCACCGGGAGGCGGTACGGCTGGCGGGGGAGGAGGCCAGGCTGCGCACCACCGTCAACGCGATGTTCGTCAACCTCTCCCGCCGCAGCCAGACCCTGGTCGAACGCCAGCTCACCCTGGTCGAACGGCTCGAACGCGGCGAACGCGACGACCGGCGCCTGGCCGACCTGTTCAAACTCGACCACCTCGCGACCCGGATGCGCCGCAACAGCGAGAACCTCCTCGTCCTGGCCGGTCAGGAGGTCGCACGGCGCTGGCGGACCCCCGTCGAGCTGATGGACGTGGTCCGCGCCTCGCTGTCGGAGGTGGAGAACTACGACCGGGTGACGATCCGCGTCCAGGCGGAGGCCGCGGTCATCGGCCCCGCGGTCAGCGACGTGGTCCACCTGCTCGCCGAACTGCTGGAGAACGCGCTGTCCTTCTCCCCGAAGGAGAACCCGGTCGTGGTCTCCAGCGGCGTCATCGACGGCGGGGGCGTGATGATCTCGGTGGCCGACCAGGGCATCGGCATGACGCCGGAGGAACTCGCCGAGGTGAACCGGCGCCTGGCGGGCCCGCAGGGCGCCGACGCCTCGACCGCGCGCCGCATGGGCCTGTTCGTGGTCGGCCGTCTCGCGTTCAAGCACGGCATCCGCGTCCAGCTCCGCCCGCAGGAGGCGATGGGCCTGACCGCCATGGTCCTGCTGCCCGAGACACTCCTGACCTCGGTCACCACGCACAACGGGGCGGCGGTCCTCGCGGCGCCCGCGGTCGTGTCCGAGGAGGCCGTCGCGCCGCTGCCCGGCACCGGGGTCCCGGCGCAGGAGGAGGAGTTCCTGCCGATCTTCGCCTCGGTCGAGTCGGGCTGGTTCCGCGCCGGAGCCGCGCCCCCGTTCTCCGGCTCGGCCTCGACGGGAGGTCCGGGATCGACGGGAGAGGTCCCGATCGCGGCGGGAGAGCCGGGATCGTGGTCCTCCCCGGGGGACGACGGCTGGCAGGCGGCCAAGGTCGCAGGCGACCCGGCCCTCGGGGGGACGACCTCCTCCGGCCTGCCGCGCCGTACCCCGCGGGCGAACCTGGTGCCGGGCTCCGTCGCCGGCCCCCCGGGCGGCCCGCCCCCGGCCAGGCACGCCAGGTCGGCCGACCTGGCGCGCACCCGGATGTCGAGCTTCCAGGACGGGGTGCGCAGGGCCCGCAACGAACTCCCGAAACGGGAGAGCTGAGCCATGGCGGGACACGACCCCTGGTACGGCGAACGGCCCGCCGAACCGGCCGAGGAGGAGAGTTCCCTGGTCAGGATGTACGCCGTGACCGGGGGAAGGACGACGCCCTCGGCCGGGCTCGCCATGGAGGCCCTGGTCTCCTCGGCCACCTCGGCCAGGCTCGGCCTGTCCTACGTCCGGGAGTACCGCGCGATCAGCGAGCTGTGCCACCAGGTCCGCTCGGTCGCCGAGATCTCGGCCCTGCTGGGCGTTCCCCTCGGCGTGGCCCGGGTCCTGATCTCCGACATGGAGGCGGAGGGGCTGGTGCGCGTGCACCGTCCCAGGGGCGAGGCGGGCGGTCCCGACCTGGCCACCCTCGAACGGGTCCTCAGCGGGCTGCACCGCCTCTGACCCGGCTCAGGCTTCCGCGAGGGCTCCCGCGAGCCACCAGCGCGCGGCGACCAGCTCCGCAACGAGGGTCTCGGTGAGCAGGGCGACGTCCCGGTCGTCGTCGTGCCGGTAGCGCACACTCGCCCTGGCGCCGGGCACCTCACCGCCGACCGCCAGGACGGCCGAGCCGCGCCGGGTGATCCACTCCATCGCCTGGTCGTCGTAGCGCGAGCCGGGGAACAGCAGCGCGCGGTAGTCGAGGGTCTTGGTGAGGTAGACGTCCACGTGGGACCAGTCGCCGCTCTCGCAGGCGTCGGCCGCCCGGCGCGGTCCCTCCCGGAACATCAGCGCCGACTGCTCGGCCGAGGACAGGCGCTCGACGGGGGCGATCGTGTGGACGCCGTCCGGCCCGTCGAGCAGCTCGGCCGCCGTCTCAAGCCACAGGTCACGGCGTTCGAGCAGGTCGCCGGTGGCCTCGGCGGTACGGCGCAGCAGCGCGGGCACACCGGTGCCGGTGCCGGTGAGACGGTCGCGCAGGGCCAGCAGCAGGGCCAGGGTGTGCTGGAAGGTCCGGCAGGCGACGCCACCGCGTTCCTCGCCCGCCGCCATCGGCACCACCAGGTCGGCCCCCTCGGTGACCGGGGAGCCCGGGGTGTTGGTCATCGCCAGCACGAAGGACCGTCCCCGGTAACGGGCCAGCGCGTCGAGGGTCTCCCGGCTGCCGCCGGTCGCGGAGATCGCGACGACCAGGGTGTCCGGGAGGGCCGGGGGTAGCAGGTCACCGGAGGCGTACTCGGCGACCGCCTCGACCCCCGCCGCCCGCAGCCGCAGCGCGGCGACCCCCGCGGCGTACCGTGAGCTGCCCATGCCCAGCAGGAGCACCCGCCCGATCCGGCCGGGGAGCCCGGCGAAGGGGTCGGTCTCGGCGAGGAGCCCGGCGAGGTCGGCCAGCGCGGCGGGCTTGGCCTCCAGGTCGGCGAGGTACAGCTCGGGATTCACGGTCTCTCCTGGTCGGCTCGTAGGGCGTCGGCTCGCGCGTCGTCACGGGTGACGCATACGCGTTTGTCACGGGTGGGCGCTGTCACGGGTAACGGGAGCGCAGGACGCCCATCGGGGCGTACCGCCAGCGGGGCAGGTGCCGGGCGGCGTAGATCAGCTCCCGGCACTCCTGCTCGATCTCGAACGGGTGGAGCAGGGAACGGTCCAGCAGGCCGGCGTGGCCGTGCTCCGCCAGCCGGGTCAGGTAGGCCTCCCCGAGGACGGCGACGGCCTCGGCCGCCCACCGGCCGGTCGCCGACGGGTCGGCGCCGCGGCGTCTGACGGCGACCTGCCCGGCGTGCTCCAGGCTGGTGGTGAGCTGGGCCAGGTCACGGGCCACGGGCTGGTGGAGGTCCGCCTCGGTGACGGTGGGGTTGCCGTCGAAGTCGATCACCGCGTACCCCTCCCGCCAGCGCAGGATCTGTCCCACGTGCAGGTCGCCGTGGACGCGCACGAGCGGCGTCGGGCCGGTCGAGGCCAGCGGCGCCAGCCCGGCGCGCAGCGCGTCGGCGCGCTCGCGCAGCCAGCGCCCGTCCGTGTCCTCGTCCGTGTCCCCGGCTGTGTCCCCTGTGTCCCCGGTCAGGGCGAGCGCCTCCCGCAGGGCCTTCTCGGCGCGGGCGGCCAGGTCCCGCCCCAGGTCGTGCGCCCGCCGTACCGGGTCGGGGAAGGTCGCGGAGGGGGTGGCGAGCGCCGCGTGCAGGTCGGCGGCCAGCGCGCCCAGGTCGGCGGCGAAGGCCGTACGGCCCGCGGCGGCCTCCTCGACGCACCACTGCCAGCCGTCCACCGCGCCGGGGAGGTAGGCGGTGACCAGGGCGAGCAGCCTCCCCTCCCGGCAGAGCGCCGCGTACGGCGTCGCGGTCGCGGTGAAACCGGTCTCCGCGAGATGGGCGAGCACGTCAGGGGCGGGCTGGGGGAGCGGGGCGGGCGGAGTGAACCACTTGACGACCACGCTCTCCCCGACGACCACCGAGTGGTTGGTCTGGTCCACGCCGACCCCTCGCTCGGCGCCGGAACCCATAACACGGGAGGCCGTTAGTTGAACTCCTGTTGAAAAGTCGGAGATCGGGGCGAAGGGGAGAGGGCCGAATCTCCTGACCGTGAAGGGAGGGGGAATCTCGCTGTTCAGAGCCTCGACCAGCGCGTGACTGCGGCCGTCTCCCGCCTGTGGCACGGTGTTCAGCCGAGTCCAGATTGAAGTGGAGTGCAACAGGCGGACCAAACTTTCCAGGGGTGATGACGCGCAAAGTCTTGCCCAAGTTATGGTTGGCTGCAACACTCCTGGTTTGGTCTGCCGTGTCCGTAACGGTCGGTGTCCACCACTTATCCCGAAAACTGAAGGAGTAGCGGCCGTGTCCCGTGCCCGGTACCCCCGTCGTCTTCCGGCTGTCACCCTGGTGGCCGGTCTCGCATTAGCCGTATCGGCCTGCGGCGGAGGAACCACGGCGGCCCTTCCCGAGGCGACTCCCTCGGCGTCGGCGGAGCAGCTCAACCCCAACGCGAACCTGTCCAAGCAGAGTGTGACCATCTCGGTGTGGCCGGGTTATACCCCCGAGGACCTGGCCGCGCGGGTCGAGGAGAAGCTCAGGTTCAAGCTCAAGGTGGCCACGCACGACACCAACGAGATCATCATGGGCAAGCTGACCGGGGGCGCCGACACCGGTATCGACGTGGCCTTCGTCTCCGGCCAGTACGCCCAGGCGCTCAACGCTGCGGGCCTGCTCGAACCGATCCACCCCGAGCTCATCCCCAACCTGGCCAACCTCTACCCCGAGGCCAAGGAGCTCGCCTTCGACCCGGGCAACGCCTTCTCCGTCCCCTACACCTGGGGGACGACCGGCATCTGCTACCGCAGTGACCTGCTGAAGACGCCGCCGACGAGCTGGAACGACATCCTCAGCCCGCCGGAGGACGCCAGGAAGAAGGTCACCATGATGACCACCGAGCGCTGGCTGGCACTGCCCGCCGTCAAGGCGCTCGGGATGTCCGTCAACACCCGCAACGACCAGGACCTGGCCAAGGTCAAGGAGAAGCTGGTCGCCGCCAAGCCGAACCTGCTCGGCTACGACGACGTCACCTTCGGCGACCGCCTCAAGAGCGGTGAGGCCGTCATGGTCGAGGCGTGGGACGGCTGGTGCCCCACCTCGGAGAAGAACATCAAGTTCGTGGTGCCCAGAGAGGGCAGCGACCTGTGGGTCGACACCATGGTCGTGCTGCGCGGCTCCAAGAACAAGGAGGCGGCGCACGCCTTCATCAACTTCATCCTGGACCCGAAGATCCACGGCTGGGCCGCGCGGAACATCCTCTACAAGGTTCCGAACAAGGCCGCCATGGACGCGCTGCCCGCCGAGCTCAAGCAGAAGAACGCGCCGCTGCAGATGACCCCGTCCCAGCTGCTCGCCGGCGAGTCCATCGTCGACCTGGGCGATGACTCCGCGAAGTACACCCGACTCGCCACCGAGGTCAAGGCAGCGCAGTGACAGCCCCCGCCGTCTCCGGCGCGACCGTCAACTCCCGGTCGCGCCGGTCACGTCTGGCGGAGCGGCTCGCCTTCCTCGGGCCTGGGCTGGCCTACCTGATCGTCCTGCTGCTGATCCCGCTGGTGACGGTCCTGAGCTTCTCCCTGTTCCGCAGGGGGCGCTTCGGCGGGGTCATCTACGAGGCCAGTGCGGACAACCTCGTGCGCCTGGCCGATCCGATCTACCTCGACATCCTGCTCGGCTCGCTGCGGACGGCCCTGATCGCCACGCTGGTCGCGTTGCTGCTCGGCTACCCGACGGCGTATCTGATCGCCAGGCTTCCCAGGAAATGGAAGACGGTCGCGCTGGTGGCGATCGTGCTGCCCTTCTGGACGAACCTGCTGATCAGGGTCTACGCCTGGATCGTGCTGCTGAGCGGCCCCGGGCTGGTCAACTCCGCCCTGGGCAGGCTCGGTCTCGGCCCCTTCGAGTTCCTGTACAACCAGGGCACCGTCGTCGTCGGGCTGGTCTACTCCTACCTGCCGCTGATGGTGCTGCCGCTGTACGCGGCGATCGAGCGGCTCGACCCCCGCCTGGCCGAGGCCTCGGCCAACCTCGGGGCCAGGCCCGCCCGCACGTTCCTCTCGGTGACGTTGCCGCTGACGCTGCCCGGCGTCCTGACCGGCTGCCTGTTCGTGTTCGTCCCGAGCTTCGGGAACTTCGTCATCCCCGAACTGCTCGGCGGCGGACGTTCGATCATGGTCGGCAACCTGATCAGGGACCAGTTCCTCACCGCGCGGGACTGGCCGTTCGGGTCCGCCCTCACGCTGGCGCTGCTCGCGGTGCTGGTCGTCCTGCTCCTCCTGCAGGCATGGAGTGCCCGCCGTGCGTAGACCGCGTCTCCTCCACGTCCCCTTCTGGGCGACCTATGTGTTCCTCTACACGCCGATCGTCGTGCTCGTCGTCATGTCGTTCAACGCGGGGAGGTCGCCCTACTCCTTCACCGGCCTCAGCCTGAAGTGGTACGGCAAGCTCGCCGGGAACGCCCTGGTACGCGAGGGCCTGGTCAACACGCTGATCGTGGCCGCGGGATCGACGGTGCTCGCGACCGTGCTCGGCACCCTGCTCGCCGTCGGCCTGGCCAGGTACACCAGGTCACGGGTGCTCGACACGCTCGGTGTGCTGCCGGCCGTACTGCCCGACCTGGTGCTGGCCATCGGGCTGCTGGTCTTCTACGCGGCGGTCAGGATGACGCTCGGCCTGCACTCGGTGCTGCTCGCGCACACGGTCTTCGGCATGGCGTTCGTGACGGCGGTCGTGCGCACCCGGCTCACCCACGTGGACGACTCCCTTGAGGAGGCGTCGCAGGACCTGGGCGCCTCGCCGTTCACCACGTTCGTGCGTGTCACGTTGCCGCAGCTCGCGCCGGGCATCGTGGCGGGCGCGCTGCTGGCGTTCACACTCTCCGTCGACGAGTTCGTGATCGCCTTCTTCACCGCGGCGCCGACCACGCCGACCCTGCCCATCGTCATCTACTCAATGGTCCGCTTCGGGGTCACCCCGGAGATCAACGCGCTGGCGACGCTGCTGCTGGCCGTGAGCTTCACGGTGGTGATCGCGGCCCAGCGGATGACCCGACTGACGGAGTCACTGTCCTGATGCTGCAGATCACAGATGTCAGCCGCCGTTTCGGCGACGTCACGGCGCTGTCGGGGGTCTCCCTGGAGATCCGCCAGGGCGAGTTCTTCGCGCTGCTCGGCCCGAGCGGCTGCGGCAAGACCACCCTGCTGCGGATCCTGGCGGGCTTCGAGACGCCGGACGCGGGCACCGTCACCCTCGACGGCGCCGACCTGATCACCCAGGCCGCCCACCGCCGCCCGGTCAACCTCATGTTCCAGTCGTACGCGCTGTTCCCGCACATGACCGTGGCTAAGAACGTCGCCTACGGCCTTGAGCGGGAGCGGCTGCCCAAGGCCGAGATCCGGGAACGGGTGGCCGAGGTCCTGGAGAAGGTCGGCCTGGCCGAGACGGCGGGCCGCAGGCCGGACAGGCTCTCCGGAGGCCAGCGGCAACGGGTCGCGCTGGCCAGGGCGATCGTGAAACGGCCCAGGCTGCTGCTGCTGGACGAACCGCTCTCCGCGCTGGACAAGAAGGTCCGCGCCGAGATGCAGCTCGAACTCAAGCGGCTCCAGCACGAGGTCGGGATCACCTTCGTCGTGGTCACCCACGACCAGGAGGAGGCGATGTCGCTCGCCGACCGGATCGCCGTCCTGTCCGCGGGCCGGGTCGAGCAGGTGGACGCCCCGGTCACGCTGTACGAACGGCCCGCGACGCCGTTCGTCGCCGGGTTCGTCGGGGCCAACAACCTCTTCACGGGTACGGCCTGCGCGGGCGGGCTGACCTGCGAGGGAGTCGGCGTGCTGGCCGGGCCGGACGGGCTGCCCGAGGGGGCGGCGGCGCTGCTGGCCGTACGGCCGGAGCGGATCAGGCTCACGGAGGTCGCGGAACCCGTGGCGCCGGATCCGGGTGACGCCGTCGAGAGCACCGTCGAAAGCGTCGTCCAGAGCACTGCCGAGAGCACTGCCGAGAGCGCCTCCGTGAGCGGCGACGGCGTGGGCGAGGACGCGGAAAACGGCGCTGAGCGGCTCTCTGAGAACGGCGGTGACGACGCCTCCGGGACCGCCGAGCGGGAGAACGCCTCCGGTGACACCGGGCAGGCGGCGCAGGATGCCCTGCAGGACGCTGAGGTCGTCACTGAGGGCCAAGGGACGGCATCCGCTGACAAGGGCCCGGATGTGGACAACACGCCTTCTGAGGCCACTGAGGCTGCCGGAGCGTTGCGGGGGAGGGTGGCCGATGTCAGCTTCTACGGCGGCGTGTCACACGTCTCGGTTCTCGTGCCCGGTCGCGACGGCGTGGTCCTTGTGGCGACGCAGGGGGCGACGCGGGTCCAGGTGGGGTCTTCGGTGACCCTCACCTGGGCGGCGGAGGACGGGGTGCTGATCCCTCAATGAGACGTCTTGAGCGGGTTGTTCGTGGCGGTCCTGGCGTAGGCGAGGATCAGCTCCGCCGCCTCATCCGGGCCGATCACCGGGTGGCGGGCCGTTATGCGGTAACCGTACGCGTCTTCGAGCGCGACGAGGTTGCGCGCGATGACCAGGGAGTCGTCGGACAGGGTGAAGGTCCCCAGCGCGGCTCCGGTCTCCAGGATGCTCTGGTACATCGAGACCTGGCGGTCGTAGAGCGTGGTGAGCAGCAGGGCGTACATCCTGTTGCGGGGCGCGGCTCCGCCGAGCTCGTTGAGCAGCCGGACCTCCGGATCGTCGGGACCGTGTGGCAGGCCGGAGCGGATGGTCACGACAAGCTTCTCGACGGGGTCGCGCATGCCGCTGATCCGCTTGATCCGCTGCTCGTAGAAGCGCTCCATGCCGGCGTGGTGCGCGTCGACCAGCAGTTCGCCGAGCTGGGGGTAGTGGTACAGCACGGCGCCGGAGGTCAGACCGGCCTCCTCGGCGACGTGGTTGAGGTGCACCCCCTCGGTGCCGTGCCGGATGATCGCCCGGTGTGCGGCGGCGATGAGATCGAGGCGCCGATCCGCCCGTCTCTTGCGCGTCATATTCCCCCACTCGTTCGGGACCCGGTTCAGTACCGGGGTCCATAGTGACCGTTTCCTAGCGTTTTAGCTAGAGCAAGTATTGAATCATTCTTCAAGCCGCATAACTCCCAGTCACTTGGAGGCGTGATGTCACTCACGATCCTGTTCATGCCGGAAAGCGCCTACGGACCCACGAACAACTGCATCGGCATCGGTGACATTCTTCGCAAGCGCGGCCACCGAGTCGTTTTCGCAGCTGAAGCTTCATGGAAAGGGAAATTGACCGCCCTCGGATTCGAGGAGGACCTGGTAGACCTGGCGCCCCCGGCCGAAGAGGAGCAGGACCCGGGACAGTTCTGGAAGGACTTCATCCGGGACACCGCACCGGAATATCGCAAGTCGACCGCCGAGCAGCTTGAGACGGTGACCAAGCCGATCTGGGACGCGCTCATCGACGGTGTGAAGTACTGCGAACCGCGGTTGAAGGAGATTATCGAGCGCGTCAGGCCGGACGTGATCGTAGAGGACAACGTGATCACTTTTCCCGCGCTGCTCACCGCGGGCAAACCGTTCGTCAGGATCGTCTCCTGCAACCCGCTTGAGGTGCGCGGCGAGGGCGTGGCGCCGGTCTTCTCCGGGCTGCCCGCCGACGACCGCTCCGAGTGGGAGGCCTTCCGCGCCGAGTACGACAGGACCCATCGTGAGGTGTGGACCTCCTTCAACGAGTGGGTCGTCGCCCAGGGGGCGCCGCCGCTGCCCGACCTGGACTTCGTCCACGAGGGTGACCTGAACCTCTACGTCTTCCCCGAGGTCCTCGACTACACCGGCGACAGGCCGCTCGGCGACACCTGGCACCGGCTGGACTCCTCGGTGCGCGAGACCGACGAGGACTTCGCGCTGCCCGAGCCGCTGGCCTCGGGGGAGGGCGCCCTCGTCTACTTCTCGCTCGGCTCGCTCGGCTCGGCGGACGTCGCGCTGATGCAGCGGGTGATCGACGTGCTGGGCACGACGCCGCACCGCTTCGTCGTCTCCAAGGGCCCGCTGCACGAGGAGATCAAGCTCGCGGAGAACATGTGGGGCGCGGAGTTCCTGCCGCAGACCAGGATCCTCCCGCTGGTCGACCTGGTCATCACCCACGGCGGCAACAACACCACGACCGAGGCGCTGCACTTCGGCAAGCCGATGATCGTGCTTCCCCTGTTCTGGGACCAGTACGACAACGCCCAGCGCGTCGACGAACTGGGCTACGGCGTGCGCCTGGCCCCCTACACCTTCACCGACGAGGAACTGACCGGCGCGCTGGACAGGCTGCTCGGTGACACCGCGCTGCGTGAGCGGCTCGCCGCGGCGGGTGAGGAGATCCGCCGCCGCGACGGCCTGCGCCGGGCCGCCGACCTGATCGAGCGGGCCGGAGCCTGACGCCCCCGGCACCATGACATGACGAGAGAAGTTCCATGAGCACGTTGATCAACCCGGCGACCGGGGAGTTCCTGTCCGAGGCGCGTGACACCCCGGTGGCCGGGGTCGCGGCGGCCGTACGGCGGGCCCGTGAGGCCTACCAGGAGTGGAGCGGGGCGACCGCGGCCGAGCGGGCCAGGGTGCTGCTGCGTTTCGCCGACCTGGTCGAGGCCGACGCCCAGGAACTCACCCGGCTTGAGGTCGGCGAGACGGGCAAGCCCGCCTCGGTCTTCCGCGAGGGTGAACTGCCCTTCGCCGTGGACAACCTGCGCTTCTTCGCCGGAGCCGCGCGCTCGCTTGAGGGAACCGGGGCCGGGGTGCTCAGTCCCGGCTACACCTCGGTGCTGGTGCGCCGTCCCGTCGGCGTCGTCGGGGCGATCGCGCCGTGGAACTTCCCGCTGGTGATGGCGGTGTGGAAGCTCGGCCCCGCGCTCGCCGCGGGCAACGCGGTGGTCGTCAAGCCCGCGCCGCGCACGCCGGGCACCACGCTGCGGCTGGCCGAGCTGTTCGCCGGGGCGGGAGCGCCCGACGGGCTGCTCCAGGTCGTCCTCGGTGGCGCGGAGGTGGGCCAGGCGCTGGTCGCCGACCCCGGCGTGGACCTGGTGAGCGTCACCGGCTCGACCGAGACGGGCCGCGCCGTGATGCGCGGTGCGGCGGTCCTCCCCAAGCAGGTCCACCTGGAACTCGGCGGCAAGGCGCCCGCGCTGGTCTTCGGTGACGCCGACCTGGCCGACATGGCCAGGGGGGTCGCGATGGGCGCGACCTACAACACCGGCCAGGACTGCACCGCCGCGACCCGCGTCTACATCGCCCGCGAGGTGTACGGCCAGGCCGTCGAGGCGCTGCGCGCGACGCTTGAGGGGATCAGGACGGGAGACCCGTGGGACCCGGCGACCGACATCGGCCCGCTGATCTCCGGTGAGCACCGCGAACGCGTGCACGGCTTCGTCGAGCGGGCGGTCGCCGCGGGCGCCTCGGTGGCGCTGGGCGGCGTCCCGGAGGAGGGGCCGGGCTTCTACTACCCGCCCACGCTGGTCACGGGAGTGACACAGGACAGTGAGATCGCCCAAGAAGAGCTTTTCGGACCGGTCCTTCTGGCTCTACCGTTTGACGACGAGGACGAGGCGGTACGGCTGGCCAACGACACCAGGTACGGTTTAGCCTCTTCGGTCTGGTCCACGGACGTGGCGCGGGCACTACGCGTCTCCCATCGACTCGACGTGGGTGTGACCTGGGTGAACGACCATCTGCCCATCGCGTCGGAGGCCCCGCACGGCGGGGTCAAGGGCAGTGGCTTCGGCAAGGACATGAGTCAGGAGGCGGTCCAGGCGTACTCGGTTACGCGCCATTTGATGATCAAGCACCAGGTTCCGGAGGCGAGAGAATCCTTCCGGCCCTCGTGAGGTTTGTCGCCAAATATCCCTTTTGTGGGGATTTAGCGGCACATACTCCATTCGAAGTGACATAAAGGATGTGCTCAAATTGCTACCGCCGTATCCAAAACCGGCGAGGGGTTACGTAGGCCAGTGATGACACAAGACCGCCGCAACCACCGTGAGTCAGCGGTGGGCAGTCGCTTCCTGCCCTCGAACTGGCGCGTGCGTCCCCGTCTGGTCGCGCTGATCCTGCTCCCCACGGCCGCGGCGGTGGTGCTGAGTGGACTCCAGCTCACCAACTCGCTGACCGGCGCCACCGAATACCGCAAGAACGCCGAGGTCGCCTCGCTCATCGAGCAGCTCACCGACCTGTCCTACGAGATGGCCGACGAGCGTGACCTCACCGCCTGGTACATCGCCGACCGGCGCAGGCAGGCGCGCCTGGCCAGGGTCAAGGACATGCAGGGCCGGGTCGACCTGACCCGTACGAAGGTGCTCACCGCGATCGACGCCCTGGGCGACGACCAGGAGCCGCGCATCGTCGCCGAGGTCGCCCAGGTCCGCAACTGGCTCAACGGCCTGTTCAGCCTGAGAAAGGCTCTCACCAGCGGCGACGTGCTTCCTCGTGCCGCCCTCGGCATGTACACGCGCATGATCGCCGACTTCATGACGCTACACGACGATCTGGGCCGCAGCGCCCGTGACCAACGTCTGGTCGGTGACGTCCTCGCGCTCGGCGCCCTCACCCAGGCAAGAGAGCAGGTCGCGAGGCAGCGCGGCATTCTGCTCGTCGCCCGCATCGAGGGCCGGTTCGACTTCGACGACCCCGCCGACTTCCTGGGCGCCTACAAGGGCCAGCTCAACGCGATGTCCACCTTCCGGTCCACCGCGTCGACGACGGACATCAAGCGTCTGAACGACGTGCTCACCGACCCGAAGATCTCCAAGGCCGACGCCATGCGCGCCCTGGTCATCTCCCGGATGCGCGAGAACCTGGGCCTGCCCAGGGAGATGGGCATGAACGCCTGGTACGAGGCCTCCTCGGCCCTCGTCGACGGACTGAACGCCGTCGAGCGAAGCCTGGCCGCCTCGGTCACATCCCGAAGCCAGGAGCTGCAGGCCGCCGAGGAGCAGAACGCCATCGTCACCGGTGCGACGATCCTGGTCCTGCTGATCATGATCCTGCTCGTCACCGCCTGGGTGGCGGGAACGCTGGTCAGGCCGCTGCGCCAGCTGCGCAGCGAGGCCCTGGAGGTGGCCGGCAACCGGCTGCCGGAGACCGTCCGCGTGCTGCGGGAGACCGGTGAGGCCGATCCGAGCGTGGAGGTCTCCCCCATCGACGTGGACTCCCGCGACGAGATCGGGGAAGTCGCCCGGGCCTTCGACGAGATCCACCGCGAGGCCATCCGCCTGGCGGGCGACGAGGCCAGGCTGCGTAACAACGTCAACGCGATGTTCATCAACCTCTCCCGGCGCACCCAGTCGCTCGTGGAACGGCAGATCGACCTCATCGACGACCTGGAGCAGGGCGAGCAGGACGACGCCCAGCTGGCCAGCCTCTTCAAGCTGGACCACCTGGCCACCCGCATGCGCCGTAACTCCGAGAACCTCCTGGTCCTCGCGGGTCAGGAGCAGAGCCGCAGGTGGAGTGAGCCGGTTCCGCTGAGCGACGTCGTGCGAGCCTCCCTGTCGGAGGTCGAGAACTACGAACGCGTCGGCCTGCGGGTCGAGGCGGGTACCATGATCGTTGGCTCCGCCGTCAACGACATCGTCCACCTGATCGCGGAGCTCGTCGAGAACGCCATCTTCTTCTCGCCGCAGGACACCAAGATCATGGTGAGCGGCAACGCCAACGAGACGGGGGCCATCATCCTGGCGGTCACCGACTCGGGAATCGGCATGAGCGACGAGGAGCTGGCCGAGGCCAACCGTCGTCTGGCCGAGCCCCCCGCGGTCGACCTGTCGGTCTCCCGCAGAATGGGCCTGTTCGTGGTCGGCCGGCTGGCCATGCGTCACGGTATCCGGGTCCAGCTGCGCCGTCCCGAGACCGGCGGCCTGAGCGCCGTCGTGCTGCTTCCCCCGCAGGTCGTCGCCCAGTCGCCGCTCATGCCGCAGCTGGCCATGGCCGGTCAGAACGGCCCCTCGGCCCTGTCCGGCAACGACCCGTTCAGCGGGGCGCCCAGCTCCGACCCGTTCGGGAGCGTTCCCTCGATGGGCGCCGTCAGGCAGGCCCCGCCCGCCCAGCCGTCCCTGCCGGTCCCGCCCGCTCCGGAGCCCTCGATCCCGCAGACCCCGGCCCCCTCGGTCGCGGACCTGTGGTCGGCGCCGGTCGTCTCCGCGGCGGCGGTCGAGGACCTGTGGGCCTCGCCGCTCACCCCGTCCCCGCCGTCCTTCCCGCCGGCGCATCCGTCGTTCCCGGCGGGGGACCCGTCCTTCCCCACGGCGCAGCCGCCGCGTCAGTCGGAGTCGTCCTTCCTGGCCGAGCCGTCCTTCCCCGCGGCGCCGCCGTCCTTCCCGGCCGAGCCCTCGTTCCCGGCCGCCCACCCCTCCTTCCCCGCCGACTCGTCGTTCTCCACGACGCAGTCGCCGTTCCCGGGAGGCGAACCACCGAGGGGCGGGCAGCCGCCCGCATGGCCGGAGATGCCGCCGGTCGACCCGTGGACGCCGCCCAGGCGCGAGGTTCCGGACCACACCCAGGCCCTGCCCGCGGTCGAGGTGTCGCCGACGGAGCCCGAGCCCGAGGAGTTCCTGCCGATCTTCGCGGCGGTAGGATCGGACTGGTTCCGCAACACCTCCGCCGAGCTCGTGGCCGACCCCGAGGCCGAAGCCGAGCCCGCGGAGGAGGAAAGGCAGGAGACGCCCTCACCGGAGCGGTCGCTCCAGGAGGAGTCGCCCGTGCTGCCCATCAGGCGGCCGGGGCGCCAGGGACCGCCTCCTTCGGAGGAGCAGCCGGAGAGGCAGCCGTGGAGTTCCCCGTCCGACCAGGGATGGGCCGCGGCCGAGGTCGCGAAGAAGCCCGTCGAGGGCGGTGTAACCGGTTCGGGTCTGCCGAAGCGGGTGCCGAAGGCCAACCTCGTGCCCGGAACGGCCGCCCCGGCCCCGAGCACTCCGGTGGCCCCGCTGCCCCCGATATCGGCGGAGCGGGTGCGTAGTCGTCTGTCCAGTTTCCAGCAAGGCATACGGCAGGGCCGCGCCGAGATGATCGAGCGGTTGAACGCCGCTGAGGGAGAGAACCAGTGAACCACCAACTCAGTCAGGCCGCCCGAGGCTTCAATTGGCTGATCACCGAGTTCGTCAAGGAGATGCCCGGTGTGGCCCACGCGGTGATCGTCTCCGCGGACGGTCTTCCGCTGGCCTACTCGCAGGGCTTCCCGAAGGACCGCGCCGACCAGCTCGCCGCGATCACGGCCGGTCTGATCAGCCTGACCCAGGGAGCCTCCCGGGTCTTCGAGGGCGGTCCCGTCGCGCAGACCGTGATCGAGATGCAGCGGGGTCTCCTGCTGACGATGTCGATCAGCGACGGCTCCGCGCTGGCCGTACTGGCCTCGCCGGACTGTGACATGGGCCTGGTGGCCTACCAGATGACCATGCTGGCTGAGCGCGCGGGGCAGGCGTTGACACCTGCTCTTCGGGCCGAGTTGCAGTCGGCTCAGCGATAGGGAGGTGATATGGACGCACCAGGTTGGCGCCCGGGTGAGGAACCCCCAAGCACGCCTCAGGCCAAGAGCGGACGTAATCGTCTGATTCGTCCGTACGCTGTGACCGGAGGCAGGACGGCGCCCCGCATGCAGCTCGCTCTGGAGGCCCTGGTCTCCTCGGCGACCTTCATGAGCGTGGACACCGCCACGCTCTCCACGGAGTACCAGGCGATCATCTCGTTGTCCCAGCAGGTGCGCTCGGTGGCGGAGTTGTCCGCCCTGCTGCGCATGCCACTGGGCGTGACCCGGGTGCTGATCGCGGACATGGCGACCGAGGGCCTGGTGCAGATCCACCAGCCGTCGCTGGATGCCGGAAAGCCGGATCTCAACTTGCTTGAAAGGGTGCTCAGTGGGCTTCGCAGGCTCTGACGCCGGAATGACGTCAACGAAGATCGTTGTCGCCGGAGGATTCGGTGTCGGCAAGACGACCTTCGTCGGAGCGGTCTCCGAGATCATGCCGCTGACCACGGAAGCGGTTATGACGGAGGCCAGCGCGGAGGTCGACGACCTCTCGCACATCCCGACCAAGCGGACCACCACGGTGGCCATGGACTTCGGCCGGGTTTCGCTGGACCGGGACCTGATCCTGTACCTGTTCGGTACGCCGGGTCAGCACCGGTTCTGGTTCATGTGGGACGACCTCGTCAAGGGCGCCATCGGCGCGATCGTGCTGGTCGACACCCGGCGGCTGGCCGACAGCTTCCCGGCGATCGACTACTTCGAGGAGGCGGGGCTGCCGTTCGTCGTCGCCCTCAACGGCTTCGGCGGTACGCACTTACACGGTGAGGAGGAGGTGCGGGAGGCTCTGACGATCTCTCCGCACATCCCCGTCGTACGGACCGACGCCCGTTCGCGGGACGCGGTCAAGTCGACCCTGATCACCCTGGTCGAACACGTTCTGACGCTTCGCGTCTGATCTTTCTCTCCCGGTGTGGGACCCGCCACGACGGCGGATCCCACACCGGGCCGGCCTCACCGGCGAGCCGGCCCGGTCACACCGGTCTTTCTCTTCCTACTTCTCCGGGCGAACCCAGACTCCGCGCTCGTGCATCAGCTCGATCTGCCTGTCGATCACCTCGGTGCGGAACTCCGTGTGGTTGTACGGCTTGCGGTCGAGGTAGAGGTTCTTCGGGTAGATCGGCTTCTCGTAGATGAGCTGGTACTGCTCGGTCTTGAGGTCCTTGATCCAGTTGTCCCACTGCGCGTTGGCGCGGAACCTGCGCAGGGCCTCGATGTCGATCGTGCCCGAGACCCAGGAGGAGGCGCCGCCGTAGTCGTGGCGCCCGACGATCTGCCCCTTGTAGTCCACGACCATCGAGTGGCCGCCGAAGGTGTCGATCGGGACGTCGGAGTCGGGGGTCAGATAGTAGGTCCCGACGTTGCAGGCGATCAGGTAGCAGTTGTTGTCCAGCGCCCTGGCCTGGTTCTGGATCGCGTAGAGCCCGTTGCCGACGTGCGGGTGCGGGTACGGCCCGCGGTAGATGATCTCCGCGCCGTTCATGGCGAGGCCACGGGCGTTCTCCGGGTAGGAGGCCTCGTTGGCCATGAGCACGCCGATCCTGCCGATCGCGGTGTCGGCGACGGGGTAGAACGCGTCGAGCGTCTTGCCGTACAGCTCGACCCAGCGGTCCCAGACGTCGTGCGGGGTCACCGAGTGTTCGACGGGCAGCAGCGGGACCGTCTTGTAGTGCGTCATGACGATCGCGCCCTCGGGGTCGATCACCAGGCCGACGTTGAAGAAGCGTCCGGGGAACTCGGGGTGCAGGGCCTTGGCCTGGGCGACGATGTAGGTGTTCCACTGGCGGGCCAGCGCGCCGAGCCGGTCGGTCTCAGGACCGGGCACCTCGATCGCGACCTCCCTGGCGAAGTCCTCGTGGTCGAGGTCGAGGACCTCGTCGTTGAACCCCTGCAGGGCGCCCTCGGGAATCGCGATCAGGCGGACGGGCAGGTCGAGGCTGGACAGCCAGGAGGCGGCCTTGACCAGGTGTTCGATGTGCTCCAGGTTGATCTGGATCTCGTCCCGGTTGCGGACGCCGCGCATGGTGGGAACCAGGCCGACCGCCTGGTATGCCTCGATCATTTCTGTCCTCCGAGCAGGAGAGAGTTGACGTCGAACGGCTTGGGCAGGTAGCCGTACTCAAGCATCAGGTCGGAGACCCGCTGCAGCCGTACGGCGTTGGTCGTGACGGGGAAGCCGGGCAGCTGCATGATCTGCGCGGTCTGAGCGTTGATCTTGGTGTACTGGGGGATCGCCTCGGCGACGGCCTTGCGGTCGTTCGCCGCGACCGTCTGCGCCTTCAGCAGGGCGCGCTGGAAGGCGGCGACGGTCTTGGGGCTCTTGCCCGCGAACTCCGAGGTGACGAAGTAGCCCGCGATCGGGAAGCTGTCCGTGGGGCCGGCCATCGTGTCGGCGAGCTTCACACCGCCGTCGGCGGCGGCCGCGCTCACGAACGGCTCGGGCAGGAAGGCCGCATCCACCTGACCACTCTTGAGGGCCTGCCACATGTTGGGGAAGGGCACCTCGATGAAGTCAATCTTGTCGCGGACGACGTCCAGGCCGTGTACCTTCAGAGTCACGCTGGTCGCCAGCGTGGCGATGTTCTTCTTCGTGTTGACGCCGACCTTCTTGCCCTTGAGGTCCTCGACCTTGGTGACGTTCGAGTTGGGCGCGGTCAACAGGACGAAGGAGCCGGGCGTCGCGACGGTCGCCTCCGCGATCACCTTCAGGTCCGCGACGTTCTGCGCGGAGGCGGTGAAGGCGGAGACGTAGTTGCTGTGCAGCACGTCGAACCCACCGCTGAGCAGCGTGGGGAGTGCGGCCGCGCCACCCTCGATGAGGGAGAACTTGACGTTGAGGCCCTCTTCCTTGAAGAAGCCCCGGCTGATGGCGATCTGAACCGGTGCCACCTCGGGGAGCGGCAGCATACCGATGGTGATGTCGGTCTTCTCCAGGCCGTTCGCCGCGCTCGTTGCGCTTTTCCCGCTGCTGCAGGCGGTGGCGAGAACGGAAAGAGCGACGATGACCAGGCATGCTCGTGTTAGTGGACGGAACCTCATATGTGGCTCCTCGAAGAGGTGAGGGAATGCGGCATGAGTTGGACGTCCCGGAATCGGGGAGAAGAGATCAAGGAGCGATCGTAGATGCTCTCAAATCCAGCAGCAACCCTTAACGTCGGGTTTAGCGACAGTCCATAATTTATGTCCCTATATAGCATGTTTTGTTGCTGTAAGGGGTGATTTACCGGTTTAGCGAAGTGCCTACTTGACGGAATTGAGGCTCCTGTTACGGGGGGTTGCCGGTTTCCGGCCATCCGTATGTAGGGAGTTGGCGCCGCCAGATCGGGCGTCGCGACCGTTTCGGGCCACCGGAATGTGTGGGGCTTGACGCTGGTATGGAATTTTCTTTCGTATCCGTACGACATAAAATGGAACGCTCTAGGCATCTGATCCGGATTTACCGGAGTCTCGAAAACCTTTTACACCGATCTTCAAACGGGGTGGTCAAGGGGTGCGGCGACGTTCGCGTGCCCCCATGTCAGAGGCGGGCCGGACGGTCGCCGCCCCGCCCGGCGCTTCTGAAGGACCCTTCAACACCGGCCCCGTCTCCCGCGTCCCGGGTGGTCGCCCCGGGACACGGGAGAGCTCTCGCGGCGTCTCTCACCGGCCTCTCACAGCGACGACGTCTGCGCGGGACGCACACCGCGCACCAGGCGGCCGACCTCGCCGCGCAGCCGTACGAAGTCGGGGTGCTCCCTGGTGCCGATCTGGTCACGGGGGCCTGGCAGGTCGACCCGGAGGTCACCCACCACCCTGGCCGGGGCCTTGGAGAGCACCACGACGCGGTCACCGACGTAGACGCTCTCGTCGATGTCGTGGGTGATGAGCAGGATGGTCATGTTGTGCAGACCGCGGACCAGCAGGGTCAGGTCCTCCAGGTCCTCACGGGTCTGGGCGTCGACGGACCCGAAGGGCTCGTCCATCAGCAGCAGTTTCGGCCGGTAGGCCAGGGCGCGGGCGATGGAGACACGCTGCTGCATGCCGCCGGACAGCTCCCAGGGATACTTGCTCCCGGCCGAGGCCAGGCCCACCTGTTCGAGTGCCTCGGCTGCCGAGAGCGCCCGCTGTTTCCTGCCCTGGCCCTTACGGCGCAGCGGCAGCGAGACGTTGTCGGCGACCGACATCCAGGGGAACAACGAGCGGCTGTAGTCCTGGAAGACCACGGCCAGGTCGTCCGGGATCTGCGCGACGGGGGTGCCGTTGAGCGTGATCCGGCCGCCCGTCGGGCGCAGCAGCCCGGCGATGGAGCGCAGCAGGGTCGACTTGCCGGACCCGGAAGGTCCGACGATGCACACCAGCTCCCCCTCGGCGACGTGCAGGTCGACACCGCCGAGCGCGTTGTGGGCGGAGGGGCCGTTTCCGTAGGTGTGGGTCAGATTGGAGATCTCAAGCACGGAGGTTCCTCAGGTTGTCTGCTTGGCGGCGCGGTGCCAGGACAGGACCCGTCGCTCGGCGGTGAAGAACGCCAGGTTCAGCACGTAACCGAGCAGGCCGAGCACCACGAGGGAGCCCCACAGGCCGGGTGGGTCGAAGGCGCGCTCCGCGTCACGGAGCTGGAAGCCGATCCCGTTGGTACTGCCCACCAGTTCGGAGACGACCATGAGGATCAGGGCGAGGGAGAGGCTGAGCCGCAGGCCCGCGAAGATCTTCGGGGTCGCGGAGGGCAGGATGACCCGCCAGAGCCGTTGCCGGCGAGAGAATCCGAAGACCCTGGCGGTCTCCACGTGCTGGCGGTCCACGTAACGGGCGCCCTCGACGGTGTTGAGCAGCACCGGCCAGACGACGCCGAACACGATCGTGGTCAGCTGCATCGGGGTGCCGATGCTCATCAGCGGGATCAGCAGCGGCAGGAGCATCGGCGGCGGGACCGCCCGTCCGAAGTGGACGAGCGGATCGACGAAACGCGCCAGGACGACCGAGCGGCCCAGCAGCACGCCGAACACGACGCCGACGACCCCGGCGAGGATCCAGCCGGCGAAGAGCCTGGCCAGGCTGGGCGGGAAGTTGTCCAGGGCGGCGTCGCTCAGCCACAGGCGACCGGGGGGACCGGTGAGCCACAGCTCCCGCATCCTGACCGCGATCGTGGTCGGCGGCGGGAAGAAGGGGTTGTCCGCGGCCCGGGTGCCCACCTCCCACAGCACCAGCGCGACGGGAACCGGCCACAGGCGGACCAGGGCGCGTCGTACGTTCACGAGGCCACCCCCGCCCGTGCGGTGTGCCAGCGGAACAGTCTCCGCTCGGCCCCGATGAACAGGCTGTTCGTCACCACACCGAGGATTCCCGCCCAGACGGTCGCGGCGATGATGAGCTCAAGGCCGTCGGGGCTGCTGCCCGCCTTGAGGACGTAGGCGCCGATGCCGTCCGAGCCGCCGGCGAGCAACTCGGCGCTGACGGCCAGGATGAGCGCGATGCCGCCCGCGAGCCGTACGCCGGTGGCGATGAACGGCGCGGTGCTCGGCAGTGAGACTCGCCACAGTACGGCCAGCGGCCCGAAGCCGAAGCTGCGCAGGGTCTCTTTGGCCACCGGGTCGACGTCCCGCAGGCCGTACATCGTGTTGATCAGGATCGGCCAGCACGAGGCGTAGAAGATCACGGCGATCTTGAGGTCGAGCCGGTCGGGGAAGAGCAGGATCGCCAGCGGGATGAGAGCGACGGAGGGGATCGGGCGGAGGAACTCGATCAGCGGCCGGGCCGTGGCCTCCAGCCTCGGCAGGCTGCCGAGCAGCAGCCCGAGCGGGACCGTGACGGCGACGGTGAGGAGCAGGCCGAGGGTCCAGGCGAGCATGGTGGCCGCCACGTTGGTCAGGAACTCCCCGTCGACGGCGAGTTCGGCGGTCCTGGTCAGGATCGTCGAGGTCAGCGGCAGGACGTCCGGGTCGATCAGGCCCGCCCTGCCCGCGGTCTCGGCCAGGAGCAGCAGCGCCGTGACCCCGAGCGCGCCGCAGAACACCCTGTTGCGCAACAGGGCCCGACCGCTCACCCGACCTGCTCCGCGTGAGACGTCCGGCTGATGGGTCCGAGGCGCATGGGGTCTCCTTAGGGGGCGGTTGGCCGTTCGGGCCTGATCCGCCGGAAGCCGTCATGCGATGGAGATGGTCCAAGAAAGCGCAGGATGAGGGGGCTCCCGGCCGTGCAGCAGCGTAGCGGAGGGGGTGTGCTTAATCGCAAGTATTGGCCAATAGGGGTAAATCGGACAAATATGGACTTTTGATGTCGGGTTTTCGGATGGGCCGGTGGCGAATCGGAGCGTTCCAAACTCTCCGGCCGAAGGGGCGATGACATGTTGTGAAAGAGTGGGCGCCGGGGCGGATATCCCCGTATAAATCTGCTCGGGAGGCCCGGTGGGGGTTGCCCGGTTGCAAGCATCTAGTCCCGATTGCCCATAAGTTGCGACTTATGGGCTATTGGCCGAACTGTTCGGGCTATGCTCCAATAACCCTCGCCCCAAGGATGCATCCGCGTCACGTGAAGATCAGATGCATGACAGGATTCCCCTCCAATCAGACAAACGAGGAGAGGTAGCGGAGGCCAGTGAGGACGGCAATCCCCAGTGAACGCGAATCCGGGCTGGTTGCTGCCCAGGTCTTCGGCGAGACGGAGGCGCAGGAGGACGGCGCCCAGGCGGTGAAGGCCACCAAACGCGGGCGGCGTGACAGCACCCGTGAGAACGGCAGCAGGTTCGCGTTCAGGAACTGGCGCGTGCGGTCGCGGCTGATCGCACTCATCGTCATCCCCACGACCGCGGCGATCGTCCTCGGCGGGCTGCGCGTGGTCGCCTCGGTCAACAACGCGGCCGAGTACGAGCAGGTCAGGGTGGTCGCGGAGCTCTCGGCCGACCTGAGCGGCCTGGTGCACGGCCTGCAGCTCGAACGCGACCTGGCCGCGAGATACGTGGCCCAGGGCCGTCTCCGTGGCGCCCGCGCCAAACTCGACGACCAGTACGGCGTCGTCGACAAGATCGTCACGGTCGTGCGCGAACGGCTGCGCACCGCCGCGGCCGGTGACTTCGCCTCCCGGGAGCGGGAGGACATCGCACAGATGAGCACCCGCCTCGACGAGCTCGCCAACGTGCGCAAGACCGTCGTCGGCAGCGCGCTGCCCGCCCAGCCCGTCATCCAGACCTACTCCCAGACGATCGGCGACCTGCTCGCGCTCCACGAGAAGATCGTCCAGGTCGACGCCGACCAGTCCCTCAGCAGCAGCGCGGCGGCCTTCGCCGCCCTGGCCAGGGCCAAGGAACAGGCCTCAAGAGAGCGGGCCGAACTCGCCGTCGCCCTCGCCAACAGGCAGTTCAGCACCGAGGGCCTCGACGAGTTCATCGTCGCCCGCGCCCAGCGCGACAGCGAACTGGCCGCCTTCAGGGGCGAGGCCTCGCTGGACCAGCGCCAGTTCTACGACGACACCGTCAGCGGCCAGAAGGTCGACCGAGCCGAGTTCATCCGCCTCAGGTCCCTCGTCCTGGCCACCGCCAACGCCCCCCTCGTCGGCGTCAGCGCGACCGGCACCGGCGCGGGCGACCAGACCCAGTGGTTCGACGCCTCCAGCGTCATCATCGACAAGATGCGCACGGTCGAGAAGGCCGTCGCCGACTCGGTCATCACGCAGAGCCGCACCCTCCAGGAGGCCGAGCAGCAGGGCGCGATGATCGCCGGAGGCGCCAGCGGCCTGCTGCTCCTGCTGGTCCTCATCGTCACCACGATCATGGCGCGCTCGCTGGTCAGGCCGCTGCGCAGGCTCCGCACCGAGGCCCTGTCCGTCGCCGAGCAGCGCCTGCCGGAGACCGTCCAGTCGCTGCGCGAGAGCGGCGACGCCGACTCGGTCAAGGTCCAGCCCATCGGCGTCAACTCCGACGACGAGATAGGTGAGGTCGCGCGCGCCTTCGACGAGGTCCACCGCGAGGCCGTACGGCTCGCGGGCCAGGAGGCCACGCTGCGCAGCAACGTCAACGCGATGTTCGTCAACCTCTCCCGCCGCAGCCAGACCCTGGTCGAACGCCAGCTGTCCCTGATCGAGAGCCTGGAGCAGGGCGAACAGGACGAGCACCGTCTCGGCAACCTGTTCCGCCTCGACCACCTCGCCACCCGCATGCGCCGCAACAGCGAGAACCTGCTGGTCCTCGCGGGCCAGGAACCCGCCCGCAGGTGGAGCCAGCCGATCCCGCTCATCGACGTCGTGCGCGCCTCGCTGTCCGAGGTCGAGAACTACGAGCGGGTGGCCCTGCACCTGTCGGCGGGCGTCTCCGTCGTCGGCACCTCCGTCAACGACGTCGTGCACCTCATCGCCGAGCTGGTGGAGAACGCGATCTCCTTCTCTCCCAAGGAGACGAAGGTCGTCGTGTCCAGCAACCGGATCGACGGCGGTGGCGTGATGGTCTCGGTCGCCGACGTCGGCATCGGCATGACCGCCGACGAGCTCACCCAGGCGAACTGGCGTCTGGCCAACCCGCCCGTGGTCGACGTCTCGGTCTCCCGCAGAATGGGCCTGTTCGTGGTCGGCCGCCTGGCCCTGCGCCACGGCATCCGCGTCCAGCTCAGGCAGCAGGACAGCGGTGGCCTGACCGCCATGGTGCTGATCCCGGAGAACCTGCTCTCCGACGCCGACTCCCGTCAGGCGCCGGTCACCAACGGCGGCGGCGACTGGTCGGCGGCCATGGGCCCGCAGGAGCGGGCGGTGATGGACCGCCCGCCGCTGCTGGCCAGCCCGACCCTCGACCCCACCCAGTCGGCCTTCACCTCCTTCGACGTCACCCAGAGCCCCTTCGACCAGTTCGACGTACGGCAGCAGCTCGCCTCCTTCGAGGCGCCGAACAGTCCCGCCGGGATCGACCACTTCAGCCAGTCGCCCTTCGACAGCGTGTGGTCCGGCCAGGTGCCGCAGCAGGGAGGCGGCCCGAGCTGGTCGAACCTCTCCTCGGACGCGACCGGCTGGTCCGGCTCCCCGCGCCCGGGTGAGCCCGGCGGGCCGGGAGGCTGGCCGATCGCCTCCCAGCCGGACACGAGCGTGTGGCCGGACGCGCCCGCGCGCGGCGACTCGGGCATCTGGAGCAGCACCCCCGCCAAGGAGAACGACGGCTCCTGGCCCGGCCCGCCCGGCCAGAACGGACGTCTCTTCGACAGCAGCGTGTTCGAGCTCTCGGACAACACGGGCCCGCTGCCCGTCGTTCCCGAGCCCTCGCTCATGGAGGAGGCGAAGGAGGAGTTCCTGCCGATCTTCGCCGCCGTCGAGTCCGACTGGTTCAAGAAGGTCGAGCCCACTCCCGAGAAGCCGGAGAAGGTGGAGGAGCCCGGGGCCGTCGTCCCGCCCCCCGTGGCCCCGCCCTCCGACGTCTGGTCCTCGCCCGCCGACGCGGGCTGGCAGGCGGCACGGGCGGCCAGTGAGCCGACCCTCGGCGGGATGACCGGAGCCGGGCTGCCCAAGCGGGTGCCCAAGGCGAACCTGGTTCCCGGTACGGCCGCGCCCGGCTCGGCCGCGGCCCCCCAGACCCCCGCGTTCAGGCCTTCCGTCTCCCCTGAAGCGGTACGCAACCGCCTGGCGAGCTTCCAGCAAGGAGTACGGCAGGGCCGCGCGGTCGCCAGGGGCGAAGTCGGTGAGGGACAGCCCTATCCCGACTTCAGCCGTGACGTTGAAGGAAACGAGGAAGACCGGTGAGCGAGCTCGCCCCGGTCGCCAAGGAGGATGACACGTGCGCGAAATGAGCCAGGCCGCCCGGGGGGTCAACTGGCTGATCACCGACTTCGTGAACAACGTCCCAGGCGTTGCCCACACGGTCGTTGTGTCGGCCGACGGCCTGCCGTTGGCGTATTCCGATGGATTCCCCAGGGACAGGGCCGACCAGCTCGCGGCGGTCGCCGCCGGGCTGATCAGCCTGACCCAAGGCGCCTCCAGGGTCTTCGAGGGCGGAGCGGTCACCCAGACCGTGGTCGAGATGCAGCGAGGACTGCTGCTCATCATGTCGATCAGCGACGGCTCCTGCCTGGCCGTACTGGCCGCGGCCGACTGCGACATGGGTCTCGTGGCCTACCAGATGACCCTGCTTGTCGAACGAGCGGGCCAGGTGTTGACACCGGCGGTCCGCGCCGAACTCCAGGCCTCACACCCCCGGTGATGGCGACGACCATAGGAGGATGCCGTGGCAGGCCGCGGCTGGCCCGGTGAGGGGGACCCGCTAGGCGGGCCTCCCTACCAGTCCATGGACGACCCCCACCGGCAACAGGGTGGTCCTTCACATCTCATGCAACCGGCACCCGTGGAGCAGAGCTCCCTGGTCAGGCCGTACGCCGTCACCGGAGGGCGAACCGCCCCCCGGACCCAGCTCGCCATGGAGGCCCTGGTCTCCTCGGCGACGTCCGCGCACCACGATCTGTCCAACCGCACGCCGGAGTACCAGGCCATCAGCGCCCTGTGCCGGCAAGTGCGCTCGGTCGCCGAGATCTCCGCGATGCTCCGCATCCCGCTCGGCGTCACCCGGATCCTGGTCGCGGACATGGCGGCTGAGGGACTGGTCCAGCTGCACCAGCCGCAACTGGACGCGGGCAAGCCGGATCTCAACCTGCTGGAAAGGGTGCTCAGTGGACTTCGCAGGCTCTAGCCGCGGCGGCGGCCTGACATCGACGAAGATCGTCGTCGCCGGTGGCTTCGGTGTGGGCAAGACCACGTTCGTGGGAGCGGTCTCCGAGATCCTGCCGCTGACCACGGAGGCGGTGATGACCGACGCCAGCGCCGGCATCGACGACCTCGGCCTCACCCCGAACAAGACGACGACCACGGTCGCGATGGACTTCGGGCGCGTCTCCCTGGACCGGGACCTGATCCTGTACCTGTTCGGCACGCCGGGCCAGCACCGGTTCTGGTTCATGTGGGACGACCTCGTGCGCGGCGCCATCGGCGCAATCGTGCTCGTCGACACCCGGCGGCTGGCCGACAGCTTCCCGGCGATCGACTACTTCGAGGAGGCCAAGCTCCCCTTCGTCGTCGCGGTCAACGGCTGGGACGGGACCTACCTGCACGGCGAGGAGGAGGTGCGCGAGGCGCTCACGCTGGCGCCGCACATCCCGATCTCGCGCACCGACGCGCGCTCCAGGGACGCGGTGAAGGCCACGCTCATCACACTGGTCGAGCACGCCCTCACCATGCGGATGGCCGTCCCCGGCTGGGGCCGCTGAGACAGTCTCGCCCGGCCGGGGCGCCCGGGACCCGAACCGCGACCGGCGGTCCCGGCGTCTCGTCATGTCCACTGTGTGTCACTGTGCGCCCACCGTGCGCCCACCATGTGCTTGTCGCGCGCCCACCGCGTGTCCATCGTGTGCCCATCGTGTGCCCACGGCCGTCACGGCCCCGGACGTCCCGGCGTCCGTGCCTCCTGCCCGGTTCCGCGAGAGCGGGCGCGGTCTCCCGCGGGACCGGGCAGGAGGCACGGACGTACCGTCGCCGCCCGCGCGACCGGTACGTCGCGGGCATACCACCGTCTCGCGAGGGCGTGTTCCGCCCTCTCCAGCGGATAGGCTGGGATGTCGAGTCGCAGACCCGAGAGCGCAGAGGCTGGCCAATCACGTGTTCGAGACGCTTTCCGACCGGCTGACATCGGTCTTCTCCTCCCTTCGTTCCAAGGGGCGCCTGTCCGAGGCCGACATCGACGCGACCTGCCGCGAGATCCGCATCGCGCTGCTTGAGGCCGACGTCGCGCTGCCGGTGGTCAGGACGTTCGTGGCCCAGGTCAAGGAACGGGCCAGGGGCGCCGAGGTGTCCCAGGCGCTGAACCCGGCGCAGCAGGTCGTCAAGATCGTCAACGACGAGCTGGTCGAGATCCTGGGTGGCGAGACCCGGCGGCTTCGCTACGCGAAGAACCCGCCGACCGTCATCATGCTCGCGGGTCTCCAGGGCGCCGGTAAGACCACCCTGGCCGGCAAGCTCGCCCGCTGGCTGCGTGAGCAGAACCACACGCCGCTGCTGGTGGCCGCCGACCTGCAGCGCCCCAACGCGGTCCAGCAGCTCTCGGTCGTCGCCGAGCGCGCGGGCGTGGCGGTCTACGCCCCCGAGCCCGGCAACGGCGTCGGCGACCCGATCGCCGTGGCCCGCCAGTCGGTCGAGCACGCCAGGCGCCAGCAGCACGACATCGTCATCATCGACACCGCGGGCCGCCTGGGCATCGACCAGGAGCTGATGAAGCAGGCCGCCGACATCCGCGACGCGGTCTCCCCGGACGAGGTCCTGTTCGTCGTCGATGCCATGATCGGTCAGGACGCGGTCTCCACCGCCCAGGCCTTCATGGAGGGCGTCGGCTTCGACGGCGTCGTGCTCACCAAGCTCGACGGCGACGCCCGGGGCGGTGCCGCCCTCTCGGTGCGTCACATCACCGGCAAGCCGATCATGTTCGCCTCGACGGGTGAGAAGCTTGAGGACTTCGACGCCTTCCACCCGGACCGGATGGCCTCCCGCATCCTCGACATGGGTGACATCCTCACCCTGATCGAGCAGGCGCAGAAGACCTTCGACGAGCAGGAAGCCGCCAAGATGGCGGGCAAGCTCACCTCCGGCGAGGGCTTCACGCTCGAAGACTTCCTTGAGCAGATGATGATGGTCCGCAAGATGGGCCCCATCAAGAACCTGCTCGGCATGATGCCCGGCATGGGGCAGATGCGTGACCAGATCAACCAGGTCGACGACCGTGACCTGGACCGCGTCGCCGCCATCATCCGCTCGATGACCCCGGGCGAGCGCCAGAACCCCAAGATGATCGACGGCTCCCGCCGCGCCCGCATCGCCAAGGGCTCCGGCGTCAGCGTGACCGAGGTCAACAACCTGGTCGTCCGGTTCTTCGACGCGCAGAAGATGATGAAGCGCATGGCGGGCGGCCTGGGCATCCCCGGCATGCCGGGCGGGCGCAAGAACAAGGGCGCGCAGAAGAAGGCCGCCAAGGGTCGCAGGGTCAGCGGCGACCCGCGCAAGGCCGCGCTCGGCAAGAACGCCTCCGCCGCGGCCCCCGACGCCCCCGGCGCGGGCGGCGCCCTCGGCAGGCTCGGAGCCGGTCAGCTTCCTCCCGGCCTTGAGCTCCCGCCGGGCTTCGACCCCTCGAAGTTCAAGCTTCCCGGCCAGAAGTGACCGGAGACGACCGGTTCCATCGGCGGGCCAGATGGATCTGGGTGGCCATCATGGTCGGATTCATCATCATGACGGCCCTCGAACTGCTGGGGGTACGCCCCCGGTGAACGTCCTCTCCCGGCCTCGGGCGGGGGAGGACGGCGCTTCTTCCGGCTGAAACGGGTCCGAGGACGGCCGCCTCGCCCATGGCGGGGGCTTCGTGGTGGCCGCCCGGCGCCGCGAAGCGGGCCGCACGCCCACCGCGCACACGCGGATTACCGAGATTTGCCGTCCGCGTGCCGTGCGGGATGGGGCGTCGTTGGTCGGGCACCTCTGTGCGTCTGGCAGAATGACATGTTGGAACATCGTGGTCACGTGGGTGCCCTCTCACCCCCGCGTGCCGCGCCTGTCCCCTGAACGGTCCTCTCCTCGTACCCCACTCGATGAGACGCCGCTCACCCACGCTCTAATGCAGGAGAGACCACACCCGTGGCAGTCAAGATCAAGCTCAAGCGGCTCGGCATGATCCGCAACCCGCAGTACCGCATCGTCGTCGCCGACAGCCGCACCAAGCGTGACGGCCGGGCGATCGAGGAGATCGGTCTGTACCACCCGAAGGAGAACCCTTCGCGCATCGAGGTCAACGCTGAGCGTGCGGCCTACTGGCTGGGTGTCGGCGCGCAGCCGACCGAGCCCGTGCTGAAGCTCCTCAAGCTCACCGGCGACTGGCAGAAGTTCAAGGGCGAGGCCGCTCCGGCTCCGCTCAAGGTGGCCGAGCCCAAGGCCGACCGCCACGCCCTCTACGAGGCCGCGGCCAAGGAGGCGCTGTCCCTGGACAACGCCACCACGCCGAGGAAGTCCGCCAAGAAGGCGAAGGCCGACGAGCCTGCCGCCGAGGCCCAGGAAACGGCCGCGGAGGAGAAGCCGGAAGGCGAGGCCTGAGGTGCTTGAGGAGGCCCTCGAGCACCTGGTGAAGGGCATCGTCGAACATCCCGACGAGGTCCAGGTTCACGCGCGCCGCATCCGCAGCGGTCGTGTGCTTGAGGTCCGGGTCCACCCCGAGGACCTCGGCAAGGTCATCGGCCGTGGCGGCCGTACGGCCAAGGCGCTCCGCACCGTGGTGAACGCCCTGGGCGACGGCAAGTACATCCGGGTCGACCTGCTCGACCTGAACGAGGCCCGTTAGAGGTCCCTCTCCCCGGGCGTTCCGGTCCGGGGAACGGGGTCAGGCACCCACATGAGATCCACCGGCGAACGGGTCACCCACCCAGTGTGGGTGGCCCGTTCGTCTTCTCACACACCACTATCTCGGGAGGCGGGCGTGCAGCTTGTCGTAGGCCGGATCGGCCGTCCCCACGGACTTCGCGGCGAGGTGTCCGTCGAGGTGCGCACCGACGACCCGGAGCGGCGCTTCGCTCCCGGGGCCGCCATCGCCACCGACCCCGCCGCCGCGGGTCCGCTCGTCGTCCGGTCGAGCCGCAACCACGCCGGGGTCCTGCTGGTCAGGTTCGAGGGCGTCGACGACCGCGACCGGGCCGAGGGGCTCAGGGGCACCATGCTCGTCATCGACTCGGCGGACATCCCGCCCTCCGACGACCCGGACGAGTTCCACGACCACCAGCTCATCGGCCTGACCGTGCTCACCCCCGACGGGGAGCGCGCCGGTGAGGTGTCCGACGTGCTCCACCACGGGCAGGACCTGCTCGTGGTACGCAGGCAGGGCAGGGAGGTCTACGTGCCGTTCGTCAAGGCGCTGGTGCCCGTGGTCGACCTGGAGAAGGGGCACCTCGTCGTGGACGCGCCCGCAGGCCTGCTCGACCCGGACGAGGCCGTCTGACATGCGCGTCGACATCATCTCGATCTTCCCCGAGTACTTCGCGCCGCTCGGCGTCTCCCTCATCGGCAAGGCGCGTGAGCGCGGCATCCTGGACGTGCGCCTGCACCAGCTGCGCGACTGGGCCCACGACGTCCACCGCACCGTGGACGACACCCCCTACGGCGGCGGCCCCGGCATGGTCATGAAGCCCGACCCGTGGGGCGAGGCCATCGACGCCGTCCTCTCGACCGGCCAGGACGCGTCCGCCCGGATCATCGTGCCGACCCCGAGCGGCGTGCCCTTCACCCAGCGGCTCGCGATGGAGTACGCCGCCGAGCCGTGGCTGCTGTTCACCCCCGCCCGCTACGAGGGCATCGACTCCCGCGTCATGGTCGAGTACGGCACGCGGACGCGGGTCGACGAGGTCAGCGTCGGCGACTACGTGCTGGCCGGTGGTGAGGCCGCGGTGCTGGTGATGGTCGAGGCCGTGGGACGGCTGCTGCCCGGGGTGCTCGGCAACGCCTGTTCCGCCGTGGACGACTCGTTCGCGCCGGGGGCGATGGAGAACCTCCTTGAGGGGCCCGTCTACACCAAGCCCCCCGAGTGGCGGGGACACGAGGTCCCCGAGATCCTGCTGTCCGGGCACCACGGCCGGATCGCCAGGTGGCGGCGGGACGAGGCGCTGCGCCGTACCGCGAGAAACCGGCCCGAGCTGCTGGCCGCGCTCGACCCGCGGGGCCTGGACAAGCACGACCTGAAGCTCCTGGCGGAGCTGGGACAGCCCGCTCAGGAGGGCGACCACCCGGTCTGACGTGCTGATTTCCGGTCGGTCGGAGAAATATGGCAAACTGAAGCGTTGCCGCTTGCTGTCCACGGGTTGGCGCGCGCAACCGGGCGGACGGCCCGGTTCCCAGACACATCCAATTCAGCACGTGTGTCCATCGCGATGCCGCCCGCCGCGGCCGGATGAACCTCCACGTGCTCATCCAGACGAGGTACCACTGTCATGCACACGCTGATCAGCGAGATCGAGAAGGCCTCGCTCCGTTCCGACATCCCGGCCTTCCGCCCCGGCGACACGCTTGAGGTTCACGTACGGGTCATCGAGGGCAACCGGTCCCGTATCCAGGTGTTCAAGGGCTTCGTCCTGCGCCGCCAGGGCGGTGGCTCCCGTGAGACCTTCACCGTGCGCAAGGTCAGCTACAGCGTCGGCGTCGAGCGCACCTTCCCGGTGAACAGCCCGGTCATCGAGAAGATCGTCGTGGTGACCCGTGGTGACGTCCGCCGCGCCAAGCTCTACTACATGCGCGACCTGCGCGGCAAGGCCGCCCGCATCAAGGAGAAGCGCGAGGCTCGCTGACGCGCCCGCATTCGAACGTTCTGGCCCGCTCCGCCGTCGGTGGTGCGGGCCATTCGCATGCAGGAGGGTTTGACCTCCTATGGCGGACCCATAGCTGTCAGGTAACCCGGCGGGCGGCTGACCGGCGCTTTCCATCATCTAGGCTCGTCACCGATGACTAGCGAAGACCGGGAGTCCGGCGCAGCCTCGCGTCGACCTGTCGAGGACGAGGTGGGCGTGATCGCCGGAGAGACCCAGACGAACGCCGAGGGCGGCCGGGACGAGCGGGCCGATGGCGAGGGCAAGAAGAAGGGGGCCTTCTGGAAGGAACTCCCCGTCCTGATCGTCGTCGCGCTGGTGCTCGCGCTCGTCATCAAGACCTTCGTGGTCCAGGCGTTCTACATCCCGTCGGAGTCCATGGAGAACACCCTCCTGGTCAACGACCGTGTCCTGGTGAACAAGCTCGTCTACCGGGTCCGCGACATCGAACGCGGTGACGTGGTGGTCTTCTCCGGCGTCGACTCCTGGGACAGCGAGGTGAACATCGAGGAGCCGGCCAACCCCGTGGTCGCCTTCTTCAGGTGGGCCGGTTCCGCCTTCGGCGTCGTCCCGGGCGAGAAGGACTACATCAAGCGGGTCATCGGAGTGCCCGGTGACACGGTGAAGTGCTGTGACGCCCAGGGGCGGGTCACGGTGAACGGGGTGCCGCTCGACGAGAAGGCCTACCTCTATCCCGGCAACGTCCCCTCCGACAGGACCTTCAGCGTTAAGGTCCCGCCGGGCCGCCTGTGGGTGATGGGCGACCACCGCTCCGTCTCCCTGGACTCCCGCCTGCACATGGGTGACCCCGGCGGCGGGAGCATCCCCATCGACAAGGTCATCGGCCGGGCCTTCGTGATCGTGTGGCCCTTCTCAAGGGCCGAGATCATCCCCATCCCCAGCACCTTCAACCAGCCGGCCCTCAAGGCCGCCGTAGCGGCGGGGGAGGCAGTCCCCTTCGTGGCCGGTTTCGCGGGGGCCGTGCCCCTGGTGCTGTGGCGGCGCCGCCGGCGTTCGAGGCGGTAGCCGTACCCCATGACCGTGGAACCCGAGAACAGGCCCGTCACCCCCGAGGACGAGCCCTCCCCCCAGCCTGAGAAGAAGGGCTCGAAGAGGAAGAGCATGATCGAGTCGGCGCTCCTGCTGCTGGGCGGCGTGCTCGTGGCGCTGCTGCTGCGCCTGATCGTCCTCGACTCCTTCGCCATTCCGTCGGAGTCGATGGAGAACACCCTGATCAACGGAGACCGGGTGTTCGTCAACAAGCTGTCCGGCACGCCCGATCGTGGCGACGTCGTCGTCTTCAAGGGCTGGGACGGCGAGGACACCATCAAACGGGTCATCGCGGTCGGCGGCGACACGGTGAAGTGCTGTGACGCCCAGGGGCGGATCACGGTGAACGGGGTGCCGCTCGACGAGAAGGCCTACCTCCACCCCGACGACTTCCCCTCGGGTGAGAAGTTCGAGAAGGTCGTGCCCAAGGGGCGGCTGTGGGTCATGGGAGACCACCGTTCGGCCTCCGCCGACTCCCGGACGCACGAGGAGCAGGAGGGAGAGGGCACGATCTCGGAGAAGGCGGTCATCGGCCGGGCCTTCGCGATCTACTGGCCGTTCTCCAGGGTAGGACTGCTCTCCACGCCGGAGACCTTCACCAAGCTGAGATAGCGGTACCGAATGGTCCGGATGGGGCGTACTCTCTGCTCATGGTCGCTATGTCTGCCGTGGTGCGATGACGATTGCGTTCCGTCCCACGCCCAGCGTGGTCCGGCGCGACTCAGGCCTGTACGGCTATGAGCGGGCTCTGGCACGCCGTGGCCTGGGCCCGGTGGCCGGGGTCGACGAGGCGGGCCGGGGAGCCTGCGCGGGACCCCTGGTGATCGCGGCGGTCGTCCTCGGGCGCAGGATCGAGGGGCTCGGCGACTCCAAGACGCTCACGGCCTCCCGGCGGGAGGCGCTGTACGACCGGATCATGATGACGGCCAGGACGTTCAGCGTGGTGACGATCTCTCCGAAGGAGATCGACAGGCGCGGCCTGCACAAGTCGAACATCGAGGGAATGCGCCGTGCCGTCGCGCGGCTTTCTTTCCATCCCGGCTACGTGCTCACCGACGGCTTCCCCGTCCCCGGCCTGCCGGTTCCCTCGCTGGGTGTCTGGAAGGGGGACCAGGTCGCCGCCTGTGTGGCGGCGGCGTCGATCGTGGCGAAGGTGACGCGAGACAGAATGATGATCGCGCTCCACGAACGCCATCCCGTGTACGGCTTCGCGGAGCACAAGGGGTATGGCACCGTGGATCACCGCAGAGCACTGGAGATGTACGGTCCGTGCCCCGACCACCGTTTCTCGTTCGCGACGGTGGCGAGGTCCAGGCCGGGTGAGGTGATGGGTGAAAATGAAATGGGGGCCGGTGTCGTCTGATCAGACGGCCCGGGAAGGGCGTGCGACAGGAGGACCGGTATGAGCGCAGAGGATCTCGAAAAATACGAGACCGAGATGGAGCTGCAGCTTTACCGTGAGTACCGCGACGTCGTCGGTCTGTTCACCTACGTGGTCGAGACCGAGCGGCGCTTCTACCTCACGAACTCGGTCGATCTGGACGTCCGTACCGCCGAGAACGGTGACGTGTTCTTCGACGTGAAGATGCAGGACGCCTGGGTCTGGGACATGTATCGGCCCGCGAGGTTCGTCAAGAACGTCCGCGTGGTCACCTTCAAGGACGTCAACGTCGAGGAACTCGCCAAGCCCGACCTGGAGATGCCCAAGGAGGGCTTCTCGAACTGAGCCCGTTTGCGCCCTCCCGGCGTCTTTCGCCGGGATCTCCTCCGACGTCCTCCGCTCCGGGGGACGTCGGCTGTCCACAGAACGCCGTTCGGTCCGTCGTCTCCGGCCGGGAACGCGCATCCTCGATGCGTGAGATCCTTCCTCGTCATTTTGCTGGTGGTGCCGCTGTTCGCCCTCCCGGCGGCCGGGGGCACCCGCGGCGCGTCCCCTGACACCGTCTCCGCCCGGTGGGGCCGGCCGCTCGTGGGGCGTCTCGTCGTGCTCAGGGGGTTCGACCCTCCGGCTCGGCCGTGGCTGGCCGGCCATCGGGGGGTCGACCTCGCCACGACCCCCGGTGCGGAGGTGCACGCGGCCGGTGCGGGGACGATCGGTTACGCGGGGCCGCTCGCCGGACGGGCGGTGGTGACGGTGCTTCACCCCGGCGGCCTGCGGACGACCTACCTTCCCGTCCGCCCCTCGGTACGGCGTGGCCAGCGGGTGAGCCGGGGCGAGGTCATCGGCGTCGTCCAGGACGTTTCCGGCCACTGTCGTACGGCCTGCCTGCACTGGGGCCTGTTACGGGACCACTCCTACCTCGACCCGCTCCTCCTGCTGGGACAGGGACGGGTCAGGCTGCTCCCGGTCTGGCCCGTGGGACCCCGGTGATCCGGTGCCCCGTCGGCCGGCGGATCACTCGTGCCCGGCGGCCGTGGAGACAACGGGCCGCCCATGTCCGCAAGGGGCGAGGCCGACGGGTCGTCTCGGCTTCGACGGTCAGCGGGGTGTGGTGGGGTCATTCGGGCTTGACGGGGATGCCGGAGATGACAGGGGCGCCGGGCATGACGGGGGCGCCGGGCGTGACGGGGGTGCCGGGCGTGACGGGGGTGCCGGGTGTGACGGGGGTGCGGCGCGGGAAAACCCGGATGACACCGGAGCCGGAGACGGCGATCATCATGCCAGGGCGCCAGGAGACCGGCATGGCGGGAAACCGGCGCCTCAGGAGGCCGGGGTTCCGTTCTGGAACGGCGTCGTCAGAAGACCGGTATGTCGGGAAGCCCGTCTGCCGGGAGGCCAACGTGCCGGGAGACCGGTACGTGGGGCAACCAAGCGTCAGGAGTGTGATGATCCATCGGATGACCGTCGCGGGGCTGTTCCCGCCCCCGGACTACGCGCACGCGGTCGTGGTCGAGGCCGGTCAGCGGCTGGCCTTCATGGCCGGTGCCGTCCCGCTGGACGGTGACGGCGGCCTTGTCGGGGCCGGTGATCCGGTCGCGCAGACCCGGCAGGTGCTGGCCAATCTGCGGACCGCGTTGCAGGCGGCGGGCAGCGACCTGAGCCATGTGCTGTCCAGCACCGTTTACGTGGTGGCGGACACCCCCGAACCCCTCGGCCGGGTGTGGCAGGTCGTGCGTGAGTCCGGCCTCGCGGAGGGCCCGCACACCTCGACCCTGCTGGGCGTCTCGTGCCTGGGATACACCGGCCAACTCGTGGAGATCACCGCCGTGGCCGCGATTCCCTGAGCGCGGCCTCCCGGGGCAGGACGTCCGGAAAGTGACGGGAGGCGATGGAGGTCGGGGGGCGACGGCGTCGAGAGACCCGGTGGGGGCGAATACGACGCCGGTATACGACAGCCATGGCTCGCCCTTCGCTGGTTTCGTCCGGGTTCCCGGCAGGGCCTCCTTGGCCTCGTGACGCGTTTCGCGCCGATCCCCCAAAGCCCCTCGTCGCGGCGAGAGGGAGTCAGCCTCCCGGTGATCTGTTCGGGCGCAACCGCCAGCCTTTCGCGACACGTTCCACGTATCCGGCGGCGGCCAGGCCGCCCAGGCAGGACAGCACGGTCTCCAGATCGACGCCCGCGGCCGTCGCTATCACGGCCGGGCCGGCTCCCGTACGGGCGGGGATGACCTCCAGGACCTGACGGGTCTCCGGGTCCAGCCGGTCACGGGGGAGCACGGGCCCCCGGACCTCGGGGGCGAGATCGTCTCCCATCACCCCGACGAGCTCGATCATCTCCGCCGGGGTGGTGACACAGACCGCGGCCCCCTGACGGATCAGCCGATGACACCCGGCCGACATCTCCGACGTCACGGGCCCGGGGACGGCGGCCACGACGCGGTTCAGCGAGGTCGCGTGTCCGGCGGTGTTCAGCGCCCCGCTGCGCACGGCCGCCTCGATCACCAGGCTTCCCCGTGACAGCGCCGCGATGAGACGGTTGCGGATCAGGAAGCGTGGCCGGGTGGGGCGGGCGCCCATCGGGCACTCGCTCACCAGGAGCCCCTGCGACCGCACGGCCGCGAACAGGTCGTGGTGCGCGCTGGGATAGGCGACGTCGGTGCCGCAGGCCAGGACCACGACGGTCGGCGCCCCGCTTTCGAGAGCGCCGCGATGAGCCGCCCCGTCTATGCCGTAGGCGCCCCCGGAGACGATGCTCCAGCCGCGTTCGCCGAGTCCGGCGCCGAACTCCGCGGCCATGTGCGTGCCGTACGGCGTGGCCGCCCTGGAGCCGACGACGGCGACGGAACGCAGGCAGGAGAAGCGGAGGTCCGCCTCCCCGTTGAGCCACAGGCCGTACGGCGCGCGCTCCTGGAGGTCGTTCAGCTGGGTCGGCCATTCGGGATCTCCCGGAACCACCAGTCTGGCCCCGAGCCGTTCTCCCGAGGCCAGGTCCTGGGCGGGATCGGCTGCTTCGAGGCGGGCCGCCCATGAGGAGAACATCCGGCCGAGCCGTTCAACGGCCCGTTCGCCGCCCGCACGGGACGAGGAACCGTGACGCCGGATCGGCGAACCCCCGGACGCGGTGAGACCACCGGGGGAGCGGCCGTCATGAGAGCCCCCCGGAACACCCGGATGGTCGCCCCCGGCGTGGGCGCCGCACGCGCCGGAAACGCTCCGGAGGTCGTGTTCTCCCGTGCCCATCCCAGGAACATCATCCGGCCCCGGACGGACACGATCACCCCTCGCCCGGTCCAGCGACACCTGACCGGCTCGCCTCCCAGGAGCGCTGTCATGGCCGTCCGGCAGAGTGGCGCACACCCCGTGGGAGCTCTCCGGGCTGAGAGGAACGCCAGCAGCCCGGCTCTCCGGCCCCGTGGCGCGTGGCCGAGGAACGCCGCTCGCCCCAGGACGGACACCGTGGCCATCCGGCTCGAAGGCGGCCCCGAAGGTGGTTCCGAAGGTGGCATCGTCATCCTCTGTCTCGTTCGTCGGCGGCTTCCAGGCGAGGTGTCCGGCGGCGCCGGGTGGGTGGGCGGCGTGATCGTTCCGATCGCCGGAGACCGGCCGGACGGGGCGGGGAGGCCGTGTGCTCGGCGGGGCAGGACGGCAGGTGTCGGCGAACCAGCGGACGAGCTCCGGATCAGGACGGCCACGGTGGATCCGCCTGACAGCGGCCTCGGCGCCGATGGTGGCGACGAGACGGCCGACCACGGGGTCGCCGGGCTCCGCCACCCGCATCAGCGTGACCCGTGCGAGACGGTCGTTCATCGTGCCTCCCCAAGCCACAGGCCGAGCGCCGCGTTGGTCTCGGTGACCTCGGGCGCGTTCTTTCCCGCGAGATCGGCGAGCGTCCAGGCCACTCTGAGCGTTCGATCGAGCCCCCGGGCGCTCAGCTCTCCGCTGTCGAGACAGCGGAGCAGCGGGGCCATCGCCTTCGAAGCCGGACGGTAGCCGGTGTGCAGAGCCTGGGCCGACACCTCCGCGTTGCACCGCCACGGTGTGCCCGCGAACCGTTTCGCGGCCCGTTCGCGGGCGGCCAGGACCCGCTCGGCCACCACCCGGCTCGGCTCGATGAACCGGCGGTCGGCGAGAAGTTCACGGCGGCTGGAACGATGCAGTGTGATCTTGATGTCGACGCGGTCGAGCAGCGGGCCGGAGAGCCTGGAAAGGTAACGTCTGCGGGCCATCGGGGTGCAGCGACACGGGTCGGCGGGCCCCGAGGGACGCGCGCACGGACACTGGTTGGCCGCGAGAATCAGGATGAACCGCGCGGGAAACGTCACCGAGCCCATCGCCCTGGACACCGTCACCGTGCCGGACTCAAGCGGCTGCCTGAGGGAGTCGAGAACGGTCGCCGGGTATTCGGGGGCCTCGTCGAGGAAGAGGACCCCTCGGTGGGCGAGGGAGACCGCGCCCGGCCGGATCGCCCCGCTGCCTCCGCCGATGACGGCCGCCACGGTCGCGGTGTGGTGGGGCGCGACGAACGGCGGCCGGACCAGCAGGGGGCGATCCTCGGGCAGCGCCCCGGCGACGGAGTGGATGGCAGTCACCTCCAGGGCCTGCTCGCGCTCCAGATGGGGAAGCAGGGTGGGCAGGCGCTCGGCGAGCATCGTCTTGCCGGTGCCCGGCGGCCCCAGCATCCAGAGGTTGTGCCCACCCGCGGCGCAGACCTCAAGCGCGCGGCGGGCGAAGGGCTGACCGGCCACGTCGCCCATGTCGGGGGTGCCCGCTCTTCGCTCGGTGGTGGAGGAGGCCCACGGCCGTACGGACTCGCCGGTCTCGTCCGGGGCGGGGTCGGGGGTCGCGGGCACGGTGGTCTGGTCGTCGTCGCGCAACCAGTCGACCAGCCGGCTCAGGGTGGAGACGGGGACCACCGTCACGCCGGGCACGAGCGCGGCCTCGGCGGCGTTGCGGGACGGGACGACGACGGTGCGGGCACCGGCCGCGGCGGCGGCCAGCACGGCGGGCAGCACCCCTCGCAGGGGTCTCAGCGAGCCGTCCAGGCCGAGCTCACCCAGGAAGAACGGGTCGGCGACCCGCGCCACGGGCACGACTCCGGCCGCGGCCAGCAACGCGACGGCGATGGCGAGGTCGAACATGCTGCCTCGTTTGGGGAGACTGGCGGGGAACAGGCTGATGGTGATGCGGGCGTCCGGCCAGGTGTGGCGGCTGTTGACCACGGCGGAGCGGACCCGGTCGCGGGCCTCGCTGAGCGCGGTGTCCAGCATGCCGATGAGATGCGTGCCCGCGACGCCGCTGCCCACGTCGGCCTCCACGTCGACGGGATGACCGGTCACTCCGAGCAGGGCGACGCACCGGGTGCGCGCGACGGTCACTTCTCACACTCCCTGTGATGGTCTGAGGGACATTCAGCACATCCCTCGTTCGTGACGGATGGTGAAGGCCCCGGCGAACCGTTCGAGGGCGACGACGTCGACACGGATCGCGTCGAACCGTTCGGACGGGGCACACTGCTCGTTCCGCCATTTGGCGATGAGCCTGCGCAGGCGGGCGACCTTCTCCTCGGTCACCGCCTCGAAGGCCGTGCCGTGGGTGCGCCCCGAACGGGTCTTCACCTCGACCGCGACGAGCGTGTGGTCCTCGCGGGCGACCACGTCGATCTCTCCGTCGGAACATCGCCAGTTGCGGTCGAGAACCCGCATGCCACGGGTCAGCAGGTAGGCGACGGCGAGTTGCTCGCCGTGCCTGCCGAGATCGTCCTTCGCGGCCATGGAAACCACCTCCGGTCCCAGACCTTCGCGCAGCTCGCCCCGCCCGCGAGGGACCGAATCCGGTTCTGTGGAAAACGGCACGCGGACCGGCCGGCCTGTGGAAAACCCATACGGGAGACGACCTCGGGTGGTGTCCAGAGCCAGAACCCGCCGAAGGCCCGCGGATGGAAAGGTGAAGTGCGAGGCTTCGTCGCATGTGTGAGGAGAGAGAAGAGGTCGTCGAGGACCTCGTGCGAAGGCTGGGCGCCGAGGTAGGGGTCGAGCTGCCGCCTTTGCGGGTCACCGGCGCGGAGCCGGTGCTGCCGTCCGTCTTCCACGTCGACACGGCGGCCGCGGTCTCCGTCGGGGCCGCGACCGCCGCGGCGGCCGGTCTCGGGGGAGGAGTGGGGGCGGAGGTGGACGTCCGCGAGGCGGCGGTCGCCTTCCTGGACGAGCGCCACTTCATGATCGACGGAGTTCGTCCCGCCGGGTGGGCGGCGCTTTCCGGCGACTACCGGACCGTTGACGGGTGGGTCCGGCTGCACTGCAACTTCGACCACCACAGGGACGCGGCCCTGGCCGCCCTCGGGTTGCCCACCGGCGCGGACGGTGAGGCCGTCGCCAGGGCGTGCGCGGGCCGTACCGCCTTCGAGGTCGAGGAGGTGGTCACGGCCGAGGGGGGATGCGCGGCCATGATGCGCAGCCGCGCCGGGTGGCGGGCCCATCCGCAGAGGGCGGCGGTCGCGCGCTCGCCGCTCGTCGGCCTGACCAGGATCGGCGACGGGCCGGTACGGGCACCGGGCGGGAGGAGGGACAGGCCGCTGGACGGGGTGCGGGTGCTGGACCTGACACGGGTGATCGCCGGGCCGGTGGCCACCCGCACGCTCGCCGCCCACGGGGCGCGGGTGCTCAGGGTGGGGGCCGGGCACCTGCCGGAGGTGCCGGGGCTGGTGGTCGGCACCGCTTTCGGCAAGCGCTCCTGCCACCTCGACCTGAGGACCGCGCGGGGGGCGGCGGCGTTGCGTGACCTGGTCGCCGGGGCGGAGGTGTTCGTGCAGTCCTACCGGCCGGGCGCGCTGGAGGCGCTGGGCTTCGGTCCGGAGGAACTGGCCGGGATCAGGCCGGGCATCGTGTGCGTCGATCTCTCCGCCTACGGCGCGCACGGCCCGTGGGCGGGCAGGCGGGGTTTCGACAGTCTGGTCCAGATGGTGTGCGGCATCGCCCACGAGGGTGGCGGCGGGGCCGGGCCGCGCCCGCTTCCCGCCCAGGCTCTCGACCACGCCACGGGCTATCTGGCGGCCTTCGGCGCGATGGCCGCCCTGACGCGCCGTTCGCGGGAGGGAGGTTCCTGGCGGGTCGAGGTGTCGCTGGCCAGGACCGCGCTGTGGCTCGACTCGCTCGGCCGCGCCGAGGCGGAGAACGTCACAGGGAAGGGGCCGCGGGTCGCCGACCTGCTGAGCGAGATGGACAGCCCGTTCGGGAGGCTCACCTATGTCAGGGCGCCGGGGAGCGTCGACGGTGCCCGGCCGTACTGGACGAGCCCGCCACCGGGACAGGGGGAGCACCCGCCCGCCTGGTGGTGAGCGGCCCGATCCGGAACCTCCGGCGGCGACCCCGGATGACAACGCCGGATGAGGGGATGGTCCAGGGACGAGTGCATCCTGCGCGGGGGAGGGGATGGCGTGGAGACACGGGCGAGGCTGCGCCGTACGCTCTCGGTCCGGGACCTGATCGTCTACGGACTGCTGTTCATCGGGCCGCTGGCCCCGGTCGGCGTGTTCGGGGTGCTCGACGCGAGGAGCGCGGGGGCGGTCGGGCTCGTCTACGTCATCGCCACGGTGGCCATGGCCTTCACCGCTCTGTCGTACGCCGAGATGTCACGGGTCGTGCCGCGGGCCGGATCGGTGTTCGCCTACGCCTCGGCGGGCCTCGGCCCGGCGGCCGGGTTCCTCGCGGGCTGGTTGATCATGCTCGACTACCTGCTCATCCCCAGCGTGGCCTACCTGTTCTCCGGGATCGCGCTGCACGCGCTCTTTCCCGCCGTCCCCGCCTGGGCCTTCACCGCGCTGGCCTTCGCCGTGACCACCGCGCTCAACGTCTCGGGAGTACGGCTGGCCGCCCGGGTCGGCCTGGTCGTGCTGCTGGCCGAGATCGTGGTGCTGGTGATCTTCGTGGTGATGGCCGTGGCCGTGCTGGTCGCCGAGGGACCGGTCAGGCCGTGGGCGTCGCCGTTCACCGGGGTCGGCGGGACCACGACCACCCTGGTGATCGGGGCCGTCTCGGTCGCGGTGCTGTCCTTTCTGGGGTTCGACGCCATCGCCTCGTTCGCGGAGGAGACGACCGGTGACTCGCGCCAGGTCGGCAGGGCGGTACTGCTCTGCCTGGGGGTCGCGGGGGCGCTGTTCGTGCTGCAGACCTTCCTGGCCGGCCTGCTGGCCCCGATGAGCCCGGCGGAGCTGGCCGCGGACCCCGCCACGCAGGGCACGGCCTTCTACGACGTGGTCGAGCGGTCGGTCGCCCCCTGGCTGGCGGGCCTGATGAAGGTGGCCAAGGCGGTCGGTCCCGCGTTCGCCGCGATGACCGCGGTGGCCGCGGCCGGGCGGCTGCTGTACGGCATGGCCAGGGACGGCGGCCTGCCCCGGGCGCTCTCGACGGTCGATGCGGGCTCCGGGACGCCACGGGCGGCGCTGCTCAGCGCGGGGGCGGTGACGCTGGTCGTCTCGGTCTGGGCGGCGAGCAGGCCGGACGGTCTTGACGTGCTGGTCTCGGTCGTGGACATCGGGGCGTTGGCGGCGTTCACGATGCTGCACGGCTCGGTGATCGGATACTTCAGGGTTCGCCGGGGGAGCCGTGACCTGTGGCGGCACCTGGTCGTGCCGGTCGCGGGCGGCCTCGTCGCGATCTGGATCATCATCCTGGCCGCTCCGCTCGCCAAGGTCGCCGGGCTCGTCTGGCTGGTCACCGGGGTCATCGTGTTCGCGGTGCGGAGGAACGGCCGAGGGGGGAGAGCCAGATCCACGGGATCGTGAGCGCGACCCCGGCCGCGCCGATCCACAGGACGGGGCGCAGCCCGAGCACTTGACCGAGCAGGCCGCCCGCGATGCCGCCGAGGGCCAGCACGCCCTGGACGGCGAAGGTGTTGGTCGCGTTGACCCGGCCCCGCAGGCCGGCGGGGGTCTCCCGCAGGACCACGGCGCCGAAGCAGACGGAGAAGGCGATGACGGCCGCGCCGCTGACCAGCCCGCCGGCGGCCAGGGCCAGGAAGGCGGCCCACGTCGGCCCCGAGGCGGTCGCCGTGATCACGTAGTCGAGCGGGAAGGCGATGACGGCGCACGCGATCACCTGGTGCTCGCCGTACTTCGCGGTCAGGCGCGGGATGAGGGCCGTGGCCGCCAGGCCGCCGACACCGAAGCTGGCGGTGAGCAGGCCGATCAGCCCCGCGGGCAGGTGAAGCTCGGCGAGCGCGTAGATCACGAACACCGCCGTGTAGGCGGCCCCGAAGAAGTTGATGACGACCCCGCAGCCGCAGAGCGTTCTGAGCACGGGGTTGCCGGTGACCGTTCGCAGACCCTCGTTGATCTCGGCCCACAGACCGCGCGGGGGAGCCGGAGTGTGGTCCTCGGGGGTCCTGATCGACCGGACGAGGAACGCCGAGGCCAGGAAGGAGAACGCGTCGGCGACGATCGCGAACGGCGCGGTGAACAACTGGACGAGTAGTCCGGCGAGGCCGGGGCCGCAGACGGAGGCGAGGGAGAAGACCGAGTGCAGGCCCGCGAGCGCCTCGGTCCGCTGCCTCTCGTCGACCACCACGGCCAGGTGGGGGAAGTTCGCCGCGCGGAAGAGCGTGGTGCCGGTGCCGACGACGAACGCCGCAGCGATCAGCCACGGCACCGTCAGCAGCCCGGCGAACCAGGCGAGAGGGATCGTGGCCATGGCCATCGCGGAGGCCGCCTCGCAGGCGACCATGACCGGCCTGTGCCTCCTGAGCCGGTCGGCGAGGGCCCCCGCCTGCAGCCCGAACATCAGGGAGGGCAGCGAGGAGGCGGCGGTGAGCAGGCCCATCTGGATCGGGGAGGCGCCGAGCAGGGCGGCGGCGGTCAGCGGCACGGCCAGCTTGGAGATCTCGGTGCCGATCTCGGAGACGGCGCGGGAGGACAGCAGCAACCGGTAGTCGCGTTGGGCGCGCAACGGAACGGTCTGGAGCACGGAGGACCACCTTCGGGGAGCAGGTGTGAAGGGAATGCTTCACAACTATGAAGGTAGTACTTCATAATTGTGAAGGCAATCCTTCACATCGAAGGGTGGGTACGGTTTGCACATGACCCAGGAACGTGAGCCGCTCACCGATCCCGTGGCGATGCGCGCCCTCGCCCACCCCGCGCGGCTGGCGATCCTGAACCGGCTCCAGGTCGAGGGGCCCGCCACCGCGACCGAGGTCGCCGAGGTCGTCGGGATCACCCCGAGCGCGGCCAGCTACCACCTGCGCATGCTCGCCAAGTACGGCTTCGCCGAGGACGCGCCGCCCAGGGGCGACGGCAGGGAACGGCTCTGGCGCAGCTCCTCCAAGAGGATGTCCGTCACCCGGAAGCCGGAGGACGGTCCCGAGGTGCGAACGGCCAAGGACCTGCTGATCAAGGTCATGCGCGACCAGGCCGCCGAGGAGGCCGCCCGCGCGCTGGCGGCACTGGACCGGGAGCCCAGGCACTGGCTTGAGGCGACGGCGTTCTCCCGCACGATCCTGCTGGTCGACTCGGAGGAGCTGGGGGATCTCAACCGGCGGATCGACGAGCTGCTCGCCCCCTACCGGCTCACCGCGCGCAGCCGGGACGAGGCCCCCGCGGACGCCAGGGTCGCCGAGGCACAGGTCAACCTCTTCCCCAGGGCCGTACGGCGGCCGCACGGCCTTCCCCGCGACGCGTGAGGGGCCGCCGACGCGCCGAGGTCAGCGGGATGCCCGGCTGAGGGTACAATTTTCGATGGCCTGTGTCTCACGGGCCGACTTCGCATGCCCCATCAGGAACCACATCCATCGGTCCGGGTGAGAACCCGGCTGGAGGCGGTTCGGAGCATCAGGGCGACGGTCGCGGACCGTCGCGTCAACCGAGAACAGCGCCCAGAGATGGGTGCTCCGACCTGGAGGACAATCACATGTCCACCCCCGTCGTCACCATGCGGCAGCTGCTTGAGAGCGGCGTCCACTTCGGTCACCAGACCCGTCGCTGGAACCCGAAGATGAAGCGCTTCATCTTCACCGAGCGCAACGGCATCTACATCATCGACCTGCAGAAGTCGCTGTCCTACATCGACAGGGCCTACGACTTCGTCAAGGAGACCGTCGCGCACGGCGGCACGATCATGTTCATCGGCACGAAGAAGCAGGCGCAGGAGGCCATCGCCGAGCAGGCCGCCCGCGTCGGCATGCCGTACGTCAACCAGCGCTGGCTGGGTGGCATGCTCACCAACTTCTCCACCGTGCACAAGAGGCTCCAGCGTCTGAAGGAGCTTGAGGAGCTCGACTTCGACAACGTCGCGGGCTCGGGGCTCACCAAGAAGGAGCTCCTCATGCGCCGCCGTGAGAAGGAGAAGCTGGAGCGCACCCTCGGCGGTATCCGTGACATGTCCCGCGTGCCCAGCGCGGTGTGGGTCGTGGACACCAAGAAGGAGCACATCGGGATCAGCGAGGCCCGCAAGCTCAACATCCCGGTCGTCGCGATCCTCGACACCAACTGCGACCCGGACGAGGTCGACTACCCGATCCCGGGTAACGACGACGCCATCCGCGCCGTCGGTCTGCTGACCCGCGTCGTCGCCGACGCCGTCGCCGCCGGCCTCATGGCCCGCGCGGGCGCCAACCGCGGTGACGACAAGCCGGCCGTCGCCGGTGGCGCCGAGCCGCTGGCCGAGTGGGAGCAGGAGCTGCTCGCGGGCGCCGAGGCCACCGCCGCGACCGAGGCCGCCCCGGCCGCTGAGGTCACCGAGACCGCCGAGGCCACCGAGGCCGAGGCCGAGGCCGCCGCCCCGGCCGCCGAGGACGCCGACAAGCAGGCCTAGGCCCACCTCGTACGGCCCGGCCGTACGACCCGCAAGGCTCTTTCACGGGTGGGTGCGCCAGCGCGGGGCACCCACCCGATCCACGACGATTCCCACGAGGAAGAAGACAATGGCTTCCGTGAACATGGCCGACGTCAAGCGGCTTCGTGAGCTGACCGCCGCCGGCATGATGGACTGCAAGAAGGCTCTTGAGGAGTCCGAGGGCGACTTCGACCGCGCCGTCGAGCTCCTGCGTCTCAAGGGCGCCAAGGACGTCGGCAAGCGCGAGGCCCGCACCGCCTCCAACGGCCTGATCGCCCTCAAGCAGGACGGCGACTCCTCCGCCGCGCTGCTCGAGCTCAACTGCGAGACTGACTTCGTCGCCAAGGGCGAGCGCTTCCAGGAGCTCGCGGCCCAGGTCGTCGAGCACATCCTGGCCACCAAGCCGGCCGACGTGCCCGCCCTGCTCGACTCCGAGCTCGGTGGCAAGTCCGTCAAGGAGCAGCTGGACGAGGCCAACGCCGCGCTCGGTGAGAAGATCGAGATCCGTAGGTTCGCGGTCCTTGAGGGCGGCTTCATCGGCGCCTACATGCACAAGACCGACCCGCAGCTGCCCCCGGCGGTCGGCGTGCTGGTCCAGCTCGACACGGCCAACGCCGAGGTCGCCAAGGACATCGCGCAGCACGCCGCCGCGATGGCTCCGAAGTACCTCGACTCCGCCGCGGTCCCCGCGGACGTCATCGAGAAGGAGCGCGCGCTCTTCGAGGAGATGACCCGCGAGGAGGGCAAGCCCGAGGCCGCCATCGGCAAGATCGTCGACGGCCGCATCAACGGCTGGTACAAGGACTTCACCCTGCTTGAGCAGGCTTTCGTCAAGGACAACAAGAAGTCCGTCGGCAAGTTCGCCACCGAGAACGGCGTTCAGGTCCAGGCCTTCGTCCGCTACAAGGTGGGCCAGGCTTAGGCTTGACCCAGCTTCTCTCACCAGAGCGTTAGAACAACGAGGAGGCCGCCGCCGTGCAGGAGAAATCAGACCCCGCTACGTCGGCGGTTTCGTCGTACGCGGGCCCGCTTCGCTGGAAACGCGTCATGTTGAAGCTCTCCGGTGAGGCGTTCGCCGGGGGCGAGCCGCTGGGCATCGACCCCCGCGTCGTCGGGCAGCTGGCCGACTCGATCGCCGAGGCGGTCCGCGAGGGCGTCCAGGTCTCGGTCGTGGTCGGCGGCGGCAACATGTTCCGCGGCGCGGCGATGTCCGAGCGCGGCATGGACCGGGCCAGGGCCGACTACATGGGCATGCTCGGCACGGTCATCAACTGCCTGGCCCTCCAGGACTTCCTGGAGAAGCGCGGCATCGACACCCGCGTTCAGACGGCGATCACCATGCAGCAGGTCGCCGAGCCCTTCCTGCCCCGTCGCGCCATCCGCCACCTGGAGAAGGGGCGCGTGGTGATCTTCGGGGCCGGGCTCGGCTCGCCGTTCTTCTCGACCGACACCTGCGCCGCCCAGCGCGCGCTTGAGGTCGGCGCCCAGGCACTGCTCAAGGGAACCCAGGTGGACGGCGTCTACGACGCCGACCCCAGGAAGAACCCCGACGCCGTCAGGTTCGACCACCTCGAATATGGTGAGGTGCTGACCCGCGGTCTCGGTGTCATGGACGCCACCGCCATCAGCCTCTGCATGGACAACGGCCTGCCCATCGTGGTCTTCGACCTCATGGGCGAGGGCAACATCCTGCGGGCCGTACGCGGTGAGAAGATCGGCACGCTGGTGAGCCCGGCAGGGAAATAGGGAACGAGCCTGACGGAGCGAGCGGAGCGGTGGGCGACGTAGGAGTCTCCCGTGAAGTGAGTGAGTCGGGTGAGTGACCTGGAGGTAGGGAACGAGCCTGACGGAGCGAGCGGAGCGGTGGGCGACGTAGGAGTCTCCCGTGAAGTGAGTGAGTCGGGTCGGTGACCCGGAAGACGGGGAGCGAGCCTGACCGCGGTGAGCGGAGCGGAAGGCGGCACCGGCCATATGGAGGGACCCCTCCGGATGGTACGGCGTTCCGCGAAGCGGGTGTGGAATGGTGAGTGACCGAGAAGGCAGGAGCCGCTGTGATTGACGAAACTCTCTTCGAAGCCGAAGAAAAGATGGAGAAGGCCGTGGCCGTGGCGAAGGACGACTTCGCCGGCATCCGCACGGGCCGGGTCACCCCGTCGATGTTCAACAAGATCAGCGCTGAGTACTACGGCGCCCTCACGCCCATTCAGCAGCTGGCCTCGTTCCACGTCCCCGAGGCCCGTATGGTCGTGATCCAGCCCTTCGACAAGGGCTCGATGGCGGCGATCGAGAAGGCGATCCGCAACTCCGACCTCGGCGTCAACCCGGGCAACGACGGTCAGGTCATCCGGGTGGCCTTCCCCGAGCTCTCCGAGGAGCGCCGCAAGGAGTACATCAAGGTCGCCCGCACCAAGGCGGAGCAGTCCCGGGTGTCCGTCCGCAACATCCGCCGTCACGCCAAGGAGACCCTCGACAAGATGGTCAAGGACGGCGACGCGGGCGAGGACGAGGTGCGTCGCGCCGAGAAGGAGCTCGACGACCTCACCCAGAGGCACGTCGCCAAGATCGACGAGCTGCTCAAGCACAAGGAAGCCGAGCTGCTCGAAGTCTGAGCCTGTGATCCTTGTCCCGCCCGGCCTTCCGCGCGGGACAAGGATTTTTCGCATGAGAGTAGGGCCTCGTGGAACCTGCGACGGGCGGTAGCCGTACCGGCCGGAATCTCCCCGTCGCGATCGCGGTGGGTGCCGGTCTGGGAGCGGTCATCATCGCCTCCCTCTATTTCGTCGAGTGGCTCTTTCTCGCCGTGGTGATCGCGGCGGTGGGCATCGGCGTGACGGAGCTCGTCAAGTCGTTCGCGGCCAGGGACATCAACGTCCCGGTGGTCCCGGTTCTGGCCGGGATGGCCATCATGGTCTGCGGCGCCTACTGGGGCGGCAGGGACGGGCCCGCGTGGCTCGTCGGCGCCTTCGCGATGACCGTGCTCGTGCTGATGATCTGGCGGATGTTCCAGGGCACGGAGGGCTACGTCCGCGACATCTCCGCGACCCTGCTGGTGACCGTCTACCCGTCGTTGCTGGCCGGGTTCGTCGGACTTCTGCTCGCCGATGACCAGGGGCCGGACCGGGTGGTCGTCTTCGTCGCGACCACGGCCGCCAGCGACATCGGCGGCTACTTCGCGGGCATCCTGTTCGGCAGGCACAAGATGTCGCCGCGGATCAGCCCGAAGAAGACCTGGGAGGGGCTGGCAGGCTCCGCACTGGCCTGCATGGCCGTCGGCGGCTGGCTGGTCGCGTGGCTGCTCGGCGACGCCGTGTGGAAGGGCGTGCTGATCGGCGCGGTCGCGGTCGCCTTCGCCACGCTGGGAGACCTCGTCGAGTCGGTGATCAAGCGGGACCTCGGCGTCAAGGACATGGGCAGCGTCCTGCCCGGTCACGGTGGCCTGATGGACCGCCTCGACTCGCTGCTGGCCGCGTTGATCCCGATCTGGGCGCTGCTGACGCTGCTGGTGTGAGCCCTCAGGTCCCGGTGATCCGGGCGGAGGAGAGGCGGGGCAGGAGCGCCCGGTGGCCCTCCTCGCCGACCAGGTCGAGCTCCTCGGCGGTGATCGGGACCAGCCACAGCCACTCGACGTCGTCCCCGCCGAAGGCGAAACCCGACAGGTCGGGCAGGCCGGGCAGGCCGCTCAGCATGATGACGCCCCCGTAGGGGGAGCCGAGTGGAAACGTCTCGGGGCGGTGGTACCACCTGGCGGTGTGGCCGTGTCCCAGCCAGGTGACCGAGTGCCAGGGATACTGGGCAAGCCACAGGAAGAGCCTGGCGGCCTCACGCGGGTCGCCGGGGGTGGCGACGGCGAGTTCGATCCTGGTGCGGGCCTGGGGCCGTTCGACGTACTGCTCGACGGTCGGCATCGGCTGGCAGCTCATTCCGACCGTGGACAGGACGGTGTACTCGCGTTGACCCTCGGGGGGCCGTTCCGTGATGCCGACCGTCGGCAGCCGGTCGCCTCCGGCGTCCCAGAACCTGCCCGCCGTGCCCACCGTCCTGTCCAGGTGGCCCATCACGAACTGCTGGAACGTCGCCCAGGCTCCCTCACCCGTCCGCCAGTCCCAGTAGGCGCGGGCCCTGGCCAGTCTGGGGGCCAGCCCCTCCAGGGCCTCCTCAAGCGACCAGGCGAACGGGAACTCTCCGACGGCGTCGAAGGAGTAGCCCGGCATGCCGCGGCTCATGTCGGCCCAGCCAGGAATGACCGCCAGCAACTCGTCGTTCTCGTACAGGGCGACGCCGTCGCCCTCCTCGAACCACAGCGCCCGCAACCTGCCCAGCGGTGCCCTGCCGTCGGGGTGCCCGGTGTTCGCCCTGGGCGCCACCGGGGGAAGCCCGGATTCGGGACGGGACGGGTCGAAGGCCTCGGGGGCGCGGCCGTGGTTTGCCAGCCACACCGCTCCGTGAACCGTGCCGTGAGGCCCGCGCAGGTAAGCTACCGAGGAGGTCTCGTCGCGTTCGACCACCAGGGTGCGGCTCCCGTAGGGATTGACGTCGGTGAACACGACCTCGACGTCGTCTCCCCGCTCGCCCGTGGAGCGGATTGTCGCCATACCTCCGGACTCTAGATCAGGGGCGAGCATCGCTTCCGAAGTATTCGCGTAACCGTCGAGAGAAGGCTTTGCACCGTGTCCACTGCCAGCCAGAGCCAGAGCCGGACTCCCGCCCCCGGCCAGCTCACCTTCGTGGCGCCCCGCAGGGCGAAGCCCGCCCGTCACCTGGCCGATCTGACCATGGCCGAGCGCAAGGCCGCGGTCACGGAGCTCGGTGAGAAGGCGTTCCGCGCGGACCAGCTCTCCCGGCACTACTTCGAGAAGCTCAACGGCGACCCGGCCCTCATGACGGACCTGCCCGCCGCGGCCAGGGAGAAGCTCGCCACCGCGCTGTTCCCGAAGCTGCTGACCTCGGTCAGGGAGCTGACGACCGACAAGGGCACGACCCGTAAGACGCTGTGGCGGCTGTTCGACGGCGCGCTGGTCGAGTCCGTCCTGATGCGCTACCCGGACCGGACGACCATCTGTGTCTCCTCACAGGCGGGCTGCGGGATGAACTGCCCGTTCTGCGCGACGGGCCAGGCGGGCCTGACCCGAAACATGTCCACCGCCGAGATCGTCGAGCAGGTGGTCGCGGGAGCCAGGGCTCTCGCCTCCGGCGAGGTCCCGGGAGGGCCGGGCCGGATCAGCAACGTCGTCTTCATGGGCATGGGCGAGCCGCTGGCCAACTACAAGGCCGTGATCGGGGCCGTGCACAGGCTGGTCGAGCCCGCCCCCTCGGGGCTGGGCATCTCGGCGCGCGGGGTCACGGTCTCGACCGTCGGCCTGGTCCCGGCGATCGGCAAGCTCGCCGAGGAGGGGCTGCCGGTGACGCTGGCGCTGTCGCTGCACGCCCCGGACGACGAACTGCGCGACACCCTGGTGCCGATCAACACCCGCTGGAAGGTGGCCGAGGTCCTCGACGCCGCCTGGAAGTACGCGGCCAGGACCAAGCGCCGTGTCTCGATCGAGTACGCCCTGATCAAGGACATCAACGATCAGGAGTGGCGGGCCGACCTGCTCGGCAAGCTGGTCAGGAACAAGCTCGTGCACGTCAACCTGATCCCGCTCAACCCCACCCCGGGCTCGAAGTGGACCGCCTCCCGCCCGGAGGACGAGCAGGCCTTCGTCCGCCGCCTGGAGTTCCACGGCGTCCCGGTGACGGTCCGCGACACCAGGGGCCGCGAGATCGACGGTGCCTGCGGCCAGCTCGCCGCCGCCGAGTAGCCCCCGAACAGTCCAGGCAACCCCCCAGGCCCTACGGCCAGGCCCCCCGCCCGCCGTACCGGCCCGTCCCCGCACCCGGCGCCCCCCGCCGCACCCGGTCCTCGCCGTCACGCCTTGACACGGGCCAAGGGCGGCGTCCGTCAGGGGCGGGAGCGGCGCAGTCTGAGGTAGGCCAGCACGCCCGCCGCGGACCACAGGAGTGTCGCGGTGGCTATCGGGAGCAGGACCTCGTCGAGCCTGCCCGAGTTGGTCGCCCGCATCCACGGCATGATCGGCACCAGGAAGGACCCGATCGGGGTGAGGCTGAGCAGCAGCATGGCCGTGTAGCCGCCGAACAGGGCCACCAGGGAGGTGGCGGGGGAGGGCAGGATCGGGGCGCTGGCGAGCGCGCCGAGCGCGGTGCCGACGCACACCCCGAGCAGGTGGAGCCCGACGCCGCGCGCCAGGTCGCCCGGCGCGGGCAGGACGCCGAAGCGGATGATCAGGGGGGCCACGATCGCGACCGCCGCCAGGCCGAGGTTGACGGCGAAGGCGGCGACCAGGCCGGAGGTGACCTCCCGGCCGGGGTTTCCCGCCGCCGTCATCGAGATCAGCCGCTGGGTCGGCGGTTCGGTGTCGAGCAGGCTCCTGGCGGCCCAGGCGAAGACGACGATGAGCAGCGCGGCCGAGTCGCTGTAGCCCTCAAGGGCGGGTCCCGGCGACGAGTAGAAGATCGCCAGCATCGCGAACAGGGCGATCACCGGCTGGAGCAGGCGGTGCGACCGGGTGTAGGCGGCCAGCTTGAAACGGACGAGGGGGATCATCTGGCCTTCCTGGGCGTTGCGGCCGCCTTCGGATGGGGGAGGGCGCCGTAGGGAGTGATCTGCCTGACGCCGGGAAGGCGTGACGCGGAGGGGGTCACAGGGCCCGCCTGGTCGTGTAGCCGTCGGCGTGGAGCTTCTGCTCGACCTCGTCGGCCTCCGCGGCGTCGACGAGCACCTCGATCACGACCTGCTTGGGGCGCTCTCCCGCCTGGGTGGTCACCGTACCGCCCGCGACAAGCCAGTGGTCGGCGCCGGGGAAGTTCTCCAGCTGGTTCTGGTGGTCGCTCACCACGACCGTCCCGCCGTTCGCGGCGATCTCGCCGATCATGGCGGGCAGTTCGCCCCGGGTGTGCGCGTCGAGCCCGGCGAAGGGCTCGTCCAGGATGAGCAGGTCCGGCGGGTCCAGCAGCGACTGGATGAGCCCGATCTTCTGGGCGCTGCCCTTCGACAGGTCGCCGAGCGGCTGTTCGAGCAGGTGGGTCGCCTCAAGCCGGTCGGCGAGGTGTCCTATGGCGGCGGGGGAGACCCCCCGGATCTCGGCCATGTGGGTCAGGTAGGCGGTGACGGTGAACGGCTGGCCGATGGGGAAGACGTCGGGGGCGTAGCCGACGACGCGGGGCCGTTGGGCGACGGTGCCCTTGGAGGGCGGGACGATCCCGGCCAGCAGGCGCAGCAGGGTGGACTTGCCGGCTCCGTTCTTGCCGGTGACCTCGATGACGGAGCCGGGCCGTAGCGTGAGGTCGATGTCCCGCAGCACCCACGGACCGCGTCGCGAGTATCTGAAGAACACCTTGGAGAGCCGCATGCCTGGTACCACTTTCGTGATCACCCGTTTCCGTCGCTGAGGCGCGCGTGTGGTCGCGGGGGAAACGCTAGCAATTAGGAAATAAAGTTAACAGAAAGCGTGCCGCCCCAGGAGGCCGGTGGGTCCCCCAAGGAATGTCCCAGAAGGGTAGTGGGCCTCCCGAGAAACGCTCCAAGGGGTCAGCGGGTGCCCCAGGAGTAGGTCTGCTTGTGGAGCTTGAGGAAGACGAACGTCTCCGTGCCGCGGACCGCGGGAATGGCGCGGATCTTGCCCAGGATCTCCAGCAGGTGCTGGTCGCTCTCGCAGACCGCCTCGACCATGATGTCCATCGCGCCCGCGGTCAGCACGACGTAGTCGAGCTCGGCGATGAGAGACAGCTCCTGGGCCACCGCCTCCAGGTCGCCCTCGCACTTGATGCCGATCAGGGCCTGGCGGGAGAAGCCGAGGGTCAGCGGGTCGGTGACCGCGACGATCTGCATGACACCGCCGTCGATCAGGCGCTGGACCCGCTGGCGCACCGCGGCCTCGGACAGGCCGACCGCCTTGCCGATCGCCGCGTACGGCTTGCGCCCGTCCGCCTGTAACTGCTCGATGATCTTCTTTGAGATCTCGTCGAGGACGACGGTGCCGGGTCTGGCGTCGTTCTCGCGGCGTGCCTTGGACGGGGTCGTCATGCGCGCTCCCTGAGACGTCCTGATGCGTGTGTGTCGCCGGTGTTCTCGCGGCTCTGGTGCGACATCGTGTCAGTTATTACGTCTCTGTCAAGCGATTTCGTAGCAATTTGATATCTTAACAACGAAATCCCTTGTCGAGGGTCTTCTCCTCTGTAAGAGTCTCGACGACTCAGCTCGAAAGAACTAGGAGGTCAACGGTGACCACCCCGGTTGAGAACCGTGAATCCGCCCGGCTGCGCAACTACGTCGACGGTGAGCTCGTGGACGCCAGAAGCGGCAGGTTCTCCGACGTCATCGACCCCTGCACCGGGGAAGCCTATCTTCAGGCCCCGGTCTCCGGAGCCGAGGACGTCGACGCCGCCTACGCCGCCGCGACCGCCGCCTTCGAGTCGTGGAGCCAGACCACCCCGGGTGAGCGCGCCGGTCTGCTGCTGAAGGTCGCCGACGCGATCGAGGCCAGGGCGGATGAGCTGAACGAGGCCGAGTGCCGCAACACCGGCAAGCCGCTCGCCCGCATGGCCGAGGACGAGACCCCGGTGGCCGCCGACCACTTCCGGTTCTTCGCGGGCGCCGCGCGCACGCTTGAGGGGCCGACGTCGGGTGAGTTCCTCGCCGACCACACCTCCGTGATCAGGCACGAGCCGATCGGCGTCGTCGGCCAGGTCACGCCGTGGAACTACCCGCTGATGATGGCGGTGTGGAAGATCGCCCCCGCGCTCGCCGCGGGTAACACCGTGGTGCTCAAGCCCTCCGACACCACCCCGGTCTCCACCGTCAAGCTCGCCGAGATCATCGGTGAGATCCTGCCGAAGGGCGTCTTCAACGTCGTCGTCGGCGACCGCGAGACCGGCGCGCTGGTCGTCGGCCACCCGTCGGCCCAGATGGTCGCGATCACCGGCTCCGTCGGCGCGGGCATGGCCGTGGCCAGGTCGGCGGCCGACGACCTCAAGCGCGTCCACCTCGAACTGGGCGGCAAGGCCCCCGTGGTGGTCTTCGACGACGTCAAGGACCTCAAGGCGGCCGCCGAGGCCATCGCGACCGCCGGGCTGTACAACGCGGGTCAGGACTGCACCGCGGCCTGCCGGGTGCTGGTCCAGGAGGACGTCCACGACGCCTTCGTCGCCGCGCTCACCGAGGCCGCGGCCGCGACCGTCACCGGTGACCTGTCCGTCGAGGACGCCCTGTACGGCCCGCTCAACAACGCCGCCCAGCTGGAGCGGGTCGCGGGCTTCCTTGAGCGCGTCCCCGGGCACGCCAAGGTGCTGACCGGCGGCGAGCGGGTCGGCGAGCGGGGCTACTTCTTCGCCCCGACCGTCGTCGACGGCCTGCGCCAGGACGACGAGATGGTGCAGAACGAGGTCTTCGGCCCGGTCATCACGGTGCAGACCTTCTCCGACGAGGCCGACGCGGTCGCCAAGGCCAACGGTGTCAGGTACGGCCTGTCCAGCTCGGTCTGGACCTCCGACCACGGCCGGGCGATGCGGGTCTCCAGGAGGCTGGACTTCGGCGTCGTGTGGGTCAACACCCACATCCCGTTCGTCTCGGAGATGCCGCACGGAGGGTTCAAGCACTCCGGATACGGTAAGGACCTGTCGGTTTTCGGCCTTCACGACTACCTTCGCGTAAAGCACGTCATGCACTACATCGGCGAGTAGCCGCAGACAGAGAGATTAAGCCTGGTATGACCGAAATCCAGGCGGGCTCAGAAGAGGAGGGGGCGGTTGCGGCCGCCCCCTCCTCCCCCCAGGTGCCCGCCATCGAGCTCTCCGGAGTCGTCAAGGAGTACCTCGCCCAGGGTGAGGTCGTCCAGGCGGTCAAAGGGGTCACACTGAGCATCGCCGGAGGCGAGTTCTTCTCCCTCCTGGGGCCCTCGGGCTGCGGCAAGACGACGACCATGCGGATGATCGCCGGGTTCGAGGACCCCTCGCGCGGCACGGTCAGGCTGCACGGCCAGGACGTCACCGGGGTCCCGCCGAACAGGCGCGACGTGAACATGGTCTTCCAGTCCTACGCGCTGTTCCCGCACATGAACGTCTGGGAGAACGTCGCCTTCGGCCTGCGGCGCAGGAAGGTCGCCGAGGCCGAGATCAAACGGCGCGTCGGGGAGATGCTGGAGATCGTCGACCTCACCGGGCGGGAGAAGCGCCGCCCCAGGGAGATGTCCGGCGGCCAGCAGCAGCGCGTCGCCCTGGCCCGCGCCCTGGTCAACAACCCCCGCGCGCTCCTGCTCGACGAGCCGCTCGGCGCGCTGGACCTCAAGCTCCGCCAGGCCATGCAGATCGAGCTCAAGCGCATCCAGCGCGAGGTCGGCATCACCTTCGTCTACGTCACCCACGACCAGAGCGAGGCGCTCACCATGAGCGACCGCATCGCCGTCATGAACGACGGCCTGGTCGAGCAGCTCGCCCCGCCCCGCGAGATCTACGAGCGTCCGGCCACCGCGTTCGTCGCCGGCTTCATCGGCACCTCCAACCTCCTCGACGGCGTCGTCGAGGAGACGGGCGCCGGGCGGGCCGTCCTGCGGGCGGGACACGGAGGGCGCGTCCTGGTCGAGGGGGACGCCCACGTCACGGGGGACCGCGTCGCGGTCACCGTGCGCCCGGAGAAGATCACGATCTCCGCCGGGGAGCCGGAGGGCGACCTCAGCGCGGTGCGCGGCACCGTCTCCGAGGTCGTCTACCTGGGGCTCTACAACAGCTACACGGTGCGCCTCGCCGACGGCGCCGAGATCACCGTCTTCCAGCAGAACGCGCTCGACAGCACGAGCACGGCCGAGCGTGGCGAGGCCGTCTGGTTGTCGTGGCAGGCACGCCACTCGTACGTGATCGGAAGTTGACGTTGACCACAGCCATGGACCCCCGCTCCAACCCCGCCCTGCTGCGGGGCCTGACGCAAAACCGCTCGGTCACCCGCCGCGACGCCCTGCGTCTGGCCGGGCTCTCGGCCGCCGGGCTCGCCCTGGCCGGTTGCGGCATCCAGGGCAAGAAGCCCGTGACCACACCGAAGAAGGACGCGGTCGCCGACTTCTGGACCGGTAAGAAGCGCAACGGGACGATGCGGTTCGCCAACTGGCCGCTGTACATCGACAAGGACGGCAAGAGGTACCCGTCGCTGGAGATGTTCACCGCCGACACCGGGATCAAGGTCTCCTACAAGGAGGTCATCCAGGAGATCCCGTCCTTCTTCGGCAAGATCCAGCCGCTGCTCGCCGCGGGCAACGACATCGGCCACGACCTGATGGTGCTGACCAACGGCATCCACCTCGGCCGGGCCATCCAGCTCGACTACCTGGCCCCGCTGGACCACTCCAAGCTGCCCAACTTCGCCGCCAACGCCGCGCAGAAGGTCAAGAACCCGACGTGGGACCCGGGCAACGCCCACACGATCCCGTGGACGGTCGGGCTGACCGGCATCGCCTACAACCCCAAGTACGTCGACGAGGTCAAGAGCGTCGAGGACCTCTGGAACCCCAAGTACAAGGGCAAGGTCGGCATGATGACCGACAGCGAGGAGATCGCCAACGTCGGGCTGTTCTCCCTGGGCATCGACCCCGACACCTCGACGGAGGCCGACTGGCGCAAGGCGGCCGAGCGGCTCCAGGCGCAGCGCGACGCGGGGCTGGTGCGCAAGTACTACGAGAACGACTACGTGGACGCGCTCGCCAGGGGCGACGTGTGGATCACCATGGCCTGGTCGGGCGACATCTTCCAGCAGGTCGCCGAGGGCAAGGACCTCAAGTTCGTGGTCCCCCAGGAGGGCGGCACGATCTGGACCGACAACATGTGCATTCCCAGGACCGCGCAGAACCCGGTGGACGCGCTGACGTACATGGACTACGTCTACCAGCCCAAGATCGCGACGACCCTGGTCGAGGCCATCAACTACATCACGCCGGTCCCGGCGACCAAGGACCTGGTCCTCGCCGACGCGGCCAAGCAGTCCGGTGAGGACAAGGCGGCGCTCGAACAGCTGGCGAACAGCCCGATGATCTACCCCTCGGACGCCGACATGGCCAGGCTGCGTTCCTACGTGACCCTCGACGGGGCCAAGGAGAAGACCTTCGAGTCCATCTTCCAGCCGATCACCCAGGGCTGACGGAGAGCCCCGGTGAAGCGCCTCACCCCCTACCTGCTCATCCTGCCGGGCGGTCTGTGGTTACTGATCTTCCTGGTGGTGCCGATGGTCTTCATGGCCTCGGTCTCCACCCAGGAGGGCGACATCCTGAACGGCTTCGTGCAGACCTTCGACTTCTCCGTGTACGGCGACGCCCTGACGCGCTACCAGACGCAGTTCCTGCGCTCGGTCGGGTACGGCCTCGTGGGCACGGCCGTCTCCATCGCGATGGCCTATCCGGTGGCGTACTGGATCGCCTTCAGGGGCGGTTCCCGCAAGTCCACCTACCTGCTGCTGGTGCTGCTGCCGTTCTTCGTGTCGTTCGTGCTGCGCACGGTCTCGTGGAAGTTCCTGCTGGCCGACGACGGCCTGCTGCTGTCGCCGTTGAAGGCGATGGGCCTGGTGGCCCAGGACTTCCACGTCCTGCAGACCACGGTCGCGGTGATCGGCGGCCTGGTCTACAACTACCTGCCGTTCATGATCCTGCCGATCTACGTGGCGCTCGAACGGATCGACCCCCGGGTGGTCGAGGCGGCCCAGGACCTCTACGCGGCCAGGAGCCAGGCCTTCACGAAGGTCGTGCTGCCGCTCTCGCTGCCCGGGGTCTTCGCCGGGGTGCTGATGACGTTCGTCCCGATGACCGCCGACTACGTCAACGCCGGGATCCTCGGCGGCCCGGCCAACACGATGATCGGCAACATCATCCAGACCGAGTATCTCGTCAACGCCGACTATCCGACCGCGGCGGCGCTGTCGTTCACGCTGATGGCGGTGATGCTGGTCGGCATCTTCGCCTACGCCAGGGCGCTGGGCACCGAGAACGTGCTGGAGGCGGCGGCCCGATGAGCGCACCGGAGATCACGAAGTCCAGGGTGCCCAGGGTCAGGCTCGGCGAGCGGCTGCTGTGGGGCTACGTCTGGCTGGTCATCGCCTGGCTGTTCCTGCCGATCGTGGTCATGATCGTCTTCGGGTTCAACGACACCGCGAGCAAGTCGAACGTCACCTGGCAGGGCTTCACGCTCAGGTGGTGGGGCAGGCTGGGCGACTATCCCGAGCTGATCGGGGCCGTGGGCAACTCACTGCAGGTGGCCCTGCTCGCCACGCTGATCACCACGGTGATCGGCACCCTCATGGGGCTGGCGCTCGGCCGTCACCGTTTCCGCGGGCAGGGCGCGACCAACCTGGTGCTGTTCGCCGCGATCGCCTCACCCGAGCTCGTCATGGGCGCCTCGCTGCTGTCGCTGTTCGTCAGCGCCGGGGTGGACACCGGGTTCTGGACCGTGGTCGTGGCGCACGTGCTGTTCTCGCTGTCGTTCGTGGCCATCACCGTGCGGGCCAGGGTGATCGGGCTCGACAGGTCGGTCGAGGAGGCGGCCAGGGACCTGGGCGCCTCCACCTGGACCACCTTCTGGCGGGTGACGTTCCCGATGATCCTGCCCGGCGTCGTCTCCGGCGCGCTGCTGGCCTTCGCGCTGTCCATCGACGACTTCGTGATCACCCAGTTCACCAGCGGGGCCATGGAGACCTTCCCGCTGTGGATCTGGGGGGCCACCAGGATCGGCATCCCGCCGCAGGTCAACATCCTGGGAACGCTTATATTCGCGGTAGGCGTCGTGATCGCCGTGGTCAACACGGTGACCGCCCGCCGCCGCACTTGACCGTCGCCTGAGCCCGTGCCGCCGCCGGTGGCACGGGCTCAGGCGCATCAGGATCCTCGACAGAGAACAGGGAGGCGAGATCGGACTCAGGCGGGGGGAACCCGCGCGTGGCCCCCAAGGCCCCGCGACACACACAAAGACTCTTTGACTCACCGTAGGGAAGTGAGATTTGTGGATCCGCTGAAGGCTCTTGCTGACGCGGAGCGCAAGCCGTACTGGCTCGACAGTCCGGCGAAACCCGAGCCGCTGCCGCGGCTCTTCGGAAACACGACCGCCGGGCTCGCGGTGGTCGGCGGTGGCTTCTCGGGGCTGTGGACGGCCCTGATGGCCAAGGAGCGGGACCCGTCGCTGGACGTCGTCCTGCTGGAGGGAAAGAAGATCGGCTGGGCGGCGTCCGGTCGTAACGGCGGATTCGCCATGGCGACGCTCACCCACGGCATCGCCAACGGCCTTGAGCGCTGGCCGGAGGAGATCGCCCTCCTCGAACACATGGGACTGACCAACCTCGACGAGCTCGGCGAGACGGTCGCCAGGTACGGCATCGACTGCGGCTACGAGCGGACCGGGGAGCTGCACGTGGCCACCGAGCCGTGGCAGCTCGCGGAGATGCACCAGAGCGTCGAGGTCGCCAGGGAGCTGGGTGTCCGTTTCGACGTCCTCGACCAGGACCAGGTCAGGGCGGAGGTGAACTCGCCCACCTACGTGGGAGGCCACTGGGAGCGTGACGGCTGCGCCATGCTCGACCCCGCCCGGCTGGCCTGGGGCCTCAGGCAGGCCTGTCTCTCACTGGGCGTGCGCGTCCACGAGCGCACGCCGGTCAGGCACATGCGGGACACCGGGACGCACATGGAGCTGCTCACCCCGCACGGCACGGTCAGGGCCGAGAAGGTGGCGCTCGGCACCGGAGTGTTCCAGCCACTGCTGCGCAGGCTGAAGCACTTCCTGGTGCCGGTCTACGACTACGCGCTGATGACCGAGCCCCTGTCGGAGGAGCAGCTGGCATCGGTCGGCTGGCACAACCGGCAGGGCGTCGGAGACTCGGCCAACCAGTTCCACTACTACCGGCTGACCTCGGACAACCGCATCCTCTGGGGCGGCTACGACGCGGTCTACTACAACGGCGGGAGGATCAAGCCGGAGTACGAACAGCGCGACGAGACCTTCGTCAAACTGGCCGAGCACTTCTTCACGACCTTCCCGCAGCTGTCGGGGCTGCGCTTCACCCACCGGTGGGGCGGCGTCATCGACACCTGCAGCCGTTTCAGCGCCTTCTACGGAACCGCGCACGGCGGACGCCTGGCCTACGCCGCCGGATACACCGGCATGGGGGTCGGCGCGACCAGGTTCGGGGCGAACGTCATGCTCGACCTGCTCGGCGGCGAATCGACCGAGCGGACCGAGCTGCGGATGGTCAGGGAGAAGCCGCTGCCGTTCCCGCCGGAGCCGGTCCGCTCCGCCGGGATCCAGATGACCCGCTGGTCGATCGCCCAGGCCGACCTCCACCAGGGCCGTCGCAACCTCTGGCTGCGCACCCTGGACAAGATGGGTCTCGGGTTCGACTCCTAGCCGTCGTCCCCGGCTCTCGGCGCGTACGGCCGAGGGCCGGGGACGTTCGCGGAGCCGTACAGTCTGGGGGCATGAGCGAGAGGGTTGAGTTCGAGGCCGACGGGATCACACTCGTCGGTGACCTGCGCGTGCCCGAGGGGCCGGGGCCGCGTCCGGCGCTGGTGCTGACCGGGCCGTTCACCGGGACACGCGGCCAGGTCGCCGGCCGCTACGCCGAGGCGCTGACCGGGGCCGGCTACGTGACGCTGGCCTTCGACCACCGCAACTGGGGCGAGTCGGGCGGCACGCCGCGCGGGCACGAGGATCCGCAGGGCAAGCTGCGCGACCTGCGGGCCGCGGTCTCGCTGCTGCGCTCGCGTCCCGAGGCGGACGGCGGCCGGATCGGAGCGGTCGGGATCTGCCTCGGCGCGGGCTACGCGCTCAGGTTCGCCGCCCTCGACCCCCGGGTCGGGGCCTTCGCGGGCATCGCGGGGTCCTACGGCAATCCGTACGGCACGCGCGCCACGATGGGGGCGGGCTACCGGGAGGCGCTGGCCCGCCACGCCGAGGTCATGGAGCGTCAGGACCGGGGCGGGGAGGTGGAGTACCTGCCCGCCGTGGCGCAGGAGGGCGAGGCGGCCATGCCGGGGCCGGAGCCGTTCGACTACTACGGCACGAGGCGGGGCGCCTGCCCGCACTGGCGCAACCGGGTCACCAGGGCCTCCCTGGGTGAGCTGCTCACCGTGGACGACATGACCGGCGCCGACTTCCTGGCCCCGACGCCGGGCCTGGTCGTGCACGGGGTGATCGACCGGATGAGCTCCCCGGAGGGCGCCGAGGAGGTCTACCGGCGGATGGAGGGGCCCAAGCGGCTCGTCTGGGTGGACGCCCGGCGGCACACCGACCTCTACGACGTCGAGCCCTGCGTCACCCGGGCGGTCGAGGCCACGGCGGAGTTCCTCGCCGAACACCTCTGAAGGGCGACATATCTGGATTTGTCGGTCTAGAGATCGCCCCAGCGGGGGAGAGGCTACATAGATCGATGTAGCCGACGGATGGGTCCGCGCGACGATGTCCCGCGGGCCGAGGACGGCGATCGTTGAAGGGTGACGACGCGACGCATCGACGTGCTCGACGTGCTCAGGGGCATCGCCATCATGGGCACGCTCGGCACCAACATCTGGATCTTCACCGACCCCCTGGGGCCGGCCGGGGTCATGGACGCCCTCTCCGGGAGCGGGGCGGCCGATACCTTCCTGCACTTCCTGGCCAACGGCAAGTTCCTGGCCCTGCTCAGCCTGCTGTTCGGGGTGGGCATGGAGCTGCAGTACCGCTCGGCCGTACGGCGTGGCGTCACCTGGCCCGGCCGGTACCTGTGGCGGGCGGCGCTGCTGTTCGTCGAGGGACTGCTCCACTACGTGCTGATCTTCGAGTTCGACGTACTCATGGGCTACGCCGTGGTCTCGGTCCTGGTGGCCTTCCTCATCGGCAGGAGCGACCGGGTGGTCAGGGCCTGGGTGATCGTGACGGGGACGGTGTTCACCGCCGTGATCGGCCTGGTCACCCTCGCCCTCCTGTACGGCGTCGCCGGTCTGTCCTCAGGGGCCGCGCCGTCGAGACGGTTCGCCGAGGGCGGTTACCTCGACCAGGTCACCGCCAGGATCGTCAACATGGGCACCTACCGCTTCGAAGCCGTGTTCATCGTCCCGCTGGGCGTCGTGCTGTTCCTGCTCGGCTCCCGCCTGGTGCGGGCGGGGGTCTTCGAGGACTCGGAACGCGGTGCCGTCCTGCGGCGCAGGCTGATGGTCCTCGGGCTCGGCGTCGGCGCGCCGCTGAACCTGCTGACGGCCTTCTCCGGAGAGGGCTGGTTCCTGGTCGACCGCTACCTGCTGCCGCCGCTGGTCGCGCTCGGCCTGCTGGGGCTGGTGACGACGGTCGCGCTCAGGGCGGGGGACGTTCAGGGCCGGATGCGCCGGGGGCTGACGGCCGTCGGCAGGACTGCGCTGAGCTGTTACGTCTTCCAGAACCTGGCGGGGGCGGTGCTCTGCTACGGCTGGGGGCTCGGCCTGGCCACGCGGTTCGAGGGACTGCGGCCGTGGTGGACGGTCGCCGCCTGGGCGGCCATCTGCGCGGTGTTCATGGCGCTGGCCACGCTGTGGCTGCGCCGCTTCGAGCGGGGGCCGCTCGAAATCCTCTGGCAGCGGGCGTACCTGATGTCGTGGCGCCCGGCCCGGGAAACGACGGTGACAGATGATAAAATAACGAACAATTCGCCTCAGGGTTAGGGTCCGGTTTGCAGAAGAGGGTCGTCGGTACGGTCGCCTCCCTTCTGTTCGTTCTGCTCACCGTCATCCACGCGCCGCTCCAGGCGCACCACGGGCTACGCCACGAACCCGGCGTCGCCGTGGCCCTGGCGAGCGGCGCGATCCTGCCCCCGGCCTCGCCGTACAAGGCGGGGCACGGCCTGCCTCCGCCCACGGTCCGGCACGCCGGTCCGGCACGGGTGGTGTGGCTGCGCCCCCGGCCGCCCGTCACCGTCGTCACGCGGGCCGTACACGGCCCGTCCGAACCTCGGGCGCCTCCGTCCGGCGATCTCTGACGCACCAGATCGAGATCGTCCGACGGAGGTTTTTTCATGTTCTACGAATGCGCTTTCACCATGCCCGGAATCAGGCCGGAAGGAGGCCACCGTGGCACTGGGTGACGCTCTCATCGCCCTCGGCGGCTCCTTCCTCGCCGCCGGGATCATCGCCAGGCTCGGCGGCCGGATCGGACTGCCGACGATCCCCCTGTTCATGCTCGCGGGCATCATCTTCGGGCCGCACACCCCCGGGCTCGCCCTCGTGGAGAACCCGGCCGACCTGAAGGTCATCGCCACGCTCGGCCTGATCTTCCTGCTGTTCTACCTCGGCCTGGAGTTCTCCCTCGACAGTCTCATCGCGGGCGGCAGCAGGCTGGCGCTCGCCGGGACCGTCTACATCCTGCTCAACGTCGGGGGAGGCCTGATCTTCGGGTTCGCCCTCGGCTGGGGGACAAGGGAGGCGCTGGTCCTGGCCGGGGTGGTCGGGATCTCCTCCTCGGCCATCGCGACCAAACTGCTCGTCGACCTCGGGCGGATCGGCAACCCGGAGAGCCGCCTCATCCTGGGAATCATCGTGGTCGAGGACATCTTCCTCGCCCTCTACCTGGCGGTGTTGCAGCCGGTGCTCAGCGGTGCCGACTCCTTCGCCGCCGCCGCGCTCTCCTTCGGCAAGGCCTTCGCCTTCCTGATCGCGCTGACCGCGCTGGCCAGGTGGGGCACCCGGTTGGTCGACAGGCTCGTGACCACCAAGGACGACGAGCTGCTCGTGGTGATGTTCACCGGACTGGCGATCCTCACCGCGGGCGTCGCGGAGGAACTCGGCGTCTCCGACGCCATCGGGGCCTTCATGATCGGCCTGATCCTCAGCTCGACCAAGGCCGCGCCGCGCATCCGCCGGCTCGTCCATCCGCTCAGGGACGCCTTCGCGGCCCTGTTCTTCTTCGCGTTCGGCCTGTCCATCGAGCCCGGGGACATGCTCTCCGTCGCCTGGCCCGTCGCCATCGCGGTCGTGCTCACCCTGGTGTTCAACGTGGCGGCGGGGGCACTGGCCGCCAGGATGAACTCCTTCGGCGCGACACAGGCGGTGAACATCTCACTGACCGTGCTCTCCCGAGGGGAGTTCGCCCTGGTCCTGGCGACCATGGCCGTGGCCGCCGGGCTCGACGGCAGGCTCGCGCCGTTCATCGCCGGATACGTGCTCATCCTCGCGCTGTTCGGGCCGCTGATCGCCAGCCGTTCGGAGTGGTTCGCCCGCCTGCTGCCGGGCGGGCGCGAACGGGCCGAGGCCCTCTCCACGGGACCGAGGAGCTAGCGGGGCTCACAGGTCACCGGCCCACGGAGGGTCGGCTCCGGGAACCGAGCAGGTGCGGGCGGCGGCCCCGGCCGCGAAGGCCGCCGCCCGCCCGGCCGCGTCCAGGTCGAGGGCGTCGAGCCGCCCGCCGAGCAGGCCGTCCGCGCGCAGCCGGTGCAGGAACGCGGCGGTGAAGGAGTCACCGGCCCCGACGGTGTCCACGACCCGTACGGCGGGCGCGGGCACCCTCACGCGCAGGCCGTCCAGGGAGACGAGCGCGCCCCCGGGACCGAGGGTCACCACGACCAGCCGGGCACCCGCGGCGTGCCAGGCGTCGCAGGCGCGCTCGGCCGTCTCACCGGGGCGGATCAGCTCCAGGTCGTCGAGGCTCAGCTTGACGACGTCGGCCAGCGCGCACCAGCGGGGCATCGCCTCCCGGTAGCGCTCAAGGGGGACGACGCCGGGGCGTACGTTGGGGTCGATCGAGACGGTCGCCCCGGCGGCGGCCCGCGCGAGCAGCTCCTCGATCCGCCCCGCTCCGGGGTCGTGGACCAGGGCGAGGGAGCCGGTGTGCAGGCAGACGGCGTCGCCGACCCGCTCGCCGGTCAGCTCCGCCGCACTCCACCGCCAGTCGGCCGCTCCCTCGGCGTGGAAGGAGTAGGCCGCCCGTCCCGCCTCGTCCAGGGTGGCGACGGCCAGGACGCTGGGCTCCTGCGCGCTCACGCAGCCGGTCAGATCGACGCCGGAGGCGTCCAGGTGGGCGCGGAACAGCTCCCCGAAGGGATCACGGGAGATCCGCCCGAGGAAGCGGACGGGCGTGCCGAGACGGGCCAGGGCCACGGCGGTGTTGGCGGGACCGCCGCCGGGCAGGACCCGCAGGGCGAGCCCGCCTCCCGGCGCCGTACCGGTGACGAAGGCGTCGGCGACACACTCGCCGAGCACGGCGATCCGATCACGGGACACGTGACGGTCCTTTCCCGAGGCGACCCACCGAGCCGATTCTTACAATCGGGCGGGGAACGGGGACAGGGGGGATGTCGTGTTGCGCGGTCTGGAGATTCCCGACGAGGAACGGCTCGCCGGGCGGATGGCCCGGCAGCTGGCCGACCGGCTGCCGCCGGGGTGCGTGATCTCGCCCTGGCGCCGGGGCGCCGACTACGCCGCGCTGCTCGTCGAGGCGGACGGCGAACGGCGGTTCGTGCTCAGGGTGCCGCTGCGGGAGGTCACCCCGACGGCCTACGACGGGACGGTCGACTTCGGGGCCGTCCTCGAACGCGAGGTCCTGGCGCACGGGGTTCTCGCCCGGGCGGGCGTGCCCGTCGCCGGTCTCAGGGGGTGGCGGCGAGCCCGGGGTGAGGGGGAGCGGTCGTGGATGCTCCTGGACCTCGTCCCCGACGACGGAGCGGCCGAACTCGGCGAAACGCGGTTGCGCCGCCTCGGTGAGGTCCTGGCGCGCGTCCACACGGCGGACGTCCCGGCGTCCCGGCGCGCGGGACTGGGCGCCGACTGCGCCCCGGAGGCGATGGCCAGGCGCATCGAGATCCGGGTGGGCGCGCTGGCCGCCCGCGTCCCCCTCGACGGGCACCGGGCGCTCGTCGAGGCGGCCACGACGGTGGCCGGGGAGCGGGCCGGGCGGGCGCCGCTGCGGCTGCTCCACATGGACCTGCGCAGGGAGAACCTGTGCTTCCACGGGGACGACCTCGTCGCGGTGCTCGACCTGTCCAACTGCACGATGGGCGACCCCGCCGCCGAACTCGGCCGGATGAGGGCCTACGGCCTGCTGGAGGGGCCGCTGCTCGCGGGGTACGGCCAGGCCGGGGGCGAACCGGCCGACGAGCGGACGATCACCGCCTACGCCGCCGACACCTTCGCCCTGCTCGGCCTGCTCGGCACGGACGAGTTCGCCGACCAGGCGCTGGTCGACCGGGCCGTGACGGGCCTCGGGTGGTGTGCGGAGGTGCTGCGCGGATGAGCCTCAGGTCGCCTCAGGTCGTGGTCACCGTTCCCGAGGTGCCGTCGACCGTGATCCGCAGGCCGGTGACGACGTGCTCGGTCGCGTGGGCGACGCCGACGACGGCGGGGATGCCGTACTCCCTGGCCACCACGGCGCCGTGTGAGTTGGCCCCGCCCATCTCCATGACCAGGCCGCCCGCGGTGAGGAACAGCGGCGTCCAGCCGGGGTCGGTCGAGGGGCAGACCAGGATCTCCCCGGGTTCGAGGTGGGCCCCGACGGGGTCGAGGACGACCCTGGCCGTCCCGGTCACCGTCCCCGCCGAGGCGGGGGTCCCGGTCAGCGCGCCGTCGACCGGCTCCGCCGTGGCGACGGCCTCGGGTTCGGTGCCGTCGGACAGCACGACCCTGGGCAGGTGCCTGCGCAGCCGTTCCCGGTCCGCCTGGGCGCGCCGTTCCGCGACGAGCGCCAGGGAACCGGCGGGGTCGGCGGGCGGGGCAGACAGCAGGGCCCTGACCTCGCCGATCGTCAGGAAAAAGACGTCGCCGGGGGAGTCGAGGACGCCGCGGGAGGCCAGTTCGGCCCCGACGGCGGCCAGTTCGGCGCGCATCGCGGCCAGCACGGTCACCACGAGGAACTTGGGCAGCTCACGCAGCCCGGCCAGGGCCCGCGCCCTGCCGAGGGCGAAGCGGACGAGCGGCCCGCGGAGGCCACCGGCCCGGGCGGCGAGTGTCCTGATCATGACGGCCGCCTCCGCGGCGCCCCTGGCGAACACCTCGTCGGGAGCCTGGGAGAGGTCGTCCAGGCGCAGGTAGTTGGCCAGCACGCCCAGGACGTGCGTGGGGTCCTCCGACCAGCGGGGCACCCCCAGGTCGATCTCGGCGACCGCGCGGACGCCGTAGACCGCGAGGAACTCCCGCAGCTCCCGCTGGACCGTCCGCGGCAGCGTCCCGTCGTGGAAGCGCCGGGCCAGGTCGGTGGCGGGGACGGTGAGCAGCAGGGCGGCGGCGTCGGCGTCCCGCCTGATCCGGCCCGCCAGCCGCCACAGGGCCAGGTCCATCTCGGTGGTGACGTTGTGCGGCAGCCCGCGCAGCACGGTCGTCAGCTCCCCGGGCCGGGCCCGCCCGCCCAGGAGACGGGCGGCCAGGCCCAGCATGGCGAACCCGGCGATGGGGCCGGGCACGACGTGGGGAAGCAGGGGGACGGTCCGCGCGCTCAGCGTCCGCTCGACCCGGTCGAGCCGCTCAAGCGGGGTGGCGCTCTCCGGCAGCGGCGCCAGCTCGGCCCGCAGCCGTGACCTGAGGCGTTCGACCCGCCCCCGCGTGGCCCCGGGGTTCAGCACGGCCCGCACGACGTTGGAGGGGACGCGGAAGCGGCGCGCGATCCGCAGCACCCGCCGCAGCGCGGGCAGCACGGAGCGCCGGGTCACCCCGAAACGGGGGTCGTCGAACAGACCGCGCAGCACCACCGCCGACCTGGCCTCCATCACGTCCAGCAGGCGCGGCACGACCGCACGACCGGCCCGTCCGCGCATGACGCCGGTGACGTCGAGGAACAGCCGCCCGGCCGCCTCGGTCAGCTGCGGGGCCCCGGCGGTCACGTCGGCCACGGGGTTCCCCGCCAGCGCCGAGATCGAGGAGGAGATCAGCCGGAAGGCCGAGACGCCCATCGGGGTTAACGGCGCGTAGACGCCCTGCGCGACGCTGAAGGAGAAGTAGATCCGGGGGCCGCCCTCCGCCCGCGCCGCGGCGCTCTCGGGGACGGGGAAGAGGGTGGTGATCGGGCGCGACTGGGTCAGCCACAGCGCGCCGTCGGCGTCGATGGCCCACTCGGTGTCCTGCGGGCTCCCGTAGTGTTCCTCGACCCGCCCGCCCAGCGCGGCCAGCGCCCTGACCTGGTCGTCGGTGACGCAGGCCGACCCCGTCCCGTCCCCGAGGCCGACATGCTCGACGCCGCCCCCGGGCAGCGGCCGTACGGCCAGCAGCTTGTCGCCGGGGCGCCGCCCGGTGATCCGGCCGGTCGCGACGTCCACCACGAAGTGGTCGGGGTTGACGGAGCCGGAGACCACGGCCTCGCCGAGCCCGGGACTGGCGTCGATCACCGCCTCGTGCCGCCTGCCGGTGACGGGGTTGGCGGTGAACATCACCCCGGCGACCTCGGAGGAGACCATCTCCTGGATCACGACGGCCAGCAGGACGGACCGGTGGTCGACGCCGTTGGCCGCCCGGTAGGCGACCGCCCTGTCGGTCCACAGCGAGGCCCAGCAGCGCCTGACCGCGTCGAGCACGGCCTCCTCGCCCACCACGTTGAGGTAGGTGTCCTGCTGCCCGGCGAAGCTGGCGTGCGGCAGGTCCTCGGCGGTCGCCGAGGAGCGCACGGCGACCGGGCCGGAGGGACCGCCGGGACCGCGCACGCCGTGCCGTACGGCCTCGGCGACCTCGGGGGGCACCGGGGCGGCGAGCACGAGGGCGCGGGCCCTGGCGGCCAGTTCGTTCAGGGCCGTGACGTCCCCGGCGGGGGTCGTGGCCAGCGCGTCGAGCACGTCGCCGAGGCCCGCCCCCTCGGTGGCCGCGCGGTAGGCCCGTGTGGTGAGGCAGACCCCGGGCGGGACGGGGAAACCGGCCCTGGTGAGCACGCCGAGGTTGACGGCCTTGCCGCCGGCCAGGGGGAGCGCCTCCGCTCCGATGTCGGAGAACGGCAGGATCAACGGGCTGGCGGACATCGGCGAGCCTCCACAAGGCCACGGGCGGTGATCAGTGTCTTTCTCCCGTAAACGTAGGTCGGTGCGACCAGAAAGTCAACAAGTGATGAAATAAGGGGGAACGCCGCCGTGGAGACGGATCACGCCAACTGATCGATAGCGGGGCGGTAATCCGATAAGAAGAGGAGCATGACCACCGAGCAGACGTACGTCATCGTTGGGGCGGGCCTCGCAGGCGCGAAGGCCGCCCAGTCCCTGCGGGAGGAGGGCTTCGACGGCAGGATCACCCTTGTCGGCGCCGAGTCCGAACTGCCCTACGAACGTCCTCCGCTGTCGAAGGGTTATCTCCTGGGCAAGGAGGACCAGGCCAAGGTCTACGTCCACGACGAGGCCTGGTACCGCGAGCACTCCGTGGAACTGGTGTCCGGCAGCCAGGTGACCGACCTCGACCGGGGCGCGCGCAGGCTGGAGCTGGACGGCGGAGGGCAGATCGGCTACGACAAGCTGCTGCTCGCGACCGGCGCCTCTCCGCGCCGCCTCGACGTGCCCGGCGCCGACCTTGAGGGCCTGCACTACCTGCGTGACCTCGGAGACTCGCAGCGGCTCCGTGACGCGATCAAGGGCGGCGGCCGGGTCGTCGTCGTCGGCGCGGGCTGGATCGGCCTTGAGACGGCGGCGGCGGCCCGCGAGTACGGCTGCGAGGTGACCGTCGTCGAGCCACGCCCGGTGCCGCTGCAGGCCGCGCTCGGGCCGGAGATGGGCGGTTTCTTCGCCGACCTGCACCGGCGGCACGGGGTCGACCTGAGGCTCGGCCGTCAGGTGACCGGTGTCCTCGGTGACGGGCGCGTCAGGGCCGTCGCGACCGACGACGGGGCGGAGGTTCCGGCCGACGTCGTGATCGTCGGCGTGGGCGTGCGGCCCAACGCCGAGCTGGCCGTACTGTCCGGTCTGCCGGTGGACAACGGGGTCCTGGTCGACGCCGCGCTGCGCACGGAGGACCCCGACGTCTACGCCGCCGGTGACGTGGCCAACGCCTTCAACCCCCTGTACGGCACCCGCGTCCGCGTCGAGCACTGGGCCAACGCGCTCAACGGCGGCCTCGCCGCGGGCAGGTCCATGCTGGGCCAGGAGGTCGTCTACGACAGGCCGCCCTACTTCTTCAGCGACCAGTACGACGTGGGCATGGAGTTCTCCGGCTGGTTCGAGCCGGGCGGCTACGACTCCGTCGTCGTCAGGGGAGAGCGGGAGGAACAGGCCTTCTACGCCTTCTGGCTCAGCGGGGGCCGCGTCGTGGCGGGCATGCACGTCAACCTGTGGGACGACGGCATCGGCCCGGTGCAGAACCTGATCCGCTCGGGCGTCGCCGTGGACGCCGAGCGGCTCGCCGACCCCGGGGTCCCGCTCGCGGACCTGGCGAAGTCCTGATCCGCGCGTCCTTCCGCCGGGGGCCGCTTCCCGAGCCCTCGGCGGAAGGCGCGAGAAGGTTCAGGAGCGGGCGGCCTCGCGGGCGCGGCGGGCCTCGCGGCGCTCGACGAAGCGGGAGGCGGAGACCTCCAGACGGGCGAGGAACTCGGCGAGCTCCTCCCGGGCCTTCTCGCCCTCGCCGTCGAGGTCCTTCATGTCGAAGACGGCCCACTGCCGCAGCACCGGCATGAGGACGTCGTCGATGTGCAGGCGCAGGTCGTAGATCCCGGCGTTGGCGATGATCATCGCCTTGCGGCTGAAGCCCTCGATGCCGGTCCCCGGCATCTGGAAGGTGGTCACCACGTCGGTGACGGCGCGCATCGTCTGGCTCGGGGCCAGCTTGAAGGCGGCGTCGAGAAGGTTCCGGTAGAAGAGCATGTGCAGGTTCTCGTCGGCGGCGATCCTGGCCAGCAGCCGCTCGCAGTTCGGCTCGCCGGAGGCCCTGCCGGTGTTGCGGTGCGAGATCCGGGTGGCCAGCTCCTGGAAGGAGACGTAGGCCAGTGAGTGGAGCACTCCCTCGTAGGAGTTGGTGAACCCCTCCTCCATGTGGAACATGCGGGCGCGTTCGAGGGCGACCGGGTCGACCGCGCGGGTGACCGTCAGATAGTCACGCAGGGCGGCGCCGTGCCGGGCCTCCTCCGCGGTCCACCGGTGCACCCAGGTGCCCCAGGCGGCGTCGCGGCCGAAGGCGGTGGCGATCTCGTAGTGGTAGCTGGGGAGGTTGTCCTCGGTCAGCAGGTTGACGATGAGGGAGACGCGCGCCTCTTCGGGCAGTTTCGAGTCGTTCTCGACCCAGGCCTCGCCGCCGAGCACGCCGTCGAAGTCCCTGCCCTCGGACCACGGGACGTATTCGTGGGGGAACCACTCCTTCGCCACCTTGTGATGCCGGTCCAGCTCCCCGGCGACGACGGGCTCAAGCTCAAGCAACAGCTCGGTCTGGCTGAACTCGCGCATTGCGGTCTTCTCCCTCACAGACTACGGAACCGTAACCTACGTTAGCGTAGGTACCCCGAGGGTCGGTACGCGAGATGTCTCACCTCTGCCGCCCAGACCGAGGGAGGCGAGGAGGACGACCAGGGCGTCGCTCAGCACCAGCAGGCGCTGGAGCAGGCCGTAGTAGCCGGGGCCGTCGATGAGGGAGGAGACCAGCGAGCCCGGGTGGGCGGCCAGGAAGGCGGCCAGGAGCACCACCGAGAGCGCGCTGACGACCGAGAGCAGCGGGTTCCTGAACCTCCTGCCGAGCAGCCAGCCCGCGCAGGGCAGCGCGGTGAAGACCACGGCCGCCGACCAGCGGTGGATCTCCCCGCCCGCCGAGAGGGTCCCGGCGGCGGTGTCCGTGGTGAAGGCCGCGGTCAGCAGCAGGCCGACGGCCCCGGCCAGGAACAGAACCCGGGCGGCGGCGCTGCGCGCCGGGTCCACCCGGGCCAGGCCGTAGGAGACCCAGACCGAGCCGACGGCGAGCGCGATCGTGCCGAGGACCATCGCCGGGGCACTGGCGCCCAGCAGCGCGTAGTCGCTGATCAACGTCGTCATCGGATCGACCTGGCCCGCGGCCACGTGCGCGTAGAGCGTCGCGGCGACGGCCAGCAGCGCCGCCGCGACCCCCGGCCAGCGCCACACGGCGCGTGCGCCCGCGTTCTCCTCTTTCACGGTTCCTTCGCTTTCCTTTCCTGTGCCGACGGCGCCCCTGCCCAGGGCGCCCGCGCTCACCGCGCCACCTCCTGATAGATCGCCTCGAACCTGGCCAGGGAGGCCTGGTGGTCGTGGGTCAGCGCGATCGAGCGGCTCACGGCGCCCATGGAGGCGCGCGCCTGCGGGCTGCGCAGCAGGTCGCCCAGGTGCTTGGCCAGCCCCCGCACGTCGCCGGGGGCGAACAGGTGGCCGTTCTCGCCGGGCCGTACGAGGTGGGGCAGGGCCATCGCGTCGGCGGCGACGACCGGCAGGCCCGTCGCCATGGCCTCAAGCGTCGCGATGCTCTGCAGCTCCGCGACACTGGGCATCGCGAACACGTCCGCCGCGGCGTACACCTGCGGGATCGTCTCGTCCGGCACGAAACCGAGGAAGATCACCCGGTCGCCGACCCCGATCCGGTGCGCCAGCCGCTCCAGTGCCGCCCGCTGCCCGCCGGTGCCGACCAGCGCGATCTGCGCGTCGGTCTCGTTGAGGACGTACGGCAGCGCGCGGACGAGGTCCTCAAGCCGCTTCTCCTCGTCCAGGCGCCCCACGAACAGCACCGTGTCCCGGTCGGGCAGGTCGAAGGCCTTGCGCGCCCACGCCCTGGGCTCGGCGTGCGGGTGGAAGCGGGCGAGGTCGATGCCGCAGGAGACGGCCTCGACCGAGCGGGTGAAGCCCCGGTCGGTGAGCAGCCCGGCGGCGATCCTGGTCGGCGTGGTGACCCGGTCGACACGGGAGAAGATCCGGTTGAAGTCGCGCCAGGCCAGCCGGGCGACCTGCTCCCGCAGCGGCCCGGGGACGTGCGCGAACTGGAAGAGGTTGTCGGGCATGAAGTGGTTGGTCGCGACCACCGGGACGCCGCCGCGCCTGGCCGCCGAGATCGCGGCCCTGCCGACCACGAAGTGTCCCTGGACGTGGAGCACGTCGGGGGCGATGTGCCGTACCAGCCGGTCGAGCCTGGAGGGGAGGGAGACGCGCATGGTCGGGTGGACCAGCAGCGGGGCCGAGCGCAGCCGGTGCACGGTCACCCCGTCGAGGGACTCGGTCCTGGCCGGGCCCTCGTCGGAGCAGCAGATCACGTGGACCTCGTTGTCCCGCCCGGCCAGGCCACAGGCCAGGCGGTGGGTGAAGTAGGCGGTGCCGTTGACGTCCGGCGGGTAGGTGTCGGTGGCGATCAGAACCCGTCTCGGCCTCTGGGGAAGGGGGGACGGGGCGAGGATCGGGGCGGCTGAGGTGACCATCGATACTCCTTCATCGATCTAATCGGACGTTGGGGGACAGCGGGGTCGTACGGGCCAGTGCGACCGTGCCCGCGGCGGTGAGGCAGGCGGCGGCGAGCGCGGTCAGCGTGCTCACCGCGCCGGTCGGCAGCGGTTCACCGAGCAGCAGGGCTCCGAAGACGACGGCGGTGAGCGGGTCCGCCACCTGGAGCGCGGCGAAGGCGACGCCGAAGTGGCCGGCGGCGTAGGCGTGCTGCAGCAGGACCAGCGCGACCAGGCAGGGCAGCGGTACGGCGAGCACCAGCCAGAGGTCCCAGTCGCCGTAGACCAGGACCCTGGTGAGGGTGGCGGTCGCCCCGTAGAGCACGCCCGCGGCCATGGCGAGCAGCCCGGCCCGTCCCGCCGGAGAGGTCCGCCGGGAGGCCGCCCACAGGGCCAGGGCGGTGATGGCCGCCCCCGCGAGCAGGGCCACCACCCCCGTCGTGCTCAGGTGGGGGTCTCCGGTGCCCTGGGGCACGACCAGCACCAGGCCGCCGAGCCCGACGGCGATCACCGCGGCGGCGGACAGTTCACGGGACGTGGGTCTGCGACCGCCGAGGGCGGCGGCGCAGGGCAGGGCGAACAGCAGGCTGGCCACGCCCATCGGCTGGACGACGGTGAGCGGGCCGTACCTCAGGGCGAGGACGTGCAGGCCGGTCCCGACCCCGATGGACAGCCCGCCGAGCAGCCATCGCGGGCGCCGGAACAGACGGCCGATCGTGGGTCGTTCCGCACCGGCCGCCTCGTGCTGCTGCAACGCGGCTCCGAGCGCGAAGAACAGCGATCCCAGCAACGCCAGGCCGACGGCCAACACGGTCATGCGCACTCCTTCCACTGCAGATGAAGACATGGCGAGATGGCCGAGACACCTCAAGGAGGCGACCGGTTGGGGTCTTCCGGTGAACCAGTGGCAGCGTCTCGCGGCACGGACCCCGGAACCATCGGGGTTCTCCCTGACTCCCCGGGGAATTCCCCGGGGTCGGGCTCGGGGGCCGTCAGGGCCTCGTGGCCGGAGCGACGGCCTTCTCCGAGGTGACGGAGTTCCCTCCCCGCGGGCGCGGGGGAAAGGAGGTAGGGGTCAGTCGCGGACCCCGGCCGCGGTCCGCTCGTGCCGCTCGGCCGTACGGCGCCGCCGGGTGAAGCGGACCACCTCGACCACCGCCGTGATCGACAGGGCGATGCCGAGGCCGAGCAGCAGCCCCTTGATCGGGTCGTTCTCGAAGGCGGCGCCGCCCACGAAGCCGATCAGCCCCGAGTAGATCGCCCAGGACACGGCGGCCAGGGCGTCGAAGAGGGCGAAGGAGCGCCGGGGGTAGGCGACGGCGCCCATGGTGAGGGTGCACGCGGTCCGGCCCGCGGGGATGTAACGGGCCACGACCAGGACCAGCCCGCCGCGTTCGGCCAGGGCCCGTTCCGCCCAGGCGATCGCCTTGCCGCTGCGCCTTCCGCCCCTCAGACGGCTGTTGGTCGTGCGCCCGATGGCGTACGAGATGTGGTCGCCCGCGAACGCTCCGAGTGCCGCGACCACGATCACCAGCCACAGGCTGGGTGCGCCGGTCGAGGCGGCGAAGACACCGGCCGTGATGACGGCCGTCTCCGCGGGGACCACGGGAAAGAAGCCGTCGAGCATGGCCAGCGCGAACAGCGCCAGATAGATCCACGGCGAGGACATCGCCTGGTGGACGGCGTCGAGGATGGCCTGTGTCACAGCCGCACTCCTGTAGGTGTCGGGAACCGCACACAGCACGGTGCCGGGCGGCCCGCATGTCGGGCATCAGGGGGAGTCCCCGAGCTTTCGGGGAGCGCCCCCTGAGGGCCCCTCAGGGGCGCGTCATCTCGACCCTAGGAAGCAGAGGGCGGTCGGCACATCCCGCGTTCGGTCGTGGTGACCCCCTACTTTCGTCATGCGCCCTCCTGTTCCGGCGGGAGATCCCGCGCGGCGGGGTCAGTTCATCAGCCAGACGGCCAGGTTCAGCGCGCCCGCGTAGGTGACCCACAGCGCGTACGGCACCAGCAGCCAGGCGGCGGGGCGGCTGATCGGCCGGAACATGACGACGGTGGCCACGATCGTCCCCCAGAGCACCACGATCTCGGCGAAGGCGACGCCGTACAGGTGGGCGCCGAAGAACAGCGGGGTCCAGAGCGCGTTGAGGACGAGTTGGACGGCGTAGACGCCGAGCGCGGGGGTCAGGCCGCGCGCCGACCAGGCCAGCCAGCCCGACAGCGCGATCATGACGTAGAGCACCGTCCACGCGGGACCGAACAGCCACCGCGGCGGTGCCCACGCGGGGCGGTCGAGCATGAGGTACTCACCGCCCGCGTCTCCCGCCGCCAGCGCCCCGGCCGCGGCGACCAGGGCGAGGGCGAGGATGAAGACGGGCAGCACGAGCCAGCGTTTCGGATTTTCCGCGATGTCCATGAGGTCCTCCCTGCCCCTGTCTTCGTGGCTCAGACGAGGACGGTTTCCCCGGCGGGGAGGGAAAGGCTCAGGCGGGGGCCGGGTCGTGGTGCAGGCGGCGCAGGACGCGGCGGAAGGCGTAGACGGAGACGGCCGCGGCGAGACCGCTGATCAGCGCGACGACGCCGGTGCGGACCAGCAGGTAGGTGCCGATCGACTCGTGCAGCAGGAGCCAGATGCTCACCGAGGAGTTGGCCAGCAGCACGAAGGCCCACAGCAGGGTGATCCGGGCGAAGAACCGCCGCACCCGCTCGTGCCTGAGCACCGCGGAGGGCAGGTGGATGTAGTCGAGGGTGAGCTTCTGCGCCAGTGGCCGGTTCAGCCGCACCGAGGCGAGGAAGGCCACGCTGATGCAGATGGTGCCCAGTTCCGGCTGGAGGAAGTAGACCACCGCGCTTCCGCTCCACAGCCCGAGCAGCGCCCGCACGGTGATCGCGATGGCGGCCAGCACCATCGTCCCCGGCACCCTGACCCGCCGGACCAGGCGCCAGCCGACCCCCGCGTAGACCCAGCTCACCGCCGCGATCAGGGCCCCGTTGAGCCCGAGCACGGCCAGCGCGGCGTAGAAGACGGCCAGGGGGGCGACCACCCCTTCGAGGAGCTTGGGCACGGCCTGCCGGACCAGGGCGGTGAGGCGGGGCAGGACGACGGGCGGATGGCTCATGACGCTCCCCAGGGGACGGCCGCCGCCCGTCTCGGATCGGGGGACGGAGACTCCCGTGCCGGACGGCGATTCACCGTATCCGAGCCGGGTGAGTGCCCGAGCCGTCCCGCCGGGGCCGGGGAGGCGTCAGCCCATGGAGGCCGTGGCCAGCTTCGCGCCGAAGCCGAGGAAGAGCGCGCCGACCCCGGTGGTCAGCCCGGCGGCCAGCTTGCGGCGCGTCCTGAACTGGGCGGCGAGGAACGTTCCACCGAAGATCAGCAGAGACAGGTAGAGCATGCTGAACACCTGGCAGATGACGCCCAGGATCAGGAACGACAGCGCGGGCATGCCGTAGGCCGGGTCGACGAACTGGATGAAGAAGGAGATGAAGAACAGGATCGCCTTCGGGTTCATCAGGCTGATCACGAGGGCCTTGCGCAGGGGGTTCTCCCCACCGCGCCGGGACGCGGCCTGCGTCGTCCGCCCGGCCTGCGCTCCCTGGGCCCCTTGGGCCGCCTGAGCCGCCTGGGCGTCCTGTGGCGTCCGCCAGGAGCGCCAGGCTCCGCGCAGCATCTGGAAGCCGATCCACGCCAGGTAGGCCGCGCCGGCGTACTTGACGACGTTGAAGAGGATCGGCGTCGACTTCAGCAGTGAGGCGACCCCGGCCGAGGCGAGCACCATCAGGACGCTGTCGCCGATGAACACCCCCGCGGCCGCGCGGTATCCCTGGCGTACGCCGCGCTGCGCGGCGGTGGTGAGCACGTAGAGCGAGTTCGGGCCGGGCAACAGGATGATGAAGAAGGCGCCGAGGACATAAGTCCATATGTCGGTTATGCCGAAGAACATGGTCGTGCTCCAGGGGGACGTTGCGTGACCCGTCACACGCTACCGCCACGCGTCGTACCGCTTTACCTTTAATTCCTATCGAATTACCATGGAAATGACTCGGGGGTGACGTCGGACGACGAGTGAGGTCGTGAGATGAGCGAGACCGATCCCCCTGTGGAGACCCCCGCGGAGACCGCGGTGGAGAGCGAGGGCCGCACGGCGGTCAACGAGGACTGGGCGGCCACGATCGTGGGCCTGGTGCTGCTGGCACTGGTCCTCGTCGGCGTGATCCCCGTAGGGCTGGTGCCCTGATGAGCATCGAGGAGACGAACGTCGTGTCCCGGCGTCAGGGCGGCGCCGGATGGGCGCTGTCGGGCGTCCTGGTCGTGCTGCTGCTGGCCGCGGCGACCCGCTATCTGGACCAGAACGTCCCCGAGCTGCTCAAGGGGACCCCGCTCGGGAACATCGCGGCCACCGTCGAGTACCCGGTCTACGCGATCGTCATCGGGCTGGCCGGCAACGCCGTGCTCACCCTGGCCGGGGTGCGAGAGCGCCTGTCCGGCGGTTTCAGGACCGAGTTCTTCATCAAGACGGGCCTGGTCCTGCTGGGCGCCTCGATCAACCTCAGGGTGATCGTCACGGCCGCCGGTCCCGCGATCGTCCAGGCGATCGTGCTGATCACCTCGGTGTTCCTGTTCACCTGGTGGCTCGGCGGCAGGCTGGGCCTTGAGGAACGGCTACGCGCGCTGCTGTCGGCCGCGGTCTCGATCTGCGGGGTGAGCGCGGCCATCGCCGCGGCGGGCGCCGTACAGGCCAGGCGTGAGCAGCTGGCCTACAGCGCGAGTCTGGTGATCGCCTTCGCGCTGCCCTCGATCTTCGTCCTGCCCTGGCTCGCGGGCGTGTTCGGGCTCAGCGACGAGGTCGCCGGGGCGTGGATCGGCGGCAACATCGACACCACCGCGGCGGTGACGGCGGCGGGCGCGATCGTCGGAGACAACGCGCTCGCGGTGGCGAGCATCGTCAAGGTCACCCAGAACGCGCTGATCGGCGTCGTGACCATCGGGCTGACCGCCTACTTCGCCTTCCGGGTCGAGCGGCGCCCCGGCACGCGCGGGCCGGGTCTCGGCGAATTCTGGCGGCGTTTCCCGAAGTTCGTGCTCGGCTTCGTCGCCGCCTCGGTGATCGCCACCTGGTGGCAGGGCACGGTCGCCGTCACGCAGGCCAAGGCGGTCATCGGGGAGGTGAACGACCTGCGGGTCTGGTTCCTGATCCTGGCCTTCGTCAGCATCGGCCTGGAGTTCAGGGTCGCCTCGCTGCGGGAGGCGGGCTGGCGCCCGGTCGGGGTCTTCGCCGCCGCGACCCTGGTCAACGTGGTCGTCGCCCTCGGGCTTGCGCTGGCACTGTTCGGCGGGTTCAGCGCCGCCTGAGACCGGAGTCCGGTACGGCGGGCCGTCGCGGCGGCCCGCCGTTCGTCCTGTCACAGCCCTTCCTGGCCCCGGCCCGGTCGGCGGCTCGGCGGTCCGCCTCCGCCGCCGGAATGCCCGCCTCCGGATCGCCCGCCGGGGGCCGGCTGTTCCCGGGAACCGGTGTCTCAGCCTCGGTCGGCCAGGGGCTGGACCCGGTGCGGGACGACCGTGGACAACGTGATCACCGTGCTGCTGCGCCGTACGCCGGGGATCGTGAGGGTCTCGTCGATGACCTCCTGGATGTGCTCGTGGTCGCGGCCCGCGATCCGGCACCAGACGTCGCCGGGGCCGGTGACGATGTGGGCCTCCAGGACCTCGGGGATCGCGGTGAGCGCGGCGGAGATCTCGGCCCTGGAGACCTGCTCGACCTCCAGCGTGGTGAAGGCCTGCACCGGGTACCCCAGCGCGCGGGGGGAGAGGTTGGGGCCGAAGTCGGTGATCACCCCGTCGGAGACCATCCGGTCGAGGCGGGCCTGGACGGTGCCCCTGGCGACGCCGAGGAGGCGGGAGATCTCCAGCAGCCCGGTCCTCGGGCGTTCCCTGATCAGGTGGAGCACCTTGCGGTCGAGCTCGTCCAGGCCGTTCCGCCGGGCTGCCAATCTGTCCACCTCCGAAGTGCGCGCCGTGCCCTTCACTGACGATCTGGCAGTGAAACGGCGGGTGTGTTGCCCAGTCTGGGACTGCCAATCACACTACGCCTGCATATATGGCATATACGGCAAAGATGGAGGAGAAATGGCACGCGAGCATTCCCACCCTTTCATTCCTTACCGGCCCACGCGGTACCCCGAGGCCGAGATGGTGGAACGGGGCCGCAGGTTCTACGAGCACATGGACCGGCGCAGGAGCGTGCGCTTCTTCAGTGACGAGCCCGTGCCCCGCGAGTGCGTCGAGCTGGCGATCAGGGCCGCCAACACCGCGCCGTCAGGGGCGCACCAGCAGCCCTGGAAGTTCATCGTCGTCGGCGACCCGGAGACCAGGAAGCGGATCAGGGAGGCCGCCGAGATCGAGGAGCGGCAGAACTACGAGGGCGGCCGGCTGACCGCCGAGTGGCGCGAGGCCCTGGCCCACCTGGAGACCACCTCGGACAAGGGCTACCTGGAGACGGTGCCGTGGCTGGTGGTCTGCTTCGCGGAGAAGTACGGCGTCCGCCCCGACGGCACCCGGGTCAAGCACTACTACGTCAACGAGAGCGTCGGCATCGCGTGCGGGTTCTTCATCGCCGCGCTGCACGAGATGGGTCTGTCGACGCTCACCCACACCCCGAACCCGATGGCGTTCCTGACCGAGATCTGCGGACGTCCCGGCAGTGAGCGCCCTTACATTCTGTTCCCGGTCGGTTACGCGGCCCACGACGCGGAGGTTCCCGATCTCACCCGCAAACCGCTGTCACAGGTGCTCGGCGAGGAGTGACCGGCGCGCGGAGGCGGAAAGGAGGGCAGATTTTGGAACGTGCCTAGCTGGATCGTTGAATCCTTGAGCTTTTGGGCCTTGTGGCAAATCTCTGTCAAGGCTACGATCGCGACAACTCTTAGGAAACTTTCCTAAAAGAAATGAGGAGACGAGACGACGATGGTGCGCCCCCCACCGCCTTGATCGATCGCGAGCTGCGAGAACGCCAAGACGGCAGTCATCACCATGTGAAGGTCCGGCCGTTCGGACGACTCCACCCCCCAGGTTCCCCTGTCAAGGGAGCGATCATGTGGCGTACCCTTCCCTTACTCGTCCTGACTGAGGCTGCAAGCTCCCCGCACGGGGCGTTCGCGCCAGGTGGCACCACCACCGCCACCCTCGTCCGGCCTTGCGGCCGGTGGTCGGGGCCACGGGGCGGGCACACGCCCAAGGATGTCACCATCGCGGTTCCCGCGCACCGGCAAACCCGGCGCGAGAACACGCCGCCCACCGGTCACGGGCGGCATCTCGGCTCCATCATCGCCTTGACCAGCGTTTCGACCAGCGTTTCGACCAGCGTGAGCCGTAACGACGCGGCCACGCGGAACACCCCGGGCGATCCGCGCGCGTCCGCACGGGCCGAACACACCGTCGGCCGGACTCCGCGGGTCGGCGTACAGCCGGTCATCACCGGTGAACACCGGAAGATCGGGCACGCGACCGGTACGGCGAACCAAGAGACGACCAGCGACGGCGCCTCTTCGTTCGGCGTGCCGGGCGACGGCCTGCGCTGAACCATGGCGTGGACCCGGCCTTCCTGCGGCCCCGGGACCGCGCCCTACCCGCCGTACGGCTTGCGCTCCGCCTCCTCGCCGCCTGCAGAGGAGCACCCCCCAAAAAGGAGCGCGAGCCGTACGGCCACCCCCCCACCGAATGCATGAGGTTAACGTGAGATTTCGCGTCATAGCCGGATCGCTCGTCGCCGCGGCGGCCCTCGCCGCGGCGGCGACGGCGGTCGCACTCCCAGCACAGGCCGCCTCGGCCACCGCGACCTTCGTCAAGGTCGGCGACTGGGGGTCGGGCTTCGAAGGCAAGTACACGATCAAGAACGACAGCGGCACCGCCATGAGCAGCTGGAAGGTCGAGTTCGACCTGCCCGCCGGTGTCAGCGTCGGCTCGTTCTGGGACGCCACGCTGACCAGGAACGGCCAGCACATCACCTTCAGCAACGTCGGCTGGAACGGCAGCGTCTCCAGCGGCAGCAGCGTGAGCTTCGGCTTCCTCGGCACCCCGGGCGGCGCCAACTCCGTACCGCTGAACTGCAAGCTCAACGGCGCCGACTGCGGTGGCGGCAGCACCGAGACCGCCCCGGGCAAGCCGGGCGCGGTGACGGCGACCGGTGGCTCGAAGAGCGTGTCCCTG